>DASTOM010000019.1:0-163947 GCA_035762545.1 Acidimicrobiia bacterium
CCCGTCGGTATTGCACCAGGAAACATGTCGCCCCGCAGCCCGACCGATGTGAGCGAGCAGCCTGGTCACGGTGGTCTTCCCGTTGGTCCCGGTCACCGCTACCACCGGTATCGGGGGGTCGATGGCCTCCGGCCCGTCGCCGGGATCTGCGTCGCGTACCGCGCGCGATGCCGCTTCGAGTTCGTCTTCCCAATCCCAGGGGTGTTCCCGAAGGAGTCGGGCCAGTTGGTCCGCCAGCGCTTCGGCCTTACCTCTCTGCTCCCATGTGAAGGCGAGCAAGACGATGTCGTCGCCCACCCGGGTCGTCCGTGTTGCGAGGTCGACCCCGGCCCGCCTGGCGATCGTCGCGAGGAGACGCTCCGGCTCGGCGGAGCCCTTCAGCAGTCGGCCGTCGATGGCCAACTCCACCGCCGGCTCGGAGAAGTGGATGTTGGGGCCTTCGAGGACCCTGACCTCGATCATGCCCTGAGAGCCCAAGATCGCCGCAGATTACTGCCGGCGCACCCGCCATATCTTCACAGTGATCCTTCCGTGGCAGCACAGGGACCGCTGAGAATCAGAATCCGCCCCTCAGATCAACCTCGCGCAGGCGCCGCGAATCGCTCCTGCGGTGTCAATGGCCTCTTGGACTTCGGCCTAACGCTCGACTGTGCTGAAGACATGCACACCACCGCACCGTTTGTTCACGCGCGTTTGACGCGGATTGACAAAAGCCCAGCTCAGATAGCGTTACACGTAGTTGAGAACCAGGTGCTGTTGATTACGAGCTTGAGCGTGCCGGGTTGGCTGATTCGTGGTCACCGTGGAGCACATCGGGATCGAGATCCGCTCCGTTCGGCCACACAATCGTGCCGATTTCGTGATCGACCTCGACTTGAGCGAATAGATCGTCGTCACCGGCGATGTCTTCGAAGACGGGACCCCAGAGGAGGCGAGCAAGGTCCACAACGCGGTCGGACCCATCCGAAAACTGAAGGTGCACGACCCTGTCCTGCATGACTTCTACGGCGGTTATGTCGACCATGAGTACTGCTACGGCAATGGTTCATTCGTACCGGGTGGCTGGTGGTTGACGACCCGGTCCCAGCAGTCATCGAGCTCATCGCCGTGGATCATCGCCCATTCCTCGCCAATCGGGTGGCTCGACGTGGGAATTGTCCGTCCAGAACAGTTTCATCGAGAGCGACTCTCGCGCTGCGGCCGGCATAGCGCGCGTGAAAGTGAGGCGGGTTGTGGTCACCAAAGAACATGAGGATGGTGATCCCGTAGAACTCACTGATCCGCCGCATGTCACAACCGTAAGAATCCAATGTGACATGTTCGACGTCGATAGGGCGCTGCGTCCGGGGGTTGAGCGTGCATTGCACAGTCGCACCTGGCTCGTTCAGTTGCGGGTTCCGTGTCGACTGGTGGGCTCTGTGTGGGGAGGCGCCGCGGGCTGGTACGAACCGTCTTCTATCGCGGCGTCGATCCCAGCCATCTCTGCAAGGGAGATTGCCGCCAGCTCTCGGGTGAGAGCGTCCTGGGTCCGGGCCCAGGTGTCGTGAACGGGACAGGTCTCCTCCCAGTCACAGGGACCATCGCGTAGTACGCATTTGTCGAACGTGGCCGGCCCCTCGGCGGCTTCCACGATATCGAGCAGGCTGATCTCCCCGGGTTCTCGAGCCAGGCGATACCCTCCCTTGGGTCCGTGGATGGCTACCAGTAGTCGCTCGGCGACCAAGCCGGCCAGGATCAGGGTCAAGGTCTTGTAGGGGATGTGCATCTCTGTGGAGATCTGACGAGCTTGGCGCAGCCCGATCTCGTGGTGTCGTCCCACCGAGATCATGGCTCTGACGGCGTAGTCGCCTTTTCGTTTGAGACTCAGCTGCATGGATGCTTCCAGACCAATCTACCTGCATACTCCGTCCGCAGCATGGAATTCTGTATGTGATATAGAACTCCAAGAGTGTGTTAGAGTATGTATCACGCAGCAACCTATATGAGGAGGACTCATGATTACAACTGCAATCCGGCATTCAGTGACGGACTATGGCAAGTGGAAGAGCGTGTATGACACGTTCACCCCCACATCCGAAGGAGCGAAGTTCGCACGAGTGAACCGCTCGGTCGAGGATCCCAACGTGGTGACAGTTGTCGCCGGTTTCGACACCCTCGAATTGGCAAAGGCATTCCTCGCCAACCCGACCCTCAAGACCAAGATGACCGAAGCGGGCATCGTCGGTACCCCGAGGATCGAGCTGAACGAAGAAGTCGAGTCGATCTAGTCCGGTAGCTTCCGGTCCCTCTCTGAGGACACCGGAATGCCGACGGATGTCTGAGAACGACATCCGAGATACGAGGCCCCCTGGAGGACATCCGACGGGGGGCCTTGCGCGCGGTCACACGGTCAACAGGAGCAGAGCGTGGATGGCGATGCCAACCAGGGCGCCCACCACCGTCCCGTTGATCCGGACGAACTGGAGGTCTCGACCCAATTGCAGCTCGAGCCGGTGTGAGATCTCGGTCGCATCCCAGCGCTCGACGGTGGTCTCGATGAGTCCGGTCACCTCGGCGTCCCACTGCTGAGCGAGCCGTTCGGCGGAGTCGGCGATCCAGTTGTCGATGCGGCCACGTAGTTGCTGGTCTTCGAGCACTCGGGCGCCCCACCACTGGATCAGCTCGGTGAGACGCTGCTCCAGGTCGGACCCGGGGTCGGCGGCCGAGCGCTGCAAGCCTTGATGCAACACCTCCCACTGGACGCCGATGGCGGTGGCGAGGTCAGGCGAATCGAGCAGTCGAAGCTTGGTCTCTTCGATGCGCCCCTCGAGCTCGGCGGAGTTGCGCAGGTCGTCGGCCGTCTCGGTCAGCATTCTCTCCAGGTCGCCTCGGACCGGGTGCTCCGGATCGTCCACCACCTCATCAACGAGGACGTGGAACGAGGCGATGACCCGATCGAAGATGCGTTCCCTCGCCCACTCCGGCAGCCACCACGGCTCGGCGCCGACGAAGCTACGTCGGAACGAGGCGTGGTTCTCCTCCACCACCAGGTCGATGCCGCGAAGAGTGGCGACGATCGAGTCCTGGACGTGACCGCCCTTGAGCCAGGTGTCCATGACCAGGGAGATGAGAGGGGTGACCGACGTCTGTCGGAGCCAGTCGAGTGAGGTCTCGGTGACAATCGCCGCCACTCGCTCGTCGTCCAGCGACTTGGCAAGGGTCGCCCCCGTCTCGATGCTACGTCGGGCGGCGGCAGCAGCATTCGCGGGCACGATGAGCCAGCTTCCAATCCGATTGGCGATGTCGGCGTTTGCTATCCACTGACGCAAGTTCGCCGGGTCGAGGAAGTTCTGTTGCACGAACTCGGCGAGCCCGGTGCCGATCTCGTCTTTGCTCTTCGGGATGAGCGCCGTGTGCGGGATCGGTATCCCGAGGGGATGGCGGAACAGGGCGGTGACAGCGAACCAGTCGGCGATGCCTCCGATCAGCGCCGCCTCGGAAGCGGCCCGGACGAACCCGTTGACCCCCGAATCCGAGCCGAGGAAGTGACTGGCTAAGAAGACGACGAACGCACCGAACAGGAACGAGTTGGCGCGCAGCTTCCACCGTCGCAGCTCCTCGATCCGACGTTGCTCATAGCCCGACCCGAGGGCAGGGCCTGTGGTTCGGGTCACCGCCGAATGCTATGTCCCCTACCGGCCAACATCAGCTGGTTTGGGTGTCCGCCGTCACGTCCTTGAGCAGCTCATGGCAGCGGTTGGGCTCCGCGCGTTTCAGGATGGAGATACGGACGCCTGGCTTCTGTTCGCGTCGTGGTCCGTCATAGAGGCTGTCGCCTGGATGAGTGGAAGAGATTTTGGATCGGATCGGAGGTCGTATCGAAACGACGGGAAGACCTGTTGGAGCGAGAGTGATTGACGATCTGCCGCTCCATGTCGACACTCAGACTGTCGCCCAACGCTACGACGTCGCTCCACAGTCCGCGCACGAGGCTCTCCTTCGGCTCTCCGAAGCTCTTCCTGAACCATCGAGTCTGGGGTACGGTCTCCACGTATGGATCGAGTTGTGCTGGGGCGCATGCAGAACCCCGTCCGGGGGTTCCTGCACGGGACCGCCGCCCTGGTGTCGGTGGCCGGCCTGGTCGCCCTGGTCTTCAGGTCGCAGGGTGCCAGCATGACCGCGGCAAGCGCGGTCTACGGGGGGACTCTCATCGCTATGTACTTGACCAGTGCCCTCTACCACTCAGTGCCCTGGCAGGCCGAGTGGAAGTCTCGATTCCAAAGCCTCGACCACACCTTCATCTACTTCCTGGTCGCAGCGACATTCACCCCCCTGGTGATGGGTGTCGGCGAACCGGTCTGGGTCGTGCTTGGCCTGGCAGGAATCTGGACATTGGCGGCTCTGGGTCTGTTCAAAGAGTTGGTCGACCGGCCCAGACGCCGGGTCCTGCTCTTTCTTCAGGTCTTGGCGGTGGGGTTGACCCTGGCACCTCTGTGGTTCACGGTCGTCGGCATCGACCCGGTGGCCTCCACTCTCATGATCGTCGGGGGTGTGGTCTATCTGCTCGGTGTCGTCTTCTTCATCAACGATCGACCCAGGCTTGCGCCGAGAGTCTTCTCGCACCACGAGTTTTGGCACGTCGTCGTGATCGTTGCCAGCGTGGTCCACTTCGTGGCTGTGTGGCGGGTCATCTCGGCCTCCTAGGCTCCGACGAGGTGAAGGAGATCCTTCGGCACCATCCTCCTGGAGACGCGGCCCACCCATATTCTCCGATGTAACTTCGCTCAGTGCGGAAGGTTGATGCGAGTGACCGGCTGAGTCGTGTCGGTGTCGAGGCCGTGTCCTCGGTACGTCCTCGCTAGTGCCCTTCGGGTAAGGGACATGAGACTTGTCCTCACCGCCCTGACGGGCTTCACCATGGTGCTCCGCAACTATCGGAACGCCGTTCACTCGTTCGGCTCCTGATTGGCACCGACAGGTGGGATGGATGAACGAGACAACGGAGCGCGTAACGGAGCCTGGATCGGAGGAGAAGCCGCGTGGAGACAAGAGGAAGGTCAGTTGCGGCGAGGGTGATCGAGGACTCACCGATTCATCCTGTGGTAGATACGCCGACCGTGGCCGAACGCTACGGCGTCACGCCCCAAACGGCTTACGAAGCACTCACACCTCTCTCCGAAGCAGAGATTCTCGTGGAGCGCCCTCTATCACGGCGAAGAAAGGGGCGCCCACGTCGTGTCTTTGCTGCACAGCCCTTGGTGGATTTGCTCAGCGTTCGGTGAGAACGGTCCTTCTTGCGGTTTGATTGCGAATCACAGCTTGATGCGACCCCCCTCTCGAATAGCCACCCCAACAGCACCTGATCCCGGGGTCGTGCGCCACGGTCCTTGGATTTCGGTCAGTTGAGGCCCAATACGGTCAGAAGGGCGGCGTCCACTCCCCATTGCTCTTCGGAGGTGAGGTGGCCAGCCAATTCCCCGAGACGTCCTATGTCGACCGCTCCCATCTGCTCAACCAGGACTCTCGTGTCTGAACCTTCGACCTCGATCTCAGGCCGAAAGGAAGCGCTGCGAGCGCTCGTCGACGTCGGGGCGATCAGAACCACGGATCGGGGGAGAAGGGCATCCGATTGGACGACCACGCCGTAGCGCGTCCCCTGCTGTTCATGTCCGATGCCTTTCGGAAGCCGAAGACTGAAGATGTCACCCCGGCGCACGAAGGCTCTCCATCATCTCTGCCACCTCACGCATCTCGGCACGATCCAGTTCGTCTGCCTCGAGAGCTGCCACCTCGTCGGCTAGAGCTTTCCTATCGCCCAGTCTTGAGGCGGCTTCCACGAGAGCCGAACGTATCGCCTCCGAGCGCGACTTACCCGTTGCTTCCAGCTGTGCGAGAGCGCGCATTGCATCGTCGTCGAGACGAACAGAGACGGCCTGAGACATGCCGCCAATGTATCACGTCGCGTAATACGTTGGAGGAAGTCCAAGTCCGGTTGAATGGTTCACGGGGCGGGGAGGCGGTCAGGTCTGTCGACGTTCGCCTCCCAGCGATTCGTTGGTTATGCGCTCCGGGTCAGGTCTCACGATGCTCCCGTGCTGATCGCCCCTCGAGGATTGGCGCTCTCTTCTGCTCTTCCGACCAAAACACAGGTCGCGACCTGCCCGACACCCTTCACCTCGGTCATCGTGTGTCGGTCGAATACAAAGTCCGGCCCGGCGACGCGGGACACGGGATCTGTGACCAGCACCATCCCCGGAGGGCACAGAGTCTGCATTCGGCTCGCCAGGTTCACGGTCTGACCCCAGAGGTCGTAGGAGAAGCGGGACTTGCCCACCACGCCAGCGATCAGGGGACCGGTGTCGATGCCTATGCGCAGTTCGAACGCCGTGCCCAGGTCCCGGTTGATCTTCGGAAGTGACTCTTGCAGTTGCAGGGCCAACTCGCAGATCACCGCGGCGTGATCGGAGCGCTCGTCTGGGGCGCCCGCTACGGCTAGATAGCCGTCACCCATCGTCTTGATTTTCTCCGCGCCACAAGCAGCGACCAGCGCGTCGAACCTCGAGAAGACCTCGTTGAGCTCTTCGATGAGTCGCTCCGGACTCACTCTCAAAGAGTGGTCGGTAAAGCCAACCAGGTCGGCGAACAACACCGTGCAGCTTGCATACGCGTCTGCGATGACGCCCGGTTCCCGCTTGAGTCGATCGGCGATGATCCTGGGGAGGACGTTGAGGAGCAACCTCTCGGAACGATCCCGCTCCGCGTTGATCTGGTCGACGAGGCCCACCACCACCGGCACGAGGAGCGCCACACTCACCACGAACACATCGACGGCCAGCCCGGTCGAGAGGCCCAGCGCGGGCTGGCTTCGTAGCTCCCGGAGCGTGGGTTCGAGCAAACCAAGCACCAGCGCGATAGCCACATACGACCAAGCCACGATGACAGCAACCCTTTTGCCCAAGAACAGGGCGGCGGCGATGGCGAGGATGATCCCCCAGAAAAGCTGCCCACCTGACCAGACGATGCCTCCCAACACGACGATGGCGAAGATGTTCTGGGCCATGCTCGGCCAAAGCAGCAGGTGGACGTAGAGGCCGAGTCTCGCCGTGATCATGAACGCAGCGATGGCGCAGAGGTATGCGACGGTGACGGCCACGACACTCCAGCCAAATAGCTGTTCGTCGTGGGTGAAGGCGAGGGTCCCCACGACAGCGCAGTTCAGGATGATTCCGATGCCGTTGATGAGCGGCATCCGGGCCATCCTGGTGTGGTCTTCCAAGACCACTGCTTGAGGCGGTGCGGTGTACTTCGCTTCGATTCGCCGCAAGAAGGCCGGTGTTGACGAAGATGAGGCGCCCCCGCTCATCGGCGGAGAATAGGGGTTCGCCGGCCGTCCGGCGGGCAACTTTCTCCGCCCGTCTACTCCCCAGATGAGACCCGATCGTCTTGCGGTAGGAGGCCAGCCCGAGGTGGAGCCCAACAACCGGTTGCGTCCAACGAGCACGCGGCATGGCCGCGTGCTCGTTGGACGGGTGAGCCCCGGCGCTCCCCAGGCTCCGTCTCCCCCCTCAAGGCGATATCAGGCTGCATAGCTCGGTGGCCCGGCCACTCCACTCGAACGAGGTCACCAGGAGCAACTCTTGGTCGAGTATCTGGTCGACGTGACCGACGATGTAGTAGAGGGCACCGTTTGCACCGACCGGACCGAAGGGTCCTTGATCCCCTGCGTAGAACCAGAACAAGGTGCGGCCCGACGCCTGGAGACGCTGATCTCCATCCACCTCGGTGATCGTGATCTTCCCCGAGGTTTTGAGGGTCAGAGAGATGTCAGCGTCGACGTTGGTGACCGTGTCCCGGCCCGAACCGGTGATGACTATCCGCCCGTCGGCAAAGGTGGTCTCGGTGTAGTTGCCTTCTTGTGAGTTCTGGACGGGAAAGGCGCATACATCACTTTCTATCAAGGCGGGTGTGGCCGGCCCACGCTCCGGCTTCGCCGCATAGGCGGGCGAGGCCCCGGCGAGGACGAGCACCGCCACCGCGAGCACCAGCATTCTCCTCGCCACAGTCTGTCGTCTCATGTCTTCCTCCGTTCCAGGATGCCGAGGCTGTCGGCATCGATGACCCCACAGTGACAAACGCCACTTACAGCTCACTTACAGCGAATTGCGTGCCCATCCACCCGGATCGGCCCGGGGGCCCACAGCTATCCTCGATTTGCTGTGTTCTTCCGGGTCCTTGGGCGAGTCGAGCTGGAAGATGATTCCGGCACGCCGCTAACGGTGCGGCCCATGGAGCGACGTCTGCTCGCCGTCATGTTGGTGGATGCGGGCAAGATCGTCTCCGTGGATCGCGTTGTCGATGCCCTGTGGGGGGACTCCCTGCCTTCCAACCCCGAAGCCGCCCTCCAGGTCCATGTCTCCCGCCTGCGCAAGGCGCTTCCCGATCCGACCGTCGTCACCTCCCGGGCCCCCGGATATCAGCTCGTCCTCCAGCCCGACCAGCTGGACGCCTCGGTCTTCGAGCAGCTGGTCAAAGAGGGGGAGGTCGCCTATGCCCTGGGTGACCGCCCGCATGCGGCGGAACGACTCGGCGCTGCCGAGGGGTTGTGGCGCGGCCCCGCTTTCGCCGACTACGACGGTGAGGAGTTCGCCCGGCCGGAAGCAAACCGTCTCCAGCAGCTCCGCATCGTGGCTTCGGCCCTGCGTTTCGAGTGTCTCCTAGACACCGGGATGCCCGAGGCGGCCATACCCGAGCTCGAGGTGGTGGTGGCGACGCATCCGTTCAACGAGCGTTTCGCCACCCAGCTGGCTCGCGCCCTATACGCCGACGGACGACAACGGGAGGCGTTGGGTGTGCTCGATCGGCTGCGGGCGACGCTCCGTGAGGAGCTGGGGGTCGATCCGATGCCCGACACCGAGTCCATCTACGAGAAGATGCTCGGCCACGACGCCGATCTCGTGGCTAGATCTGCCCACAGCCTGTCCCCGGACGCAGTCGCTCTCCCGGTCGGAGGCATCGCCGTCGATGGTGACCGCGATGGAGTCCCGTCGGATCGGCACCGACAACACGCTGGTCCGCCCGCGCCCGGTGTCGTCGATCGTCGGCAGGCGTTTTCGAAGGTCGACTCCCTCCCGGCGCAGCTGACCCGATTCCTCGGACGGGACCGGGAGCTGGCCGAGGTGGGCGAGCTGCTGCGAAAGGGGCGGGTTCTCTCCATCCTGGGAGTGGGGGGAGTAGGGAAGACCAGGTTCGCCGTGAAGGTGGCCGAGGAAGTGAGAGGGTCGACCACCGGGGTGATGTTCGTCCCGTTGGCCGCCCACACCGATGCCGGTCTGGTGTCCCAGGCCGTGGCCCGGGCGCTCGGCATACCCGAAGACGTCTACGACACACCCGAGGAGGCCCTGCAGACGTTCTTCCTCGACAGGAGTGGGTTCCTGGTACTGGACAACTGTGAGCATCTCGTGGTCCCGGTGGCAACCCTCATCCGGGACCTGGTGACGACCTGTCCGGATCTGACCGTGGTCACGACCTCCCGCCGACCACTCTCCCTGCCTGGTGAGATCACCTATGTCCTCCAACCACTCGATGTGAACGATTCCGCGGTCGATCTCTTCCTGGATCGAGCCGAGCTGGCCAAGCCCGGCTTCACGGCGAGTGCCGACGAGTCGACGATCCGCCACATCTGCGAGCGTCTGGATGGCTTGCCTCTGGCGATCGAGATGGCGGCGGCTCGGGTCCGCCTGCTCGAGCCCGAGGAGATCGCTAGGCGACTGGATCAACGATTCGAGCTGCTGACCGGGGGAGCTCACCTCGACTATCCGCATCACGTGACGCTGCGGGCCACGTTCGACTGGAGTTACCACTTGCTCACCGAGGAGGAGCAGTGGGCTTTGAGAAGACTCTCCGTGCTGCGTGGCGGGGTCACCCACGGCACGGCGGCAACACTGTTGACGGGAGCCTCGTCTCCCCTGGAGACTCTGCTGTCACTAGCCGACCAGTCTTGGCTCCAACCGCGCGGTCGGCGTTTCCACATGCTGGAGACGGTGACTGCCTACGCCTTGGAACGTCTCCGGAGTGAAGGTGAGGACGAGGAGGCATCCCGGGCCCAGGCGCACATCTTCGCCGCCCTCGTTGAACAGGCCGAAGCCCAGGTCGCAGGCGAGTCGCAACGGGAGGCGCTCGATCGTCTGGAGGCCGAGCACGACAACATCCGCGCCGCCCTGGCCTGGTCGCTCGAGCACGAGCCGGGGCTCGGGGCGCGCATGACCGCCGACCTCGGGCCGTTCTGGTACACGCGCGGTCACCTCACCGAAGGCCGCAAATGGCTGACCAATGCCCTGACGATCGGTGTCGACCCTGCCCTCGGCGCCCGGCTCCACCTGGCGGTGTCCAAGCTGGCCTGGGAGCAGCACGACTTCGAGGTGGCCTACACATCATCGCAACGAGCTCGGTCTCTCGCAGAGGTGGCGGGGGACCGGACGCTTCTCGGCCGCGCCCTGGCCATGGTGGCGCGCAACCTGATAGATCGACACGACTACGAAACGGCGAACCAGATGCTTGGCCAGGCGTTGGGATATCTCGACGGACCGACGGATGAGCAGTGGCTGGCGGACTGCTACCGGTGGCTAGGCCACATCGCTCGCAACGAAGGGCGGTTGGACGAGGCGGTGATCCACCACAGGCGGGCCAAAGAACTCTTCTTCGCCGCCGGAATCATCCATGAGGGTGCCGAGGCCTACGGCGCCGAGGGCCGGGACCTTTTCCTTTTGGGCGACATCGAAGCTGCGGTGACTTCCGCCCGGGATGTGATCGAGATGTTTCGCGGTTTGCAGGCGAGAGTGGGAGTGGCGAGCGGGCAGGTCATCCTGGCCCAGATCCTTGCCTTTCGCCCCGAGCATGCGGCAGACTCGCTGGAGGCCGTCTCCCTCTATCGAGACGGTCTCCCCGTCCTGTTGGAGACGGAGGACTTGGAGGGGGTGGCGCAACTCCTCGACGGTGCCGTGCCCCTCCTCGTCGAGCTGGGCCACGCAAGCCAGGCAGCGGAGGTCTGGGGGGCAATTCTCGATTGCCACCAGAAGTTGGAGCTCCCCGAGATCTGGCGTGGCAACGCCCCGGTCGTCGAGAGGATCCTCGAGGACGCCCTGGGCGCCGATGTCGAGACCCACATGGAGGCGGGCCGGTCGATGAGCATCGATGAGGCGACTACAAGAGTCCTCGGCCTGTTCGACCAGGTGGCCGATCCGGCGACGCGTGTGGGCATCACCCGGCCGCATCTTCGGTTGCTCCGCCCCGCCCGAGCGAAATAGCGTGAATGTCGAGAGCTAGCCTCCCGACCACAGGAAAGCAGTGACAACCACCCGCCACAGAACCCTCACAAACTGGGGTGCCTACGAAGTCGAGACCGACGGTCGCGATATCACAGCCGTCCATCCTTTCGCCAAGGACCCCGACCCCTCTCCGATCGGGCAATCACTGAAGGCTGTACGCCGGAGTCGAGTGGAGCGCCCTGCGATCCGCGAGTCGTGGTTCCGCAACGGCCCGGGCTCGAACCCGGAGGGCCGTGGCTGGGAGCCCTTCGTCGAGGTCGAGTGGGACGTTGCTCTGGACATGCTCGCAGCCGAGCTGGATCGGGTCCGCACCCAGCACGGGAACCAGGCGATCTTCGGCGGCAGCTACGGGTGGGCCAGTGCCGGTCGATTCAATCATGCGCAGAGCCAGATCCACCGATTCCTCAACTCGATCGGCGGCTACACCTACTCGGTCGACGACTACTCCATCGCCGCCGGGCATGTGATCATCCCGCATGTCTTCGGCTACTCCTTCGACGACTCTGTCGATCAGATGCCGCCGTTCGCCGAGATCGCCGAGAACACGGAACTGGTGGTGGCGTTCGGTGGCATGCCTATCAAGAACAGCCAGGTCCAGTACGGGGGCCAGGGCCGGCACATGGTGTCCAGTCGTCTGGAGACCTGCCGCGATCGAGGTGTTCGATTCGTGAACCTGTCGCCGTTGGGCGAAGACTTCATCGAGGCGGTCGAGGCGGAGTGGATTCCGGTTCGTCCTGCCACCGACACCGCAGTGATGCTTGGCCTGGCTCACAGCCTTCTCGTGGCCGGGAACCACGACGAGGAGTTCCTCGAGGTCTATTGCCACGGCTGGGACCGATTCCGGGCCTATCTGCTGGGTGAGACCGACGGTGTGCCGAAGACGGCGGATTGGGCCGGCGCGATCACCGGTGTGAGTCCCGAACGCCTCAGATCTCTTGCAGCCCAGATGGCCGACAGCCGGACCCTGATCACGGTCAGTTGGTCGGTTCAGAGAAACGACCACGGCGAGCAGCCTTACTGGGCGGCCGCTGCCTTGGCCGCAATGCTCGGGCAGATCGGATTGCCAGGCGGGGGAGTCGGATACGGATACGGTGCAGTGGGGCTCAACGGGCACGGAGTCGGGTATCACTCGTTGCCGGTGTTGGCTCAAGGCAAGAACGCCGTTTCGGACTTCATTCCCGTGGCCCGGATCGCCGACCTCCTACTCCACGGGGGCGAGGAGTACGACTACAACGGGCAGCGTCTCACCTACCCAGAGACGAGATTGGTCTATTGGGCAGGCGGGAATCCATTCCACCATCATCAAGACCTCAACCGGCTGGCCGCTGCCTGGCAGAAGCCGGATACGATCGTGGTTCACGAGCCGTTCTGGAATGCTCTTGCCCGATACTCGGACATCGTGTTGCCGGCAACGACCACGCTGGAGCGCGACGACATCGGTGGCAGTGGCGACGACAACTTCATCTTCTGGATGGAGAAGGTCATCGATCCGGTAGGAGAGGCCAGGAACGATTACGACATCTTCTCCGAATTGGCCAGTCGTCTCGACGCGGGGGACAGGTTCACCGAGGGTCGCACCAGCGCCGAGTGGCTCGAGCACATCTACAACCGGTTCCGCGAATCCCGACCCGACTACCCGACTCTCGACGAGTTGAAGGTAACCGGGCATTTCGAGATCCCAGAGGAGTGGTACCCACCCATCCCTTCACAACTGAAAGCGTTCCGCGCCGATCCGACCGGTGCCGCGCTGAAGACCCCGTCCGGCCGCATCGAGTTGTACTCCGAAAGGATCGAGGGATTCGGCTACGACGACTGTCCACCCCATCCGTCTTGGCTGGAGCCGGCCGAGTGGCTGGGGAACGCCGCCGAGGGCCAATTGCACATGATCTCGAACCAGCCCAAGACCCGACTCCACTCACAGTGGGATCACGGAGAGACCAGTCTCGGCGGCAAGGTCGACGGTCGGGAACAGATCGGTATGAACCCTGCCGACGCCGCGGTTCGCGGCCTGACTTCCGGAGATCTCGCCAAAATCTCCAATCGTCGGGGTGCAACCCTGGCGGCGGTTGCGATACGGGACGATCTCATGGAAGGTGTGGTCCAACTCCCGACCGGCGCCTGGTGGGACCCGACCGACGTCAATGGGCTTTGCCGCAGTGGCAACCCCAATGTGCTGACCAGGGATGTCGGCACTTCGTCGTTGGCGCAAGGGCCGACAGCCCAAACCTGTCTCGTCGCGGTGGAGCGATTCGAGGGTGATGCGCCCCGGGTGAGATCTCACGAGGCTCCCGTGCTGATCGCCCTCTGACGCTGGGCATCTCCGCTCCAGTCGTTCCTGACTCGGGTCACGCCCGTCGATTCGTTGGACGTGATCTACTGACCGGGGATCGGCTCCATGTCGCCTAACGGGTAGACGTTGATGTAGATGTCGGCCGGTGCCACCAGGCCGTCATACGGTCGGTCCTGACTCTCCCTCAGCCACTGGTCGAAGAACGCCACGGTGATGGATCTGACGCTCGTCATCACACGCTGCGCCGACGTCGTCAAGGGGTTGACGCCGGGTCGGAACAGGGGACCGTCGCTGAAACTGTCATGGGAGGCGTCCGGCACCACGGCCCGCACTGCCGAGGACTCGGCCGCTTCGAAACGCTCGCCGATGGTCTCGTGCATGACCGTCTCTTTGGTGAGGTAGAGGAACGGCACAGGCGGTGCCCCGGCTTCGACACCAGTCCCGAACGGTCCCCCGGCACCCTGCCCATCCATGTTCAGGCAAGCATCCAACGTGGGATCCGCCCGACAGACCTCGAACGCGGTCAAACCGCCACTGGAGTGCCCGAGCATTCCGATCCGGCTGAGATCGGCCACGGAAAGGAAAGACGCCAGCTGGGTGGCGCCAGATCGGAGCGAATCGAGGACGAACATCACGTCCGCCACCCTCTCGTCGATCTTCGCGGCCACCGCCGAGCCGATGTCTCCGGTGTCCTGCGTCCGATCGTACACCGCGACCTGCCCGTCGTCTGTGGTCGTCGCCGCCACCTGGTAGGGGTGATCGACCCCGACCACCAGATACCCGTGGGAAGCCAGATCCTCGGCCACGGACCCGTAGAAGGCGACGTTCGTCTCGTTTCCCGGTGAGAGGACGACCACCGGATGGCTTCCAGAGGCGACGGCGGCACCGTCGAGGGCACTAGTCCTCACCAGGGGCAGCGCGGCGACTTCGACACTGCTGAGGGCGCCGCTCGCCGTCAATCCCTGGGCGATCGCCTCCAGCCCGTCGACATACTCGGCGGGAGTCCCGGTGCCTGCCTCCGCCGGATACCAAATCTGAACCGGAACCGATCGAAAGTCCCCCGCTGCCGCCGTGTGGGTCTCGGGACGGCCCCTGTCCACGAGGACGACCCGGTCCCGACCCACCGGGTACGAGCCGGTCGGTGCCGGAACAGCGAGGTGGACTGCCGTCGAACCGACGAACAACGCGAGGAACGTGGCCATGGCGACCAGGAGAATTCGCCACGGTGGCTTGAAGCCAAACCAGCGACGGGCACGACCGACGGGCAGGGAAAGGGCGTCAGAAGTCATCGCTCCCGGATCCTATTGACGATCTTGGCGAAAGCCCGGGTTCGGTGGCCACCCGCGATGGCGACGCACACCACCCCCGCAGGAAAAATACCGACGCCCACGGCCACGAGGTCGTCGACGGAGAAGCCGGTCACCGCCGACCCCATTTCCACCACGTGACCGACGAACTCGTGACCTGGGGTGAACGGTTCGGTCGGGAACATGTGAGGTCCACATTCGTACTCATGTGTCACCTGAGCCTCGGAAATCGCGGCCCTCCTCGTCTACACCAGATCCAAGGCTGCACCTTCCAGCGCTCGGGCGTGTTCCTCTGTCAACCACGTCGGTGAGGTCCGCACCGAGACCAGGGTCGAGGAGCCGTGGCCGGCGGCAATGAAGGAGTTGTAAGGGGGATGAGCGAGCGGTCCCACGAACCAGATGCGACTCAGGGTCGCCTCGCCCCAGCGGTCGAGCGACTCTCCCACCTGGCCCACGTTGCTCACCGATCGATACGCCCGCAACCGGGCGCTCCTCCGCAGCATCGAGGCGAAGGTCACATCCGCAGCCTGACGCCACCGACCAAGCGGTAACGCCCCGACCACCATGTCCGGGCTTTGCGAGGCCAACGCAGCCTCGGCGTGGTCGATCACCGTCGTCAGGTCTGCCGTCGGGTCGGGGATCGACACACCGGCTGCCATGCTCAGATTGCCGATGCCCCGGTCCCACCCCAGCGTCGATCGCAAGTCACGGGCCACCAGCCACGAGCTCTCAGCCGACGGCGGTCCGAACACCGCCGACCAGGCCTTCTCCAGAACACCGACCAGCACGGCATCCACCGACCAGTGGTACTTGCGCCGCACCGGCGTCAACGCCTCCAGTACCGGCCCCAATTCGAGGAGTGCGTGTTCCGTGGCGGGTTGGTCGGGGATGGGGGCCGGGTCGACATGGGTCGACATCGGCGCCCGCCACCACGACGAGGCGCTGCGGAGGGCCGCGGTGGTCGCTCCGCGCCAGTCGGTCCCGGCGGAGTAGGCCTCCAGCGTCCGTGGCGACCAGTCGGGTGGCCTCGCCGGTTCGCCTGCCAGGACCGACTCGTACTCGTCCCGCAGGTCGCCGAGCAGAATCCGGCTTGCGACCCCGTCGAAGGCGACGTGGTTGCACAGCATCGTCAGACGAAGACCGTCCGCCACCGGTGAGATCCGCAAGGAAGTCAGCGGTTCGGCATGGCCGAGGGGCATCGGCCGCCACACCGCACCATCACGGACACACGTCAAGATCGAGTGGAAGTCGGCCAACCTCTCCCAGGCCTCGCCGAGCGCAGTCTCGTCGACCGGTCCCTGCAACTCCACGATCGCCTCGAAACACACTGACGACGTCTCATCGAGGGTGGCCATCGCCCGATCGGCCAGACCTACGCGGTGATAAGCGGATCGCTGGAAATCCGGCTCCGGTACTAGGTTTGTCCCGGCTGTGGACACGCGCGGGAGAATACGGTGCCGACTCACGCCCTGATGAGCCTCCGGGGCCTCAAGTACGGGGAGGAATGGCAACCGGTATGGGACTTCCTCAAAGACCGCCACGCCTTCCCCGGACCACTCGGCCGCGACGAGGCCGTCGACGAAGTCGTGCGCAAGTTGACTCAGGAGCGTTCGATGGTCCCGACTCGAGTTGCCCCCACGGTCTTCGAGTTGATCGGCGACGCACACCAGATCGGCCTCCGGCAAGACCACGTCGCCGCCCTCGCTTCGGTTGTCGCCGGTGACGACGACCAGCGTCGCCAACTCCTCGAGCATGCGACCAACCACTTGAAATGGGACACGACCGGCTTCCACGAGTGGGACGACGTCTTCGCAGACAACTCGAGCCAGCTCACCAAGTACCCAGAAGTGAAACCGGTGCAGGGTCTGGCGCCGGTGTCTTTGCATCGCTGGACCAAGCAACTGCATGAGGACGGGCTCACCTCGACACCGCCGATCCCCGACGGCCCGGCTTGCGCGTCCACCGAGGTTCGGGGCGGTGCGGACGGACGTGCCACCACCGTCTTCGGCCGGTTCGACATCGACGGCGAAGTAAAAGACATGACCTACGCCACCGACCCCCGCAACTGGCCTTTGTGCAGTTGGTTCTTCGTCTCGATGACCGAGGTGGACAAGCCAGTCCCACTGCCACCGCCTGACGATGTCGGCAACCTCGGATACACCGGGGATCTCGAGGAGCTGGTGGGGCTCGAGGACCTGCTCACGGTGCGGACCGGGCTGACCACACGATTCTTCGTGGCGGAGGATTCGGTCGGGATGGAGTTCGACCTCACCCCGGGCACCCACGGCGACGGAAAGGTCGACGTCGACCATGGCTATCTACTGGCTGAGCGACACCCCACCGAGGAAGGCAAACTGGTCATCACGTCGCAGAAGACTTTCAGCTTCGTGGGCCTCGACGATCTGCCATTCTCGTTCCTGTGTGAATTCGGCTGGATCGACATGATGAGAGCCATGGCTCAGTGCAGAGCACCCGGAGGACGACAATGACCAAGGGCAACGACACTTTCGACAGGCTGGGCAAGTATTTCGAGGAGATGACCGATCTCACGGCAGACACCTTCAAAGAGGTCGCCGGCGAGTGGGCGGGGTTATGGAACAGCATCGAGGAGAAGGGCACCCACGAGTCTGCGTTGGTGGCGGCGCGGGAGAGCATGGGGGCTGGCGTTCGGGCCTCGGCCAAGGCCTGGGTGGCGACCCGTCAGCTCATGATCGACCTGGCCGACTGACCAGGGCGGACCGGCATTACCACCATGCGTGATCTCCCCAAGTTCAGCGATCTGGTGGTGCAGGAGGTCTCCGACCACGGCAAGGCGACCGCCGACCTCCTCAAGCGTCTCGGACGGGGTGAGGATGTCGACCTGGTCGAGGAGGCTTCGCAGCGTCTCACCCACCTGACCCGGACCGCGGCTCGGTTTCTCATGTTCTGGGACAACATCGCCACGCTGATGGCCGAGGTCCCAGGAGGACCACTCACCTTCCCGGAGCCCCCGCGGTGCGCCGAAGGGGAGATTCAGACCTTCGAGCTGCCGTTCGAGAGCGTCGGTCCCCAGGCCGTTCAGTCCGGATTGAGACGGAGGGGTGGTGATGACAGATCCGTCGGAGAAGAGCGGCTCACCCTGACCCCCGGCTCAGGCGGGGCGACGATCGTCGTCGATTGCAGCGGGCTGATGAGAGGCATGTACGAGGGGATGCTCCAGGTGGTGGATGCCAGCGGCAAAGAAACCATCCAGAGGTACAACGTGTACATCGACCCGGGAGCGCAAGCGAAGTGATCGGTGAGCACTCGGGCACCACGACGACGTCCCGTGACACCCTGCGACGGCCGACCGTGCTCATCTGTGACCTGGTCGCGTCCACTGCTATCGCCGAACAGATCGGTGAGGAGCCGCTCTGGGAGTTGCTCCTCGAGTATCAGGACGCCTGTAGCGAGGTGATCCACCGTTACGACGGGACCGTCTACAAGCGTCTCGGCGACGGCCTCCTCGCCCTATTCGGCATACCTCACGCCCACGAGAACGATGCCAGACGGGCGGTCCACGCCGCCCTCGCATTGGTCGCCGCGGTCGGTCAGCTCGCCGGAGGGGTCAAGGAGAGATACGGCATCGACCTCGCCCTCCGGGTCGGGGTCCACACCGGCGACGTTGTGGTTGGGGAAATGGGCGGGTCGCTGGAAGTGGCCGGCAAGGCTGTGCACCAGGCCGACCGGCTCCAGTCGCTCGCCGAGCCCAACGGGGTGATCATCTCGGACGCCACCGCCGAGCTGATCGGAGACCAGTTCGAGCTGCGCCCACGGGGCGAGGTCGACCTGCGAGGTCTGTCGACCGCCGCCATCACCTACGACGTGCTCAGGGCGCGAACCGGCGAGGCGGTGACATCGGTGGAGCCGCTGGCGATGGTGGGACGCGCCGAAGAGCGGGCCACGGTGGCAGCCGCGTGGAAGACAGTGCTCGGCGGGGGCTCCCGTGTCCTCCTCATCACCGGGGAGGCTGGGCTCGGGAAGTCACGTCTGACCCGGTTTGCCCGCGACCACGCGGCACGGGACGGTGGAGTTCCGCTCGAGGCCGAGTGCTCTCCCTATCACTCCGATGTCCCTTTCCATGTCATCGGCCGGATGATCGCAAACCACCTCTCCCTCGACCTGGGGACAGGCGGATCGGAAGTCCTCGACGCTCTCGAAGAGGCCACCGTCTCGGCCGGGCTCGACCCCGAGCGAGCCGTGCCCCTGCTCGCCCCACTGTTGTCGGTCGCTCTCGACGACCGGTTCGCGAGCACGGAAATGTCACCCAGCGCGGTGGCCGAGGAGACCACGGGCGTGATCATCGACTGGTGGAGCGGTCTCGCCGCCAAGGAGCCACGGGCCATCGTCCTCGAGGACCTCGACCTGGCCGACCCTTCGACCATCGCGTTGATCGGTCGCGCAGTCGCCAAGGGGCTTGGCTCTGGCATCCTCCTGATATTGACCGCCAGGCCGGGTGGAGCGATACCCGACGTGGGACCGGACGACCTGATCGACCTCAATCCACTCCCGGACGAAGACGCCCGCGAGCTTCTCGAGGCCCTCTCACCCTCGATCGGCGACGCAGCCGACGACCTCATCGATCTCAGCGGTGGGAACCCCCTGTTCCTCCGTGAGCTGGCCCGGGCCCACGGCCAGTCAGGCCGTGCTGTGCCCGGGGGGTTACGTGACCTGCTGATGGCGCGGCTCGATGCGGCAGGCGATCTCGAGCTGGCTCAGGTCGCCTCGGTCATCGGCCGGACAATCGACCCCCGTTTGCTCGAGGCGGTCGCCGGCAACGGGAACATCGACCGGCGGATCGAAGGTCTGGTCGACGAGGGCATCCTGAGGTACCAAATCGACCACAGCGGAAGCCTCCTGAGGTTCGTGCCCACGATCCTGGGGGAGACGGCCTACGCCTCCCTTCCCACACGGCATCGGCAGGAGATCCACTCCAAGCTGGCCGACATCTATCTCGCAGGCGAAGGCGGATTGGAGAGCTCCAGCCTCGCCGCTCTCCATCTCGACAGGGCAGCTCGCTACGAAGCCGCGGCCGAGACCTATCTGGATGCAGCCGAAGCCGCCTCGTCCCGCGGTGCTTTCGCCGAGGCTCTCCGCCACCTGGGGAGAGCGCGGCAGCTGGCGGAGGAAGAAGTCGCCGGAGAGGCAGGTGAGGAGTTGAAGAGGGTGGCGGTCCTTCGCACCTCGTTCGTCTACATCGCCAAAGAGGGGTTCGGCTCCGAGGCGGCCAATGAGGCGGCATCCCTTGCCGTGCAACTGGCGCCCCCCGACTCGGTGATCCACTCGGCTGGGCCCCGTCTCACCGAGTTCTCCACCGCCACCATCCTGGGGCAACGACCCGAGGCCGAGGCGATCGTCTCTGGGCTCGAAGCCGATCTCGCGAGTGCGCCAGAGTCGGATTTCATCCAGATCGAAGCGGAGATCGTGTTCGCCCGTGGCCTCCACGACTTCGGCCTGGGGCGGTTCACCAGCTCGCGATCCAGCTTCGAGCGGGCCCTCGAGAGCTACCACGGGTCGCCACGTCACGGTGCGCCCTGGCCCAACTATCCCTTGCCCACCGACCTGACCGCGACCGCCCACGCCCAACTGATCCCGATCTACTGGATTCAGGGAGATAGGTCGCTCTCCGAAGCCGCCGCCAACCGGGCAATCAAGGCCGCTGAGGCCGTCCCCTATCCGATGGGTGCATTCAACCTCGCATACGCCGTCGGCTATGTCGGCTGGGTCCACCTGATGGACGGCGAACTGGCCAAAGCGCAGGCCGCACAACGGCAGCAGGGTGACCTGGGCAGGGAGCACGGTTTCGCGATGTGGGAAGCTCTCGCCGACGCCTTCGAGGCGGTGGCGGCGGCACAACTGGAACCGACCGAGGAGCTCGCCGACGAAGTGGCCCGTTGCAGGGCCGTCGCGGCGATGACCGCCGGGTCGTCGTTCCAGCCTTATCTTCTGGCGACCGAAGGGGAGATCCGGCTCCGGGCAGGTAGCCAGGGTCGGGCGCTCGAGCTAGTCGAAGAGTCCCTGGCCCTCGCCCAGGCCACCTCCGAGTTCATCTACCTGCCCGAGACCTATCGGATCAGAGCGGCGGCCCGCCCCGACCCGAGCGATGTACTCGACGACCTGAGACTCGCGTTGGAGACCGCGATGTCCCAGGACGCCCACATCTTCACCCTGCGTGCACTGCTCGACTTAGGACGTCTTCCCGAGCCACCCGACGACCTGGCGGAACGGCTGGCCGCGGTCCTCGGCCAGATGAGCGAGCCGGAGACCTACCGGGAACACGCCCGCGCCCAGCTGATCCTGTCCACTGTCACATGAGGTCGGGTGAAATCGAGGGGGACCGTCGCAAGGTGGCGATCCTCGGTGGCGGGATGGCCGGTCTGGCGGCGGCGTGGCGGCTCAGCGAGCCCGGCTGGGAGACTCGATACTCGCGGATCACCGTTTACCAGCGTGGATGGAGACTCGGCGGCAAGGGAGCGAGCAGCCGGGGGAGTAACGGGCGGATCGAGGAGCATGGCCTCCACATCTGGCTGGGTTATTACGAGAACTCTTTCCGGCTGGTGCGTCGGATGTATGCCGAACTCGACCGCTCGACGACCGCACCGGCGACACCGATCAAGACCTGGACAGATGCTTTCGCGCCGGTCACCGATGTCGGGTTCGAGGACTTCGATGGAACACGCTGGAAGCATTGGGTGGCCACCTTCCACCACAACGGCGAGCTACCAGGAGAGGAGGACGCGCCGACCGGGCCGATGACGGTCGGTGAGTTCGTCATCCGGGCTCTGCGTTTGGTCGGAGACTTTTACTCATCACTCGACACCCTGCCTCCCCGCACCGGTCTCGTCGTGTCCACCAGCCCCCGACCTGTCAGCGACTCAGGTCCGAGACGTGTCCTCTGTCTGATGATTCCCACCCTGGTAGCGGGGGCGGTGCAGGTGGTGACGCTGATCCGCGACACCCAGAAGCGAGCGTCCGTCGAACTGCCACTGCTTTCCTCGCTCGACTCCACACTGGACAGCCTGCACTCTGCGCTCCGTGAGCTGGTGATGGGTGACGACCGGGCCCGACGGCTCTGGTCGCTCATCGATCTGGTGATGACGACCATCAGGGGGATTGTGGCCGACGGGCTGCTCCTCGACCCCCGCGGATTCACCGCAATCAACGACGAGGACTACCGGGACTGGATTGCCCGGCATGGGGCATCGCAGGCCACCCTCGACTCGGCGCTGGTGCGCGGCATGTACGACCTGACCTTCGCCAACCACCATGGCGACCCCGCCCGCCCACGGTTCGCCGCCGGAACCGGGCTCTTCCTCTCCGGGAAGCTCTTCTTCGACTACCGGGGCTCGATCTTCTGGAAGATGAACGCAGGTATGGGTGACGTCCTGTTCGCTCCCCTCTACCAGGCCCTGGTGGCCCGGGGCGTCGACTTCGAGTTCTTCACCAGGGTCGACTCGCTGGGGCTCGACTCCGACAGTGGCTCGATCGAGAAGATCGAGATCGGCCGCCAGGTCGACGTCCCCGGTGGCCCGACCGCCTACGACCCGCTGGTCGACTTCGGGGGTCTTCCCTGTTTCCCGGACCGCCCCAGGAGCGAGATCGTGGGCACCGACGACGACTCCCTCGAGTCGTTCTGGTCAGAGCGCCCCGATCATCGGCGTGAGAAGCTCCGCAGAGGTGTCGACTTCGACGACGTTGTCCTGGCGATCCCGGTGGGTATGCACCAGTTCGTGTGTGCCGATCTGATGGCCGCCGATCCGGCGTGGGCGAAGATGGTCGATCGAGTCGAGACCACCGCCACGAAAGCGGTCCAGCTGTGGCTGGCAGAGAACGTCACCGGCATCGCGTCGGACCGCAACGTGACGATGACCGGTTATGTCGACCCGTTCGACACCTGGTCTTCCATGGACCACCTGCTGGCTTCTGAGGGCTGGAAGGCCGGAGACGGCCCGAAGTCACTCGTGTACCTGGTCGACACCATGGCCACTGAATGGCCACCGGACCCGGCTGATCTCGGTTACACCAAACGTCAGGACGAATTGGTCCGCGAAGCGGCCGTGCGATTCATCGAAGACCACCTCGTCGAGATCTGGCCGGGAGCCCGCGATGAGGCCACCGGTGGCTTTCAGTGGGACCTGCTGGTGGGGAGTGACCGGAACATCGGGCTCGACCGGATCGACAGTCAATATTGGAAGGCCAACGTCGACCCTTCCGACCGCTATGTCCTATCGCTCCCCGGGTCGGAGCGTTACCGGCTCCGGCCCGATCGAAGTGGCTTCGACAATCTCTACCTGGCGGGGGACTGGACCGATTCGGGTCTCAACGCGGGGTGCGTCGAGGCGGCCACCATCTCCGGGTTCCAGGCCGCCAACGCGGTCAGCGGGGAGGAACGGTGGGATGGGATAAAGGGCTTCTACCCGAGGGACGATCAGGAATGAGCCACCAGGACGCCGACCAGGTGCGTGAGGAGGCCTACCGAGCCGCGGCGGGTGCCGTAGACCGGATACTGGATCGGATCGGTATTCCCGGCACCGACCGCCTCGGCGAGGTGGGACATGCAAGCTGGGACCGTTTCCAGGCCGAGTTGGGCCGGGTCGTCGATCTGAACCTCGACATGGTGCGAAATGCCTTCGGTCTCTACAGCACCCTGCTCGATCCGGAGTCGCTGCGAGGTCCCGGAGCCTCCGATGTCCTCGTCCTCGGCCCGGTGGTGCCCGGCGGCACGGCTGGCTCGGTCTTGTGGCTTCACAACTATGACGACGAACCTGTGACCGACGTCGCATTGGTCGGATCTGTGCTGACCAACACCGGATCCGGACCGGCCAACCCGCCACAGTGGACTTTCTCGCCCTCGGCGGTCACGGTGCCTGCCCGTTCCGCAGTTCCGGTGATGGTCGAGCTAGCACTGCCAAAGGACGCTCCGGTCGGGGATTACGAGGCCACCGTCACTCCCGGCGGCGGTCCGGGGGAGCCGGTGAGCGTCCGTGTCGAAGTGGTCGCCCCGTCGCCGGTCGCACACGACTCATGGTGACGACGGCGACCCAATTCACGACGGACTACCTCGAAGCCGTGCGAGCTGGGGTCACCGATGCTGTAGCGGCGAGTCTGCCTGCGGGTGGGCCGCGCGATTCTCTCTACAGCCCGCTCAGCGAGTTCGTCGGTCGTGGCGGCAAATCGATCAGACCCGGGTTGTGTATCGCTGCAGCACGAGCCCACGGCGTCGTCACCGAGCGGGTGATGCCGTCGGCCGTGGCGTTGGAGTTGTTGCACAACGCCTTTCTGGTCCACGACGACATCGAGGATGGCAGCCTCTCCCGGCGTGGCCTGCCCACCATGCATGCCGAGCACGGTGTGCCCATCGCCATCAACGTGGGAGACGGTCTGGCCGCCCTCGCCCTCCAGCCGCTGACCCAGAATCTCGGATTGTTGGGGACGACCATGCACAACCGGGTGATGGCCGAGTTCACCGAGCTGCTGCGGATGACTATCGAGGGGCAGGCGATCGAGCTCGGGTGGCGCGCCGAGAACGCCGTCGATCTGACCGGCGATGACTACATCGACATGGTCGCACTCAAGACCTGCGCCTACACCACGATCTTCCCTCTGCGGATCGGCGCCCTGATCGGAACTTCGGGGCGCGCCGATCTGGCGTCGGTAACCAGGTTCGGGCTCTATCTCGGCGCGGCATTCCAGATCACCGACGACCTGCTCAATCTCACCGGTGACGAGTCGCGGTATGGCAAGGAGATCGATGGGGACATCGCCGAGGGCAAACGGACCCTCATGCTCATCCATCTCCTGTCAACCACGGAGAGGTCGGACAGGGACTTCCTCATCGATTTCCTCAGCCGCACCAGGGAGAGCCGTTCGCCTGAGGACATCTCAACGGTGGGGGAGATGATGCGAGCCCGAGGCAGCATCGAGTACGGGCGCCAATACGCCCTCGCACTCGCCGACCTGGCATCGGAGGCGTTCGAGCAAGCCTTCGGGTCGTTGCCCGACAGCCCGGATCGACGTTTCCTCTCAGAGGCGGTCGACTTTGTGGTCAGCCGGGACCTCTGAGTCGAAGGCTGCCGCCATGGGGGTGGCTGGAGGGCTAGGTCTCAGCGGTCTTGGCTGGGGCTCCTCACCAACCGCAATGCCGGTAAGTGTGGCGGTGTCAGATGGGGTAGGCGACGCCGGTCTATCGTTCTGATGCTTGCCAGAGGGCCCGTTGGAGTTCCTCGTCGTGGGAGCGGTGCGCTGAAGGCAAACCGCAGTCAGGCAGCTGTAGCCGGTCAGCCGACGTACTCCCTGACCCGTTTCGGCTCGACCCGGACCGCGGTCGGATAACCACTGAAGTAGTCATCCGGCCCGCCGAATTCACGCTGCATGTGATGGCGGTACTTGAGGGTGAACTCGTCCCGCTCGGCGGCGGTCCCCGTGCCAATGGTGGCGGTCCCTTCGACGATCACCAGGTCACCACCGCGTCCATCCCCGTCGAAGTTGAGGGCGACTTGTGGATTGCCGGTGATGTTGCGGATGCGTGGCGAAGGGTCGAGGCTGTAGATGAGGAAATCCGACCCAGTCCACAAGAACCAAACCAGCGAGGTCTGGGGCTGGCCACTGTCGCTGACGGTGGTCATCCAGATGACGGGTTCATCTTGTAGTCGGCCGATCGCTTTCTTCGAGAACATGGCTCCCTCGTTCGAGTGTGCGCCCCGACGCTAGCCAGCCACCCGGGGTGGCTTCAGCGGTCGATCATTCGCTGGGCAGCCTCGGAGTAGCGATGACCCGAGATGTCGAGACGGCCGCGTGCTTCCTCGATGTCCCGTGGACTATCTGGTCGCCCGACTCGAGATCGCCCAATCTTGACCCGGACACGATTGCTACGTTGGTAGGTCAATGCATGTCATAGAAATCACATACTGCGTCCCTTGAAACTATCTCGAGCGCGCCGTGGGCGCAGCGAATGACATCCTGTCCCGGTACCAGCACATCGTTCGGTCCCTGACATTCATGACCGGCTCCAAAGGTGTCTTCGACGTCACGGTCGATGGCCAACTGATCTACTCCAAGGCCGAGACTGGTCGACATGCTGAACCAGGAGAGGTGCTCGACCTGTTCGTGGAGAAGCACGGGCAGGGCGTAGTGCCCTACGGTCATTCCTAGTTGCTCGCCGAAGCGCACTCAATCCAAGCCGAGAACGGCGGGCCACCCGAGATCAGATCTAGTCAGGTTTCGACGGTGATGGTGCCTTTCATTCCGGCCGCATAGTGGCCCGTCACGTGGCATCCGAATAGCACTGTTCCGGGTTCAGTGAAGTGCCTGCTGGGTTCGACGATCTACCCGGCGGGTACCGACACGGCGTAGGGGTCGGAATGTTCCATTTGCCCGCCACTGCGCAACCGTGCGGGTCAACGGCGAAGTAAAGACCAAGTAGACAACGTTCCCTCGGGTCCAACACTCGAGGGAACGTTCTGCATTTCTCGAACGAGTAGTTCACGGTGGAGGGACTCTTCGACATTGTCACGGACGACCCGGACGCCCAGTGAGTACACGTGGGGTATGCCGAAGAGGGCTATGCGACACATATTTCGCATTCCGACAGGCGTTCCCCACCAACCGCTCGTTCTCCGGGGGCAGAGACCCTACGTGGGGGCCTAGCTGATGTGGCCCCCACGTTCATTCATGTCGAGTCGCTGGCTATGGGGTCGGATCGTCCAGATAGCGACCGAAGATGTCGGTGTTACCGAACGTCGTCGGGCAGTCGATCGAAGGTGCCGGCGTGTCGATGGGCGCACCGTCCACAAGAGACTGACGCCAGTCATTCACCGCATCACACGAGGCGGCGTTACGCACGTCATTCCACACGGCCATGGCGCCGTCGTTGGTGGCGAACACGTAGTTGTAGTCACCGAGGAACTCGGTGGCCAGGCTGTTTGCACTCGACCCTCTGGCATCGCCAGTGGCACCACGGTGCAGGTCGGCCCAGGCTGACAGGTCGCTCACATCGGCATGACGAACCACCCCCTGCATGGTGCGGGCGTTGCTCGTGATGTCTTCCTGCCAGTCGGTGAGGAAGGCCATGTAGACCACATAGACGTCAGCTCCATCGGGTGAGATCGCCACCCAGGGGAAGTCGGGGCGGTCACCTTCTGCGCTGGCGGTAAACGGAGCCGTCCAGGTGACGCCACCGTCGATCGATGTCTGGACCTTGGCGGTCTCGTTGTTGAGACCGGCTAGACCGTCGGTCCATCCAAGGACGATCATGTTCGTTGCCTGAGACCCGGAGGGAGCAGCGTTGGCGATGTCCATGGTCGGGCCTTCGTTGGTCCGGGCTCCGGCCACGCCGTCGAAGGTGAGACGACCCTGGACCGGGTCGAAGGCTCCGACGGTACCGGTGACGGCCACGGCGCGGGGTCGAGCGAACTTGACACCTCCGTCGGTGGAGCGGGCGAGCCAGATGACATCGTCACCCTGGAAGCTCCCACGCCACGCCACGTAGACATTGCCCCGGCTGTCACTGCGCACGACACAGCCCTGACGTCCACCGGCAAGGCCGCTGGCCTGGTTGGTGTTGGAGGCCTGGCTGATCTGTCGTTGCGACCACGTGTCACCACCGTCAGTGGAACGGAGGAAGACCACCGGCTCCGGTGGGCCACCGGCACTGCGGAACGCCACATTGCACACGTAGACGTTGCCGAAGTACGGGCTGCTCTCGGCATTGTCGGCCCAGATCGCCTCCTTGTCGGAGAAGACTGCGGAACTCTGTTTGGATGCCACAACCGGTGGCAGCCAGGCATTGATGTCGCCACTGGCGGCCGCATGGATGTTGTCCATACGGGACACGGCGATCGCCTCGAATCCCTTGAACGTGGTCTCGTCTCTCACTGCTGAGAAGTTGGATGTCAGGGTGGCGAAGTAGAGGCGAGAGCCGTTGTCCCAGGAGAAACCGTCTTCGCCCGGCTGTGGGCCGAACACCATCGACGGGTCACCGTCGGAAACGAGGCCCTCCTCATAGAACCAAGGGAGGGTCCCGATGGGACCGTCGGCGACGGGGGAGCATTCGTCGGGTCCGAGACAGCCACGTGCCGAGTAACCCTTGTAGTCCGGCTGAACCCAGGTGCTGCCGCCATCGAGCGAGAATGAAACCCCGGTCACGCCGACACCGGCAGTGAAGGGGCAGGTGGTGGGATCACCGGCGGCGCAAGCCTCTAGATCGATCTCGTCGTTGGCCCCGGCCACCATGTGCATGGGATTATTCGGATCGATCGCGACCCACGGCTCGTTCTGTTTGTTCTGTGCGAACGGGCTATCGGGACTCCCAGATGCCACTACGACCTCAGGCCCATCGGCGAGTGCTGCTGCGGCTCCGAGGGTCGACATGACGATGATCACCCCGAGCATCACGAGGGTTCGTCTGAAACGCGAATATTGCCTGATCATCACTGCCCCCTTTCAATTTGGGTGACGACGGGCGTCGTTCCCAAACCTACACTTCTGCGAACACCCCGTACGCGAGCGGAGTGCTCACTGGCTTCCTCGTCAACCCCGAGGGGACGATCATCAACGCGGTCTACTCCACGGGTCCCATCGGACGGTTCACGGCATCGGAGATCCTCCGCAAGGTTCGCTTTGAGATGGACAAGCCGACCTAGAAGTCGACCGGCCGTGCCCTGGCCGGCCCGAGGTCTCGATGGTCTCCGACCAACCGACCAAGGGAATCGTCGAGTCGGAGGACGAGCTAGACCACCACGCTCAGATTCCAACGCCACCCGATCCGGAGTGGCGGATTGCCGCCGACCCACGTACTCCCGCTAGGGCTCGTAATACCTGAGAACACGTCGCAGGTCCGGCTCGGGGAATTCTGAACGACGGGCCAGATCGACAGTCAGCTCGAGCTCCTGTTCTACGGCATTGCGTCTTCCCGAGAGTTCTGCGTTATCGAGATCCGATTTGAGATCTGACAACACCTCGATCAAAGAGGTGAGGACGTGTGGTTGTCCCGAGGCCGCAAGCCGGATCTCGGAGAATGCATCGTGGACGTACTCGGTCCGTCCCGGAGTCTCGGAGAGGAAGACTCGCCGTCCCTCTTCTCCCGCGAATACGCGACGTGGGGCGTCGGCAAGCAGGATCCTGCGCACCGGCGTTTTGAGATGGAAGATCACGTCCACGGCTGTCGTCGGGTCGTTCACGCCGGGCGAGAGGGCGCGAAGGGCAATGTCGACGAGTTGGCGCATACCGAAGGTGGGGTCGAGCTCCAGTGACCGCTCTGATGCAGTGATGATCGACCGGCGAACCTGGCTGACGCCGTCCCAGTCCTCGCCAGGATCAGGCCAGATCGTGGCAATTCGGTCGTCCTTGGAGACTGCGTCACCAACAGTCACGTCGATCCGCGCGAGCGACTGCGGGGGAAGTGCGGCAAGAGCAAGCTCTGCGTCGATCTGGGTCACCCAGCCACCTGTGGTCGATCTGATAATCGACGGCGATCCCTCCGGAGTTGGCGTGTTTGAGACGTCGACATGCTCCCCCTTCCCGTCGGAGTCGAGGTAGCGATCGATCGCCTTCAGGGAGGCGCCGGCGATGCGGCGCACGACCGAATCGATCTGCATTCTTCTCAGTGAGCGGTTGATGTACCACACGATGGCGATGGCTGACGCCACGGCGAGAATCAGCGCGACGGTCACCGAGACACTCGGCGTCGCCTCGACTCCGCCGTCGATGATCGCACTCGACGCGGAAGCAAGTACCAATAGTGCATACAGGAACGTGCCGACGATGAGTCCAATCACCGCCTGTTGGAATGAATCCTCGAAGAACCCACCGAGAGCCCTAGGGGAATACTGACTGGCCGCCATCTGGGTGGACAGCGCGGTGATGGAAAAGACGATTGCGGCGACCGTGATCGTGGCACCGGCGATGGTGGTGAGCACCGCCCGACCCCCCACGACGGTGGTTCCGAGTACGAGCGGCCAATCTTCGAGGGAGTCGGCATAGGTCGAATCGAGGTAGAGGGCGCCAAAGGCGGCTCCGATACAGGCGAGGACGATCAGCGCAGGAATCGTGAACAGGCTCTCTCTGACCCGCCGGAACACAGTTCTCATGCGAACGGCCCGATTAGCGACCAGGACGTCGAGGCCCGCTCAAACAATGACCTCGAGGACGATTGGACCGAGCAACGGCACACATGCGGATGCTAGGTGGTGCTCTGTGGAGGTCGAAGTGCTCTCAACCCAGCCGTCACTCGGCACCCCGATTGGCAGTCATTTCGGAATGTCGATCGCTCGGTCCGTGACTCGGGCGTTTGAAGTGAACGGGTTCGTTCTGTCAGACGGCTCTTAGAGCTGGAGCGTGCCATCGATCGCCGACCGTAGGTCAGCCGATCGATATGTGCACGAGCGGCTGACCAGCGTGGCGGAGAGCCTTCTAGCTCTTTGGAAATGTCCCGTGACTGACGTCGACCCAGACGAGCCTGTGATCCGAGGTGGGTACCGGGTCGCCGAAGACGCCGGTGCCGGTGAGACGGGTCAGCGGATCGTTGTCGGCCGGCCAGAACACCGCCGCGTCATGGATCTGGAGACTCTTGCTCGGCAGCACGTAGTCGGCGCGCAGGTTGCCGGGCCCGAACGGGGGCTCGGAGAAGTCCGCGGTGTCTTCCGCGGGGTCACCGATGTGGGTTTCGTTGCCCGCTTGTGCCGCGGCACGATCGACGCCCCCCTGGCTGATCGGAGTGGACTTCGAGTTCACCAGAGGATGCTCGATGAGGAGTTGTGCCGAGCCTGGAATGCTGTCCCCGTCGAATGGGTCGGAGTTCTGGTCCCCGGCTATGACGAACATGCTGCCTGGTTTGAGACCGCCGGTGAGGCCATCGTCGTCATAGATGTAGTCGCCCCGGCTTCCCGGGCCTACGTAGTCGGCCCAGAAGCGGATCTCGTCGTGGTTTCTGGTGCCGTTGCGATCCTCGGGCCCGTCGAAGACCGGCGGGGTCGGATGGCTGACCAGGAAGTGCACTGTCTTGTGGCCGATCTGGATGGGAACGTCGACGTGGTTCTTCGAAGACAGCCGGAACTCGGCCAGTACCTCCTCGGAGTAGTACGAGTCACCGGTCGCCGGATCCACCGGGAGCAGCGCACCGGGCATGTCCTGCCACAGGAAGTTCTGGAAGGTGCGGATGTCATCGGGGTCGATCGGATACCTCGAGAAGACTGCGAACCCGAACTGGCCCGGGAAGAAGCCAAATCCCCATGAGTCGTTGGCGTAGGAAGCCATCCCCACCTCGTCCGCCTCGGCAGTGACGCCGTCGTGGTTGAGATCGAATCCGGACAGGATCCCGGTGTTCGAAGGGAATCCCATCCGATAGCCGTATTCGATGGCTTCAGCCCCGTTCTGGCCGACGGACAGGTAATTCTGCTGGAAGAGATCGACTGCCACGTTGCCAGCGTCGAAGTCGAACTCGTTGATCAGCAAGACGTCGGGCCGGGTTCGTTGAATGACCTCGGCGACGTTTCGCGCCTGAGTGTTCGTGGGTGTGGAGAGGTCGGCGATCAGCTGCCCCTCGTTGGCCCGGTTGAGTGAGGCGTTGAACGTGGCGAATCGGACACTGCGGTCGCTGTTGCCGCCGGCCGCAGCCGGGAGGGTGCCGACGATCGTCGCCAGAAGGATTGCGGCGGTCAGTATCGATCGCCATCGGGCAGGCCGGATTGTCATGGTTATCTCCTCGCTGTGAGGGGCCCGGGGACGGGTCCCGGGCCCCTCATCCTGATCCATCCGCTATGAGCCCGGAATCTCGAGCAGCATCAGCTGCCCGTCCTCGCGCTTGATCACAGTCGGTGACTCGCTGATGCGGTCCTCGAAGACGTTGGTTCCGTGGGCCTGAACGTCGAGCAGCCATGTACCAGGTCCGAAGAACTCGGAGGCGTCCACGATCCCGCTCGACTCGCCGACGGGGTCGTTGACCGTGGCCACCACCCGCCAGTCGCCCTGCTTGAACCGGTACTGCCAGATCACTGCTTGACCGGTGTCTTCCTGGACCATCAGGCTCTTGGTGCTGACGTCGAGGTTGTCGGGGCTCGTCAGCGGCACGAACACCTCGGTGCCGGGAGCGTCACCGTCGGCGAGAACCGTGAGACTGTCGACAACGAGCGGGTCGTCGGCGTTGAACACGAATTGCAGGATCCGCCCATTGTCGGCTTGCCCGACTGTCCCGCCCGGACCACGAATGAGCCGTCCTGTGTTCGCATCGGGAACCACGCGGGTGGCCCCGGTGTCGGCGGCGTAGACGACCAGAGGGTTCTTCTTGTCGTAGGCGAGGTCTTCGAGCCTGATGAACTGCATCACGTTGTTCTCGTTCGACCAGTTCTCCAAGGCTGTCTGAGGCAGGGTTTGCGTCGTTCCATCGGCGATGTCATCGGGCACCGGGATGAACTCACCGGTGAACGAATCGTCGATCCCCAGGTCGAGGTAGTCGTTGGCTCCGTTGGACGGATTGGCCGGGTCCACCGGCTGTCCGTTGACTCCGGTCACCCGGAAGGCGTAGAGCGTTCCATCGCCATCGCGCACATCCTGCTCGGTGTCGCCACGGAACAAATACAGCTGAGACGAAGGGGCGTTGAAGGTGTCGTCGGTGGTCAAAACGGAATATCCGCTCCAGCCTCCCGGCACCACCACTGTGTTCTCGTGGTTGAGTCGCCCCATACGGGTGATCTGGCTGAACTCAGCCGTGTCGGTATTCAGACCGACCGAATACCCGGCCTGTCGAGTGCCGTTGCCGGGGAAGACGTCGGAGCCGTACGGGGCGTCTACCGGGACTGCCAGTCCGGCGTCGTTGCTCTCCTCGCCGGTGAAGAACGTATAGCTGGAGAAACCCTCCGCCGGTCCCGCCATGAAAGCCGAGCAGAAACGGATGAAGCCCGCAGAAGCCGGAATTGGCTCCTCGGCCGACAGCACCGAGGCCTTGCGACCGGGCCCGCTCTGCGTGCTCAATACCCAGGACGTCACCGAGGAGTCTTGGACGTCGCGGGCGCCCGAAAAAGGAACCCGAGACTGCTCATGGGCCACGAACACCTCGACCGTTTGCTTGGCCGGTCCCGGTTTCAACCCGATGCCGTCGGGAATTCCTTCGAACAGCACCCCGTCGACAGACTCTCCGACTGAGATGATCGGAGTGACTCGGGCCCCCTTTGGGACGCGGGGATCGAGAGTGATATAGGCGCTCTGATCGGTGAGGTGACCGGCCGGTTCGGGGGCTGCCACGGCCGGCGCGGCAACAGCGACCGCCAGCGCTGCCCCCACGAGTGAAGTCTTGAGACGTCGGTCTTTGCGTTCCATCATTTGGCAAGCCTCCTTGCTCGCTGGACCCCGCAGACGATGCCACCCCAGGATGTCCCCGGATCGACGTGGGAGGATCGATCCGGTGACCCGAGTGTTACGGATCGATGAACCGACTCGCCGGGGTCGCCCAGTTATGCCCGATCGGAGCGCGTTCGAAACGGGTCCTCGTGCTTTTGTTCGCTGGTCATCGCATCGTCAGGCCCGGGTAGAAGACGCTCTTGCGGCGTCGAACGGCATCTGGGGGCGAAGTGGCCAGCCCAACAAGCGTGGAGTCGGGACGGGCGCCGAGATAGCAACGTCCCGTCGACCGATCGGTATGTGTCGCCTCCTCGCTCGAAGGCATCGAGGATCCTGAGGAAGACCTCGGGCCTCGTCTCCAAGAGTGTCTGACCGCCTTGTTTGGGCCGCTGCTAGGAGCGGATGCGGCCGCGGATGCGTTGTCGTACGGATGGGAGCACTGGGATCGGGTGTCAGAACTGACCCTCCTCGCGTACACCGTCCCTGCCCTGGCTCGTCGACGAGTTGTTGACGAAGTCCTCCGTCACCAGGTTTGCGGCCGACTCGAGATCCTGCCGGCCGTACGCCTCGAAGAACCGCAGCACGACTTCTTTGCTCGTAGTGGACATTCTCACTCCTTTTCGTTCGAGAGCACCACGATGCAGAACTTGCCAGACAACACCCTGGAGAGCATGAGGAGATCACTATTTGCCGGCGGCCTCCCAAGAAACTCCACGAGGAGTGTGATCCTTGGGCTGAACCGAGGTTCATAGGGGGGCGGTTGGGGTACTGAGCTTCTCGTGCCCATGATCGACGACCGATACGAGTTGCTCGAGGTCATCGCCTCCGGCGGGATGGCAACGGTATGGCGGGGCTCCGACACGCGGCTGGACCGTCTGGTTGCCGTGAAGCGACCCCACCCTTCGGCGCCAGGTGGCGACTCGACCCCAAACCGGATGGGTCGGGAGGCGCGTGCCGCAGCAGCGATCAGTCATCCCAATCTCATCACTGTCTACGACTACGGGGCCGATGAGGACGGGCCATACCTCGTCATGGAGCTGGCCGAAGGGCCGACCCTGAGGGACACTCTGGGTCAACTCGACGAGGCTGAATCCCTGGAGGTGGGTGCCCAGGTCGCCGAGGGACTGGCGGCGGTGCATGCCGGAGGGCTCGTTCATCGTGACGTGAAGCCGGCAAACATCATTCTCTCGGATCGTGGTCCTCTTCTCACCGATTTCGGGATCGCTCTCGATCCCACCTCCACGGCCGAGGTCACCGCGGACGGCTTGATCGTGGCCACACCCTCGTACGCCGCTCCCGAGGTGATGGCCGGCCAGCGGCCGACGCAGGCATCGGACGTTTACTCCTTGGGGGTGGTGGTTCGTGAGCTGTTGGATGCCACCGGCGCAGCACCCAGCCCTGCGATTGACGGCGCTTTGGAGTCAGCGACGGCGCATGACCCGAACCACCGACCGGATGCGTTGTCATTCGCCGCTCTTCTCCGGGCTGAGGCTCCGACCGTGAATTTCGTCCCAGGAGCTCCGGTGGCTTTGGCCGGGCCGGGCGAGGCCGACCGAACGCTCGTCATGGAGGGCCCGTCGCGTGCGTCGTCGCCAGCGCCGCGGGAAGCCGACCGCGGGCACAGGCGAGTGCCGGTGGCGATGCTGGTGCTGGGTGTGCTGGTCTTGTTGTTCGCCGTTGCTCTGGCAGTGAGCAGCGGAAACTCACCGGGCCTGGCTGCCGACTCGCCATCGTCGTCGTCGGTGGTTGGTTCGACACTCATCCCGATGTCCACGACCGTTCCGACATCCACGACCGTGGCTCCAGCGACAACGACGAGCACTCCGGCCGACAGGGTCCGAGAGTCCCGCGATCGGTTGGAGGCGATCCTGTCTCAGCCACCTCGGTCCGACCTGAACGAGCGTGAAGTCGACAAGTTGATGAACAAGATCGACAACGCTATCGACGAAGCCAGGGTGGGAGATCCCGAGAAGGCGACGGACGAACTCGGGAAGGTGGCCGAGGAGCTGGAAAAGAAGCTGGAGAGCGGAACCCGCGACGCAGCTCTAACCGAGCTGGAGCGGCTCGCCGAGAGTCTCGGTCTGCGTGTCGAGGTGCCAGACGACGAAGACGATTGAGGGTCGAGAAGCGCAGGGCCTGCCGCCGACCCGTCAGACCGTGTCGCGCACCTCGTGCGCCCAGGGGTCGACGAGTGTCTTGATCCGTGTCGCCGTCCCCTCGACCATCGGACGCAACCCGAGCTCCACGAGACCCTCGAGGATCTTGGGTTCGGCAGGACCAACAGCACCTAATCCGCTTCCTGTGGCTTGGAAACAGTCAGGAGATGCTGAGCAGTGACTCTTTGGCCCGTCGCAGAATCGGGGCGTTGTGGCCGTTGGCGACTTTTCCTACCGCATCGTTAAGTACCTTTTGACCCCTCGACGGCCGATCGACCGCCTGCGCTAGTTCGGGCGAAGCTGATGGCGACTCTCAATTCCGCCGTGGAGTGTCGTCCCTAAGGGGAAACTCGAGATTCCTTGCCGACGGCTCAGGATCGATCGCGGACCACGCTGCCCGGTGACTCGTGTGCGATTGTCTCCAGGGCTTCTCGATCCTCCTGATTCACTCGGACGGCCTCGGCGACGATGTCATCGAGTTCGGAGGCCGGGATCACGACTGCGCCGGAGCCGTCGGCAAAGACGATGTCTCCTGGGTGGATGCCGACCTGAGATAACACGACTGGCACATTCGCCTGATAGGGCGTCACCGAATCGCCTCCCCAACGGGTCGCCACCCCTCGGCAGTATGTCGCGTAGTCGTAGGTGGCCAGCTCGTCGAAGTCTCTGATCCTGCCGTCGGCGAGGACCCCGGCCATGCCAGCCTTCTGGACTCGAGCCAGCTTCGTCCCGCCGCCGAGTGACACCTCCGGATACCCGTTGCTCGCCAGAACGAGGACACGTCCCTCCCCGTCGTCGCCAACAGCCTCATAGAAGATGTCGGCGAAGTTGTAACGGGAGGGGTCGAGTCGGGCGGTGCAGGTTGGGAAGTAGGAGATCGTCACGGCCGGGCCTAGCAGCCTGCGCCCGGGCGTCGGTGAGACCAGATCGAGGATGTGGCAGCGGTGGCGGTGCCGTCGGCCCATCGCATCCACGAGGTCGGCCGTCGTGATCTCCTCGGGCACGTCGAGTTTTACGCTCATGGTCCGAAACGTAATGCCCGTTTGGGGTGCCGTTGCCGATCGGCAGCAGCCGATGGCTTGCACATGTAGCCGAAGCTTCTTCAGGCGAGGTCGCAGGCGTTCTCAGCCCCCTCGCAGCCGGACGGCAGCTTGCCACTGGCGTTTCAACGGTCCGCAGCATCCGCTGCCTTCACAAATCCGATAGCGGCCCTGGGGCTCGGGCTGTCGGTTGTGAGACATGAAAGGGGGTGAAAGCATGAACGTGGGCAGATGCGGTCGGGGCCACCCCGAACGCCATCAGGGCTCCGGCGATGGCCGCGACTGAGATTCTCGCCTTCATTCCGTCTCTCTTCTGAGACCCGCTACCTCTAATACGCATGGGGGCGACCGTTCTGTTCGTCTCGGAGTGGCGGTGATCGTCGTCACGATTCGGTAACGCTTCGGAACGAGGCTTGTCCCGAGCAGCTCACAAATGAGCTGTCGTATGAAAGGAGAGGATGAAGATGTCGAGACGACTCATCTCGATGTTCGCTGCCGTGTCACTGTTAGTGGTGGTTGCAGCAGGGCCGGCGTTTGCCAACGTGGTTGGAGAGCCCGGGACCCCAACCTGTTTTGGCCAGCGAATCAGCCACGGGTCATCGGACCATGAACTGACTCCGGCCGAAAGGGCTCCGCTGCTTCAGGAGTTCATCGTCGAACCGGCGATTGCCGGAGAATTCGGTCCGGAAATCCAGGCTCTGGCATTGGAGTTCTTTGGTGATGATGGAGTCAACGTGCAAGAGACCATCAGGTGGATTCGCGTGAACTGCAGCGACGCACCCCTCGCGGAGGCATAGGCGCAGTCACTGGGAATCTCCGCCGAATTGTGGCGGGCCGGGGGGACAGCGGAGAAGTTGTCCCCCCAAGCTCGACAGGGGCTAGCCCGCGCTCTGCCGGTCGAACCATCGGCAGTTCGTCGCAGGACCCTGCCCAGACTTGAAGCGAATCACGGCGTCCTTGGTTCTCGGCATCTAGCGGCAAACCTCACCTAATCCGCCGCTGGCGAGTTGACGGAAGGGTGGCAATGGCGTGAGCGGTCTCGGCCATGGTTGGTCGGTACGGGCAGAGTGAGGCCAACTGCACACCCATACCGGCCATATCGGCAAGAGGCCCTACGCTTTCGGATGGTCCATATCCGGCGACCGGCTGCCTTCGCTGCTCGGATTCGATTTGGAAGGCAAAGATGTGGAAATCACGGCTTCGGTGGCTGGGAAGTGGGGGGTCCTCTTGTTCTAGGAGGCGATAGGTGACCGTATTGCCGTCAACGCCGAGCACGCCGCGGCCGTGGCCGACGCCTGGGATGATGTTCAGTAAACGCCATCAGCGCTCGTCTCCGCACCAATCCTGAGTACTTCTGGGACGTCCTCGAGGATGGTGCGATTAGTCGAGATGGGCGTGTCTCGTGATGAGCCCAGGATCGTGATACTCGGCTGATTCGCCGTTGCCGGTGCGGGTGTTCCCATCCTTCTGCTGTTGGGCGAGACGCCGTCCGACCGCCCACTCCCGCCACAGCCGGAGACTGGCATACTCGCCCGATGAGTAGGGACCGTCCGGGTGGTGGGGGCGACATGGGAGAGCTGCGCTCTGACTTCGCGCCGGGGTCGCTCACGTCGACTCTCGCCACCGGTGCAGTTCTCGGAATCGTCAATGCCCTGTTGACTATCGCACTCGTCTCTCTCATCTTCCGAGGGGATCTCGCGGAGTCGCTCCCTCTCGGGGTCGGTCTCGGGCTCACGTCCTCCGCCGTGATCGGCTTGGTGATCGCCATCCGGAGCAGCTTCTCCGGTGTCTACGCCGGCGTGCAGGACTCGAGTGCGGCGATCATCGGGCTGAGCGCCGTGTCGATCACCGGCGCGTTAGTGGGTTCGGCTGGGTTGTCAACCGTCGTGGCGATGGTCGCCGCAACCTCGATCGCCACCGGCGTCGTGCTCCTCGCCATGGGCTACCTTGGATGGGGCGAGATCGCCCGGTACGTCCCGTTTCCGGTGATCGGAGGTCTTCTGGCGGGAACCGGATATCTGATCATCACAGGGGCGCTGGGGATTCTCGGGGTCAGCTCTGTCTCCGATGTCTTCTCCGGCGACACATCCGGTCTCCTGTGGCCGGCACTGGCTCTGGCCCTCGCCTTCTTCGTCGCTGCCCGGCGAGGTTGGAGCTCTCGTGCATATCTAATCTTCCTCACGGTCGCCATTGGAAGCTTTCACCTCGTGGCGGGTCTTTCCGGTGTCGAAAAGTCAACAGCGCTGGATCGAGGCTGGTTGCTGGGCCCATTTCCCGACAGCGGCATCTGGCCCCGCACGGCAGTGTTCTCGTTCATCGAGGCCGATTGGGGTGCCATCGCCGGCGAGCTGCCTGGCCTGGTGACGGTGCTCATCGTCGTCCCCATCACCCTCCTCCTGTACATAAGCGCTCTCGAGATCGAGACCAGAGTCGACGTCGACATGAACAGGGAGCTCCAGGCAACTGGCTGGGCGAATGTCGCCGGAGGCTTCATCGGCGGGCCACCGGGCTACATGTACATGTCCGACACGGTCATCACATCACGACTTCTGGGGCCGAGACGAGGTCCGGCTCTGGTCGCGCCGGCCTGGATCATCCTCGTCGTTGCTCTTGGCGGGACGATGCTCGAGCTCATCCCACAGTTCGTCATCGGAGGTCTTCTCCTCTTCGTGGGAGCCGAGTTCGCATACGAGTGGATCTGGGTGTCGCGACGACGCATGTCGAAACCCGACTATGCCTTGATGTGGGGGATCCTCGTGGTCATCGCGACGATCGGATTCCTGCCCGGAGTCCTGGCCGGGCTCATCGCGGCGACGTTCCTGTTCGTGGTGCGCTACAGCCGGATCGACGTGGTGAAGCACGAGTTCACGGGAGCCGACCGTCGAAGCAACATCGAGAGGTCGCTCGTCGAAACCGACTATCTGAGCGACAACGGGTCGGTCGTGGTCGGTTTCCAGCTCCAGGGCTTCATCTTCTTCGGAACCGCCAGTCGAATCCTGGGGCGGGTCCGGGCCCTGCTCGATGATCCTGACCCACCCGAGATGGTGATCATCGACTTCAAGAGGGTGACCGGAGTGGATTCCTCGGCGGTGGCCGTGTTCGAGAGAGTGACCATGTTCGCCCGGGAGAAGCGTCTCCGATTCATCTTCACCGACCTGGCCGAGACTCAACGCAGCCAATTCGAGACTCTCATCGCGACTTACCCCGACGTGGTCACCCTCCAACCGGACCTGGATCATGGAATCGCATGGTGTGAGGAGCAGATCCTCTCGGGAGCGGACCTCGTCGCCACGACCGGCCACGAGCTGCTCGGAGGCCTGGAGAGAGATTTGGCGGAGTACCTGGTGGACCGTACGTTCGAGCCGGGGGAGGTGCTCATGAGGCAGGGTGACCCGTCGCCGGGGATCTATCTCATTCGAACCGGTCGGGCGACGGTCCTGCTCGATGGGCTCGACGGCCAGGCGAAGCGACTCCGAACCCTGCTCGGCGGAACCGTCCTCGGCGAGATCAGCCTGTATCGCGATGAGCCATGCACGGCCACCGTCGTCGCCGACGACCAGTCCGAGGTGCTCCACCTGACGCCCGAGCGTTTCGCCGACCTCTGCCGGTCCGACCCGCCACTCGCAGCCGAGTTGCATGCCTTCGTCGCCCGGGTGCTCGCCGGCCGGGTGAGCCATGCCAACCGAGCGATACAAGTCCTACGCGACTAGGAGCTCTCCTGATCGAGTCTGCTGATCCCGTGGTAGCCGGCGAGCACCGGGCGAAGGACTGCCACGTCTCCCGCGCTCTCGAGATCCTCGAGCCTTGGCGAGTATCTCTGTGAGCAGCGACTCCGGGTTCTCGTCGGTGAACTCCTAGGGGCCCTCGGCGGTCACATTCCACTGCTCCACCGAGCGAGACGTCACGTCGTCGTGATCGATGGTCATCGAAGCCCGCCCTGTCTTCGCCATGAGCCTTCCGTGATCGCTATCCCTCGCCGTGATCATCCGAAACTCGCCGTGGGAGTAGAGGAAGGACATCAGGATCCCCTTGGCTGTGGTTATGCGCCAGGGCCGAAAGGCACACTGTCGCGCTGACGCGTTCTCGGCCATGCCCGCGTTCGGGACCTTGGCCTCTATCGGAAGGCGGTAGCCCGTCGGACACTGGTGTCGAAGTGCCATCTTTGAAAGGAGGCGACATGTTCACGACCTTGGAAGCCGATGCGGCTCTGAAGACCGCCGGCATAGACATCTCTCGCGAGCGATATGGCTTGGAGGCCGTGCGTGACGGGATGAACGTCGAGTTGGAACACGGGACCAGGTTCCCTGACCTGGACGTGACCGGTGACGATCCGGTGGTCACGTTGAAGATCGCACTGGCGCATCTCCGCGAGTTCCCCGACTACTACGAGCGTCTCGAGGTCATGGAGCGAGGAGGCAAGGCGGCAGACGAGGAGATGTAGACCGGCTGACTCGACGGGTCTTCGGGATCCCCCTCAAAGAGAGACACCAGGGTCTTCCGTACACCGGCATACTCGGCAACTGGCAGGACGCCGCTTCACGCTGGGAGCGGAAGTCCATGCCCTGCGAACGCGATCGCGCTTAGCACGGGCGATCGGGAGGCCCGGCTCAACTCGCTCGAGATCCTCGAGCCACCCGGTGCCTACGCCACCGTCCGCTCGGGTGAGGAGCGACCTTCAGTGCGATGGGATCAGCGTTCTACGCGGAAGAGGACGCTCGACGAGAGAGCACGCCGCCGGGCTGACGGCGCGTCAAGCCGAGGTGCTGCGGCTCATGGCGGGAGGTCTGACCAACCCCGAAATCGCAGACCGGCTCTTCCTCTCACCACGTACGGTGGAGAACCAGGTGTCGGCGGTGATGGCCTAACTCGAGGCCTCCACTCGGGCCGAGGCCGTGAACAACGCGGAGAGCCGCGGTCTCGTTCATATCCCTGATTTGGGGGTAGCCGGCTCAAAGTTAGGGGTAGCACCCCGATGACGCCGGACTCCCCGTTTCTTACGTTGGTCCAGTGACTGACCCGAACGACGAGGAGGAGGAGTGTCACTGTTCATGGACGTTCACACGATCGACGGTGGGGTGACGGCGGCCGATGTCGCCGGTGCCCACGAGAGAGATCTCGAAACCCAGGGCAAGTACGGCGTGAGCTATCTCCGCTACTGGGTCGACGAAGAGGCAGGAAAGATCTTCTGTCTCGTAGAGGCGGACAGTGCCGAGGACGCCAGCACGGTCCACCGTGAGGCGCACGGTCTCGTGGCCGACGAGATCTATCCGGTCAGCGAACACAGCTAGAGGGGGAGATGAAGATGAAGAAGACGATGAGGGCGCTGGCAGTTGCCGGGGCCATGGTCCTGGCAACTGCCTCAGTCGCCCTGGCAGGTGAGCCGCCGGCCAATGCCGGGGCACCGACCTGCGCCGGCATGAGTACGTGGGACAACCACGGTGACCACATCAAGGGCGACTACGTCCACCCCGGTGAGCCCGGAGGCGCCAAGGGCGGACCGGCGCACTTCACTCACCCGTCCTCGGTGGGGCCGGGAGCCTCGTTCTGTCTCGAGCAGGCTCAGGCGGAGTCACCTTCGACTCCCCCTGGATGGACCCGGTAGCGGGGAACCGAGTTGGGGGAGCGCCCGCAGTGGTGAGGGCGCTCCCCCCCTCCATCTGTTGCCTGGCCGGAAACGGGAGAGCCATGACCACCACCCGGCACAGAACCCTCGCCACTTGGGGTGCCTATGAAGTGGAGACCGACGGCCGCGACATCACCGCCGTCCACCCCTTCGTCAAATACCCCGATCCATCAACGATCGGACAGTCGCTCAAGGCAGTGGTCCAACAGACACGCGTAACGGGCACATCGAACAGGGGAGTTGCGAGATGGTTGCTCTCAGGCGTCTGACCACCGTTTGAAAACAAGAGGGCGGCCTACCTGAGTGAGCGACTCATCGACCATCCCGGGGCGCCCTTTAGGTCCTCCAACTGAGGCTGGGTCACGTCTGGCCGTCCGGCAGGGCAACGGATCACGGACCTTGCAGCTGAGCCGACCAGATTCCAAACCCGTCGGAGTCTGTGAGCACCGCTATCGCCCGATCTCCCGGTTGACCGATGCCGGCGAGCTGCCCGTCACCTACCAGGTCAGTGATGTCACGGAGCATCCACGAGTCGGCGTCGATGGAGTGAGCGAGCGCCTGGCTGTGGGTCATCTCGAGAAGGTTCCGAAACTCGTTCGCTTGGCGCAGCAGGTCATCCAATTCGGTGAAGCCGAGATCGAGCCATGGAACGCCTTGCTCATCCTTGAAGGTCACCGTCTTGGAGGCGACGTCGATGACGAGATCGTCCCGCTCGGCATTGCCCGGTACCGGATAGACTACGGGTTGGCTGGCAGTTCCGATGTCGGCCTCTCTTCTGATCGTGATGGCCGACACTCTCGCTTTGAGGTCGCTATTGGAGATGGAGAACTCCAGTCCCACCGTCAAGTCGTCCCGCTCGATTTGGGCGACCCCGAGGTCGGGCGACTGCGCTGTCGGCCACTCCTTGCTCTCCGCGGATGCCACGACACCAACCGGTCCTGTAGCTACGTGTGTGATGGCGAAGCGCGGGTTGGACGGAAACCGGAACTCGATCCCGTTGCGGGTCCAGTCCAGCCCGTCGTCGGAGATGAGCATGCCCTGGTCACCGGTGGCGGCTGGACCGATCATTCGGGTCCCCCACTTCACGCCGGTCAGTGGCCTCTCCGGACTCCCCACAAGCTCCCAGGTGAGTCCTTCGAAGGTTCGATGCACGGAGCGGCTGTCCCCGGTCGGTGTGATGGCCGGTGTGAAGCCGGCCAACAAGACTTGCCCGCCAGGGGTGCCAAAGATCTCCTCGGCCCTAATGACCTCTGACAGTGTGCTCGTCTGCCATTCCCCGCCGGTTGGGAGCGCGAGCACCTCCACCCCGAGATTGGCTCGCTGCCCGGTCGGCGATGTGAGCCACATCGTTTCCGCCTCGGTCAACCCGATCTCGGTGCCGGTAAAACGGGCAAGTCTGAGTCCAGGGGGGACGGTCACTTCAATCAGAACCTCGTCCTGGTTCGCCGTCCAGTTCAAATCCACGACCTGGTCGTCGAACTGTGGATAAGCGGTCGCCATGAGTCGATCGGTGAGGAAGTCCTCGGCTTCGAGCGTTGTGTAACCGGCGATGACCGTTAGGTCAGGCGTGCCTCCCAGTGCCTGAGGACGGAATCTGAGAAACGGGTTGTCCGTATCAAACGGCAGTTCCCGGGACGACCAATCAGTACCGTCGCTGCTTCGCCAGAGCATTGGCGGTTGAGTCTCGGTCGACGGTGTCGCCACCAATAGCGCATCACCGCTATCGCCCACCGCCGCGACCTGACTGCCCTCCGGCAAGCTTGACCCGTGGTCGACGAACTCCATCCCATCATCGGTCGACCAAACTCGAAGCCCGCCTGCTTCGGTAGAGCTACCCAAGACGAAAACCGTCCCGTCGATCGTCACCACCTTCATGGGCTTGATGTCCGAGTCGACGTCGAGTTGCCACGTCAGTTCGCCACCGTCGACGATTTGGGACATCGACCAGTTGGTGGGGTCGACCGCCGGCCGGGAGAGGGGAGGCGCCACCGTCGGCTGGTCGGCAACGGTCGTTGTCGGCGGCATGGCAGGCGTTGTGCAAGCAGCGGCCAGCGCCGCCACGACTCCAACTATGCCCTTGACCCCAGCTCTCCGATCTCGTGGTGGAAAAGGCGCGGCAGCCGATCCAGTTCCCCGCTCAGTCGGCACGGAGCGCCGCCCGGAGTCGATCCATCCGCGTGCTCGAGATGGCTGCCACCGATGCATTGCCGCCGAGGAGCGCAACGACGGAGAGCACGTCTTCATCACGGAGCCGTACCAGATACCGACGTAGGGCATCTCGGAAGAGCTCGAACCGATCGATACCAAGACGCTGAGCCCATCGGGTTGCTTCTTTCGCCTCGTCGTCTTCTACGCGGAAACTGAACATTGCCATACGCCGAGATTGAATCGTATGCCAGACAAGTTTGAAAAAGGTGCACCACCCAACGCGACCGATTCCGCCGCCTGGCGGTTGCTCCCCAGCAAGAGGGCAAGTCGGGTCTGGGCCCGCTGATTGCTCCCAGATAAACCGGCGACGGCCACCTCCCTTGCTCTGAAGGGTTTCGAAAACGTCAAGAACTTCAAGATCGCCCCGAAGTTGCCGAAGCACTGTTGAACAAGTCTGGCGAGTTCCGTCGGATTGCCCTGGGGCGGCGAGGCTCCGGGGGAGCAAGGGGAAGCGAGTTGATCATGCGAAGGACATCCACGGTGATGGCGATGGCCATCGCGCTGATATTGAGCACAATGGGCATGGCGTTCGGCGCTGTCGATGCGGTGACGCCGAGTACGAACGACGAGAACCGAGCAGAGGGCTGGGCGCACTTCAACGTCCTCGAGACGCGTGTCGGTGAGATTGACATCGAGTTGGTCAGCACCCGGAGCTTTCCTTCGTGCTTCGAGTACCGCAGCGACGGCGAGGACCCGACCTACCCCGACAACTTCAACCCGGACATCGAGGATGGACTCTGGCCGTTCACGTGTGTGTACAACAACACCCGGACGCTCACCTTGAGCGCAGTGGAGTATGTCGAGATCCGGATGGTCTTCGGTGCCGAGAGAGACGAGCGGTTCGACTGGACCCGCGTCGACGTGGTACCCGTGCCCGGCGCCCGTGGTCTTCAGAACGCCAAGTCAGGTCCCGCAGGTGAGAATGCAAACGACAACGCCCGCTTCAACCGGGTCAATGCGACACCCGTGCCGGACGCCGATGGTCTTCAGATCGCAAAGTCGGGTCCCGCTGGTGAGCGGGCGAATGAGAACGCCCGCGTCAAGCGCTGAGAGCGAACCTCACCTCTCGTGTCGATGGCAAAGCCCCCAGAAAGCTCGCGGTAGGGCTTCTGGGGGCTTGGTGTACTTGTTGAGTTGCTCATCGAACCATCGAACCAGACAGCGGTGACGACGAGGTCGAAGTGCCGTTCCTCGGTCTCGATGAAGTCCCAGGCCGCTCTTTCGGCGACGGTCTTCGAATATGCATAGGGGCCGTCCTCGAGAGAACTCCTGGTGTTCCAAATCGGATTCGTCGTAGCTGTCGGTTCGGGGGCCATCGGAGATCGCAGCGAATGACGAAGTGACCACGACTCGTTTGATACTCGGCGTGGACGCCGCAGACTCGAGTACCGAGAGCGTGCCGTTGACTGCCGGGTCGACGAGATCGCGTTGAGGGTCTTCGACAGCGAGCATGTACGGGGAAGCCGTGTGCATCACATACTCCCACCCAGCCATATGGTCGGTGAAGGCTCCCGGCTCGTTCAAGTCTGCTTTGACGAGCTCCAGTCTCTCATCAGCACCTTTCAGCGATGTCAGCTCTTCCGGAGTGCCTATCCACACGCACCCGAGGACGAATATCTGGCCAACTACATCGCCGACGTGGCCAACGACGCTGCCGTGTGATCGTCGCCCCTAAGCACTCGAGCCTCGTGAACGGCATTGCCTGGCCTTCGACCGCTCCAGCAACGACAGGCCTCCCCGCTCCAACGGCACCTATTCCGGGCTATGAGTACTGGAAGCACCGCCTATCGGCAACTGTCCAGTTCCCATGCTGCTTGGGTGCTCGCTCGCCAGACGACGGCTGGGCTGTAGCTGGCATACTTGATTGGTGAATCCATCGCCCGAGGTCGAAGCGGTCATAAGGCGGTTTTTGACTGCGCGCAGCGAAGGCAACGTCGGGAGTGTCAGGAATGTCCTCTCCGACTCATCGGAGGTGCGCCTGATCGGCACCGACGAAGAAGAGTGGGCCCAGGGTTCGACGGTCCCGATTGTCATGGGGGCCCACTGGGAGGCTGCTGCGCGATCTGCTGGTTCGGACGAGATCTTGCGGCTGGAGGCTTTTGAAAACGGGGATACGGCTTGGGCAGCGGCGGAAAGCCGAAGAGTTGAAGGCGATACCGAACACACCTACCGCATCACCTTCGCGTTGGTGCTGGAGGCAGGAGCCTGGAAGATGGTCCAGATCCACTACTCGGTCCCCACGCGCAATGAGGGGGTCTTCTATGACGCCGAGCTGACCAAGACTCTCTCCGACCTCCTCCACTCCCTGCAGCAGGGCGACCTGTCATCTGGCACTGACGCGAGCGGCGAATATGACACGTCGACCATTGTGTTCACCGACGTTGTGGGGTCGACAGCGTTGTCGAACACGATGGGAAGTCGTGTGTGGAGCAAGCTGATCCTCGAGCACCTGACGACAGTGGGCAAGATCGTTGAGAACAACGGAGGTTCCGTGGTGAAAACTCTGGGAGACGGTGGGATGTATGCATTCACTTCTGCGTCCTCGGCGCTCCTGGCCGCAGGTGAGATCCAGAAGGCCGTGGCCACTTCAGACTTCAAGGTCCGGATCGGCGCTCACACGGGCGATGTCGTCAGGGACCACAACGATTACGTGGGGCTGACCGTTGCCAAGGCCGCTCGAGTCGCAGCTGCCGCCAACGCCGGCCAGATACTGGCGTCAGAATCCACGTTCGGAATGGTCAATCCGGCCGAATTCCAGTTCGACCCTCCCGTCCTCGTCGAACTCAAAGGACTCGAGGGGACCCACCAACTACACCCACTCAACTGGGTGAACCGCCCATAACGCCATGTATCGCTCGAGGTGGGCTACGTCATCCCGCCCAGTTTCTCCAGCCTGGCTAGACCGATTTCCGAAACAGCTTCGACTCGGGCGACGCCGTCGGCAACGTCGGGGTCGTTGGCCCGCTCGGCCGGGATACGGGACCGGTACAGGCTGGTCGCATGCGACCAGCGCATGACATCCGGTTCTGTGGCCAGAGCCTGTGATCCTTGGGCTCCCTGCACGATCGTCCGCGGCCAGTCAGTCGGCGTGTTTGGGAGGGAGTGCGGCGGGCATAGCCGGTTCTTCTCGGTGTCGTCGTCTCGGGTCGCTTCCACGTAGCCTGCGAGTGCGGCGCCGAAGATCGGCCCGGTGGCGACGCATTGAAGCGTGATTTCCTGCGACCCCCAGACCGGCACCAGGGGTGAGTACTTCAGGCCCGAGGCGGCACAATGCACCACCAGCGCATCACGGTCGATGACAGCGTCGCCGTCTAGACAGACGAGACGCCCCGGCTCCACGTGGCGGACGCGACCCAGCCGCACCACGTTCTCGATGGTTCTCAGGCGGTCCAACTCCCAATGCGCCAGTGTCGGAGTCTTCGCCATGCTGGGAGTGACCCGTGGATCGACACGCATCATCACGCCTGCCCCCTCCATGCGCAGGAAGAGGTCGTCGGGCGACGTCGCCTCGCGGGCCGACTCCAGGATGTCCGCCACCATTCCCAAGGTGACGACCGTATCCGGCTGCACGACGGCGCGGTTGAACATCCAGGGGTCACGCGGGCGCACCCAGCAAACCCTGTCCGGCTCCACGCCATTGTCCAGAAGCCAGACGATGGCGTCGGTGGCGGTCTTGCCAGCGCCCACGATCACGAACTGACGGGGTGTCTCAGAAAGCCTGACCAGGTCGTTGACCGGGATGGAGTGGACGCCTTCTGCAACTTCGAAGGGGGCGGGGGTTTGAGCCGGAATGTCCGGTGCCAGGTAGTGGGCGTTGACGACGCGACAGCTGTCGGACACAGCGAAATGCTTTCCCGACAACCGGGAAGTCCAGTGTCGCCCGCCGAGGTACTCGCTGTTGGGGTGGAAGCTGACCTGGCCGCGGGCGATCATGCCCTCCAGTACGTGCCCGTAGTAGGCCACGATCTCTGGCGCGGGTGCCCGCTGGTGCATACCTGCCTCCGGGCCGTCGGTCTGCAAATCGCCATTGCCCAGCGGGGTCGAGGCCACGCCGTAGAACTCGGATGCCTGGTGCAGCCTTACGAACGGATAGGCGTCGAGCCAGTGACCTCCGGCACTGTGGCGGCGGTCGACCATGACCACGTGGACGTTGGCGTTGTGGATGAGGGAATCCACGAAAGCCATACCGGCAGCGCCGGCGCCGACGACCAAGTAGTCAGCCTCAACCACGACAGGCTGGCTCTGAGGGGGGCTCTTGGCTATGTCTTCATGCTTCAGTCCTGCCACCTCGCGATTCCCTCGCGCCACGTCGACGTCGGCGATGATCCTAGGATCCGCCCGGTCCCCGTCGCCTTCCGCTGACCCACCTGATCCGGGGCTAGCAGCCGACAGCGTCCCTGAGTACGCGACATGATTCAGCCAATCTCTCTGCCGAGAGTTCGGCGATCGGTCTGCGGAACGATCCACGCGGAAGTGTGTGGAGGTTGTCGAAGTTGACTACGCACTCGGTGGGCACACCGTCGGTCTCAGGAGAGAGCGCCAGTTCCGATACGAGCCCTCGTTGAGTTCTTGTAAGGGCGGCGACGACGACTGACCCAATCCGATCTGCGACAGGGTCACGTGTCAGCACCAGAACCGGTCTATCCCCACCTGGTGTCTTGGCGAACCAAATCTCACCCCGTTGCATCGAGCCAGTCCGTCCAGTCTTCGGCTGGGCCCCAATCGGAGATCTCGGCCAAGCTCTGCTCGTCGCCGGTCATAGGCATCTTCAGCCAGGCTTCGACGTCGTCCTCAGCGCGGAGACGTACCAGGTACTGGTGTAGAGCCTCGCGGAGGAGTTCGGATCGGTCCATGCCAAGGCGCTGAGCCCATCTCGTTGCCTCTTCCGCCTCAGCTTCTTCTACCCGGAAACTGAACATTGTCATACGATGAGGCTACATCGTATGACAGGCATGTTTCAAGCCACCTGTGCAGAGCCGGCGTTCCTGCAGTTCGACGCGCGTTTCCGGTCGACGAATGACTCACTTCTCAAAGCAATCCTGAACTGCACCTGATCCGGAGTCGAGCCGCTCATTCGGTTTGAACCCCTGCGAACAGCGTTCGCGACGACACCGCGGCAGTGGAGGAGACGCCCCTCGTGTTCAAATGAAACCGTCTGGCTGCAACTCAGACACGAAGTCGGTTCAGCACGACCGTTGGAGGTGTAGCTTCCTCCTGCTCGGAAAGGAGAGCACAAAATGGGCGAACATCCCAATGTGGCGGTCTATCGGGAGGTGCATGAGAACCTCCAAAAGGGCAACTTCCAGGCGGCTTTCGATGCTCTCGACGATGAAGTCGTCTGGCATCAGCTCGGCGCCGAAACTCTCCATGGCAAGGATGCAGTGGTCGCGGTCATGTCCGGCATGGAGGAATTCGGGGCGGACAACTTCGATATCGACATCCACGATGTCGTCGGTAACGGTGAGCACGTCATCGGGTTGGTCACGACCACGTTGAATATGGGTGATCAGAGTTTCAGCTATCGCACTGCCGAGATTGCCCATATGAAAGACGGCAAGCTCACGGAGCGGTGGGCGTTTTCAGATGACACTCAGCGGATCATCGAGTTCTTTGCTTCGATGGAAAGCGGGTAAAGCGGTAGGAGTCGTCACTGTCGATTGTGGACGCTGGCTCGATCCGGGAATCGAGAGCGCTGCCCTCAACGACCCCGAACCTCGGAGTCCGAACGGCTGACCCAGATGTCACGTTCGTAATGAAACCCTGTCGCGCTGACGCTCTGGACCAGGAGGATCTCGTGGCCCTGTGGCCGCTGTGCGGATTCACTGACACAGAATGCGGCTGCTGACTTCCACGATGCCTATCCACACGCACAGGAAGGCTTCCTGCCGGGCGAACGTCGACAAACCGCACCCGATCCGGGGTCAGCATGCCGTTGGACATGGCCTCGCGACGTTGCCTGGTCAGGACCGTGGCCCGGAAGGAAGCACTTCGTGCGCTCGCGGACGTGGGGGCGATCAAAACGACGCATCAGGTAGATGGGCGTCCAATAGGACGACCACCCCCGTATGGCTTCCCTGCTGTTCGCGGCCAATCCCCTGAGGAGGACGAAGGCCGAGGAGCAGGACTCCGAGGGGGAGCTGAAACCGATCGACGCCGACACGTTCTGCCCGTCGGCGTGCTTATCCGCCCGGGTTACGTGAGAACCGTTTCCTCACCCAGCTCGTCGGAAATCGTCGCCTCGACGTCATAGTCGATTTCGAGCACGATGAGGGACGGGACCGGCAGATCCATTGCGTGACGGAGCCGGCGGCTGAACTCGTCGGCCGTCGACACTCTCCAGGCGGCAAGCCCGAACGACTCGGCCAGGCGTACGAAGTCGGGATTGGAGAAATCGACGCCGAAGTGGTCCCCGAAACGCCGTTGTTGCTTCCAGGCTATGGAGCCGAACTGTCTGTCCTCCCACACCACGCTGACGAAGGGGGTCCCCAGCCGCACCGCGGTCTCGAGCTCCTGCACGTTCATCAGAAACCCGCCGTCCCCACACACGATCACGACCTTGCGCTCGGGATCGACCAATTTGGCGGCGATCGCAGCCGGCAAGGCAAAGCCCATCCCGGCGAGCCCATTGGCGATCAGGACCGTGTTCGGCTCGTGAGCCGGGAACATGCGCCCTACCCACAGCTTGTGCAACCCGACGTCGGAGATGAGCAAGTCGGAGCGACCCAGAGTCTGGCGAATGTCGTACAGGACCCGAGGTGGCTTCATCGGGTATCCCTCGTCCTCACGGGCGACCTCGAACCGGTCCACCACCGCCTGACGCAGCCTTCTCGAGCCTCCTGGATGCGAGATCAGCGTGCAAGCCGCGGCCAATTGGTCGAGGACGGCATTGAGATCTCCCACCAGCTCGACTTCGGGCAGGAAGTTCTGATCGGTCTCGGCGGGAAGTGTGTCCAAGCAGATGATCGTCTTGTCCCCGGACGGGTTCCACAGGCTCGGGGAGAGCTCGACCAGGTCGAATCCGATGGCCACGACCACGTCTGCCTCATCGAACCCGGCCATCTCGAAGTCCCCTGCCTGCAGACCCACCGCTCCGAGAAACAAGGGGTCGTCCGGGTCTATCAGGCCCTTGCCCATGAAGGTGACTGCTGTGGGAAGCCCGACCCGACTCACGAACGAGCGCAAGGCGGTGGAAGCCCGATTCCGGACCACCCCGTTGCCGGCGAGAGCCACCGGAGAGCGGGCAGCCCCGAGGATCTCGGCGGCCCTCGAAACGTCGGCACCGGACGGCTCGGAGCCGGCCGCTGTCTGTCTTCGCAGCGGAGAGCCCGAATACGGCTCACCCATAACGTCCTCGGGGAGCTCGATGTGTGTCGGACCCGGCTTCTCCGCCTCGGCGACCTTGAATGCCTTGCGCACGACCTCGGGGATGATCGAAGGATCCCCCACCCGTGCGTTCCACTTCGTGATCGGGTCCATCAGGTTGACCACGTCGATGTGCTGGTGGGACTCCTTGTGCATCCGTTCCTGGCCGGTCTGCCCGGTCAGCGCCACCATCGGCGCCCGGTCGAGGAATGCGTCGGCGACCCCTGTCACCAGGTTGGTCGCGCCTGGTCCGAGGGTTCCCAGACAGACGCCGGCGCGACCGGTGAGCCTTCCGACCACGTTCGCCATGAACGCACCCGCCTGCTCATGACGCACCGGCACGAACTCGATCGACGACGCATCGAGGGCACGGTTGAGCTCGAGGGTTTCCTCGCCGGGGATCCCGAAGACGTAGGCGACCCCTTCCGCTTCGAGACATTGAACCAACAGGTCGGCAGCGGTGGCGCCGGTCACGGTGTCGCCAGTGGTCCGGACCCGGCCGGGATCGTGATCCCGACGAGGCGCATGTCGGTCTCCCCAGGGTTGCAGCTGACCCGGGGTTGAGTTTGGTCCATGGGGGTCTCCTCGGTCGCTGGTGTCTACAAACATGATCCTGGCACGCTTTCGACCGCTAGGAATCGTCTGGCCTCCCGAGTCAACTTGACGTTGATGGAATGACCTGGTCCCACCGAGGCTCAACCTCTGCGGGGCCGACCGTGCCGCATTGCAGGCCCTCGGCCACCATGAGACCCTCGATGCGAAAAACCTCGAGCAGGAAGCACCGACGTTGGAGTAGTCCCCGCACAGGGGGCCCGCAGAATCGACCCCGCGGCCGACTCGCGACAAGACCAGGGGTGCCCAGAAACAGGAAAGGACCTGCGCAATCTCCTGGGTCGGAGGGGAGACGGCGAGGCCCAGATTCCTATCGAACTTCCGTGTTTAACGTCGCCGGAAGTATCACGACACGCTGAATCGTAGCGAGTTCGCCGCCGTAGGCCGCATCCGTCCGGATCTCAAAGGCACGGGTGGCCCCCGAACGATCGAGGGACGTGACCTCCATCCGGATCTCAAAGACAGGCGAGTGAACTCACTCGTTGGGCGCCCACGTTCATATGTCGTGCTCGTCGACCCAGATCGTCTCCGTTGGCGCCGGCACCCAGAGCTCGTAGAAGGCGAAGGGCTCGTCGTTCGGGTTCTCGAACCAGTGGATCTCGCCATCGGAGGCGGTGGCCACGTCGCCCTTGGCGACCTCGAATGACTCGTCTCCGAGGTGGAATATCCCACGCCCCTCGGAAACGAACCAGATGTGACGTGCGCCCACGTGGTAGTGGGCGGCGGCGGTGTCTCCGGGCCGGTAGGTGATGTGGTCCGCTTTGAGATCGGTGAACCCGAAGAGGTCCTCGGTCACGAGGTCGATGCGATGACGTCCGTCTCTCGTTGATTCCAGGGTGGGGAGGTCGGCGCTGTGAATGACCTTCGGCATCTATGCAACCTACCTGGAAGCTGACTCCGCCGCGGAGTGTCCGCCCACGGACCCTCAGCGGGGCTCCTCGAGCAGCCAGGTGGCATAGGCGCGGGGCCAGGACTGGTCGGGGCTCTCCTGGGTGTAGCGGCGATCGGCAGCCGCCAGCCAAGCCGCCAGGTCATCTGCTGTCATCTCGGCACCGAGGATCCGGTTCACCTCGTCGAGGGCACGGCCGGCATACCACTTTGCCCACTCCGAGTTGGATCCGCCGGTTTCGGCATGGTGAGCTCGGGCGGTCTCGACAAAGACCCCCATCAACCCGTAGGTCCGGTCCGGATGCTGGCTCATGCGGAGCTGAGACTACAAAATGGGAGAGGGTGATCCGCGTTCGGGCCCCAGAAATATGTCGGCGCGGTTGGCCAAGATCGAGACGGGGATGCCCGGTCGGAGATACTCAGCGTCGGGCTGTTCGGCCACGTCGACTCGATGGGGACACCCCCGGCTCAGGGCTGGTCGGTGAGCAACGGACTTCTCCCGGTTGTGGCTTTTCCCTCCTCGATCCTCGCCGCCTTACCGCGGCGGACGCGGTCAGAAAGGACACTGTGTTGAACGAGCTGTGAGCAATCCAGGGGGCGAGGAGCGATCCGGTGCCCCGTCGCATCGCGGAGAGGGCCAACCCTGCGACGCCGGCGGCGGCCGATCCGGCCACTGCTGCCCCCAACCGCTGCGATGGCGACATCTCCCGACCCAACCGATTGCCCGCCAGGGCGCGGCCGGTTGGGACCACATGCCAGGCGGAGAACGCGGCCGCGGCCAGCCATTCGGCCCGGGCGGCGGGATGGGCCCTGCGCAGAAGGGCGGTGAGGACACCACGAAAGGCAACTTCCTCGAAGAGGGCGGTGCCCAGGGGGAAACGGGTCAGTGCCCTGCGCCACACCGCATCTCCCGACGCCGCGGCCCGGTCGTCGTCGAGCATCTCCGGGTGTGCCAGGGCGACGAGCCCGACAGCCGTGGCGGCCAGCGAGGCGCCCCCGCCGACCAACAGACCATCCCGGAGACTGCCTCCACGGAGCCCCATCTCCTCCCAGGTCAGTCCGGAGGCTCGACCGACGCCCACAAGGAGCCCGGAAACGACCAGGTTCCCGGTGACGTAACCCCGCTCGTTGAGCAACGTGTTCTGCACCAGATTGTGCACGGCGAGCAGACCGAGCACAGCATTCGTCCCTCTACCGTCCCGAGTCACCGTCTCATCCCGCGACGTGTCATTGTCCGGTGTCATGTGGTGATTGTCGCACCGGTCTGGGTGGACATCGCTCCCGGCAGGCCCTTCACGGTGTAGGTTGGGCGGGCAAACCAACTATGTGAGGGAGCCCCCGGAATGTGTTGCATGGTCACGTCACTCGTCCTGATCGGGCCCCGCGCCGCGATCCTGGTTTGGGGTCTGGTCCAGCCGGCCCGCTGGGAAGCAACGTTCTCCACATTCGTTTGGCCACTCCTCGGATTCCTGGTGCTCCCCTGGACGACGCTGATGTACGTCGCTGTGGCTCCCCTGGGCGTGTCGGGCTTCGACTGGTTCTGGCTGGCGCTGGGCGTGGTTCTAGACATCGCCTCGTACTCGGGCAGTGCGTGGGGCAATCGGGAGAAGATCGACAGCTACCGCTCACCTTCACCGGCGTAGTCGAGGGCGCCCGAAATCAGATCGACTTGAGGGCAGACACCGTCTGCTCCAACGCCTCCTTGGCGTCGGCGAAGAACATGAGCGTCTTGTCGTCGTAGAAAAGGGGATTGTCGATCCCGGCGAAACCCGAGGACAGGCTTCGCTTGACGACGATGACCGTGCCCGCCCGGTCGACGTTGAGAATAGGCATCCCGTAGATCGCCGACGAGGGATCGTCACGTGCTGAGGGATTGACCACGTCGTTGGCCCCGAGGATCAACACGACATCGGTCTGGGGGAACTGAGGGTCGGCCTGTTCGAGGTCGAGGAGCTGCTCGTAGGGAACGTCGGCCTCAGCGAGGAGGACGTTCATGTGCCCGGGCATACGTCCGGCGACCGGATGGATGGCGTAATGGACCGTCGTACCTCGTTCCTCCAACGCCTCGGCCAGCTCCCTGGTGGCGTGCTGCGCCTGTGCGACCGCGAGCCCGTATCCGGGCACGATCATCACGGTGTCCGCGTAACCCAAGGTGATCGCAGCGTCCTCGGCGGTAGCTCTCTTCACCGGTCTGTCCGATGGACCGGTGGCGGCACCTCCGCCCTCGGTCCCAAAACCGGCGAACAGGACGTTGCCCAACGATCGGTTCATCGCCTCCGTCATCTGGAACGTGAGGATGAGGCCTGCCGCGCCGACCAGGGCGCCTCCGATGATCAGCGGGTTCGACTCGATGACGAAACCGGCTGCGGCGGCGGCCAGCCCCGAGAACGAGTTGAGCAGGGAGATCACCACGGGCATGTCGGCCCCTCCGATCGGGAGGACGCCCATCACTCCTAACAGGAGCGACAGACCCGCCACGATCCAATAGCCCGCCGGCTCTTCGGCGACGGTGGCCCAGATGGCGACCGCGACGATCCCGATGACGATCAGCGCATTGAGCAGCTTCTGGCCAGGGTAGGTGAGTGGCCGACCCGGAAGGATGCCCTGCAGCTTGGCGAAGGCCATGAAGCTCCCCGAGAACGTGATGGCGCCGATCAGCGTCGACACGAAGATCGAGACAGATGTCTCGGCGGGCATCGAGACCAGGCCCAACTCGACCACCTCGGTCGCGGCGACGAGGGCGGAGGCGATTCCGCCAAGGCCGTTGAAGATCGCCACCATCTGGGGCATGGACGTCATCTGTACGCGCAGCGCCGCCCAGCCCCCCAAGACGGCGCCCAAGCCGAGACCGCCCAGCACGATTCCCCAGTTCAGGATGCCTTGACTGACCAGGGTTATGACGATGGCCGCCAACATCCCCACCGCGGCGATCCGGTTGCCGGATCGTGCCGTGCTCGGCGCGCCGAGCCGGCGCAGGCCGACGATGAATGCGACTGCCGACGCCAGGTAGAGAAGGGCGGTCACTCCTTCGCCTTCCTTCGCTCGTCGCGGCTCCGGAACATCTCCAGCATCCGATCGGTGACCAGGAACCCACCGACGACGTTCACCGTCGCCGTCGCGACGGCGAGAAAACCGAGGATCTGCGCCAGAGGAGTCGCCCCCAAGCCGGCGGCGGTCAGAGCCCCGATGATCGTGATCCCCGAGATCGCATTGGCACCCGACATCAGGGGGGTGTGGAGGGTGGGAGGGACTTTGCTGATGACTTCGAAGCCGACGAACGCAGCCAGGACGAAGACGGTGATGCCGACCACGAGCTCTGTCATGTTGCCTCCCCCAAACCCATGGCTCGTCTCACCACCGGGTGGGTGACGCGTCCATCGTGGGTTATGCACGCCTCGCTGACGATCTGATCGTCGAAGTCGAGGGCAGGTGAGCCATCCTCGGCAGTGATCCTCCCCAGGAATGAGATGAGGTTTCGGGCGTACATCTGGCTGGCGTCGTAGGCCACACGACCGGGGAGGTCGAGGGGCCCCATCACAGTGACTCCGCGATGGGACACGGTCTCTCCGGGCCGGGTCACCTCGCAGTTGCCGCCCGAGGGTGCCGCCACGTCGACGATGACCGAACCCGGACGCATTCCCTCCACCATCTCCCTGGACACCAGCAGCGGAGCCGGGGACCCCGGGATCTGAGCAGTGGTGACCACCACGTCGGACTCGGCGACGACGGCAGCCAGCGAGTCCTGCTGTCTCCTCTGGGTCTCGTCGGAGACCTCCCGGGCGTAGCCCGTGGCCGCGGCCGCCGACTCGTCGACCGGAGCCGCCACGAACCGTGCCCCGAGGCTCTCGATCTGCTCCCTCACCTCGGGTCGGATGTCATATGCCGACACCGACGCTCCAAGCCTTCGCGCCGTTGCTATCGCCTGCAGCCCGGCGACGCCGGCGCCCAGGACCAGCAGCTTGACGGGGGGGATGGTTCCCGAAGCTGTCATCAGCATGGGAAAGAATCGAGGGGTCGCCGCCGCCGCCATGAGGACGGCGTGATACCCGGCGGCGGTGGCCTGCGAGGAGAGCGCGTCCATGCTCTGCGCCAGAGTCGTTCGCGGAATCGCTTCCATGGCGAAAGCGGTGATCCGCCGGTCGGCAAGCACCGAGACCAGGTCCGCAGCCTGAAACGGGTCGAGAAACCCAACGAGGATCGAGCCTTCGGCCATCCGACGCGCTACCTCCGGAGGGGGTGGCCCCACCACGGCAACCAGGTCGGCCCGGGGGAGTGGATCACTCGTCAGCTGGGCTCCCGCGTCGACGTACTCGGCATCCTCAAACCCCGCCCGCCGGCCCGCGCCGAATTCGACGTGAACGGAGTGACGTTGCTCGACGAGCCGAAGGGTGGACTGGGGCGTGATCGCGACACGGCTCTCACCAATGGGTTCCGAAGGCACGCCGATCTGCATCGCCCGGGCACGCTAACTGTTCGGTCGGGTCGAGTCGACGTTGCCCGCACCTGGGTGCCCTCCAGATGATCCGGGCAGGGCGCCGGCTTCGAACCCCGAGGATGGTCGCGATACGGATTCCTGCGTTTGCTGGTGTGGCTGCCTCGACAGCTGAATTCGCCCTCGCAGCCTTCAGGACGAACGGTCCGGATGAGCTCCTGTTTGGATCTCGAACGTGAGGAGGGAGGTCGGCGCAGAGCTGCGCAATCTCGTTTCGGGGAGAGTCGGTATCGCCGACGGGGTCCTTCCACCGATCCTGTTCGTCCTCGTCAACGCAGTTTGGGGCCTGACTCCCGCAGCGATGGCGGGGTTGGGGGCAGCGCTGGCGATAACCCTCTTTCGGCTCGCCCGAGGACGACCGGTCCGTTTCGCAATCGCTGGCCTCGCCGGGACAGCCATTGCCGTTGTGTTCGCCATTCGCTCAGAGTCGGCGGAGAGCTACTTCCTTCCCGGGATCATCAGCGGGGTCCTCACCACGGCAGTCCTGATCGTGTCCGTCCCCCTGAAGCGGCCGGCGGTCGCGTTCACCAGTTGGATCACCAGGGGCTGGCCCCTCGAGTGGTATTGGCACCCGAAGATCCGCCCCGCCTATGCCCGTGCCACGTTGATCTGGGCTGTCTTCTTCGGAGTGCGGACCGCAGTCCAGTGGCGTCTGTTCCTCGACGGCGAGGTGGAGTGGCTTGGGCTCGTACGCGTTGGCCTGGGTTGGCCCGCGCTTCTCATTTTGCTGATCGGCACCTACCTGCTCGGACGCCGCTGGCTGATCGACCTCGGCGGTCCATCCGTCGAGGAGTTCCGCCAGGGGTCACCCGCCCCTTGGAGTGGTCAGAGGACCGGGTTCTGACTCCTGATCGGTGGGTCCGCCGTTTGAACGTGGTTGTCCGCGTCGAGGAGTGATCCGGGGAGACGTCCGGCTCCGAAACTCTCACATGCCCGCCACCGAAGTCGGCCTGGCTTCTGATCTCGACGCCATCGTCGACAGGATCGTCACCGCCGACAGCATCCTCGAGATGATCCGCCTGTTGGGCCCGCTCAGCGAGACCGCGGCCGCAGCAATCCCCGACCAATGCGTCGCCACCATTCGGCGGCTCCTCGACCGTCACCCCGACGATCCCCTGCCGGGATACATGGGTGTCATCGCCCTGGCAGGGGTCCGGTCGGCCCACGTCGAGCCTCTCCTCACCGGACTCCTGGACAGCGACGACCCCGTCCTCGCCGACTACGCAGCCTGGTCCCTCAGCCGCCGCCGGCCGTATCGCCCCGCCCTGTCCCAGCTGGAACATATGGCAGGTGATGGCGACTTCTCCCGGATGATGGCCGAGCTGGCCCTGGAGAACTGGTTGCGACACACACCAGAGCTGGTCTGGCAGGTGCACCGCAGCCAGACCGAGCACTTCCTGCGTCTCGGCGAGAGGGTCGAGCCCATCAGCGCCAGGTCGCGGAAGAGCTCCCGTCTTCGCATCGCCCAGGTGCTGATGCAGGGACGGGTCGACGCCGAGCTGTCGGCAGCCGGAGCAGGAGACGGTGGCGGTCTGATCACTCTCCAGGTCGGGCTGACCCGGGCCCTCGCCGACCACGACGACGTCGAGGACGCGTTTCTGGTCACCCGTCGCATCCTCGGCGAGTCCGCCAGCCTCTCCCGGCCGGTGGCACCGATCGGGGAGAGCGGGGGGACGCTGGTCCGGCTCCAGTTCGGCGACCCCGGATACATCGCCACCCCGGACATGTGGGAGCACCGCGCCGAGTTGGAACGCGAGCTGCGACGCTTCCTCATCGAGAGAGGCCCATTCGACGCCCTCCATCTCCGCTTCGCCGACGTCGGCACCTTTGTCGCCGCCCGTCTCGGGAACGAGCTCGGCATTCCGGTCTTCTTCACGCTCGCCCCCGACCCCCACGGTGTCATCGCCGCCGCCGAGAGCTCCGGAACCCTCACCCGAGCCAACTTCGGAGAAGTGGAACGGGCCCAGCACTATCTGTTCCGGGCCTGGCTGGTCGAGTCGATGCTGCGCGACGCAGAGCATCTGGCCTTGCTACCGAGGCGCAATCAAGCCCACCTCTTCTCCGATCTGTTGGGTGTGGACATCACCGATTCCGATCGGTTCACCGTGATCCCCGAGGGGGTGGACTCGGCCGTGGCACGCGCCGCCCAGGAAACGGTGGAGAATCTCGGGCGATCGGGACAGCTCCCTCCCGTGTTGGCCGAACTGGAGGCACGTATCGGTGAGATGACCCCGTCCCGCCGGGGATTGCCGCTGATCGTCACGGTCGGCCGGCTCAGTGTCATCAAGGGCATGGACCGGGTAGCCGCTGCCTGGGCCTCCGACGACACCATCCGATCCCGATTCAACCTCGTCATCGTGGGCGGCAACCTCGCCGACCCCACGCCCGAGGAGGAGTCGGTGCTGGCCGCAGTCCGAGACCGGGTCGGCGGCCACGAGGGCCTGCTGATGCTGGGGGCACGCACCCACCGCGAGGTGGCCTTGATCCTGGCCGCTGCCGCGTCCGGGACCGCAGACAACATCGGGAGTAGCGGGGTCTACGTGTCCGGGTCGGAGAAAGAGGAGTTCGGGCTGGCGATCGTGGAGGCGCTGGCCGCCGGGCTTCCGGTGATCGCCCCTGAGGTGGGAGGGCCGGCCACCTATGTCGTCCACGAGTTCACCGGGTTCCTGGCCGACACCCGCTCCGTGGCATCGATACAGGCTGGGATCCACTGGGCGTTCGATGCCCGCATCTCCGACATCCGAGCCGACTCGGCCCGGCGACTGGTCGAGTCCGGCTACAGCCTCTCGGCGATGGCCGACAACCTCGTCGACCTCTACGCCGGCGCCTGGGCCGAGTCCACCGCCTCATGAGCGACGTCTTGGTCGTCAGCCCCGACTACGCGTCTCACTACTTCCCCCTCAGCGCAGTGGGAGACTCGTTGCACCGACAGGGTCACACGGTGTCGGTTGCCACCGGCCGCGCCCTCGAACAGAGGGTCCTCGCCGACGGCTTCGAGCACACCCGCCTGGTGCTGGGTCCGGGCAGCAACCCCGGGGTCATTCGTGCCGAAACCCAGAGCGAGGAGGAGCGGACACAACTGGAAGCGTTCTTCGCCGCCACCCGAGCCGGGATGGTCGCCACCCTGCTCCATCAGGCCCGCCATCGACAACGCGACCTCCTGTTCGAGCCGGACCGAGTCGCCAAGGACCTGATCGAGATCCTCGACCGGGTGGCTCCCGATGTGGTGCTGGTGGACCAGCTCGCCTTCGGAGCCACTGCTGTGCTGCGCGGGCTCGGGCAGCGGTTCGTGTCATTCCACCCGGGCCACCCTTCGGCCATCTCCTCAGCAACGCCCTATGGCTTTCCGGCTCGTCTCCCCAGCCGGATAGCAGTCGACACCGAGGACCTGGCCGAGCTGCGACGAAATTGCGAGACGGTGGTTGCCCGGTTCACCCGTGAGTACAACGAGGTAGTGGCCGGTTTGGGCAACGACTCGGGTCAGGTCGCCAACCCTTTCGCCGAAGGGTCCCCACTGCTCACCCTGGTCAACTATCCCCGGGCGCTGGGCAGGTCGTATCCCTTGCCTCCGAACAGCCGGTTGATCGGTTCGGCGGTGCGCCATCACCACTCCGGCCCGGCGGTTCCCCCTGCCTCGGACTTGCCCCGTGTCTACGTCTCCCTGGGAAGCTTCTTCTCGGCCCGCTCCGACCTGTTGCACAAGATCGTGTCAGCGTTCAGGGCCCAGCCCGTCGAGCTGGTGATCGCCAGCGGGGTCACCGACCCCGTGGCACTCGGCCCGATCCCCGATCACTGGACGGTCGAGCCCTATCTGCCCCAGCCGGAAGTGATCTCGACAAGCGACCTGGTGATCACCCACGGGGGCAACAACACGGTGACCGAATCGCTCACCGCCGGCGTGCCACTGCTGGTGGCGCCGCTCTCCACCGACCAGTTCGCCGCCGCAGCCGATGTCGAGGAGGGTGGTGTCGGCGGTGTGTTCGATCCCAACAACGACGATGCCGACACCATCTCGGAAATCGCTTTCGAGGTTTTGAGAAGCGACGCCGTCGTCAGGTCGTCATGGATGGGCAGGAGTTTGCAGGCCCGGCCGGGACAGGACCGGGCGGCATCTCTGATCGCCGAGATGGCGGGACTCGCCGTCTGACCTTCCGGCTACGAGGTCGCCACTGGCTCGTCGACTCCGGGACGGGACCCTACGGCTCGGAGCAGAGACCTCTCCAGGCCGGGCTCGGCGAACTCGTATCCGGTGCCAATCAGGCGTTGGGGGAGGGCACGGGTCGAAGACAGCCCGATGGATTCGGCCTTCTCGGGCCCGAGAGCGATCTTCATCGCGAACGAGGGTGCCGGAATCGCCGCAGGTCGTCTCAAGATCGACGCCAGCGTGTCGGCGAAGTCAGATTGCCTGACCGGCTCGGGGGCGGAGACATTGAACGGTCCAGCGTGGTCCGAGTCGATCAAGTGCAGCATCGAGCCGGTTACGTCAGCGATGTCGACCCAACTCCACCATTGGCGGCCGCTGCCGAGCGGCCCGCCGAGCCCGAGACGAAATATCGGGACCAGACGGTCGAGGAGCGGGGCACCCTGGGCCAGGACGAGACCGGTTCGGGGGTGGATCACCCTGACCCCGGCGTCGCGGGCCGGGGCTGCGGCTGCCTCCCAGTCGACGGTGAGCGAAGCAAGGAAGTCGTCTGCAGGACCGGGGTCTGAGCTCTCGGTGAGGTTCTCGTCGCCCCGGTCGCCGTAGACCCCGATTGCGGACTGCGATATGAAGGTAGACGGCGGGTCGCTCATCTCCCTCATGGTCTCGGCCAGGAACCGGGTGGGGACTACCCGGCTGTCCGACAAAACCTGCCTGCGTTTCCTGGTCCATCTCCCCTCACCGATGTTCGCCCCGGACAGGTTGACCACGACATCGACACCCTTCATCGCCTTGGTGTCGATGCGACCCGCGTAGGGGTCCCATTCGAATTCGTCGGCGTACCGGGCCGGTCGTCTCACCAGCCGACGGACTTCCGCTCCGCGTCGGCGGAGTGCATCCGTCAGCGAGGTGCCTATGAGCCCCGAAGAGCCCGACATGAGAACTGTTCGACTCTGGATCACACCAGTGTTTCGTCGCCACGACCCCTCCCGGATGACCCGGCGATGAGCCGGCGAACGCCGCCCCGAGCTGATCCGTCAGCGACTTCGAGGATGCCCTTGGCGGATCGTTCTACTCCAGCTCGGCGGTGACCTCGGTGACGGGTAGGGCGTTGGGGTCGTCGTTACGTCGTGATAACAGGAAATACGTCTCGGTATCGCCCATACCCTTCACCTCGATGGTGCCGCGGGGTTCACAGACGAAATCGTCGCGAATCAGCTCGTAGGTGGCGGGGGAGATCTGGATCGACCCGGGCACCCCATGGGACTCCATACGGCTCGCCGTGTTGACCACCTCGCCCCACAGGTCGTAGGCGAACTTGTGGGTCCCCACTATCCCGGCAACTACCGGACCGGAGTTGATCCCGATCCGAAGTCGGAGCTGATGACCGGAGAACGTCTGTTGGGCGCAGTGGTCTCGGATCCGCAGCGCCAGCTCGGCGGTGGCTTGGGCATGGTCGGACCGCGGGGTTGGGACGCCCGCGGCGACCATGTACTCGTCGCCGACGGTCTTTATCTTCTCCAGCCCCAGATCCTGGACGAATCCGTCGAAGGTGGTGAAGACACTGTTGAGGAGGCCGACCAGCTCCGGCGGCGACATTTTCGCTGACATCGGGGTGAAGCCGACAACATCCGCGAAGAGGACCGACGCCGCCTCGAAGTCATCGGCGATCATCGAATTGTCGGCCTTGAGGCGGGTGGCGATCTCGGCGGGCAGGATGTTGTGGAGCAGGTCGTCGGACTCCTTCTGGAAACGGTCGCGCTGACGCACGAAGTACGACATGCCGGCGTAGCTGAAGACGGCGACACCGCCCAGGGACGTCATGATCGTGCTCACCGACGCTGGTTCCGCCTCGCTCACGGGCTCTATCCACTGGGGGAGGACTCCCGCCAGCACCATGCTGACCATGACCACCCCGAACCAAGCGAACGCGGCACGTCGGTCGAGAGCGATCAACGCTCCGATCACCGCCAGGATGGTCCACGCAATAGTGAGCTCGGCTTCGAGTACCCCGCCCAACAGCATGGTCGGAACCAGGTTCTCGAGCACAGTGGCGGCGAGGAGGACGTTGACAATGCCGACGTACCAGCGGGGTCGTATCGCCAACACCACCAACGCGATCGCCGGCACGATCGCCGCGAGGAGATTGGTCAGGCCCACGACCGTGCGCCCGGTGTCCATAGCGTCGAACACGACCAGGAGTCGGGCGGGGACGCTGAAGACGATGTAGCCGATGACGATGCGCCGCCGGCCGGCCTGCGAGGCGCTCTCGGACGGGTAGGCGCCGATGGCCATCAGCCGGTTCCACAGCCGCCTCGGGAGTGATGGCCCTGACATCGACGGCACCCTACAAGTCGCCGTCTGGAACCAACTGGTGACCTTAGCCTCTGGCGCTTGCACAGGAGGTTCATAGGGTCGCGTGGAGCAGTGGACTGGAGGTGTGATGATCACTGCAAGAACTCACGGAGCACCCAACTGGGTGGACCTTTCGACCACCGATCTCACCGGCGCGATCGACTTCTACCGCGGTCTGTTCGGATGGGAGGTCGAGAGGACGGACACGCCGATGGGCGACTACTTCGTCGGGACGATCGGAGACCGCCAGATCGCCGGAATGATGACTGCTCCGCCCGGAGAGCAGATGCCCCCGATGTGGACGACCTTCATCTACGTCGAGGACGTCGACGCCACAACGGCCAAAGTCCGCCAGGCCGGCGGAGCGGTCCTCCAGGAGCCGTTCGATCTGCCCGAAGGCCGGGTCGCCGTCATAGCCGATCCCGGTGGCGGAATGCTGGGGATCCTCTCCGGGGTGCCGGCCGAGGGGACGTGGCTGTCCACCGACGCCGGCAGCGTCGGCTGGATCGAGTTGCTCACCCGGGACGTGCACTCCGCCGAGACCTTCTATGGCGAGGTCTTCGGCTGGAAGGCCGAGACCCAGATGCACGGGGATACCTCATACACGACCTTCTCCATCGACGGCGACGCCGTGGCCGGCATGATGCCCATGCCCGCTGAGTTGGGAGACGAGGTTCCCACTTACTGGTCGGTCTACTTCAGTGTCGACGACTGCGCCGGGGCGGTCGAGATACTGGAGGGTCTGGGCGGTGTCGCGCTCCGTCCCGCCCAGCAGATCCAGATGGGCCACTTCGCCGTGGTCGCCGACCCACAGGGGGCGGTGTTCCAACTGATGGACTACGCCACGTAGGGCATACGAGAGGGCGCCCGCACTCGGCGGGCGCCCTGCTCGCCGGCAGGGAGGTCCGGCGAGACATGCTGGCCTGGCGCGCCCCTCATACCCCTCGCCGGAACGTAGCCTGCCCCTCGCATGAGTCGGTTCCTCGAGAGGGGGCATCTGGATGCCTTCACCCTTCGATTCGAAGACACAGACCTAGAGGCCGCCTTCCAAACCGAAGAGGGCCGACTCGGTCTGTCCGGCTATCGGATAATCACCGCGGCAACCGCCCTGCTCTGGGTGCTGGCCGCAACTCTCATCCCCCTCGGGACTGACATCACGACCGAGTTGGCCTGGCTGGTCGGGGGGACGATGGCAATGGCGGGCCTGGTCGCGTACCTCGTCTCGCCTTGGGCGCAGACGATGAACCGCCAACATGCCCTGGCCTCAGTGCTGACCTCGGCCAACGGCCTCGTCATCCTGTTGCTGGGCGTCGCGGGCGACGCGGTCGCCGGCTTTGCCGTCTCCGGGATCATGCTGCTCTATATGTTCGGGTTCGTCAGCCGAACCCGGTTCGTGTACGCCCTGGTACGCACGGTCGTGATCGCCGCCGGTTTCGGTGTGGTCTGGGCATTGTCCGAGAACCCCGACAGTCTCGTAATGGACGCCTTCTTCTTGTTCGGCGCATCTGCGGCGAGTCTCGTCGGGCTCCGTCTCATCGAGCGAAATCGACGCCGGGTGTGGCACCAGCGTCTGGTCATCGAAGAGCAGGCGGCTGCCATCGAGACGGAACGAGCGGAGTCCGAGCGTCTCCTGCTCAACGTCCTGCCGGCACCGGTGTCCGAGCGACTGAAACACGGAGAGAACCCGATCGCCGACGACTTTCCTGACGTCACGGTTCTATTCGCCGACATCGTGGGGTTCACCGAGATGACCTCGACGATGAGTGCTGACGAGGTGATCATGATGTTGAGCGAACTGTTCAGCACCTTCGACGACCTGGTGACCGAGCGGGGACTCGAGAAGATCAAGACCATCGGTGACGCCTACATGGCAGTGGGCGGGTTGCCCGACCCTCTTCCGGACCATGCCGAGAGAGTCGTCGACCTGGCTGTTGCCATGGAGACATGGCTCGCCAAGTCCCAGCGCTACCCCGGGCTGTCGGTCCGGATTGGCGTGCATTCGGGTCCTGTCGCCGGCGGTGTGATCGGAACCCAGAAGTTCGCATACGATGTCTGGGGCAACACCGTCAACGTCGCGGCTCGTCTCCAAGCCACGAGTCTCCCGGGTCGTATCCACGTCAGCGAGGACACCCGAGGACTCACCAACGGGGCGTTCGAGTACGAACCTCGAGGTCCGGTGGAACTTCGCGGGCTGGGAGCGATGACCACCTATCTGGTGGCTCGAGCCCAACCGGAAGATGATGGCTGACCGGGTCGCTGCGGGGTCGGGGAAACCGGCCCGCCGAGGATACCGTTTCGCGAGGGTCCAATCTGGGGTAACTGAACCTTCCGATTGGCATTCGTCGACGAGCAGGAGCGCGGGCGTGTGCTGGGCGAACAGGAAAGGAACGAGGATGAGACGATTGACTGTTGCGTTGGTTGCCATCGCTCTGATGACAGTTCCAGTAGCGGCCATGGGCAAGAAGCCGGTGGCCCAGCCGCAATCGAACGGTTCGGCTCTCAGCTGTCATCTGCCCACGTCCAACGCTGAGGCACTGGAGATTCTCAGTAACTACTACCCCGGCTACTGGTGGGACCACACCGACCTGACGATCGCTGTCCAGGCCCACCCCAGTGCGACCGCGGCACAGTTGGCTGCCATCTCGGATGCAATCGAAACCTGGTCTGACGTCCTCGACGACTGCTTCGACGGTGCGATCACTCTCACCGACGTGACCGGCTCAGGGCAGAGTCCGCAAAAGGCCGCCGACATCGTCGTGCATTACGTGCCGACGGCGGGCGGCGTCGTGTTCGGTGGCTACGCGATCTGTGGCGATCATGGCTGCCCGAACATCATGGTGCGCTCCGACCTGCCGCCATCGCTCGACCGCGACCCATATACGCCGGAGTACCTGGGCTGGGTCACCCTGCACGAAATCGGTCACGCCTTGGGTCTCGGTCATACCACCAACCTCTTGGAGAGCACCGATCTCATGGGATACGGATGGCCGGACTTGGGCGATCCGGTCCTCTCCCAGTGTGACCTCGAGGCGTTGGCGTTCGTCTTCGCCTGGGTTTTCGAAGGGTCAGAGCCCCATCCACCGGGTGCAGGACCCTACGAGTGTTGATCGGCTGCGACAGAATCCATAGTCTCCCCGCCATCCCGACTTGTCCCGAGGTCGACTGAGTTCGGTGATGGGGTTCGTGTCAGCAGCCGGTTGCGTTTGCACCATTGAGAGCGGTGTGTGATCAGACGCTGAGGGTCTTGTCGAGATTTGATCGATGCGAAACCGGCGCCCCCCTCCGACCCCCAACATCGAACGGCCGTTCCTACCCAACTGCACTCTGTGAGGTCAGGCTGCGGACACGTCCTTTCGGATGTCGGTCGCGATTCACCACGCTGTCAGCAGCGTGTAAGCGTCGAACGTGTTCTGATCGGGCTCACCCGCACACGCCAGAACGTGTTCCCAGGTCCAGAGCGAGTCATACCCAGACTCCTCAACTCGTCGCGCGACATGCTTGGCCTCTGGCCAGGAATAGACCTGATTCCATAGTTGCAGGCCAAACTTGAGAGCCATTGCCTTCGACGATACCGATCGCCAGGGTTCAGGAACGAGCCACTCGCAGCTCACATACTCGCTTGGGGAGTCGAGTACACCCGCGCCGATCTTGGCTAGCTTCGACTGGTGACCAGTCGGGGTTGCCCGGGATGTATGGAGGTGAGTCGTGGACCCACCGTCTGATCGTCCTCTATCGCTCGATTCGCTGGCCGAAACCGCCGACGTCGAGGTCGCCTTCGTGCTTCGGTCGGCGGACGCCGGCGCCCTCTCCACCAGTCGCCAGGGCCCGTTCTCATCCGAAGACGCCGGTCGTCTCCGGTTTCTCCAGGCGTGGGATTCGGCGGGTCTCCCGGTCGAAGCCGTGGGCGAACTGCTCCAACGCGACGAGATCTCTTTTTCGTTCCTTCGCGTCCCCTGGCTGCAGCCACAGGTTCGGCTGGAGCAGACCTACGGACAGCTGGCCGCGGACCGGGATTTGGACGTGAAGACGCTGCAGGACGTCCACGAGGCCCTGGGGTTCAGGAGGCCAGGAGACGCGGAGCATGTTCGCCGAGACGATGTGGTCGTGGCCGAGTGGATGGCGGCTTTCACGGCGTCCGGGGCACGGCCGGAGGCGCTGCTCCGGCTTCTCCATGTCTACTCCGGAGCCTTGCGGAAAATCGCACAAGCCGAGGCCGAGGTGTTCGAGTCGGAGATCGAGGAGAGAATGCGGGCGGCCGGTTCTTCCGAGAGGGATCTCATCCGGATGGGGGGTCAGGTGGGAATCAGGATGGCGGAGATGTTCGAACAGACTCTCCTCGGGATCTATCGACGCCACCGCCAACATGTCTGGCTGGACCATTCGATCGCCCATATCGAGATCATCCTGGAGTCCAAAGGGCTCTACGAACGTCTCGAGAGCCCACCCTGTGTTTGCTTCATCGACCTCTCCGGATACACGAGACTCATCGAGGAGAAAGGTGATCACGCCGCAGCCGACATCGCCGAGCGGCTCGCCTCCCTGGTCGAGCGGATCTCGAGTGCGTTTCAGGGACGCCCAGTTCGCTGGCTCGGGGATGGCGGGATGTTCGTCTTCCCCGCACCCGAGTCTGCGGCCAGAGCCGCTCTGGAGGTGACCCGGCAGGCATCGGAAGTCGGCCTGCCACCGACCCACACAGGGATCCACTGCGGGCCGGTTGTGTTCCAGGATGGCGACATCTACGGGCGTACCGTCAACATCGCCGCCCGGCTCTCGGCAGCGGCTGGCGAGGGAGAGGTGTTGATCAGCGGCCCTGCCGCCCAGCAGTTACCCGATGACTTCGCCTTCGAAGATCTCGGGGCACTCGAACTCAAAGGGCTGGCAGATCCGCTCCAGACCTACCGCTTGGTGAGATGAAGCCCGACGACTACCTGTGGCTGAACACGGTACCGCCACGACGAGACAGGAGTACTGGAACCGAAAGGTCGTAAGCCCCTGTAGCAAGGTGATCCGGATCGCCTAGGTTTTGCCCATCGAGTCCATTCCGAGTGACCAGAGAGTCGGCGTGACCGCCGGGCTGGAAGCGGCCCTGGCCGAATTCGCCCAGGCGTACATCCGACGCATTCCCGACCAATACGTAGAAGCTCTGCCCGACGACGTCGTGTTCGCCGAAATGCGCAGCGTCTTCGACTTTCTGGTGATCCGCAGGACCGATGCGGTGAACGTGCGGGTCTTCAACCCCAGCCAGGCCGATCATGGCTACGACCCGGGGGCCACGGTGGTCGACATCGTGGTCGACGACTCTCCCTTCCTCGTCGACTCCGTTCACGCCGCCATCGCCGAGAGCGGTCACACGGTCACCCTCGACGCCCATGCGGTGATGGCGGTCCAGCGTGATCCCGAGGGCCGACTGATCGACGTCGGCCACGCCCGCAGCAGCGACCGACGTGAGTCGATCCAGCACTACGTGCTCGACAAAGCTCTGGGCGACGAGGAGCGTCGAACCTTGCACCATCGCCTCGAAGCGGTGCTGGGAGACGTACAGGCGGCAGTCCGTGACTTCGAGCCAATGCTCAACGGCGCCATCGAACGCATGATCCAGCTGGCCGGCAAGGGCGAGTCCCGTTACGGGCGGGACACGGTCGAGGAGGCCGTCGCTTTCTTGCAGTGGCTGCGCGAGCTGAACTTCGTCTTCTTGGGTTACCGCGAGTACGACGTGGTCGAGGTGGACGGCGAACCCAGCCTGGTCAGCGACCCGGACTCCGGTCTGGGCATCCTCTCCGATGCCAGACAGTCCAGCTTCGCCGTCCCCGTGCCCCTGTCCAGCCTCTCCGACGACCTCCAGCAGCGATACCAGGAGGGGTTCCTCCTCGTAGTCGCCAAGACAAACCGACGCTCCACAGTCCACCGCCCCGCCCGGATGGACTACGTGGGCATCCGCGAGATCGGACCCGACGGGTCGGTCGTCGGCGAGGCGAGGCTGCTCGGCCTATTCACCTCACACGCCCTCATGGCCGAGGCCAGCTCCATCCCCATCCTCAGCGGCAAGCTGGCGGCGGTGCTAGCGGACGAGGACCTGATCGAGGGCTCCCACGACTACCGGGCCGCCATCCGCCTCTTCAACAGCTTCCCTCAAGCCGACCTGTGGTCGATGCCGGTCCAGGCGATCAAGACGGCCATCGAGGGCCTGCTCCTCGTCGAGAGCCGTGAACACGTCCGAGTCTTCGTATCTCCCGACCTGTTGAGCCGGAGCGTCTCCCTGATGGTGGTCTTGCCGAAGGACCGGTTCAGCCCTTCGATACGCCAGCGTCTCCAGGCCTACTTTCTCGAGCGCTTTGGAGGCAGCTCGGTCGACTACCAGCTCAGCCTCGGCCAGGAGGGGACCGCCCGCATCCACTTCACGGTCTGGATCGACGGACCCGTCCCCGACGTCCCCTACGACGAGCTGGAGCGAGCGGTGGTCGAGATGTCGCGAACGTGGGAAGACCGTGTCGGCGACCACCTCCAGCACCTGGTCGACGACGCACCCGCACTGCTCAGGAAGTGGTCTCCCCTCCTTCCCGAGTACTACAAGACGTCGACCAGCCTCCCCGTCGCCGCAGGGGACATCCGCCAGCTCGACGCCCTCGACTCCTCGGAGCAGAGTCTCGCCGTTGGCATACAGAACGATCCCGGGGAGGTGGAAGGTCTCACCCGGGTCGCGGTCTATACCTCCGACGGCCGGCTCGAGCTGTCCCGCATCCTCCCCGTCCTCGAAGCGGCCGGGCTCCAGATAATCGAGGAAGTCCCCACCCGGGTCGGTGAAAACGGCACCGGCCTGTTCATCCACGACGTCGGGGTGCTCGGGCCGGACCGTCGCAGGCTCGACGTCGACGCCTGCGGGTCCCGGCTCAAGGCGTGCATCGAGGCGGGTCTGGCCGGTCTGGTCGAACCCGACTCGCTCGACCGTCTCGTGGTTCTCACCGGTCTCACCCATGAGCAGGTGGCGATACTGCGCACCTACCGGATCTACGGCCGCCGGGTCGGATCCGGGTTCACCGAGAAGTACACCAACGACATCCTGGTGGCCCATCCCCGCATCTCACAACTCCTGGTCGAACTCTTCGAACGCCGCTTCGACCCGAGCCAGGACGGCGCCGACTGGGGCGACATCGAGACCGAACTGCTGGCCCTGCTCGACGACGTGAGCTCCCTCGAGGAAGACCGCATCCTGCGCGGCTTCTTCGAGATGATCCTCGCCACCGTCCGCACCAATGCGTACAAGCCGGGGCGGAGGGCGATGAGCCTCAAGCTCTGGTCGGCAGCGGTCCCCGGCATGCCCGATCCCAAGCCTCTGTACGAGATCTTCGTGTGGGCGCCCGAGGTGGAGGGCATCCATCTCAGGGGAGGGCGAATCGCCCGTGGCGGGATCCGCTGGTCGGACCGCCGTGAGGACTACCGCGCCGAGGTTCTCGGTCTGATGAAGGCACAGATGACGAAGAACGCCCTGATCGTGGCGACCGGGGCGAAAGGCGGGTTCGTCCTCCGGGGGGCAGACGACGGCACCGATCCCGGCGTCGCCATGCCCCGGGCCTACCGGATCTTCGTTGAAGGGCTGCTCGACCTCACCGACAACCTGGTCGGTGGCGACGTGGTGCCGCCTCCTCACGTGAGGCGACACGACCCCGACGACCCATACCTGGTCGTCGCCGCCGACCGGGGGACGGCCGCCCTCTCCGACACCGCCAACGAGATCTCTGCGTCGTACGGTTTCTGGCTGCGCGACGCCTTTGCCTCCGGGGGGTCGGAGGGGTACGACCACAAGGCGCTCGGCATAACGGCCAAGGGCGCGTGGGAGTCGGTGAAACGCCACTTTGCCGACATGTCCATCGACGTCGAGCGCACCCCGATAACGGTGGCCGGCATCGGCGACATGTCCGGCGACGTCTTCGGCAACGGCATGCTCCGGTCCCCTCACGCCAAGCTCGTCGCCGCCTTCGATCATCGTCACATCATCTTGGACCCCGATCCGGATCCGGCTGCCGCCTTCGCAGAGCGACGCCGTCTCTACGAACTGCCCCGATCCTCCTGGGACGACTACGACCGCTCTCTCATCTCCGAGGGCGGGGGAGTGTGGAGCCGGGCGGCGAAGCGGATCGACCTCAGCGACGAGATGAGACGGGTGTTGCAGACCGAGGCGACCTCGTTGACCCCTGACCAGCTCATTGGCGTCATCTTGAAGGCGCCGGTCGACCTCCTGTGGAACGGGGGGATCGGGACCTATGTCAAGGCGAGGTCCGAGACCCACGCCGAGTGTCTCGACCGGGCCAACGACCAGGTCCGCGTGAATGGCGGGGAGCTGCGCTGCCGGGTGGTGGGGGAGGGCGGCAACCTCGGGTTCACCCAACGGGGGCGCATCGAATACGCGATGAGCGGCGGTCGCATCAACACCGACTTCATCGACAACTCCGGGGGAGTGGACTGCTCGGATCGGGAGGTCAACCTGAAGATCCTGCTCGGTCTGGCCGAGGAGGCCGGCGAGCTCGATCGTGACGAACGGGCCGCGCTCGTCTACGCGGCCACCCGCTCGGTCACCGATCGAGTGCTCGAGGACAACCGTGACCAGGCGATGGTGCTCTCCCAGGACGAGGAGTGGTCCAAGTCGAACCTCGACGCCTACGAGGAGCTGATGAGGACATTGGAGCGTCACGACCTGCTCGACCGCTCACTGGAGGCGCTCCCGGGCGGCGAAGAGATGTCAGAGCGAAGCCGTGAGGGCAGAGGTCTGACACGCCCCGAGCTGGCGGTTCTCCTCGCCTACGCCAAACAGGACCTGAAAGGCGCGATCATCGACTCGGACATCGTCGACTCGCCGGATCTCGTCGACGACCTCCTCGCCTACTTCCCCGACGAGGCGTCGCAGCGGTTCGCTCATCTCGTCTGGGGTCATCCCCTGCGACGGGAGATCCTCGCCACCGTGCTGGCGGGACGGGTGCTCAACGACCAGGGGATCACCTTCGTCAACCGCCTCGTCGTGGAGACCGGGGCCAACCGGGCGTCCGTGGTCTCCGCCTGCCGGGCCGCACGCCAGTTGGTCGGGGCCGACGAGCGGTGGGCGATGGTGGAGAAGCTCGACCCCACGGTCGACCCCGAACTCACCCGGGACTTGTTGGAGCGGATCGACTGGCTGGTGGAATCGGTGACCCGCTGGTACCTGGCGGGAGATCGAGAGGTTCCAGACCGTGATCAGCTCGAAGCGGACCATCGTGACTTCGTCGAGCTGGAGTCCCACCTGCGCGAGTCGCAGCGTCACGTGTGGGCGGATGACGCCACCGCGGAGATCGCGGTACTCACAGAAGCGGGTGTCGCCGAAGAGCTGGCGCGTCGCCACACCCACCACGACGACCTGGTCCACGCCCCCGACATCATCGAGTTGGCGAGGGCCCACCGGCGCGGCATCGCCGAGATCGCCCTCCTCTTCGGCCTGATCGGCCGGGATTATCGACTGGAGTGGCTGGAGCGACAGGTAGACCAGGTGACGGCAGCCTCCAAATGGCAGAAATGGGCGGCTCGTTCGGTGATGAGCGACCTGATAAGCCTGCGGCGGGAGCTGGCGGAGAGGGTTCTCGTCTCCGGGGAGGGTCTGGGAGTCGAGGAGGCGTTGGAGGTCTATCGGCGTGACCGGGCGGAGCGTCACACCCGACTCGAAGAGTTCATGCAGTCGGTGGCCCAAGAGGGCACGTCCAGCCTCGATCCGCTGCTGGTCGCGGCCCGCCAGATCCGGGCGCTGGGCGCCTGACTGGCGACAGCGGACGGCTACTGCGACGAGAGAGGGGGCCCGCACCCAGAGGCGAGGACCTCGAAAGGTCGAGCGTCGGAAGTTATCTTCGCGCCGTGAATCGTGAACAGGCGCAGCGACGCGCCGTCGGCTCTCTCATGGCCTCCTCGGCCGTGGGCTACGCCGGTTTCATAGCCACCGCCGCCATTGTCGGCCTGCTCGCCTCCGAAGTATCTGGTGGCGACCTCCTCGCCGGCCTTCCTGCCGCCGCCGGCACTCTGGGCACTGCCGCCGCGGCGGCACCACTGGCTTTCCGGGCGAGACGGGTGGGGAGACGACGCGCCATCACCCTCGGCTACCTCGTGGGGATCGTCGGGGCGGTTCTCGCCGTTGGTGCCGGCCAGACTCAGCAGTTCTGGCTCCTAGTGGTGGCGATGGTCGTGTTCGGCGTCGCCAATGCATCGAACCTGCAGAGCCGATTCGCCGCCGCCGACCTCGCCACGGATGAGGGGCGCGCAGGCGCGATCGCAATGGTGGTCTGGATGGGGACCATCGGCGCGGTGCTCGGCCCCACCGCTGCCCCGTGGCTTAACCGATTGGGGGTCGGCGCCGGCATGGAGTCCTGGGTCAGCCCGATCTTCCTCTCGATGATCGGCTTCGCCCTGGCCGCTGCGATCACCACCCGATTCCTCAGACCGGACCCGCTGGAGGTCGCCGGCGGCGTCGACCCCGAGGCCCGTTTCGAGAATCCGCTCAGCGGTCTACGTCGCTCCTGGGCCGCAATCTGGCCCCGGCCCCGGGCCCGGCTAGCCGTGGCTGCCATGGCCGTCAGCCAGATGGCCATGGTGGCGGTGATGACGATGACGCCGCTCCACATGCGGGACCATGGCCACGCCGACCTGTCGACGATGGTCATCGCGGTTCATGTCCTCGGCATGTATGGCCTCTCGCCCCTCGTGGGCCGTTGGGCCGACCGTTTCGGGCGGGTGACGATGCTCGGGGTCGGCGCCGGGATCCTCGCCCTGGGCACCATCACCGCGGTGATCGCCGGTTATGTGCCCGCCCTGGTGTTCTTGGGCCTGTTCCTCCTCGGGCTTGGTTGGAGCTTCGCCCTCATTTCCGGCTCTGCGTTGCTCACCGAGAGCCTGCCTGTGGAGGAGCGTCCCGGTTCGCAGGGCCTCGCGGACGTGGCCATGAGCGTGCTCGGAGCCGTAGCCGCCTTCTCGTCGGGGTTCGTCAAGGAGATGGCCGGCTATCACTGGCTGGCGAACTTCGCCACCGTCGCTGCCATCCTCACCGTGATTGCCGCCGGGTCGCTCAGCGGCCGCCAGACGCGAACGGTGGTCTGACCCGGCTCCCGACCAGCGCCAGCGGTTGGGCTTGGCTGCCTGACTTCGACACCACGCTCCCCGTTTGCGCGTCCCCGCACCTGATCCGAGCCCGGAATCCGGGTGCCGAGTAGCTTTCGGCGTTCTCGTCGAAAGGGCAATGGTTGGATTCACGGTCGACGCAAGGCCTGGTGACAGTGGCGTTCGTCGCCGCTGTGGTCATAGGTGGCGGCAACTTCGTGGCGGTCAGCTTCAGCAACCAGGAGCTTCCTCCGTTCTGGGGGGCGGGGCTGCGGTTCGCTCTGGCAGCCGTGCTGTTCATTCTCGTGTCGCTGGCCCTGCGCCTCCAATGGCCACGCGGCCGGACACTCGCTCTCACCGCGGCATATGGCGTCTTCACGTTCGCCCTTTCCTACGCACTGATGTACTGGGCTCTGACTCAGATGAACGCTGGTTCGGCTGCTGTCGTGTTGGCCACCGTTCCTCTGGTCACGTCGCTGCTTGCCGCCGTTCAGAGGTTGGAATTGCTCGATCGTCGAGCCCTCCTGGGTGCCGTGCTGGCTCTTGCCGGCATCGTTTGGATGTCGATGGATGGCGACGGTCTGGCGATTCCGCTCGGCGCGGTGGTTGCCGCCTTGTTCGCTTCGGTGACGATCGGGGAGTCGATCATCATCAGCAAGCGGATCTCCGGGAATCACCCGGCCATGAACAACGCAGTGGGAATGGTCGTGGGCGCGTCGCTTCTTCTCATCCTGTCCTGGGCTGTCGGTGAGAGTTGGACGGTTCCAACGCAGCAAGACACGATTGTGGCGGTCATCTATCTCGTGACCGTCGGGTCGGTCGGCCTGTTCGTGCTCAGCCTGTTGGTGGTGCGCCGCTGGACAGCGTCGGCCACGGCATACATGTTCGTGCTGTTCCCAGTGGTGGCGATGCTCTTCGATGCTTGGCTTCTCGACGCGCCGTTGACCCTTCGGGGAGTCTCCGGAGCGATAGTCGTCATGGTTTCGGTCTGGTTTGGTGCCTTCTCCTCGACAGCCGCCAAGCCCGTGAGTGGTGTTGGCGAGGTGTCCGAGACCCCGGGTCCGGATGTAGGAGTAGCGATCCAGGAGGGCCACGGCCCTGGCGGTGACCGCTGAAGCCGCATCTCGCCGGCCACCGGCCAGCGTTCACCCACCGCATCTCGTCGGATGACCAGTCCTGTCGTCCAGACTCGAGGTCGATCTCCTCGGCATGTTCCGGCCACTGAGCGACGGCATCAGCCTGGCCCAACCCGGGTCGATCTCGGGAGCTGACAGCCGACGCGGACCGCACCATTCCGACCCGTCAGCGCCTTGCCCCGCATAATCTGACGCGCTCAATGGATGTCTTGGATGTGGGCACGGCCTGCGCCAGCTGCGGATTCGAGAATCCGGTGGGTGCCCGCTTCTGCAATCGCTGCGGCAACCCGCTCGAGGTGCAGGATTCCCGTGGAGCCGAGAGACGTCAGATCACGGTGGTGTTCAGCGACCTGTCCGGCTTCACTGCCATGTCCGAGCATCTCGATCCCGAGGACGTTCAGGCGGTGATGAGGCGGATATTCGTCCGAGCCACCGAGATAATCGAGCGATACTCCGGGAGGGTCGACAAGCTGCTCGGCGACGCCATCATGTTCGTGTTCGGCGACCCGGTCGCCCACGAAGACGACGCCGAGCGGGCGATAAGGGCCACCCTGGAAATACATGCCGCGGTGGACGAATTGAGCCCCGAGTACGAGCCTGTCATCGGGATGGCGCTCCGGATGCACTCCGGTGTCAACACCGGTGTGGTCGTGACCAGTTCCGGCAGTTTCGACACCGCAGACACCGGACCGCTCGGTGACACGATCAACCTGGCCGCCCGGCTCGAGGACTTGTCGGAGCCCGGTGAGGTCCTGATCGGCGCCGAGACCGCCCGATTGGTCTCCGACGTCTTCGAACTCGAAGACCACGGAGCGCACGACCTGAAAGGGAAATCCGGCCCGGTGCAGGTGATGAGCGTCACCGGATTCAGAAAGAACCGGGTCGGCCCTTCGCGTCGACAGGCCAGCTTCGTGGGGCGACAAGAAGAGCTTGGCGTTCTCCTGGCGGCTGTCGAGGCCGTCCAGGACGGGGACGGCTCGGTGATCGGTGTCGAAGCCGAGGCCGGCTCGGGAAAGACCCGTCTCCTCGAGGAGTTCCGCTCCAGGGTGGCCGACCAGGTGCAATGGCTCGAGGGTCGGGCCTATGCCTACGGCGAGAACATCCCGTACGCGGCGTTGATCGATCTCATATCCAATGCGGTGGACATCACCGAAGACGACACACCGGACTCGATAGCCCCGAAGCTGCGCACTGTGATCGGGGCACTCGTCGGCCAGGACGACCACATACTCGACCCCTTCGACCGGCTCTTCGGCCTCCCCGAGCGTCCCGACGCCGGACTGGACAAGGACTCGTTCCAGGATCGCCTCCTCGAGTCCCTCGTTGCCGTGGTCGACGCACTCTGTGAGCGCTCGCCGACGGTGCTGGTCTTTCAGGACTTGCATTGGGTGGACCCTTCGACGCTCGAGATGATCGACCGACTGATCGCGACGATCACGGCGCCGGCCGTGGTGATCGCCAACTACCGACCATCGTTCCAGGGCACCCTGAGCGGCATTCGTGTTCTCGAGTTGGTTGCTCTCTCCCCGAGACAGACGACACAGATGATCTGCTCCCTTCTCGACGTCGACGCACCGCCCGAGACGCTGGCCGAGTTCGTGTTCGACCGGACCGACGGCAATCCGTTCTTCGTCGAGGAGATCATCAACTCCCTGATCGAGACGGAGACGTTGGTGAGAGACGGTTCCGGGTGGGCCATCTCCGCTCCGTTGGACGGGGTCGGATTGCCGACATCCGTTCGCGGGGTCATCGCTGCCCGTATCGATCGTCTCGACAGCGACCGCCGGCGGGTCCTCCGTGAGGCATCCGTCGTCGGGCGCCAATTCCTATACGAGGTGATACGAAGGGTGGCGACCGTGACGGCGACTCTCGACCCGAGTCTGGCCGATCTCGAGCACGCCGATCTGATCAGGGAGCGCTCGGACCCGGACCTCGAGTATTTCTTCAAGCACGCCCTCACTCAGGATGTCGCCTACGAGGGTCTGCTCAAGAAGGAGCGAAAGGAGCTTCACGCCAGGGCGGCCACAGCGATCGAGGAACAGTTCGCCGACCGTCTCAACGAAGTCACCGAGACCCTTGCCTTTCACTATGCGCAGGCGGGAATCGCCGACAGGGCGGTGCATTACCTGCGTGCGGCCGGGACCAAGGCGATGGACCGCTACGCACTCGTCGAGGCCCAGTCGCATTTCGAGAACGCCTACTCGACCCTCGTTGCCGCAGGGCCCGGCCCGGAGCATGACCGGTCAATGACCGAGCTGATCCTCGACTGGGCGTTGCTCTTCTACTACCGAGCGAGGTTGTTGGATCTCGACGAACTGCTCGACAGACATCAGGACGCGGTCGATCGGCTCGACGACGACCAGATTCGGATGTGGTGGTTGGTGTGGCGGGGACACGCTGCCGGCTTCAAACTCGACCAGACGCACAACATGGCTCATCTCGACGAGGCGATCGTGATCGCCGAGCGGATCGGCGACGCCACGGGATACGCATATGCCCGAACCTGGCAGGTGTGGGGGAAGTTCGTGACGGGTAGACCGCTCGAGGCGATCGAAGCCGCAGAGTCCGTCACGGACTGGGTCATCGCCAACCGGGAGACCGACCCCTACCCCTTCTTCAAATCTCGATGCGTCGCCGTGTTTGCCCTGGCCTTCTCGGGACAGGTCGAAGCCATCCAGGGCATCTGCGATGACGTGATCGAGTTCGGTCGGAGGGTCGGTAACAACCGCTGCGTCGCCTTCGGACACCAGGCGCTGGCCATGATGCACGTCGGGCTGGGCAACTACCAAAGAGGCATCGAGCTGGGGATTCAGGCGAGCGAGATTGCCAAAGATCCCATGTACAGAGACACCTCCCGGCTCACGGTCGTGGCGGCGGCGTCACTGAGCGGCGACGTCGACCTGGCCCGTCGCACGGCCGGATACCTGCGCTCTGCACAGGCAGCCGGCGTCCAGTTGCCGACGCCCCTGTTCGTGGACCTGGGCGAGGCTCTGGTGAAGATGGGCGATGGCGACATTGCCGGGGGAGTAGTGCTCCTCGAACAGACCATCGAGACTTCGGAGCGTACATCACGTCTCTGGGAGTGGTTCTTCGGGAGGACGATCAAGACCGTAACCCTGGCGCGCATCTCGACCGGGGAGGTCAGGGCCGACCTCAAAGCTCTAGCCCGCAATCCACGGCTGATGTCCGTGCGTCGTGCCAGCAGAAACGCAGGACCGGCGCTGTCGGCCCTGCGCGCGGATGCCCGAGCCGCGGGGATGGAGGTCATCGCCAACATCTGCGACATCGAGGAAGCAAAGCTCCACATGGCTCGAGGCGAGTCGACACCAGCCCAGGTCCTCCTGGAGCGCGCCCGGACGTTCGTGGATCGGTCAGACGAAACCGAGGGCCTGCACCGGGTGGAGGCACTCCTCGCCCAGCTCTGACCGGACGTGTGGCTGTGGTGGTTGGCGGCTCGGCCGTGTCATTTGGACCGCCATCGAGTGACCCGTGTGGCGAATCGCCGACAAATCCTGGTCTTGCAGCACCCAAAACCTCGACTTGGGGGATAGGGTGTCCCCATGAAGGGCAGAGCAGGGATAGCAATACTCGCCCTGGCGGTCGCTGCCTGCGGTGCCCCAGGGTCGTCCGGGGCGGCGCCCGCGCCGTCACCCGGCGAGGCACCAGCCGAGGGCACGTACCAAACCGTCGAGGACATGCGAACAGACGTCCAGTCCGCGTTCATCCTCTGCAATGTGCCATTGAAGATCTACGACCCGCCTGTCATAGAGGGCGCCCTGCAGCAAGCGGACTGCAGAAGCAACGTCACGATGGTCATCTTCGAGCCAGCAGACGTCCTAGCAAGCGCCGCTGCATTGCAAGCCGAGGCCGATGGCCCTCTGGCTCTGGTCGTCGGCACGAACTGGATCATCAGCTGCCCATCCAACCAGAACTCGTGTGAGAAGATCCAGGGAGTAACCGGCGGCGAACTCATGGTCACACCCTGAGGCTCTGACCGGGGTCCGGTGAGCGGATGAAATCCGCCGTCGGAGCTAGATGAAGACGTCGAACAGAACTTGGTCTTGATGGAGCAGGTCGTTCATGGCACGACGCCCGAGTTCATATTCCATCAACTCGTGGCTTGCATCCACAGGACCGTCCACCCAATAGCCGCGTATCCAAAGCATTCGTCATTCATCGGACTGTCGACGGTGCTGCTTGATGGGTCCCAAGCCCCTCTCTACTCAGGTCGTAGTCTCCAAGCGTGATCATCGCCGGCAAGGACGGGGTCTACATCGACCTCCACGTCCACCCCAACGCCCGCCAAACCGGGCTTCGGGGGATTTACGGCGAACGTCTCAAGATCACGGTCACCGCCACACCGGAGTCGGGCAGAGCCAACGAGGCAACAGTTGTGTTGATCGCCGAACTACTGGACGTGCCAAGGGGGACGGTTTCTCTCGTGGGAGGCGCCACCGGCCGTAGGAAACGTGTTCACGTCGATGGGATCGACGCGGACGAGGCACGCGAGCTGATCGCGGCCGCCCTCACTGGACCAGGTCGGTCGTGAGGTTCGCCCAGAACTCCTCGACCATCGACTCTGCCTGGCGACGGGCTACTGCCGCCCCCAGTCGGGTCGCCCGGCCTGTCAGCTCGTAGGTCCCCTCCAGGTCGAGCTCCGTATCGGGGCCGGACTCGGTCAGCCGGACCGTGGCCTCGACCACCAGCCGCGTCCCCGGCCCCTTGTCGCGACCCGTGGCGTGAATCGAGATCCTCTCGCCGTGAGTCTCTTCGACGATCGCCACCTCCATCGGTGCCGACAGTTTGACCAGCCCGACCCGATCCTGGAGTGAGGTCTTCCATCGCTCCCCTGGATCGATGTTCTCTACCGGTCCCAGGTGAGTCGAGTACGAGGCAAGACGATCGACGTCGTGAAGACCGGCCCAGACGTCCTCGAGAGACACCGCGAGCAGCGCCGACCTCTGGAACGAGCCTCTCATGTCGTGTCCCGCACCGCAGATGCCCAGGGATCGATGAGGGTCTTGATCCGGCTGGCCGAGCCCTCGATCAGCGGCTTCAGTCCGTGCTCGACGAGATCGTCGAGAGGGAATGCCACCGGAGCCACATCGGACCAGCTGCCGCTCCTGGCTGAAAGCAGGCGGGCCGCTTCCGCGAAGTCGGCTCCGAAGACGTGGGCGTTGGTCCCGATCAGCTCGATCTCACGCAGAGCCAGCTCCCGGAACCGAATCGGGTGTTCGCCGTCCTGGAGCCCGATCACCACAACCCGGGTCCCGGGTGCGGTGTGTGACAGGGCGTGGTCGAGACCGGCCGGAGTGCCGGTCACCTCGTAGATGACCGAAGGGACGCCGTCACCCCCCAGGTCGCCGAGACCGTCGTTGGTGTCGTCCGGCATCACCGCGCCGGCGGCACCCAGAGACATGGCGACTTCGCGGCGCATCGGATCGAGCTCGACGACGAGGGTCGTCACGTCGTGTTGGGCCAGGGCGTGAATCAGGAACGTTCCGATTCCACCCGCTCCTATGACCATGGCCGGCTGGTTGAGGTCAGGGCGGCCCCGTTTCATCGAGTGAACTGCGATCGACATGGGTTGGGCCAGGGCGGCTGAGTCGAGGGTCAACCCCAGTGATCCCACCTCGAGGCAGGTGTTGGCCGGGGCCAGGGCGAACTGAGCCAACCCACCTTGAAGTTGCAGTCCGAGCGTCTGGTAGCTCTTGCAGAGGTTCGTCTTGCCCGACCGGCACCAGAAGCATTCGCCACAGGAGACTCCGGCGCCGGTGGCGACGAGGTCACCCACTGCGAAGCCGGCTACTCCAGGACCCAGTTCGACGATGTGGCCGGCGAACTCGTGGCCGGGGGTGAACGGCGTCAGGGGGAACATCTGGGGGCCTGACTCATACTCGTGAGCGTCGGTCCCGCAGATGCCCACCGCCCCGATCCTGATGAGGATCTCACCCGGTCCTGGGGTGGGGATGGGGAGATCCTCGATGGTGATGTCCCTCACCCCTCGATAGACCGCGGCTCGCATCATCTGGTTTGCGCTCATTGCTTCGCTGATAATCGTCCGACCGCGACCTACGAGCACATTCCGTCCCGCATCGAACCGGCCGTATGCTGGCCGACGTGACCAGTACTGAGGCAGTTTGGGCCGAAACGGGGCTCAACGACGCTGAGGTGCGGCAAAGGGTTACGGCGGGACTGACCAACGAGGTGCCCGCCCGACCGAGCCGCACCACCGCCGAGATCGTCCGGGCCAACGTAGTCACTCGGTTCAACATCCTTCTCGGCGCCCTCCTCCTCGTCACCCTCATCGTGCTCCAGCAACCACGCGACGCCCTCTTCGGGATCGTCCTCATCACCAACTCGGCGATAGGCATCGTCCAGGAGCTGCGGGCGAAGCGGACCCTCGACCGGTTGGAGCTGGTCGCTGCACCCAAGGTGAGCGTCGTCAGGTCCGGTCGGATGACCGAACAACCCGTTGACAAGGTCGTCGTCGACGACTTGATCGATCTCCGACCCGGAGACCAGCTCGTCGTCGACGGCGTGGTGGTCAGCTCTTCTGGGCTGGAGATCGACGAGTCCCTCCTCACAGGCGAGGCCGACCCGGTTCACAAACAGATCGACGACGAATGTCTGTCCGGGAGCTTCGTCGCCGCCGGCTCCGGTCGGTACCGGGCGACCAAGGTCGGCGGGGAGGCGTACGCGGCCCGTCTGGCCCAAGCCGCGAAACGCTTCACGCTGGTGCGGTCGGAGCTGAGGGAGGGCATCGACCGGATCCTCGGCATCGTCAGCTGGATCGTCGTACCGATGGGTGCGCTGCTCGTGTGGAGCATCGTCCAGGGCGGCAGCGACGTCATCGAAGGCCTCGGCGGAGCCGTCGCCGCCGGCGTGGCGATGGTTCCCCAGGGGCTCGTGCTTCTCGCCTCGATCGCCTTCGCGCTGGGAGTCATCAGGCTGGGACGCCGTAACGTCCTGGTGCAGGAGCTGCCGGCCATCGAAGGTCTCGCCCGGGTCGACACGGTCTGTTTCGACAAGACCGGCACACTCACCGCGGGGCGGCTGGCTGTCGAAGAAGTGCTGACCCTGACCGATCACGATCCGATTCCTGCCCTCGCCGCGATCGCCGCCGCGGAGGAACACCCCAACAACACGATGCAGGCGATCGCCGCCGCCTTCCCCGATCCGCCCGACTGGGGCATCCAGGCAACAATCCCCTTCTCCTCGGCCCGGAAATGGAGCGGCGTCACATTCTACGGAGACGACACCTGGGTGATCGGTGCTCCCGACGTGGTCGCCCCCACCGATGAGAAGACCAGGCAGGTGGTGAGCGAGGTGTCGGGGGAGGGGAGCAGGGCACTGTTGGTGGCGCGGTCGGACCAGGGATTCGAAGGCGGGAGGCTGCCGTCGAACCTGGAACCCGCCGCCGTCGTGGTCCTGTCCGACCACATCAGGGAAGACGCCGAGGACACCCTCCGCTATTTCGCCGAGCAGGGAGTACGGGTGAAGGTGATCTCGGGGGACCATCCCGACACCGTGGCTGCCATCGCCGCCAAGGTCGGTGTCCCGGACGCGGACTCCGCGATCGACGCCCGATTCTTGCCCCCGGAAGGGGAAGAGTTGGCCGACATGATGGAGTCCGTCACCGTCTTCGGCCGGGTGTCACCCCAACAGAAGCAGGCGATGGTCCGCGCCCTCCAGAGCCGCGGTCACACCGTCGCCATGACCGGGGATGGTGTCAACGACGTGCTGGCGTTGAAGGAGTCCGACATCGGCATCGCCATCGGCAGTGGCGCTCCCGCCTCGAGAGCAGTAGCTCAGTTGGTGTTGATCGACGGGCAGTTCGCCACTCTCCCCGAGATCGTCGGTGAAGGCCGGAGGGTCACGTCGAACGTCGAGCGGGTGGCGAACCTGTTCATCACCAGCACCGTCTACGCGGTCGGGCTGTCCCTGGCGATCGTGATCTCCTCACTTCCGTTCCCGTTTCTGGCCCGGCATCTCACCCTGGTGGGAAGTCTCACGGTCGGCATCCCCTCGTTCTTCCTCGCACTCGCCCCGTCGCGGCGCCGGGCTCGTCCCGGCTTCCTTGGTCGGGTCCTCAAGTTCGCCATTCCCACCGGGATCCTGGCCACCCTCGCCACCTTCGCCGGATACTGGCTCGCCGACATGGAGGGCTCGACGGTGGCCGAGTCCCGAACCACGGCCACGCTGATCCTGGCGGCGGTAGGGCTCATGGCCCTGGGGATCGTCAGCCGCCCGCTCGTGCCCTGGAAGAAGGGGCTCATCGCAGCCATGTCGGGTCTCCTCGTCCTGGCGATGGTGGTACCCGCCTTCCGAACGTTCTTCGCCCTCGACCTGCCACGTCCCGTGGTACTCCTGTCGGCGGTGGGCATCGTTGCTTTCACCGGTTTGGTGATGGTGTTCGCGTTGCGCGCCGTCGGTTGGGCGCGTCTCGTGCCCGAACTGCTCAGGGACGTTCCCGCCTCGGAGGCGAGTCCCTGGGAGGTCGTGAAACAGAGGGTGGTGGACCGCTCCGGATGGGACCAGTCGTTCCCTTCGACGACCGAAATGCAGCCGGTCTCCCGTCATCCGCCAGTGAACCACGACCCCGACGACGACTCGGAAGAGGTCGAGCCGAGAGGTCAGACCATGTAGCTGCGGCGCGGGTCCTTCTCGGTGAGGATGGCCCGTGTGGCCGAGAAGGGGGAGATGTCGAAGCCGGTCTCACCTTCGAGGGCGAGGTCGACCACGATTCGGCCCAGCAGTGAGGCGAACTTGAAGGCGTGGCCGGCGCCGACGACCACGAAGACACTCTCGGTGCCGGGGAGACGGTCGACGATGAAGTCCCGGTCCGGAGTCAGTGTGTATAGACAGGTCTTGGAGAGGTGCACGTCACCAGCGGCTCCGGGGAGGTGAATCGACACGAACCCGTTCACCGCCTCGATGACGTCGTCGCGGGGATCGAAGCTGCGGGTCTCCGGGGTGGTGACGACCTCGCAGCGATCCCAGGCCACCTTGACTGCCGGCTCGCCAAACACAGGGAACCCGTAGAAGGAGGGCTCGGTCATCCAGATCCAGACCGGAAATACCTCAGGCCTGAATGCCTCAGGGGTTCGGGGGTCGAGGTAGACCACCTGTTCCTGGGTGACCTCGAGGGGGAAAGTGACGCCGAGCCCGGAAGTGAGGTGGTTGGTCCACGCCCCGGCGGCGATCACCGCTTTGGCTGCGGTCACTCGCCCGTTGCCGGTCTCGATGATCACCTCTCCGCCGGACTCCACTAACGAAGCGACCGCGTCGGTCTGCATCAGGACAGCGCCGTTCTCGGCGGCCATCCGTCGGTGTGCCGCATTTGCCTTCGAGGCCATGGCGATGCCGGATTCCTCCTGATAGAGGGCGGTCACCGACTCGGGCAGGCGCCACTGCGGCCAGCGACTCATCACCTCTGCGGCGTCCAACTCCTCGAACCCGACTCCGACCGCGCTCATCGCGGTGCGGTAATCGTCAAGACCGATGGTGGCGTCCTCGGGTGCCAGGTCGAGTCCGCCGGTGCGGAGCACCACCTGCTCTCTCGACTCCGTCTCGAGGGTCTCCCATGCCTGGTAGGCGTCCTTCGCCAGCTCGACGTATCCGGGTGTGTGATAGGAGAGGCGGATGATCCGGCTGTGGTCCTCCGACCCGCCACGTGCATGACCGAACTCGTACTGCTCGAGGCCGGCGACACCGGAGCCGAGACGCCGCGATGCCCAGTACGCCGCCCCGCTACCGATCCCGCCCATGCCGAGGACCACGAGATCGAAGTCGGTCACATCAGGCTTTGCAGGTAGCGGCGGATGTCCTTCGAATAGTCCTCCATCGGCGCGTAGAACCCGGTCTCGAACCGTTTCGACCCCATCCCCCGCTGCACGTTCTCACAGACCTTCCAGTCCTGACGGTTGACCATGTCCCAGAAGTTCACGGCGTCGGACGGGTCGAAGTCGGGTTTCACGATCTCGTCCATGTGGAAGAGGAAGTCACACACCACGGTGGTCGAGCCCGCACCGTGCGGCCACACCGTGAACGCAGCGATGTGATCAGCCGAGACGCTCAGCATCAGGTTCGGGTAGATCAACAGGCCTTTGTGCCGTTCCGCCTCCTCGGGGGTGAGGCCAGGAAAGGGAGCGCGATTGGTAGTCCCCGTCGTGGTGAATGTCCATGCACCCTCGCGGTGCGGGATGCCGTTGTCCCAGTCGAGCTCGGACCCGCCGCGTTGTTTGAAGGCGGGCACCAGTTCGACCAGCTCGGGATGGACCGGACCGCAGTGGTAGCACTCGTTGTAGTTCTCGACGATGGCCTTCCAGTTGGCTGCGATCGGATAGACGATCCTCACCGCCACCCTCAGGTCAGACAGCGGGTAGTTGGCCAGATACTCCTCTCCTTCCTGGAACTGCTCGGACAGTGGCGCCGCCGCCTCCGGGTCGAGATGGACCCAGACGAACCCGCCCCACACCTCCACCACAACGGCGTGGAGAGGTAGGTCCTCCTTACGCAGCCCGTCGGACTCGTCGAGGAACGGGGCTGCACGCAGTCTCCCGTCGAAGGAGTAGGTCCAGGCGTGGTAGGCGCACTGGATCGAGCCCTTGAACGTCCCGGTGGGCCCGATTTCTTCCTGAGCTGGCTTCCCCGGCGCATCGGACAGCAGCGAGCCCCGGTGTCGACACAGGTTGATGTATCCGGAGAGGGCACCGTCACGGGTGCGGGTGACGATGACGCTCTCGCCGGCGACGTCGGTCACCAGGTGATCGCCCGGGGAGGGGATCTCCTCGGTGCGACCGACACAGAACCACTGTCGGCCGAAGACTGCGTCCTGTTCCTGTTCGAACCAGTCGACGTCGACATAGGCCTGACGAGGAAGGGTCTTTTCCATCGGCCGAGATTACCGGTGCGGTGCTGTGGGCGAAGATCCCGTTGCGTTCGCCCCGACATCGGTGTAGACAATGGCCAGCCTGTCGGCCAAGAGGAGGCGAACAGTGATTCTCTCGATTGCGTCAGCATCTGTCGATGACCCGGATGCCGATTACATCTACAGCGCGTGGTCGGACATGGTCGTGGGAGAGCGCCCACAGGGCCTCATGGAATGTTCGCTGTCCAAATCCGATGAGGTTCTTCAGATGGTCTCCATCTGGGATTCCATCGAGTCCCACAACCAGGCCCTGTCCGACCGAGAGTCGCACCCTGCGCTCGGTGTGTTCGCCGCGTGTGGGGTCGAGCCAGAACACTCGATCTTCCACGTGATCGGTCAACTCGGCCAGGTGTAGGCCGACTCGAGCCAGATCCTGGTTTCAGCTGTCGAGTTCGATACGGATCACCACGATCTGCGGGATGATTCTCGCAACAGACTCCCGGGACCGCTCCTCCTTGAGCAGGCCGTAGGCCTTGGCGTCGACGGGACGGTTGGCCAGGTAGTCGGTCATGAAGTCCAACTTCTCGTCGAAATCGCTGATGATCGCCGCCTTCCCGGTGAAGTTCTCACCGGCGAGCCTCATCCCGACCTCGGTCGGAGTCTCGAAGTTGTGCCACCACTTCCGCAGCATCTTGGTCACGATCGTCACGGTGTTCCCGTCACGGTGGTAGCTGACCGGGATGGTGTAGTTCTTGGCCGACCGACGACCCTCGAACGTGAGTAGTCCGACGCCGGTGCCGATCGTCGTCTCCAAGATCGGCTTGGTGAGCGCCCACTTCATCAGTGAGTTTGCCCAGTTCGGCGGTCGGTCGTCAGGCATGGTGACCTCGGCCATGGCGGTTTCGCTCATGGGAAATCTCCTTTCTTCCCCGCGTTCCCCCATCATGGGAAGACCCTGGTTGGCTGGCTAGAGGCGAACGTCACAGACTGGAGACACCCGCTGAAGATGATCGGCTACCGGGTAGCTTCGGCGGGTGCATCCGGTTCGCAGCCTCGTCACGATGGGAGTCACTGAAGACCTCGGAGAACCCGCGGCGAGACGGATCCGAATGGTCAACGTCGCCACTCTCGCGGCGGTCATCGTCACCATCCTGACCACGATCCTCTACACGGTGTGGATCAACCCGGCGTCGGCCGGGGAGGGATGGGCGATGAATGCGACGTTCGTCGTCGTGTATGTCATCGGCCTCAGGGCGAATGCGTTGGGTCGGGTGGACCTGGCCGTCTGGATCGCCCTGGCCACCGGCACGACCCAGATCTTCGTACTGAGCTTCTTCGTAGGGTTCGAGGAGGGGCCTGCTCCGCTTTTCCTCGTGATCGCGGTCGGTGCTGTGATCCTGACCCGAATCGAGGACCGTTTCACCCGCTGGTTCTTCGTAGCGGTCTCGGTAATCGGCTATGTGGTTCTCGCAGTGATCGCTCCGCCGAGGCCGGACACGGCACGAGTCGTCGGCGTGGTTTCACCCATCCGTCAGTTTGTCCTGATGATCCTCTTCGCGGTCGGTGTGGTCGCATACCAACGCCTCCTTGCCCATCGTGCCGAGGAGGCGTTGCAGGTTGCCAATGAGCGGTCCGAGCAACTCCTCCTCAACATCCTGCCCGGGGAGATCGCCGACCGTCTCCGCAGCGGGGAGACCGAGATCGCTGACCGTGTCGATGACGTGACCGTCATGTTCATCGATCTGGTGGGGTCGACCCGGATGGCGGAGATCCTCCCGGCAGCTTCGGTGGTGGAGGTGCTAAACGACGTGTTCAGCAAATTGGACGGATTGGCCGACCGATACCGACTCGAGAAGATCAAGACCATCGGCGACGCATACATGGTGGTAGGAGGGCTACCCAGGCCACGCCCCGACCACACCGCTGCCATCGCCGACATGGCCCTCGATGCGATGGGGATGTTCGACGACTACGTCGTTCCGGGATTCGGTCGCCTCGAGATGCGGGTCGGGATCGACACGGGATCCGTCGTGGCCGGTGTGATCGGCAAGAGAAAGTTCGGTTACGACCTCTGGGGGAGGACGGTCAACACGGCATCGCGGATGGAAACGACCGGCACCGCCGGCGAGATCCAGGTGACCGAGTCGGTGTTCCGATCCCTCGGGACCACATTCCTGTTCGACGGGCCTCGTCCGGTCTCGGTGAAGGGAATCGGAGAGGCAATTCCGACCTACAAGCTGCTGGGACGGGCCTGATTGTCTCGGCGCGGGCGGGGACGCCGCGGACTGGGCCGTCCCAGCGGAGACGGCCCAGTCGTATGGCGCGGGATCAGCTGATCAGATCCTGGATGCTCGACTTCAGGGACTCCCAAGCTGTCCTCAACTCGGGGGCGATGTCGTCTCCGGCTGCATCGATCTCAGCCTGGAAGTCATTGAGGGCATCCTCGATCCCTTCCACCGACATGGTTCCGTCGGCCTGCATCGATGCGATCGAAGCTGTCACTGCGGTCTGCATCTCTCCCCAGGCGCTCTGGAGCTCCTCTGCTGCGCCGGAGGCCTGGATCTCTGCGGTGAGGGTGTCCATTTGCTCTTCGACGTCTGCAGCAAGAGCGAGGGCGTCCTGTTCGACTTCGTCGGATACCGAGGCATCCGTGGCATCCTCGATGTCGTTGGCGACCTCGTCGAGGCCGTCGCCGGAACAGGCAGCTAGTGCGAATACCCCTATCAACAGGAGTGTGACGATACGTTTCATGGTGTCTCTTTCCTCCCCCGGACTCGGGGGCTAAGTGGAGAATGTCCTCTAATTCGTTACCCAACGGCGGGGTTGGGGAAACGGGGAGCTAGGTGTCGGTGGTGCGGACATGACGACGCATCACGAACCAAGACACAACCAACAAGACCAAGGCGTAGAGGGTCAACCCGGCGATCACCAGCCGGTTGGGGGTGAGTCCACCGAACATGATGTCCTCTAGTGCTTCGATCCCGTAGGTACCGGGGATCAGATAGGAGACGACCCTCACCGCAGGAACTAGTTGACCCAGAGGGATCATGAACCCGGTGAAGAAGATGGACGCCAGCAGCACGATCATCGTGTATTGGACAGCCTGGGTGTCAGTTTTCGACACCGCTGAGAGTACGAAGCCCAGTCCGACGGAAGCCGAGATCACCAATACCAGGGTGAGCACGAAAAAGACGGGGTCGCCCCGAATCGCGAGGCCGAACGCCAGCATTGCGCCGGTCAGGACAGCTGCCACTGTCCCCGCGATCACGACGAAGGCGATGAACTTCCCGACAAGTATCTCCGTCGGCTTCAAAGGAGACACCCGGAACAACTCCGTGAGACCGAGTTGGCGTTCACGGACCAGCGAGAGCGAGGCGAAGGTGATCGCCAGGTGTTGGACGAGGATGATCAGGGCGCCGGGGGCGTAGTAGAGCGCCGGGGAGTCCGGCAATGTCGAGATGTCTTCGACGGTGACCCCGAACGGCCGCACCAGCAGATCGGGGTCAATGGCCAGCAATCGGTCCAGGGCGTCTTCGAGAGTGGCCAGGTCTTCCTCGAACTGGCGTGCCGAATCGATTGCCGAGTCACCGGAGGTTGCTTCCAGTTGGGTGCGGAGGTCGGCGAAGAGATCGGCCTGTTCCGTGCCCAGGGCTTCACCCACCGCCTCCAAGAGGGCACCGGACGCGATGGTCTCCGTCTCGAGGCGATTGAGTGAGTCGAGGATGGTGTCTCGCGCCTCGTCGGCAGCCGCGGCGTCTTCGCTCTCCAGTGCAGAAACCAGCGAGGTAGTGCTGTCGCGGAGGGTGTCGATGGTCACATCTGCCTCCTCTGCCTGCGACTGCCCTGTGGCGACCACCTCCGTGAGGACGAGGCGATTCAGCTCGTCGACCGAGAGCCGGGCGAGCAAGGTGATCGAGCTCCTTATCACCGGGTCGGCCTCTGAGTGCACGACCAAGAACTCGGCCCGTTCTCCCTCCTCGATGGACGTGATGGCATCCCCCGGACCGATGATGAGAATGTCGACGTCACCGCCTCGGAGTTGCGCTCTTGCGTCCGTGACGTCCGTGGTGGTCCCCACCAGATCGATTGCGTCCCCGAATGCCTCGTCGAAGTCCTCTTCTTCGACGGCGAAGCCGGCGTTATCCGATGGCAAGACCAACAAAGTTCGAAACGGCGGTGGGTCGGTCCGATAGCCGAGTCCGAAAATGAGGAGGATGGCGAATGGTGCGAGGATGAGCGTCAGGATGAGCCGGGGTTGTCGGAACACGCCACGCAACTCGCGGGCTAAGAACCCCGATGTTCTCGCGACGCTGGCCCTCAGACCCTGATCAGCGGCCATTGGTTCTCGCGGAGGCGACGTCTGGGGCCGTTTCGGTTTCGTCCTGGGACTCGTCTTCGTGTCTCTCGACGACCTTGACGAACACGTCGTCGAAGCTGGGGACGTAAGCCTCGCTTTCGTCGATGGTCACACCTTGCTCCTCGCCCCAGCGGGCGATGGCGGGTCCGGCGGTGCCGGCGTCGTCGACCACCAGCCTCACGGTCCTCGAGTCGATGCGTTCCAGCGTCTGGCCGCCGATCGCCCGATTCAACGAATCGAGAGTGTCCGAGGGCACAGGTGAGCCGAAGACGATGTCGACCAACTCTCCGTCGTAGGCGGCGCGACGCAAGCCCTCAGGAGTCTCGAATAGGAGCATGCGACCATCGGCGAGGACTGCCACATAGTCACAGTCGGCGGCTTCGCCCACGTACTGCGTGGTGACTATGAGCGTCGCTCCCGCTTCCGAGATCTCGTGGAGTCGGTCCCAGATACGGCGTCGCAACACAGGGTCGATCCCCGCAGTGGGTTCGTCCAGGAACATCAGCTCGGGAGCGTGGGCCAGGGTCGCGGCGAGCATGAGCCGTCTCTGTTCGCCACCGGAGGCTTGCGGCGGGCGTCGGTCCATCGCATCGCCGAGGTCGAGGAAGTCGGTGAGGTCGTCCAAGCGACTCCGCACACCTCTGCCCAATCCGTAGAGGGAGGCAGCGAAACGCAGGTTCTGTGCCAGAGTCAGATCGGGGTAGAGGATGGCGTGCTGAGGCATGTAACCGAGCCGGGCTCTGGTGTCGGAGTCGAACTCGGTTGGTTCCCCCCCGAGAACCTCGACCGAGCCTCGGTCAGGTCGCAGCAGCCCGCAGAACAGTCTCACCGTGGTCGTCTTTCCCGATCCACTGGGGCCGATGAACCCCACGATTTTTCCTTGCGGAATCGTCAGGTCGAGATCGAATACGCCGGCGTCGGGCGTGAACGACTTGGTCAGACCCTCCGACACCACCACAGGTTCCATAGGAATGGGACATACCCGTCCTCACGAGCGGGGAAACGGTTTGACCCGGCCCCAGGTCGGGGTAGATCCAAGGAATGGTGGAAGAACCTGTCATTGCCAGCACGACAGCCGAGATCGGGAGTCGAAGACGATTCCTCCGCGGTGCCGGCTTCGCCATGTTCGTGATCGGCGCGGCAGTCCTGGTGGGAGGTCTCCTTTGGGTCCAGGCGCTCACTGTCGATCTCAGAGCAACCGTGGCGGTGACCGCAATCGCAATGGACACCGTGGAAGACACGGTGGCCCTTGCGGGCGCCCTGGCCGATGGCGCCAGTGATGCGATCAACTCCGCTTCCGACGCAGCTGCCGACACCGCAGCGGCCACCAGCGCGGCCTCGGCAGGGATGGTTGATCTGAGTTCGTTCCTGGAGGTGGAGCTCTCGAGCAACATAGAGGCGATCAGACAGGCGTTACCAGGGGCTATCGGCGCCGCCACCGCAATCGATTCGACCCTGGGCGCCCTCTCCTTCGTGGGGCTCGACTACTCGCCCGACGAGCCGTTCGCCGATTCGTTGCGGCGGATCCAATCCGCGCTCGACGAGCTTCCGGAGGGGATCAGGGAACAGAGCGAGGTGCTCACCGAACTGGGTCCCATCTCGGCAGACATGGCGTCCGGAGTCGCAGCCCTGGCCGGGGATCTCGGCGAACTGACGTCGACACTGGGGCAGATGGACGAGCTGACCGACCAGTATTCCTCGGCCGTCGCCGCAGCCGATGCAGCAGTGACCGAAACAGCCAACTCCCTGAACACGACGATGTTCCTGCTCCGTGTGGTTGTCGTCATCACAGCCGCGGGTGCCGTGCTCGTCGGGGTCGCCTTGCTTTCGGTCGACCGAATCGTCGGCTTGCTGGTGTCAGAAGATGACCTCGATCGAGGGGAGGTCGTCGTGGCTGTTCACGGGGCGTCGACAGTGAGCGTGGACCCCGAGTAGCAAGATCTCTCACACGCCGGATTCTGCGTCGCAATCCGCAAGCTGACCCGGCTCGACGAGACGAACCTGATCAGCCGGTGGTGGTCAGTCCCTGTGCGTTGGGACCCCGTTTGGCGAGTCGGGCTTCCGTTAGGTGGCGACGGAGCCTGGCCGCACTGAGCCATCCCAGCGAGGAAAGCGCCAGCCCCACGGCGATCGTGGTGGCGTACCCGTCTTCTACGGCGGCGGCGGCTTCCGAGGACGCCGCCTCCGACCCGGCGAGAAGCTCGCGAACCAGGCTCAAGTCACCGAGTTGGTTGGCGACGACGAAGAGGAGCACGGCGCCTCCGACGGCGGCGCCAAACGTGAAGCCCTGGTTGCGGGCGAAGAGATGGGCCGCCCCCACCCGCCCCATCCGCGACGACTCGGTGACGGCGCGAAGCAAGGTGAGCGCGGCGTTGGTGGTCATCCCGACACCCACCCCGGCGGCGAAGAACACGAAGAACGTCAGCGGCAGGGCCGCGTCGAATGCGACCGCAACCCATGCCAGGGCGAGAGCCGGGATGTTGATCATGAACCCGAGGACCATCACCCACGACTCGGAATGGCGGTCGCCGAGACGGCTCGACAGGGTGGCACCGGTGGTCCAGCCCACTGTCAGGGGCAAAACCGACCATGCGGTCACGGCCGAGGACGCCCCCCGACCGGCTCTGACGAACAGCGGGATGTAGTCGCTCATCGCCATCGTGCCCATCAGCATCAGGGCCGTCGAGAGGGCGAGACCCCGGTAGGGCTGGGGGACGATGTGCTCCAGCCTGACCAACGGGTGAGGCGTGCGGCGGGCGTGCACCACGTAGAGGGCCGTGGCGAGTGCGGCGCCACCCAGCCAGTAGAGGGAGGCCAGCGACAGTGAGTCGACTGCGAACAGGCTGGTGACCGTCAGGGCAGCGACCAACACGATTCCCACCAGATCGATGCGACCTTCGCGGTCGCCGTAAGGACCGGGAAAGATCCGCCATCCGGCGATCAGGGCGAGGATCCCCAAAGGCAGGTTGATGAACAGCACCCAATGCCAGCTGAGGAAGGTGAGCATCGCGGCGGCGATCGCGGGGCCGGCCACACCCATCACTCCCCAGACGGTGGCGTTGGCAGCGAACGCCCGGCTGACCAGGTGCGACGGGTATACGAGAGAGATCGCGGCCGTGCCGGTAGAGATGACCAAACCGCCTCCAATCCCCTGAATCGCGCGCAACCCCACCAGCATCGGCATCGAGGTCGAGAACCCGGCCGCAAATCCGCTGGCGGCGAAGACGATCACCGCGATCCGGAACATGCGGGAGACGCCGACGCTGTCGATGAAAGGTCCGGCGACCACCGTGGACAGGCTCGAGGTCAGGAGATAGACGGTGATCACCCAAGGGAGCAGTTCGATGTCTCCCAGGTCGCCGGCGATCTCGGGTAGGGCGGCAGCCAGACCGAGGGCCTGGAACGAAGCGAGAGCGGCGGTGGCGAAGACCGCGATCGAGGCGGGTAACAGCTCCCGGGAGAGGATCCGGGATGGGGACGGAGTCACTGCCGGGCAGAGTAGATCCGCCCGGAGCGTTGCAGTGTCAGGCGGTCTCTTCGATCCAGAGGGCCGGGTGGGTCGAGCCTACGACCCGCGGGTCGTAAGTGTTGTTGCAACTGAAACACTCGACGTAGTCGCCGACCACCCGGCCGGGGAAGACCTTGAGACCGAACACTGTGCGCCACTCCCGGACGTGGTAGTGGTAATAGGCGCGGTGGACTCGCTCGGCGGCGCAGGCGAAGATGCCGCCTGCGATCGACCTGGTCACGGTTGCCCGACCCACGATGCGTCCGATCATTGACCCAACACGAGCATGGCTGACCCGTTGCATGTTCTTTCATCGGCACCCGCGACCGGATTGATTAGGGGTCTGGAGACTTATTCGACGGATCGAGTCGATCCGAGCAGAAACCAGGTCCGCACCCGACCCCGGCCTTTCACCTCGACCAGACCCCGCTCCTCGGTCTCGAACCGGTCTGAGACCAGGTCGTGGGTCCGGGCGGTGATCTGGATGCGGCCGGGTTCTCCGCTGGTCTCCATCCGACTGGCGAGATTGACCGTGTCGCCCCAGAGGTCGTAGCTGAATTTCTGGCGTCCGATGATCCCCGCCATCACCGGCCCGGAGGCGATCCCGATCCGCATCTCGATGTGACGCCCGGCGAATTCGCCGCTCTCGACACGGTCTCTCATTCCCAGCGCGAGTTCGCATATCGCCGTGGCGTGGTCGTCCCGGGGCACGGGGACCCCTGCGGCGACCATGTAGGCATCACCGATCGTCTTTATCTTCTCCAATCCGCACGCGGCCACCAGGTCGTCGAACGCGGTGAACACCGAGTTGAGCAGCTCCACCACCTCCACCGGCTCCAATTCGGCGGCAAGCGGAGTGAAACCGGCCACGTCGGCGAACAGGATCGATGCCGCCGAGTACTCGTCGGCGATCAGTCGCTCCGACCTACGCAGCCGATCGGCGATGGGCACTGGCAGGATGTTGTGCAGGAGTGTCTCGGTCTGGCGGAAGAGACGTCCCGACTGTCTCACGAAGTAGTAGAGAACGACGTAGACGAACGTGCCCACGACGAGCAAGTTGAAGAGCGCCAGATACTCCCGGTTGGGAAGTGCCTCGTACAACGGTTCGACCACAGTCGAGACGGCTGCTGCGGTGATGGTCCCCACGATGAAGACGGCGAGCCAGAAGTGTGACCGGCGGTCGGCGAAGATCGCCACCGCGGCGAGGACGACGAGGACGGCCCAGATGGTGTTGTTCGCCGACTCGAAGACTCCTCCGAACAGGACGATCGTCACCATGGTCGTCAACATGCTTCCGGCGGCGATCCAATGCATCACGGCGGGGAAGGTCCTGGGATCGCGCGCCATGGCAGTCAGCGAGATCACCGCTGCGATGATCGGGATCGTCAGTGTGACCGCGGCCCACGGAGCGTCGAAGACGACCATCTGATACACCGAGACGATCGAGGTGAGAAGCGACGCCCAGACCCCACCTGTGAAGAGCTTCTTGGTGCGCACCACCTCGGGGCGGTCCTCCTCGAGGACCGCGGTGGACACGAGACGGTCGAGGAGGTGGTCTCTCCCGCGGTCGGGGTCTGGCTCAGGGGAGAACGCGGGTGCACTCATCGGCGCCGGAAACGTAGCCGGGGTGTGGCCCCCAGCACACCGAGCCCGAGGCCCTTCATCGGCTCATCCCTTGGCCATCCTTGCCAGCAGCCTGCACTGCGCGACCCGCTCCTCAGCTGTCCTTCCGGTGAAAAGGACGTTCAGGGTGGTGACGCCGGCGGCCCGGTATGCGTCGATCCGGTCTGCGACGAAGGTCTCGGAGCCGCATAGGTTCCCCAACTCCAGGTACTCATCGGGAATCGCCGCCTCTGCCTCTTCCTTGCGGCCTGACAGATAGAGGTCCTGTACCTCTGCCGCCTCCTTTCCGTAGCCCATCGCCACGAACAGGTCGTTGTAGAAGTTCTTTCCCCTCGCTCCCATGCCACCGACGTACAGCGCAACCTGTGGCCGCGCCAGGTCTCGGGCAGACTCCATGCCGTCACCGATGGCGACCAGACCACCGGCGTACACCTCCAACTCACCGAGGTCCACCTCCCGGTTGGCCTGGCCCCGTGCGAGTGCCTGACCCCAGATCGTCCCGGAGTGTTCCGGGACGAAGAAGGCCGGCAGCCAACCGTCCGCCTTGGCTGCGGTCAGCTCCACCGACTTCGGCCCGAGTCCGGCGACGACGATCGGGATCCGATCTCGGGTCATCCTGCCGATGATCTTCAGGGGCTTGCCGAGGCCGGTTCCCGCCTCCGGTGGAAGGGGGACGCGATAGAGGTCGCCTTCGTGGACCAGCGCCTCCCGCCTCCACACCGAACGGCAGATGTCGATGATCTCTGAGATCCGCGCCACTGGTGCGTCGTAGGGGACACCGTGGAACCCCTCGATCACCTGTGGTCCGCTCGCTCCGAGACCGAGGACGGCCCGACCCCCGGAGAGCTGGTCGAGCCCCGCCGCGGTCATCGCCAGCAGCGACGGGGTGCGGGTGTAGATCGGGAGGATCCCTGAGCCGATAGTGACCTTCTCTGTTCGGGCCGCGATGAAGCCCATCGCGGTGGCCGCGTCGACCGTGTATGCCTCAGGCACCCAGACGTGGTCGAGCCCTGCTTTCTCCAGCGCCACTATCTCGTCGACCGCTCCGGCGAATCCGTCGGAGTAGTCGAGCAGGGTTGAAATTCGCATCAGGGGCAGGCCACGGTCACGGGCCAGGCAACCTAGCCCTGACGGCCTGGTCACGCCACAAATCGATACCACCCCGGTCGTGTATCCGTGGACGCGAAGATCCGTCGACGAAGCGGGACGATTCGCTCCGGAGTGGGTCGGTAGTGTCACCCGTCGGCATGACCGTTCGAAAGCGCATCCTTCTCGCGGACGACTCCAACGTCGTCACCACGATCCTCGCCACGTCGCTCCAGAAGGAGGGGTTCGATGTCGAGATCGCGTTCGACGGGCAGACCGCCTTCGAGCTCGGGAGGGATGGTGAGTTCGATCTCGCCGTCCTGGATCAGATGATGCCCGGTCTCCTCGGGCTGGAGGTGATCGAACAATGGCACGAGGCAGGGGTTGTCTTTCCCGTCCTGATCCTGACCGCGGTCGCTGACGAGACCATGGCAGTGCAGAGCATCCAGTTGGGTGCCGCCGACTTCGTGAGAAAGCCCTTCCATCTGCCCGAGTTGATCGCGAGAATTCGCAGCCGTCTCGTCTGATCTCTCAATGGTTTCCCCCGGGGTGCCGATGATCTCGTGTGAGCCCCAATCTCGCCGTCACCGTCGCCATCGTCGTGCTCCTGGTCGACGTCCTGTTGTTCGTGGCACTCATCGTGCTCAAGACCTATCACCGCCGTCGGGTCCGACGCCACGACGAGCGTCGCAACCGGTACATACAGGTTCTCAGCAAGCATCTCGCCTTCGAGCATGCCGTAGATCCGATCCCGCCCGAAGCGGGTGAGGACGAAGCCTTCATCGACGCGGTCATCGACCTGCGCAACACCCTCACCGGGGTCGAGGTCCGCAAGCTATCTGTCATAGCCAACCGGTATGACTTGATCGAACGACAGTCGAAGCGACTGCGCAACAAGCTCCTGGTGACTCGGCGGCTGCGAGCAGCTGTGTCCCTCGCCGAGTTGGGAAACGATCAGTCCGCAAGAGTGTTGATGGACCATCTGGATGACCGCGTCGCCGAGGTGAGGATCCAAGCCGCACGCGGCCTGGCCCGTATCGGCTACACGCCCGCAATCGATCGCATCGTCGACCGGCTGGAGTCCGAAGACCCCTGGGTCCGGGCGCGCTTTGGTGACTCGTTGGCGACTTTCGGTCCCCAGGCGACCCAGCCGCTGATGGTCTATGTCCGGGTCAACCATGCCGCGGGCGACATCCAAGCCGTGGTTCAGGCGATCACGACCCTGTCGGTGATCGGCGACCACAGCGTCGGCCCGCAGCTCGCAGAGGTCCTGGAGAGGTCGACGAGACCCGAGGTCCAGATCGCGGCCGTGGGAGCGCTCGGCTCCGTCGGAGGCAGTCACAGTCTCGATTCCCTCCTCAAGGCCCTTCACGCCGAGGACTGGAGGGTCCGGGCCAAGGCGGCCACCTCCCTCGGCATGATCGGCGACCCTGCGGCCGCCCATCCGCTCGCGGCGGCTCTCGAAGACGAAGCCTGGTGGGTGCGGAGGAACTCGGCCGCGGCGCTGGCCCGGATGGCTGGCGGAACCCAGCTTCTCTATCGGGCTCTGACTTCTCCCGACATGTTCGCAAGGGACGCCGCGGCCGAAGCGCTCGAGGATGTCGGGGGGCTGGCCCGGGCCCGTCAGCGCCACGAGGAAGGGTCCGCCACCGAGGACGAGCGCCGACTGTTGCGGCACATGAGAACCGTCAGGGCGTTGTCGGCATGACGCTCGAGATCCTCAGCTGGCTCGGATACGCCACACTCGCCTACTTCGTGCTGATGCAGGGTTATCTCCTGTTCCTCGGCATCATGTCGGCGGGGGTGCTCCGTCGCAGTCATCACCTCAATCGATTCGGGAGGGTGTGGGAGGTGTTGTCGAGTCAGACGACGCCACCTGTCTCCATCGTCATCCCCGCGTACAACGAGGCGGAGGGCATCGTGGACGCAGTGCGCTCGATGGCGATCGTGAACTATCCGCGGTTCGAGATCGTCATCACCAACGACGGCTCCAGCGATCGCACCCTCGAGGCTTTGATAGATGCGTTCGGCCTGGAACGTGTGCAGGTTCCGTACCGTCCCGACATCGCCACCGCACCGGTGAATGCCATCTACCGAGGGCGAGGACCGGTGGCGATCACCGTGGTCGACAAGGAGAACGGCGGCCGGGCCGATGCCCTCAATGCCGGGATCAACGCTGCCAGATACCCCTACGCGCTCTGTACCGACGCCGACGTGATCCTCGACGCCAACTGCCTCATCTCCGCCATGCGACGGGTGATCGAAGACCGGGTGAGGACGATCGCCGTCGGTGGCAACATCCGCCCGCTCAACGGCAGCAAGGTCCGTCTCGGCCATCTCGTCGCAGCGACCGTCCCCAAGGGTTTCGTGGCGAGGATGCAGACTCTCGAGTACCTACGGACTTTCCTGGCAAGCCGTCCGGCGTGGTCGGCGATGGAGGGTCTTCCGCTGGTATCCGGGGCATTCGGCGTCTGGAAGCGCTCGGCGGTGATCGCTGTCGGAGGCTTCTCCCGGGGTCACATGGGCGAGGACATGGATCTCACGATGCGACTCCACCGATATCACATCGACAACGACATCCCCTACCGCATCGCCTACGAGCCATCAGCGGTCATCTGGACCGAGGTTCCGAGCACGGTCCGTGTCCTCAGGCGTCAAAGGATCAGATGGCATCGGGGGCTGATGACCGCGGTTCACGACTTCACATCGATGACCCTCAACCCCCGATACGGGAAGCTTGGCATGGTCACCTGGGCGGGGATGGTCCTCTTCGAGTACCTGGCCCCGGTCATCGAGTTCCTGGGTTGGATCGTCGTACCGACCGCCTTCGTGCTCGGCGCCTTGAACACAACGTCGTTACTCGGCATGCTCGTTCTGGCCTTCGCCTTCGGGCTTCTCAACTCGATCATCGCGCTCATGCTCGATGAGGCCTTCGGATACTTCAACAGGCCGGTCGACACGTTCCGACTCATCACGATGGCCCTGATCGAGAATCTCGGCTTCCGTCAGATGACCGTCTTCTGGAGAATCAGGGCCATGATCGGGGGAGAGAGCACGAAGTCCTGGGGCAACATGGAGCGCCGCGGGGTCGCCCAGCTCGCCGATTGAGGTCGGGCGGTCGGGCGGCCCGCCGGGTGATCCAATGGGACCTGAGGTCTAGATTCCCGGCCATGGTGTCACGAACCTCTCCCCCTCTCGCCGTGCTGGTCGCTCTGCTCGTAGTACTCGCCGCCTGCGGTGGGGAGGAGCCGGCGGCCACATCCACGACCTTCCAGGCCACCACCACGACTTCGCCGGCATCTACCACCACCCCGGCCGAGGTGTTCTCGCTGGTGGGGCAGTGGCAACGTGCTGAGACCTCGTCGTATGCGTCGCTTGCCGGGATGATCGTCGAGGTGTCCGAGGATGGGACCGAGGCGGTCATCGTCACCGTCCCCGACAACGAGTTCCAGTTCGAGTCCGGCGATGTCAAGTGGAGCGCCATCGAGGCCACCGGCCCCAACGAGTACACCTTCGACGACCTGGTCCGGGAGGAAGGGTCGGGAGCGTCATCTCATGTGGAAGGAGTCATCACCGTCACGGGCGATGGCACCCTGGAGATGACATTCCCCTCCACGGGAACCGTCCAGGATTGGGTCCGGGTCGAGCCTTAGACGCAGTTGCAACCGGGTCGAACCCAGGGGAGGGTCCTGCTCGCCGACATTTCCGGCTACTCCCGTTTCCTCAGCCAGCTCCGATACAGAGGAACGAACGCCTGGCCACGTAACCGGTCGGCGAGTCGTCGCCCACCACTGCCGTCGCCCGGGCCAGTGCATCGGCCGCCGAATCGCCATCGACCAGTCGCTGATGTAGCGCCACCATGACAGCCATGGTCTCCTCGGTGTCGGGGACCAGGCCGACACTGGCGACGACTGTCCGCGTCCCCATTGCGAGGACGGCCGATGTCAGGCCGAGCAGTTCCTCACCGGGATAGGAGGCACTGAATCCGGAGTCACAAGCGGAAAGGACCATCAAACCCGGAGGACGAGTCAACTGCTCGATGTCATAGACGTGCATGTCCCCGTCGCCTAGGCGCAACGACGAGAACAGTGGATTGTCCAGCACGAACGAGCCGTGACAGACTGCGTGGGCAACTGCGGAGCCCTCCATCGCCGACATGGCCTCGGCAACCGGGGTGACACCCGCCCCGGCTCGCTTCATCCCGTATACACCTGCCACCGCGTCCGCTTCCTCGATGGCGTGCAAGAGGTCGGGACCCGCGATCACCGCGGCAGGTCCAGTAGACGACGGCGTCTCGGTGCGGGAGTGCCAGAGAGCGGCAGCCGGCGCCACGATGAGCTCCCGATCATCGAGACTGGGTAGTGACGACCAGGCAAAGGCGTACATCGCGGGCGTTGGAACGATGACAGTCCGTCGGCGATCGATGTCGACGTCTGAGAAGAGCATCCTGTCGATCCTCCCGGCCATTTCCTCGGCTTGACCCACATCGCCCCGACCGAGGGCCAGTCGTCGTAACGCGAACCGGTGCCATCCGACCTCTGCTACGACCTCCGATGCATCGCCGAGACCATGGGCCTCGACCCGTTCGGATGTGGCCGTGACCCGCCACAGCCGACCTTCGATGGCGGCGAACTCGACGAGGGTCGTATCCGACAGTGACGACACGATCTCGTCAGCGGTTGCCACCAACGATGACCTCGCGGTCCGATCCCGGTACCGGCTCTTGTCGCGAATCGAGGTCTCCAGTGCTGCCCGGCGGCGGCCGAGTTCGATCGCTTCTCTGCCTTCGGCGGTGCGCAGCGCAGCTTGGACCTGTCGGAGCGACGTCAGATCCTCTGCAAAGGGCGCCGTCTGGTCGGTCCGGACCGGTCGCAACTGCATCGAGCGCGACCGGGTCTGCTCCATCCAGTCGAGAAGTTCGAGCGGGTCTCCAGACGCTGCGGCCAATCTCAGCCCGAGCTCGCCGAGGCGGGCGGCGTGTTTCTCGACTCCGGCTCTGACGTCGCTGGCGCCCAGGACGGCCTGGTACTCGTCGAGCAACTCCATCCCCCGGCGCGCACGTGAGGCGGCGCCGACCGGATCTCCCTCCATCTCCAGCACAAGGGAGCCGGCCAAGGCCGAGCTGAGCCTTCTCTGCACGGTACCGCCGTCCTCGGCGGCGATCGCCCGTAGCTCCGAGACGGCGGAATCCTTGTCGCCGCAGGTCAAGGCGATGAGCCCGGCGGTGAGACGGGCACTGAACGCGGCCTCGGCTTGATCCGCCTCGGCGAGCTCTTCTGCGATCGATCGCGCCTTGGCGACGTCTGTGGCGGTCACCTCGGAGCTGTCGAGCCGTGCTCCCAGCCCCACCTGCTCCGCGTTTCGAACCCACGCCTCCCTTCCCTGGTCGAGGAACATCCTCCCGGCTTCAGCCGCTAACTGGTCAGCCTTCGAGGAGGCACCGGCAAGCCTGGCCGCCATCGCCCACGCCAGTACCGCTTCGGCACGATCCTCCTCGAGCCCGGCCTTCCCCAACTCCTGCACGAGTTGCTCGGCCAGCCGCTCCGCCTCCCGAAACAGCCCCGCGGACAAAAGGACTTCGACTCGGCTCACCTGAACCTCGGCGGGCGACTCGGCGAACTCGAGATGTTTCGCCTCGGATCTGTCCAGCATCTCCAAAGCCGTCGGAAGGTCGCCTTTGAGGGCCGTTGCCAACCCGATGTTGTGATCTACGGCCGCAACGGCCGGTCCCATACCCAGCCTCGTTTCGATTTCCCTGGCGCGCAGAAAGTCATCCAAGGCCTGGTCGAGATCTCCGGCGTACAGATTGATCATGCCCCGGTTGTGCAAGGTCATGGCGATGGATTCGTCGTCATCGAACTCGACGAAGACCGGTAACGCCTCTGAGTACAGGGCGCGCGCCTCATCGCTGAATCCGGCTCGAGCTTTCAGTGTTCCGATCTGAAAGATCACCTCTGCATTGAGGTTCCCCGACGACATCCCGCGGGCCTCGCCTAGCAATTCGAATGCTCTGCCGTTGTCACCGCCGAAAGCGAGGGCGGAACTGAGGGACAGGATCGACTCAACCACGAGGTCTGAGTCACCGGAGTCGCGCGCTGCAGCGAGTGACCTCTCCCCGAACTCGGCCGACATCACAGCCCCCTCCGCTATCAGCCCGGCGACCGTCAAAGCACGTAGGACGATGGCCCGGATCCTCGCGTCGTCACCGGCTCGCCTGAGGAGCTCGTCGCCAGAGTCGAACACTGCCAAGGGCTCGCGGCGGGCTCTAGCGAGAAGTTCGCGAGCTTCGACTTCGTTCAAAAAAACCTCCAACCCCACCCACCCCTCAGTTACTGTTCTGACGGGTCCACCGTCTGTCGAAACCTAGAAGACGGATGAGAGGGAGTGGGAAATGAGATACCGAAGAGCAGTTGTGTTGCTCTCGGTCATGGGAGTCCTCGCCGCAGCTTGCGGCAACGGCGAGACGACCGACACCACCGCGGCAACGGACACGACGGTCGCCGAGGCGCCTGACACCACCGAAGCGACGTCAGACCTGAGTGAGTTCGAGTTCACACCCGGTCACGCTTGCTTCTTCTCGGCACATCACTTGTTCGTCCCCGAGGGAGAGGGGGATGGTGCGGTGACTCTGCTTGCCGATGCCGGAATCATCTCGAAGAACGGCTACATCGGCGATCCGGTCGAGGACCCCGAACTGGATGGTGATCCAGATCCGAACATTGCCCTCGAAGATGGAGTGGATATCGTCACCATCGCCGACGGGAGCCCCAACGCGCTCATGGTGTCCGAGTACTTGCGCTCCAACGGCATAGCGGCAAGACCAGTCCACCTGATCGCAATGGCCGGTCACTGGCAGGTGAAACCGGGCAACGATCCCGAAGCTGCGGACGAGAACCTGCTGCAGCCGGGCGACGCACCTGACGGTTCGCGTTTGATCGCTGTCGTCGACACGGCAATGGTCGAGACCTCCTACGGATGGGTATTGGACGGGGTCGATGCCGATCATGTCGTTGGGCAGGACCCGCACGACCTCGGCGCCAGCCACGGCACCTTCATCTCCAGTCTGATCCGACAGGTCACGCCCGACGTCACAGTTGCGTTCGCGTCATTACCGGCCATGGACAAGAACCTCTACTTCCAGAGCTGGCCCGACGGTCAGTTGGGATCGTTCACCCCAACAAACGTGACCAGCGAGATTCCTGCCTACGAGGCAATCCTCGACCTGATCCCACGACTCACCGACGGCGCGGTCGAGCCTTCGGCGCTGAGCCTCTCCTGGGGGACCTATCCGTGCGACTCGGACATCCAGATGGGCGGACCGGTGTTGGGTGAGATGATCGCTCTCGCCGCGACAATCGACATGTGGCAGGCGTCCTTCCCTGAAGCGCCGATCTTTGCGGCGGCTGGTAACGAACCACCCGATCATGGCCCGTTCTTCCCGGCCGCCGACGCCGATGTTGTTGGCGTGGCCGCGGACGGTGGCAACGGTATGGCTCTGGTCTGGGACGACGCAACGCCGGTCACAGCAACCCTCGACTGGGCCAACATCTTCGCTCCAGGCTGTGACCTGATCGGTGTCAGTGGGGTCGATGAGCCCGGACCGGTCGTCGCTTGGGGTGGGTCGTCGTTTGCCACGCCGCTGGCCGCTCTGACCTGGATGGACTCAGGGATGCCGCCATCGGCTGCCGCGACGATGCCCACGGCAGGCATGCTCAAAGGACCGGTGTCCCCAACCCCGAGGTGCTGACCAAATCAGGGTTGGTCTACCTGCCTTGAGCCCACGCTTCCCAAGCGAAAGCGCGGAGCGAAATGCCGCCGCGGCGGCCCGTCTAGGTGGTGGTGTCTTCGGTTGAAACCATCTTGTAGAAGACCCACCCGATCGCTGCGCCAACCAGTGGGGCGACCCAGTAGATCCACTGGTCGGTCCAGACGCCTCCGACGATTCCCGAGCCGAGGGAACGAGCCGGGTTCACCGAGGCTCCGGTGAACGGCACCAGAGCGAAGTGGATCGAGACCAGGGTGAGACCGATCCCGAGGAATGCCGTCGCCGCCGATGATGCGCTCGCCGACGCCTTGAGGATCACCATCAGGAAGATCGCGGTGAACAGGGCCTCGAGCAGGAAGCCATCCCACAGAGCGATCCCCTCTCCGAGCACGGTGGCCGTGCTGGCCACGGCCTCCTGGCTGGAGGCGATCAGCAGGACGAGCCCGGCGAGGACACCTCCGACCACCTGTGCGATCCAGTAGCCGATCATTGCGCCGAGAGACATGCGCCCGTCGAGGACCATGGCCAGGGAGACCGCCGGGTTGAAGTGACCTCCGGAGACTTCACCGAAGGCGTAGAGACCCACCATCAGGGCCAGACCGAACCCGAACGCGATCGGAATGATCGGTGTCGCTGCCCCGCTGGCACCTGCGGCGAGGATCGCCGCGCCACCACCGAGCACCAGGACGAACGTGCCGAGGATCTCGGCAATGATCGTGCGTGGACCAGTCATGTCCTCCTCCAATCTCCTCCCGCGCGGCGCGGGAACAACTGCGTTTGACCTGTTCAGGCTATTTCCGGGGGGTGCTGCATCCGTGGCAATCACGGGGGCGGTGTGCGCGACCTGGATAGCCTCGTTGGGGTCATGGATTCTGTGCGATCAGCCGATGGAACTGTTCTGAGTGTGCACACCTCCGGACACGGGCCAGCGCTTCTCCTCGTCCACGGCACGTCGGCCGACCACACCCGTTGGTCCGGCGTCGCCCCCGAGCTGGAAAAGAGATTCTCGGTCTTCTACATGGATCGGAGAGGCCGGGGCGACAGCGGGGACGGGCCTTCGTATCACGTAATGCGCGAGGCGGAGGATGTGGCGTCGGTGGTGGAAGCGATCGGCCAGCCGGTCAGAATTCTCGGACACTCCTATGGCGCCTTGTGTGCAATGGAGGCGGCGTTGCTGACCGACGAGATCGCACGGATGGTGCTCTACGAGCCCCCGATCCCAACGGGCGTGACGATGTACGCCGATGGGGTGCCAGATCGCATGCAGGGCCTACTCGACGCCGGTGAGCCCGAGCGGGCTCTGGAGGTGTTCTTCAGGGAGGTGGTGCGGATGCCCGAGGAGGAACTCGATGCATATCGTCGGCTTCCGATGTGGCAGCAGCGGATCAAGCTGGCGCCGACGATCCCCAGGGAGATGGCGATCGACCGCACGTACGTGTTCGAACCTGAGAAGTTCGCCGGGCTCGACATCCCGGTTGGCTTGTACCTGGGCGGGGACAGCCCCGAACTCTTCCGATCAGCCGTAGCGACGGCTGAAGCAGCGCTCCCCAACGCAACGATTGTGGTGCTCCCCGGCCAGCAGCACGTCGCCATGGACACCGATCCCGACTTGTTCCTCCGCGAAGTGTTCCGTTTCTTGTTGGACGGTTAGCTCACGATGTCGTTCGAGGTCGATTTCACCGCTGACCTGTGGGAGTCCAAATCCGAAGCAGCATGGGTGTTCGTTTCGGTGCCTGCGGGCATCGCCGACGAAATCGACGAGCGCATCCCCTCACGCGGGGGGTTCGGCTCGATCAGGGTGGGTGCCACGATCGGCGGCACCAACTGGGACACCTCGATCTTCCCCGACAAGAAGCTGGGAACATTCGTGCTCCCGGTCAAGAGACAGGTTCGGGGTGCGGAGGGCGTTACGGTCGGTGACGAGGTCTCCATTCGTCTCCGGTTCGAAGTCGACTGATCGGCCTATCCCTCCGGGAGGTTCTCGAGAAGTCGCATCTCGTGTTTTGCGAGAACCTCGAGGATCCTGTCGTTCGACGGCATCTGATCAAATGGTGGGGGAGCTTCTGAGGAGGCCATCGGAACCCCGATCTCCTTGAAGAACTCGTGCTGGTGGACCACCGGAGCGTAGAGAGCCAGCAGACGACCCGGACTGGCTCCGGCGTTCTTGAAGCCATGGGGGACGTTGCCCGGGACGTGAACCGTGGAGCCCGCTGGAGCCTCGATCGTGTACTTCTCGCCCTTGTCGTCCTGGCCGTAGACTTCGTACTCGCCTTCCAGGATCCAGAACGTCTCCATGGGGACATGGGTATGCAGGAACGCAGGGCCACCACCGGGAGGGCTGGCGATCTCGGTCAGGAAGTAGGCGTTCTCCGAGACCTCGGCGGTGATCTTGAAAGTCACCACATCCCCGAGGACGAACATGGCCTCGCCCTCGCCGGGGCCGAGGGCGAAGATCCGTCTGTCGCGCATGGTCGAGCGACGCTAGTCAATCCGACTCCGTCACCGGTCCCGGAAGAAGGGTGCGACGAGATTGACCACCAGTGTCAGGACGATGCTCACGACGATCATCGATGTGATCGGGATGAACACCCGCGAGTTCTCGCCTTCGATCCGAATGTCCCCGGGCAGGTTGCCGAACCAGGCGAAGGCTCCGGGGAAGAACTTGACCAACGCACCGACGATGAGGAGCCCGGCGCCGACCAGGATGAGGGTGTTCCCTATTCTCACGTCACCACAGGGTAGGTGCGTCTCGTGCCCAGGCTCAGGCCCGCTACACGTGTGCGAACCCTCGATCTGGCGCGAGCGCGACATCCTCCGGTGGGTCGATCAGGTTCACGCCGCGTATGTTCATGGGCAACTCTTCACCATGGTGGGACATGATGCAATCGATCACTGCCGGCCGCGAGGCATATGGCCGCAACTCCTGGGAGGAGGCCTATCAGGAGTTGAAGTCCGCCGATGGCTCCGACGACTTCGACCCTGACGACCTGGTGCTTCTGGCTGACGCGGCTTGGTTCTCCGGCCGAGTCGAGGAATCCACCCAGACACTGGAGCGCGCCTATCTCGGCTATGTCGACGAGGGCGCTCCGGACAGTGCTGCAGTCATTGCGATACGGCTAGTTGAGCGTGCTTTTCGGGCAGGGGAGGCACCCATTGCCCAGGGGTGGCTGGCACGGGCCGAGCGTCTGATCGAAGACCTTCCCGAGTCGGGAGTTCACGCATGGGTGGCGACGATGAAGGGCGCCAAGGCGCTTCTGGCGGACGGTGATGCCGCCGCCGCCATCGGCGAGCTCGAGCAGGCCATCGAGCTAGGGCGCCTCCATCGAGATCCTGACGTGGAGGCCGTCGCGCTTTCCTTCAAGGGAACGGCTCTCACCAGACTGGGGAGGGTCGAGGAAGGCCTTGCCTTGCTCGACGCTGCGACTGCCGCCGCTACCTCCGGCGAGCTTCGGGTGAAGACCGCTTGTGACGTCTACTGCCTGACCATTTCTGCGTGCCACGACTTGTCGGACCTACGCCGTTCCGCGGAGTGGACCGAGCGGGCCGAGAGACACATGCAGCAGGGTTCCGTGAGTGGCTACCCGGGAGCGTGCAAGGTGCACCGGGCCGAACTGAAGCGCTACCAGGGAAAATGGGCGGAGGCGGAGGAAGAGGCTCGCGCCGCCTGTGAGGAGTTGGAGCGCTTCCGGCTCCTCGACATCCTCGGCAGCGCATACAACGAGATCGGTGAGGTCCGTCTGCGAATGGGTGATCTGGCGGAGGCGGAGGCAGCGTTCGTCAAGGCATATGAGTACGGCTGGGATCCCCAGCCGGGGCTGTCTCTGCTCCACCTGGCGCGGGGCAACGCTGCCGAGGCAGCGAGTTCCCTGGAACGGAGCCTCAGCCGTGGTCAAGATCACGCCGGCTTCGACCTCGTCCATCTGGTGCACAACTTGCCGGCCAAAGTGGAGATAGATCTGGCTCGCGGCGACCTCGAGGGAGCACGTGCCGCAACCGAGGAGCTGGAACGCATCGCGACCGAGCACGACAACCGGGTCTGGAGCGCCGCAGCGGGCACGGCCCGGGGAAAGACGGAACTGTTCGAAGGCCAGGTCGACCAGGCGCTACACCATCTCGATCGGGCGTGGCGGAGCTGGCGGGATCTCGACTTCCCGTACGAGAGCGCCATGACTCGAACCTCTCTCGCCGAAGCGCGCCGGGCAGCCGGTGATGAGACAGGAGCGCGTCTCGAGCTCAATGCGGCCCTGGCCTCGTTCCGGGATCTCGGTGCGAAGCTCGGAGTACAAAGAGTCAACGAGTTGCTCGAGGACAACGCTCAACGTGAGGCGACACTCGCCACAATGACCTTCATGTTCACCGACATCGTCACCTCGACGGATCTGATCGGACTGATCGGAGACGAAGCGTGGGCGAGTTTGCTGGGCTGGCACGACCGGACACTTGAGGCCGAGTTCACTGGTCACGGCGGCAACGTGGTCAACCACACTGGCGATGGCTTCTTCGTCGCCTTTTCTGACGTGGGACCCGCGATCGACTGTGCAGTCGACATCCAAAGGAGTCTGCGCACACATCGGAGGGAGCACGGATTCGCCCCGTCGATCCGAATCGGTATACACGCCGCCGACGCCACCAGCACTGACGGGGGCTTCACCGGCAGAGGGGTTCACGTGGCCGCACGGATCGGTGCCGAGGCTGGGGCCGACGAGATCCTGGTGTCGGAGTCGACCCTGGCAGCCGTTTCGGGACTGGAGTACCCGGTCTCCGAAGCCCGAAGCCTCAGCCTGAAGGGGATCTCGACTCCTGTGGAGGCGAGCACCGTCGACTGGCGCTGATCTCAAGCCATGAGGCCGAAGACAGCCCACTCTCCCGGCACGCCCTTCAGCTCGTGGCTTCCCCTGTCGGCGAACTCGAGTCCCGACCCCACCGATAGGTCTCTGACCACCGATGAGACGATCAGCTCGCCTGGTCCGGCAAGACCCATCAGCCGCGCCGCAATATGGACACCGATGCCCCGGACGTCTCCGTCGACCAGATCCACCTCGCTGGTGTGCACACTGCCGCGAATCGTGATTCCGATCTCACCGACACGATGGGCGATCGAGAGCCAACATCGGGCAGCTCGCGCCGGACCTTCGAAAACACTCAACGACCCGTCCCCCGTGTGCTTCACCTCACGCCCGGAGTGGCGTGAAACCTCCGTATCGACGATCCCGTCGTGGGTCCGCAGGAGCGACGCCCACTCCCGGTCCCCGAGCTCGGCTGCCTTTTCAGTCGAGCCGACGATGTCGGTGAACAGCAGCGAGGCAAGGACCTGGTTGGTTGGTCCGCCGGACTTGGTCCCGGTCGTGAACTCCTCGATCGCGGCAAGGATCGCCTCGGAGTCTCCCATCCAAGGGAAGTGGTCCGCACCGGGTAATTCCAATAGGCGGGCGCCTTCGATGTGTTCGGCCATGTATCTGGCGCCTTCGAGTGGATTCACCCCGTCGTCGGTGCGATGGATTACCAGAGTGGGCACGTGGATGGCTGGGAGTGCCTCGCGAACGTCAATCGCCCGATTCATCGCCACCATGGCACGGGCCGCCGCCGGGCTCATGCTTGCGCGCAGCGAAGCGGCCCACCATCGGTGGAAATCTGGGTCAGAGCCGGGAGCGACCGAGTCGACCAGAATCGGCTGCCCCCAGTTCTCAGTCACTTCTCTGAGGAATCCGTCGAAAAACTCTGGACTGAGGGCTCCTGGAAACTCCGGTGAGCTGATTCGCTTTGGGTAGGTGTTGATCAGAACGAGGTTCTCCACCCGGGTCGGGAATGTGGCGGCGAAGAGAATGGCGAGCGGGCCTCCGTCCGAGTGGGCCACGAGGGACACCTTCCCCAGCCCGACGTCGTCAATCACTGCCCGGAGGTCGTGCATCCGCTGCTCGATCCCGGGAAGGTGGTCCGGAGAAACCCGGTCCGACAGGCCGGTGCCTCTCTTGTCGAGCAGCACCAGACGCGAGAAGGATGACAGCCGGTGGTAGTAGTGGGCCAGACGGGGCAGCTCCCAGGCACGCTCGAGGTGGGATCCGAACCCGGGCACCATCACCAGGTCGATCGGCCCCTCGCCAACCACCTGATAGGCGATGCTGACTCCCTCGCTCAAGGCGTACCGGGTCTCCGGGATCTTCGGGGCTGAAGGCGTCGTCATGATCGGCGGTCACGGTATACGGCCGGGCGAATGGACAGCCCTTCAAAGGGCAAACAGGCCGTTACCCGCCCAGGGTCGATGTGAGATGACTCACCAGAGGCCAGGCTCCGTACGACGTGTTGGAGACGACCGTCCAAGAGGTCCCCGTCCTCGGGTCGTGTGCGCTTGTGAAGGACACGCCGGCGTCGCCGCCGACCAGCTTGACCACAGGGCTCTCCGCGCCGAGCCAAAACCCGAAGCCATAGCGGCCGTCATCTTCGACGGCGTCCGACTGCGGCCGGGTCATCTCGGCTATCCAGTCGTGGGACACGATTCTGCCGGCATACAGGGCGTCCCAGAACATCCGCATGTCGTCCAAGGTTGTGTAGATACCACCGTCTCCGTTGCCGAGAACCGGCAGATGCAAGACATTTGTCCAGAGCCCCTCCCTCTCCAGGTAGCCGAGGGCCATCCTCCCCGATGGTCGGTCGGAGCGGAGGAAGGCAGTGTCCTCCAAGCCCCCCGGTGCCAGGACACGGTCGGTGACGAGGTCGTGATAAGGCACGCCACTCTTCCGCTCGGCGATCAGTGCCAACACAATGTATCCACCGTTGCAATACGAGAAGCGGGCGCCAGCGGGGAACTTCGTGGGAAAGCCATCGAGTTCGGTGACGAATGCCTCGGTGGTCGTCAGTCGATGCACCGGCGATCGCAACAGGTAGTCGGTCATCGAGAGGCTTTCGTCCTCCTCGTCGATGTAGTCGCCAATCCCGGAAGTGTGCGAGAGGAGGTGCCTCACCGTCACATCGTCGGCGATCGAGGGGAGGTCGTCTCCGAGGACCGATCGGGCGGTGGTGTTCAGGCTCAGGATGCCGTCGTCGATGAGGCTCACCACCGCCAGGGCGGTGAACGTCTTGCCACCGCTGGCGATGGCGAACTGAGTGTCGACCCGGTTAGGAGCCTCGAATCCGCGGTGGGCGAAGCCGTAGGCCGCCGACCAGGTTCGACCGTCGACGTCGACACCGATCGCCCCGGAGAAGCCGGTCTCAACTGCCATCCGATCGATCCGGTCGACTGGTTCCACCGGCGGGACTGTACGACAGACACGGCCCGTCGACCTGCCTACCCTCCGTCGCTGTGTCACGTCGGGTGGAAGTCGAACTGTCGGAGCGGGTCTGGGACGAACTGGAGCGGCGCAGCCGTGAAACCGGCGGCGAAGTTTCCGCTGTCCTCGACGAGACACTACGGGAGGCATTCGAGCTCGATGGTCACACCCTCTTCCAGGTCTCGACGTCGAATGCTCTGGCCCAGGGGGTCTTCGGCGGTGCGGTCACGGTGGCAACCCTCAAGGAGCACGGCGATTTTGGGATCGGGACCTTCGAACGTCTCGACGGGGAGCTGATCCTTCTCGAAGGAACCTGCTACCGGGCGACTGCCGGAGGAGTGGTCGGCGAGATATCAGACGATGCCGAGGTCCCGTTCGCGGCCGTCACGTGGTTCACCCCTGACATTGACTTCTCACTCGACGAGGTCACATCCCTCGATGCTCTGCGGAATGGGCTCGACAGTCGACGTCTTTCCGACAACCTCTTCCAAGGACTTCGGGTCGACGGGAGATTCGAGTCACTTCAGATGAGAGCGGCGTGCCCGGCTCGACCGGGCGAAGGTCTGCTCGAGGCGACCAGGCACCAGAGCGAGTTCTCGGCAGCGGACGTCGAGGGAACGTTGGTCGGCTTCTGGGCGCCGGAGTACGCCCAAACGGTCGGCATTCCCGGCTATCACTTCCACTTCATCTCCGAGGACCGTGGCACCGGTGGCCACTTGCTCGACCTCGCGGCCTCCAGGCTGGAGGTCCAGGTCCAGACGGAATCTTCGCTGCACCTCGCCATGCCCGACACGTCAGAGTTCCGGGCTGCGGAGCTTGGCGGAGATCACCGGGACGAGATCGATCAGGCAGAGACCGGTATAGGGAACTAGGCCTTCCCGGTCACGACCAGATAGTTGTGTCGCCAGCCGGTGTGGAATTCGTCGATCTCTGGATCGGCGTAACCGAGCTCGACGAGACGGGCGGCCAGGACCTGAGCTTCGGCACGGGAGAACCCATGCCCGTCCTTGCCCTCGCGGAGCATTCCCTCGACCACATGCAGACGTCCGCCGGGTACGAGCACTCGCAAAGCCTCGATCAGGCCCGCTTGGCGATCTGCCCAATGGTGGAACGTCGCAACGTTGATGACCACGTCGAAACTGTTGTCCGGAAAGGGAAGGGCCTCAGCGGACCCGACTCTGACGTCGGCCCCCGGAACTCTCTTGGCGGCGCGGGCGACCATCGATGGGCTGGGATCGACCCCGGCCACCGATGCTCCCCGAGCTGCGGCGTGTTCCAGGGCGGCGCCCGGGCCGCATCCGATGTCGAGGAATCGGGTCTCTTCACCAACACCAGCGAATTCGACGATCTCGAGATTGCTCCTCGGGGAGCGGCTTATCAGCGAATACAGCCACGACCTGAAAGGCGACCACTTCTCGACTTCATGTTCATGCTGCATCGGCCGGAGATTAAGGGGCCGACCGGAGTCGACCCCCGTCTTGGACTGTGTCGAACTAGCCCTCACCGCCCAAGTCGATGCACTCGAAGACCTGCACCTGGCCGCCGTGGACGAGATGTGGGTGCCTGTCACATGCGGCGACTGCGGCGTCGAGAGAATCTGCCTCGATCACGGTGTAGCCCGTGGCCGGGGTGTCTCCCAGAGGTCCGTCGCCGACCCCCGAGTCGGTGAGGTTCTTGGACGCACCGAACGGGGCGCCACCGTCGGTGACGGCCTCACCCATCTTGCCGTACCAGGCACCCCACTCTGCCATGATCTGCTCCTGTTCGGCAGGGTCATCCGCCATTCCGGCACCGCCGGTGTAGAGCAACAGAAACTGCGACATATTCATCTCCTCCTGTGTGGACCGCGACTCGGTCCATTCGCTCTGTTGTCGATCCGGAGACGGGGGAATCGACAGCTTCAGCCGAGAACCCGCTTCGCTTCGAGCATGGCCGACTCGTCGAGGCCTTCGTCGAAGGTCGAGTAGAGCCGGGAGAGCTCCTCGGATCCGTCCGGTGAGATGCCTGCCCGGCGTCGGAACTGCACCAGCCCGGTCCATGCCAGGAGTTCGACCAGACGGGCCCCGATCTGTCGCGCTCCGGTCAACGCATGCTGATATGCATCCTCGATGTCGGCTGGTGCGGCGTCAGGCGAGTGGCGGAGCACGTCGGCGATGATCACCCAGAACTGGGCCCCTTCGGGAGCTTCGGGATCCACGGCCAGGGCGTCACGGGCCAACTCGAGGGCGACGGATCCCTGACCGGCCAGCAGGTGGACCTGGGCGCGGAGACCGAGAATGAACGGCCAGAACACCGGCGGGGTGGTCAGACCCCGGTAGAGGCTGACGCCGGCCTCGGTCATTTCCAGCCCCTCGTCGGAACGGCCGAGTCCGACGAGCGCGGCGCCTTCGAGGACCGTTGCAAGCGTCCGCCAGACGATGTAGTCGTTCTCGTCCGAAACCCGGGCCAGTTCATGAGCATGTGCCAGTGTGTCTTCGAATCTCGATCGGAGAAACGACAGGTAGCCGTTGTGATAGAGGGCATGCGCCAGGGTGAAGGGATGCTCCAGTTCCCGGGCGATGGCGAGGGCTTCGGTGAGCCTCGCCGTAGCCTGGTCCATATGTCCCCGCTCGTACACCAAGAGTCCCCAGGCCACCCGGGCGGTGATGGCGGTGTTCGGACCTACCCGGAGACGGTGCATGGTGTGCATGTCGGTCCGGTACAGGGCGATCGCCTTGTCGAGGTTCGGGATCCCGGTCTCGTCCCCGGAGAAGGCCATGGCCGATCCCAGTAGGTAGTAAGCCTCCGCCCTGATCGAGTCTGAGTTCTCCGTCTCGGCGAGCGTCATGAGCTCGTGTCCCACGTCCACCGCAGACTCGAAGTCGATGGTGCTCATGTAGTAGCTCGCCAGGGAGCGGAGCACCGAGAACGTCTGGGCGCTGGTTCCAACGCTGCGGACCAGTTCCAGAACCGGGATGAAGGCGGCTTCCACCTCCTCCCCGTAGCCGTGCACGGCCATCATCGCCCGGGCGAGGCTCGAGCGAAGGGCGAGTTCCTCCTCTGCCAGCGACTCACGCGCTTCGCTCTCCTCGAGCACCCCAAGAGTGTCGTTGATCAGCCCGATCGCGGCGTGGTACCACCCCTTCGACTCATGGAGGGCCCACAGGCCGTCGAGCAGACCCAGAAGCTGGTCCAGGTCTTTGCGCTCCACCCAGTAAGACCAGGCTGTGCGCAGGTTGCCGATCTCGACGGCAAGCTCGTCTATGGCCTTCTGGGCGTCGGTGCCCTTCAGCCTGGCTTCGAGGTTCGTGACGAAGCTCGAATAGTGCCGGGCATGGGCCTCTCGCACGGCTCCGTTCCGATGCGTGTCTTCGGCGAGACGCTCCCACGCGAACTCCTTGATCATGAGGAGCATCGTGAAGCGCTGCGACGATCCCTCGTCGTATGTGCGAATCAGGCTCTTGTCGAGCAGCGACGAGACAACGTCGAGCACCATGCGGTCGAGGTCGAGCGCCTGTCCGGCGACGACCTCGAGAGCATCGAAGGAGGCAGACGAGAAGACCGACGCCACCTCGAGAAGTCGCCGCTCGTCCTCGTCGAGAAGCTCGTAGCTCCATCCGATCGCACCCCAGAGGGTCCGTTGCCGGTCGGGGAGGTCACGTCCACCCGCGCTCAGGATGTCGAGACGCTGCTGGAGACGTTGGAGCAGGTCCGTGACCGAGAAGACATTGAGACGCGCCGCGGCCAGCTCGATTGCCAGCGGGAGCCCATCGAGCCGGAGACATATCTCGGCGACGGTGGGGGCGTTCTCCGCGGTGATGGTGAAATCGGGGCGCACTGATCTGGCGCGCTCGGTGAACAGCTGCACTGCCTCGGCTTCGGCGATCGCTTCGGTCGCATCGTCCGGTCGCGGGAGTGTCATCGGCGGAACCGGGAAGACCCGTTCCGCCCTGACTCTCAACGTCTCCCGGCTGGTCACGAGGATGTCGAGCTCCGGCGCGTGTTGCAGGAGCTCGGCGAGACCGGGTCCGACCTCGGTCACCTGCTCCAGGTTGTCGAGGACCAAGAGCATCTGTTTATCGCGAAGACGCATCTTCAGGACCTGGAGGGAGTCGCCGGAGCCGGAGGTCGGAAGGTTCAGCGCCCGCACGACCGCTTCGAACGCGGCGCTGGGATCACGTTCAGCGGACAGGTCGACGAAGAAGACACCGTCCCGGTACTGGTCGAGGCTCTCGGCGGCGATCTGGAGCGACAGTCGCGTCTTGCCGATCCCGCCGGGCCCGCCAAGGGTCAGCAGCCTGGTGCCAGGGGCGGCCAGCATGGTCTGGATGCCGGACAACTCCTCCTCCCGTCCCATGAACTCCGAGGCTTGAACCGGCAGGTTGTGGGGTCTGCTGTCCAGGGTCCTCAGCGATGCGAATACAGAGGGGAGCCCTTCGATCGTCACCTGGTAGAGGTGCTCGGGAAATGTGAGGTCCTTGAGACGGTGCTCGCCCATGTCCTGAAGTCCAACACCTGTCGGCAGACCACCGTCGACGGCCGAAGCGGCCACGGCCGACAACAGAACCTGTCCACCGTGTCCGGCCGCCATGATCCGGGCTGTTCGGTTCATCGTGGGCCCGAAGAAGTCGTCGCCACGGGCCTCAGCGTCGCCGGTGTGTATACCCATCCTCGAGCGGAGAGGCCCGGTTGCCGACCAACTCTCCGCGGAGAGGCTCCGCTGGGCGGCCACGGCCGCAGCCACCGCGTCTTCGACTCCGTGAAAACGCGCTATCACGCCGTCGCCGGTGCTCTTCAGCACCTGCCCGTGGTGGGACGTGATCGCTGCCGTGACCACCCGGTCGTGCCGTTCCAAGGCGTCAGGCATCGCGGTCGGGTGCTCCTCCCAAAGTCGCGTGCTGGCCTCGATATCGGTGAAGAGGAAGGTGTTGGTGGTGTCGGTCATCGCGGACAGCCCATGTGCGCCAGATATTGCCACGGCGTTGGAGTTCCGTCTCCGTGGTCATCCCGGGCAAATAGGCTCCCCTGCGAGCGAGAAAGGAACAGAGAGATGGGCATCACACGACCTGTCCCCGAGAATCATCACGCCCCCGGTGGCCAGTACAGCCATGTGGCCATCGCCCCGGCGGGGAGGCTTGCCTTCATCGCCGGTCAGGTTGCGATTGGCCCGGACGGGAATCTGGTGGGCGAGGGCGACCTGGCTGCGCAGACCGCTCAGGTCTTCGCCAACCTGAAGAACATCATCGACAACCTCGGCGCCACACCGGCAGACATCGCCGAGCTTCGCACCTTCATCGTGGGAGACGATGTGGTACCGAGATTCCGGGAAGCACGAAAGGCGGCATTCGACGAGATGTTCCCCGATGGTCAGTACCCGCCCAACACTCTGCTGGTCGTAGCCGGTCTGGCGTCACCCGACATCGAAGTCGAGATCTCAGCGGTCGTGGCTCTCCCTGATTGACAGATCCCAGCCGTCTGTTGGGCGTCCTAATCTCCAAGGGGGGCAATCTTGGGAAGGGGGGCAAGATTCGGACGCCCAACACACGGCTCGAAATCACAACAGCGGCAGCGTCACCTCGAATCTCGACTCGTCGCCGTCGTGGTGGTATTCGAGAGTGCCTCGCATCAGTCGCATCAGCTCCTGGCTGACCCAGAGACCGAGACCAAGTTGCGCAGGTGTGTGTTGGGAGGCATCGTCGCCCAGCATGCGGGCTAGTTCGGCCGGCAATCCGGCACCTTCGTCCTTGACAGCGAGAATGCCACGCCCTTCCCGACTGGCGATGAGGACGGTCACCCGCCCCTTGCCGTGAGTGAGCGCATTGGTGAGGAGGTTGCGTACCACCTGGCGGAACCGCACCGGGTCACCATGGGCCACGATGTCGCCACTGGCCACGACCTCGACATCGGTGGCCCGCTTGCCCAACGCTTCCATCACCTGGGCGAGATTGGCACCCAGGTTCAGGTTCACGTCAGCGACACGCAGCTCGCCACGCTCGATGCTTGCGGCGGTCAACAGATCCTCGATGACCCCGCCGAGGTCGGCCGCCTGCTCCGTCATCTGCTGAACGACTCGAGCGCGGGTCTCATCGCTCAGAGGAGTCCGGGATTCGAAGAGGAGGTTGGCGTATCCCACGACGGCCGACAACGGCGTGGCCAGATCCCGGCTCACCGCTTTCACGAAGTTCGATTGATCCCGAACCAAATCGGCCGCCCCTTGGCCGACGCCGCCGACGCCGGTGATGTTCCTGAAAACGAGCAGGGTCAGGTTGGCCGAGGTCAACGGTTTGACGGAAAGGCGGATCAGGTCCTGGTCGGTCCGGTACTCGGCGAGGGCCCCCCCGGTCCGTTCGGCGTTCTCGATTATGTCGAGAACCAGGTTCGCGGTCTCGTCGTCGAGGACGTCGGCGATGTGGTCACCGGGACGTACCGGGTGGCTGAACACCGTGGACATCGGTCGATTGACATGCACCACGCGGCGGTCGAAATCGACCTCGACGATCGTTTCGGGCAGCGTGGCGAGAATCTCTTCGAACCCAGCCGGTTCGGGGGGAGCTAGCTCAGTGCGGTGCCGAAACACGTGGTGTCAACCTTGGGGGTATGCCAGAACCGGCCTCTGAGAGGCCGGTTCCAACATGATTCCGGGCCAGGGGATCAACTCATGTCGCTGAGAGATGCAAGCGCGGGTGCCGCTGCAGCGAACGACGAAAGGACGAGAAGTGCGAGGATGGAGAGACGACGACGCATTTGTGGACCTCCTTATGCCCGGGAACCTGTGTCGTACCGAGAATCTGCATCAGAGGTCTCTCGCTACTGTCTCAACCCGGGTCGGAGCCTTCCGCCACCCGTCTCAGGATGCGTTGGCGCGTTGCCCGCGGGTTGTCACCTGATGTCCGTCGGCACGGAGAGCGGCCAAGTCGCGACGAACAGTGGTCGGACTCACACCGAGCGCCTCCGCGATGTGATCCACGGTGGCGGCGGCCCCCTGCACACTGGTCTCGTCGAGGACACGCAGGAGCCGTTGTCTTCGCAGCAGGATCGGGTCGGTGATGGCGGCATCATCGGGCTGCTCTACGGTCCAGGTGACCCGTACCAGGTCATCCTCGGTGAGGGAACGCCCGGTCGGTGCGTCGTCTCGTGGGAGGACGACATCCACGCGGGTGGCGGAGAACGTATTTGCCCGCGCTGCGATGGCGCGATGCTCGGGAACGCGGGCGATCGCTTGATCGACACCACTCGGACCGAGTCCTGCCAGAGCGTCGAGCAGCAGCCGGTGCGCTTCGAGTGCGGCTGTCTTCGCTGTACCCCGGTCCCCGGCCGCTTCGGCTGCGATGGCGAGCCGGTGGTGGATCAGATACGGCCGCTCCACCCCGGACGGGGTGTCGTCGGCGGCCTCGGAAGCGAGTGCCAGCCCCGCGTCGATCTCTCCTGATGCGATGAGGGCAATTGCCCTGATCGACTTCAACTCCACGGCGAGGTGATCGAGACCACCCTCGCCCGCTCTGGCTTCGGCCCGGTCCAACACGGCGATGGCTTCGGCGGGTTGGTCGTCCTCGAGGGCGAGCAGCGCCAAGGATCTGAGGTGTTGGACTTCGAGAACCACGTTCTCGACACCCAGCTCCGTCAGGCTCTCCTCGAGAAGCTCCCTGGCGTGGTCCCGGTCTCCGGCTCGAGCCGCGACTCCGGCGAGGATCTCCAGACACTGTGCTGCGCGTGCTCGGTCGCCGAACTCCTCGAACATCCGGAGCGCACGTTGAGCGTCCTCCCGGGCCCGCACATCACTGCCGAGGAGGTTGTGCCGACCGTGTGCCGAGTTCACAAGCACCATCGCCTCACCGCGCCGGTTGCCCAGTTGTTCGAATATGAGGGCGGCGCGGTCGTACCTCTCCAGGGCGTCGGCGACGTGACCGACGACCAGGGTCAGGTTGGCGAGGTTGGTCAGGTTCACCCCCTCACCGTGGCGATATCCGATCTCGCGGCACAACTCGATAGCCATCTCGTAGGCGGCCGCGGCTCGATCACTCTGCCCACCGGCACGATAAGCGCGACCCTGGATGCCTGCCACCTCGGCTCGCCCACGGGTGTCCCGTTCGCGATCGAAGACCTCGAGCGCCGTGTCCAACAGCTGAAGGGCAGGCTCCACCTTCTGGACCTCGACGAGGGTGGAGGCGAGCTCGGTCAAGGCGCGGGCCCTTGTCTTCGGGAGCTTGGCCGACGCAACGGCATCTTCGAGGGGGCGGATGGCATCCACCGGCTTGCCCGACCAACGGCGGATGGCCCCCTCGGCTATCAAGGCAGTCGCCACCATGTCACCGCCCCCGGTCTCCCGTTCCATCGCCACCGAGTGCACGGCGCTCTCGACGGCAGCGGACAGATCGCCCTCCTGCGCCTTCAGGGATGCTCTCCTGCGTTCCACATCACCCCGCACGTCAACTATCGATTCGGCGAGCTCAGCCATCTCCTCGATCACGTCGGCCTGTTCGGAACGACGGCCGAGGACGTTGAGAGCGTCCTCGAGATGTCTCAGGATCAGGTAGCGCTCGCCGTCGGGGAGGTCTGCTGCGATCGAGGTCTCCCGGGCTGCCTGGAGATGCTGCCGGGCGGTGCCATAGGCGCTGAGCTCGATGGCACGCAGACCCGCCGCTCTGAGGTAGTCGGTCGCCTGGACCGCCTCGCCGGCCTCGCGGAAGTGGTGGCCTATGGCCTCGATGTTCTCCGGAGCCAGCTCCGAGATCGACTGGGCCACCGCGCGGTGGATGGCCACCCTTCTCTGTGCGGGAACAGACTCGTAGACCACCTGGCGTGCCTGGTCATGGGCGATGTGGAAACGTCCCGCCGAATCCTCGACGAGCAGACCGCGGAACAGCAGCTCGTCTATTGCCCGTAACAGCTCCGGTTTGTCGAGTGTGGCCACCCGGCTGATCAGGCTCACGTCGATGTGATCACCGATTATCGAAGCCACCTCGTACACCCCGAGCACCTCGGGCGACAGGAGGGACATGCGCGCCTCGATGATGACCCGGACGCGCGGGGCCACCGGAATGATCCCGTCGTCGATCTGGCTAGCCAGCACCTCGATCGGGTCCGACCCTGCTGAGAAGAGGCCACGGTCCCTCAGGGTGAGGAGTGTTTCCAGCGTGAAGAGGATGTTCCCGCCGGTTTGGCGGTGGATCCTGGTGGCGATCCCCGAATCGAGTCGGGTCGTTCCGAGACTGCGTCTGATCATCTCCTCGAGCTCGAAGACAGATAGTGGGGACAGAATCGCCCGACCCAGACCGGCGCTCCTGTCGAGTTGCCGAAGGGTGTCCCAGACCTCGGCGTCACCGCGCGCCTCCTCACTTCGATACGCCAGGACGAGCAACACCTGGGAGTGAGCCAAACGCACAGCCAACTGCTTGAGGACAGCGAGGGTGTCCCGGTCCGACCATTGGACGTCGTCGATGATCACGACATGGGGCGAGATGTCGCCCAGGGAGGCGAGGATGTGGACCAGGGCCTCGAGCATTCGTGTGGACTCTTCATCGGGCCGCAGTTGCTGGGACTTGGTCCCCGTTTCGCCACCGCCGCCGAGGACGGGAGCGAGACGCGCGGCACTCTGCAGCCAGATGGGGTCGACCTGCTCGGTCAACTGCTCGATCCGTAACGGGCTCAACGAGTTGAGTAGATCGATGATCGGGCCGAAGGGGCGGACCGCACCGGGACGTGCGTGCGCCCAGGTCACCTCGAACCCACGCCACCGTGCGTCTTCCCCCATCTCGACAGCCAGCCGGGTCTTACCGATTCCAGGCTCACCTTCGACCATCACGACCCCACCGTTCCCGCCGAGGACCTGCTCCAGGGCATCCACGAGGATCCGTCGTTCCGAGTCCCTGCCTACGAAGGGAGTCTCACCCGCCCCTCCGGCGAGGATCGCAGTTGGGGCGGTGGACGCAGCGGGCTCGACCCGGGACCTCCGATGGCGGAGAACCCGCTCGTAGATGTGCTGGGTCGGAGCCGACGGTTCGGTCCCGAGTTCCTCGGCCAGGACCGACCTGAGACGCTCGTACTGGTCGATGGCCTCGGTGGTCCGTCCCAGGAGGAAGTTGAGACGCATGACCTCACGGTGACCGTCTTCGCTGAGGGAGTCATGGTGGGTGAGGCGGCGGGCAAGATCGAGGGCCTCCTCGTAGTCGCCTCCCGCCTTGGTCGATGTGACGAGACGACGCAGGGCCGTCAGGTACTTCTGCCGATAGTGCTCCTGCTCGGCGACCACCCAGTCGTCGAAGTACCCGGCGAGAAAGTCCCCGCGGTACAACTCGACGCATCTGCGAAGACGCGAAGGCTCGTTCGGGTCCGGGTCACCGCCCATGTCCTGGTCCGGCTTGAACGAGCTGTCGAACTCCTCGACGTCCAGCCAGTAGGAGGCTTCGGTGTTGAACGTCAGAGTGTCGCTGGTCGCCTTGAGATGGGTGACCCCTCCGACGTTGACCACGTCTTGGATCTGCCAGAGGGCGTGGCTGAGCCGTCGTCGCGCCCGACTGTCGGGGAGATCGGGCCAGAAAGTCCCTGCCAGCAGATCCCGGGAGATGGGTCGTTGCCGGTTGGCCACCAGGTAGGCGAACAAAGAGCGCCCGGTCCGGGAGGCGATCGGCGGGAGCGAAGTGGCGCCGCGTTCGAGGAGGAATCCACCAAACAGATGAATTCGAAGAGGCTCCATAACGTCAAGGTACCCGCGAGAGTTCTGGTAATCGACCTCGAAGAAGGTTCCTGATTCGCCATCGGTAGGTTCGCGGGGTGCCCGAGCATCGAAGAGCCCTGATAATCGGTGCCAGCCGCGGAATCGGCCTCGGTCTGGTGAATGCCCACTTGGAGGCCGGTTGGGAGGTCCACGCCACCACCCGCCACGGGAATGCCGCGAATTCCGATCCCGGCGTCACGTGGCACCGTCTCGAGGTCCGGGATCGCGATCAACTGGACGTGATGGTCGCGGGCCTGCCTCGTCTCGACCGGATCGTCCACAACGCCGGAGTGCTCCGGGCGCCCCGCGCAGAGCTGATGGAAGTCAACACCAAGGCACCGATTCGAATCGTGCAGGCCCTGCTCGATGCAGCGCTCCTGTCATGGGACGGGCAGGTGGCGATAATGACCTCCCAAATGGGTTCTCGCCGTGGTCGGACCGGGAGTCTCGGCGACTACGGCGACTCAAAGGCGGCGCTGAATGACGAATTCCGCGCTCGCGCCGATGAGTGGAGACGTCTAGGGGCGATCGCGATCGTCATCCACCCGGGCTGGGTCAGGACGGACATGGGTGGGCCGGGAGCGTCTATCTCGATCGATCAGAGTGTTCGTGGGACGATGCGGCTTCTGGACGGTCTCACCGCGGCAGACCACGGGAGTTTCCTCACTTGGGACGGGCGGGTTCATCCCTGGTGACCATCCCATTCCGAACGCGGGGGACCGGAGACCTCCGTGCCCGGGAAACGGGAGATCGTCTCAGAGATCCATTCTGACCAAGCCGTCATCAGCGACGTCTCACCCGCGCCGGAGTCCAATGCCGTACCCACCACGAGTCTCAACGGAGCACGTCTCAGCTTGTTGTCCAAACCAAAGGTCTGACCCGTACCGATCACTGCAACCGGGAGCAGAGGGACTTCGGCCCGGCAGGCCAGCCAGGCAGCGCCCCGTCTCGGCGGGAGCGTGCCCCAATGCGAGACTCTGGTGGCCTCGGGGAACACGCCCACGACCTCTCCGGCTGCCAGGGCGCTCAAAGCCGTCCGCACTGCACCAATGGGTCGTCGTTGGCGTGGTGTCGGGATGGCGCCGTAGCCGGTGATCAGCCAGTTGAGCAGCCTGCTCTCCGTGAACAGGTTGTCGAGTGCGAGGAAGCGGACCGGGCGGTCGAGACCACAGGCGATGACGGGCGGGTCGAAGTGGGAGTAGTGGTTGGCGGCGACCACGTAGGGCGCGGATGGGGGCATCGTCTCGCACTCCACCCGAAAGGAGAAGAACGTCCGGCCGACAGTCCGCAGGACAGGAGGGGAGACTGTCCAGAGGAACTTGCTTCGTAGCCAGGTGGAAGGCGGCCCTCCCTCGTGAATTCCGGTCGGAGTCATGACGTGGCCGGGGGACGATACCCACGTCGGCTTCCTAGGGTTCGTCATCCCAGAGACAGGAGCGTGTCCGATGAAACTCGACGGCAAAGTGGTGGCTGTGACCGGGGGCGGCAGCGGGATCGGACGGCAGCTCGTTGGCGAGCTTCTCACCAGGGGAGCAAGGGTGGCCGCGGTCGATATCCGTCAGCAGGCTCTCGATGAGACGGCCGGAATCGCCGAAGCAGGCGATCGACTGGTGACGTTGGTGTGCGACGTCACCGACCGCGATGGCGTGGGTGCCTTGCCCGGGAAGGTGATAGACGCCCATGGCGCCGTCGACGGCTTGATCTCCAACGCCGGGATCATCCAGCCCTTCGTCAAGCTGATTGACCTCGACTACGAGACCATCGAGCGGGTGATCGACGTCAACCTCTACGGCACCATCAACATGGTCAAGTCCTTCCTTCCGTATTTGTTGGAACGACCCGTTGCCCACATCGCCAATGTGTCGAGCATGGGAGGTTTTCTCCCGGTGCCGGGACAGACGATCTACGGTGCGGCGAAGGCCGGTGTGAAGCTGCTGACCGAGGGGCTCTATGCGGAGCTCTTGGAGACGAACGTCGGCGTGTCGGTGATCATGCCAGGGGCGGTCGCCACGGACATCACGTCCAACTCCGGGGTTGAGATTCCGGGCGGGATCGATGTCGAGGCAGCCGCCGAGTCACACCGGACCACCGCTCCGGACGAAGCGGCCCGGATCATCCTCGACGGGATCGAGTCCGACGACCTGCACATCTTCGTGGGCCGTGATTCCCGCACGATGAATCTGCTGAACCGGGTCGCTCCGAAACGGTCGACGCACATCATCCAGAAGCGGATGAAGGATCTTCTCGGCTGACCTCGTTGGTCAGGCCCTGCAACGCCGACCAGACTTTCGACGGCGTCAATGGCATGTCCAGGTGACGTACCCCGTATGGCTTCAGAGCGTCGATCACCGCGTTGACCACCGCCGGCATCGAGCCGATCGTGCCCGCCTCTCCGATGCCTTTGGCCCCGAGCGGGTTCTCCGGTGACGGCGTCTCGGTGTGATCGATCTCCACCATCGGCAACGAGCCTGCCGACGGGATGAGGTAGGTGGTGAGGTTGCCGGTGGTCGGGTTGCCCTCGTCATACAGGAACTGCTCGAGGAGTGCCTGACCGATCCCCTGTGCGACGCCACCGTGGACCTGGCCGTCCACGACCATGCGGCTGAGAATCGGACCGGCGTCGTCGCAGGCGATGTGTCGCAGGATCCGCACGTCACCCGTCTCGGTGTCCACCTCCACGACAGACAGGTGAGTTCCGAACGGGAAAGTGGGATGAGCCTGATCGAACGTCAGCTCGCCACGCAGTCCCGGCTCCATCCCATCGGGGAGATTGGCCGGGTCGGAGGAAAGTCGGGCGATCTCGGCGAGGGTCATCGCCGACGTCGGCACACCGATGACCCCGACCGAGCCATCTTCGAACTGAATTACATCGTCGATGGGGGCTTCGGCCTTGTGGGCGAAGATCGCCCTCGCCTTCTCCAGGGCGTTCACGCCGGCACCGAGGACCGCAGAGCCCGAGATCTGGAGGGAGCGGGATCCCATCGTGCCGCCACTCTGTCCGATGACGTCGGTGTCGCCCTGGACGAAACGGATCTTCTCCAGGGGGAGACGGAGCTGTTGGGAGATGAGCTGGGCGAATGTGGTTTCGTGGCTGTGCCCGTGGGACACCCCGGCCGAAAAGACCGTGGCCACACCGTCCCCGTCGATCTCGACGGCACCCCAATCCGCCCTGGCTCCACCTGCCGTTATCTCCACATACGATCCGATCCCGATCCCCATCTGCCATCGGTCTCCGGACTCCCGACGTCGTTGTTGCTCGACCCGCAATTCCTCGTAGCCACCGAGCTTCAGGGCGAGGTCCAGCGCGGTTTCGTAGTCGCCCGAGTCGTATCGCTCGCCGAGGGCGGTCTTGTAAGGAAACGCTCCGGGGGCAATGAAGTTGCGCCGCCTCACCTCAGCCGGATCCATGTCCAACTCTTGGGCGAGCTGGTCGATGGCGCGTTCCAATGCCAGGGTCGCCTCGGGTCGCCCCGCCCCCCGATAGGCGTCTACGGGTGTGGTGTTGGTCACCATCGTCCGCCAAATGAACTCGACCTCGGGGATGTCGTATGGACCGACGGCCATGCGACTGCTGAAAACGGGCAAGTAGGCGGCGAAACGGGGGTAGGCGCCGGCGTCCTGGGTCACGTCGAGGGCGACACCGGTGATGCGACCGTCCCTGGTGGCACCCAGCTTGATGTGTGTGACCTGTGCCCGGCCGTGATTCATCGACAGCAGGTTCTCGGTCCGGGTCTCCTGCCATCGAACCGGCCGACCGAGATCGAGGGCGATGGCTGCGGCGAGCGCCTGTTCGGGGTAGATGGCGATCTTGGCCCCGAAGCCGCCTCCGACATCCGGCACCCGAACCCTCACCTTCGACTTGTCGATGCCGAGGACGGCCGCCACCGCCGTTTGATGGCCGTGCGCAGCCTGGGCGCCGGCCCACAACTCGAGGCCCCCATCAGGCGTGGGAATGGCCACCGCTCCACTGGTGTCGAGCGGTACGGCTGCCAAACGCTGGTTCACGACCGTCGTGTCGATGACAATCTCAGCGTTGGCGAGGGCGGCCGGGTTGGGCTCGCCTCGGTCGTAGATGACGTTGACGCCGATCTCGGGGAAGAGAACCACGGCGTCCTCGGCTGCGGCTTCGGCAGGGGTGGTGGCCACCGCGAGGGGGTCGATGTCCGGCCAGACCAGATCGGCGGCGTCGCTGGCGGCTCGTTCCGAGACAGCCACGACCACTGCGATTATGTCGCCGACGAACCGGACCCGGTCCCCGACGATCGCGGGACGACGGAGGGCATCGTCGAGCCCGGGGGCGCCCACGGGTAGGGGGGTCATGTGGAGGTCACCGTGTGTGTAGATGCGGACGACGCCGGGGAGTGATCTGGCGACCTCGGTGTCGATGTCGCCGAGGATCCCGTGCGGGACCGTCGATCGGACCGGCACCATCCAGAGTGCGTCTTCAACGGTGAGGTCTGACAGGTATTGGCCTGTCCCGGTTATGAAACGCGGATCCTCGACGCGTTTGACAGAAGCTCCGAGGATCGATGTACCCACGGCGGGGAGGGTAGATGAACGATCTCAGGACTCAGTTCAGGTCACGCTTGCCCGAGATTCGCCGATCCCGTTCATCGGTGCACGACTGGCACACGGGAAGTCCCTGGTAGTCCCGGCTCGGAACCCAGACCTTGCCACACAGGGCGCGGATCGGCTCTCCCGTCACGTAACCCTTCATCTGGTCGTCCTTGGTAACGATGTGCGCCATGGCGTCCCCATCACCGTGACTGGTCCGCGCCTCGGGGCGACGGAGAGTGGTCGTCTCCCGTTCGGTCATGCTGAAACGATAGGTCAGACACCGCCGACGGGCTCCCCGGCCGGCGGCACCTGATCCCTGAACGGCTCTGGGCTGCACTGAACTCCGGACCGGCCATCCAATGCAGCGCAGTGGAGAACCTGACTCGTCAGTTCAGAGTTGGCGGACCTTGTCGCCGATTTCCGCGGCGAACCGTTTCGGATCGGTGACGTTGAGGATGACTTCCTCACCCTCGGCGTCGATCCGGTATCCGCTGGCGGTCGGATAGATCGCGATGTCGTTGAAAGACCAGTCGGCGATCTGTTGACCACCGTTGGTGACGACCATTCGCTCGTCGGTCAAGTCGACCTCGACTCCCAGGGGGAATCCCCTCTGGCCGAGGATTCGCAGTCTTGCATCGAACGCAGTCATGTCTCTCCTTGGCAACCCAGCCAAACCCGTCGTGAAGATTATCGCATTTAGGGGTCGGTGCGTGTCGTACGCTGGCGCCGAATGCGTGTGGCTAGCGAGGAGATGGCGATTCTCGGTGAGGGTCCGCTGTGGCATACCGGGGAGCATGCCGTGTATTGGGTGGACATCCTCGGACACAAGGTGTTCAGGCTCGAGCCCGAGTCAGGGGAGACTGTGACGATCCTCGACGATCGGATGGTCACAGCCCTCGCCGAGAACCGGGACGGGGGTCTGACGCTCGTCGCGGATGATGTGCTGCTGGCTCTCGATGAAGCCGGGATCACCGAGATCGCACGAACCGGGACCTCCGATCTGGTCCGTACCAACGATGGTAAGGCCGGACCGGACGGCCGGTTGTGGTTCGGATCGATGGACTGGGAGGCCGTCAAACCGTTGGGATCGCTGATGGTCTACGACGGGGAGGTCAAGACCGTCTTCGACGGGATCACCATCTCCAACGGTCTGGGTTGGAGCCCTTCGGGCGACGTGTTCTATCACACAGACACGATCCCGGGTCTCATCTACCAGCACCGATACGACCTCACGTCGGGCCGGGCGACTGATCGGCGGGTCCTGGTCGACCTGACCGACGTCGGAGCCGGGCCCGACGGGCTGGCGGTGGACGCAGACGGCAACCTCTGGGTGGCGATGTGGGACGGCTGGTCACTCCTCGTCTTCGACGCCACCGGGCGGAAGATCGACGAGTTGACACTTCCTGTGCAGCGGCCCACGAGCGTTGCTTTCGGAGGTCCTGACCTGGCCGATCTCTACATAACGTCGGCTACCGACGGTCTCGCTCCTGAGGACCTCGAGACCCAGCCCGACGCGGGCAAGCTCCTGGTCACCGATGTCGGAGCAAAAGGGTCTCCAGTGGGTCTCATCGCCGTCGGATGAACCCTGTTCGAGATGGGCCCTCCCCGGGTATATTGACCGGGGAGGCGACATGTCAGCAGTTGTTGGTGTTTTCCCCGGCCGAGACGAGACGGACTCAGCCGTCGACCATCTCGTCCAACACGGCGTCGCGTCTGACTCCATCGGGGTCGTCTGGCGGGAGAAGACGGTGCCCAAGCACGAAACGGTCGACACCATCGTCTACGTCGACCACTTCGATGATCCGGCCACCGAGGCCCGAAAGGGTGCCATCGGGGGCGCGGTGGGAGGAGGGGCTGCCGGAATCGGTGGGGTCGTTCTGGCCACCACAGGGGGAGTGATCCTGGCCAGTCCGATAGGCGCTCTTCTCGCTGGCGGGACGCTGGCGGCGGCAGCTGTCGCTGGAGCGGCCGGGGCCGCGGGCGGTTCGATCACCGGTGGCCTCATCGGAGCATTGCTCGGAGCGACAGACCACGACGCCACCAAGATGAAGAAGAGCGAAGTTCATTACATCGACGTGATCGAGCGCGACGGGTTCGTACTGACCATCGAGTGCGACGAAGAGGTCTTCCAAAAGGTCAGCGACGCCCTCACCGAGGCGGGCGCCAGTGATGTCTCCATACTCCGTGACGACGGTGGTCAGCCCCGTCTGGTCACCCACCGTCACGACGAGTGAGCTCAGTCGAGAGATCGGTACTTTCCCCGGAAGTAGACCAGCGGTTGAGCGAGGTCAGCGGTCTCGATGCGGTCGATCTCCCCGGTGAGGATTCCCGAGTAACCGACCTCTGAACGATCGACGACGTGACAGAAGGCGCGGTCGGTCAGGTCATCGAGCAGAGGGCCCCATTCCGTGTCGGTCACCTTTTGCCCGGCGAACATGCCGCCAGGGCTGGGGCGGAGCCCGGCGAACACCTCGGCGAGGCTGCGGTCGGTGTCACGACAGATGTGGACCACGAAACGCCCGGTGTCTGCGGCCACCGACCACAGGTCGCTGGTGGGGCCGACGACGAGTTGGATCACTCCCGGCGCTCCCTCGATCACGTTCAGAGAGGAAACGGTGAGCCCAACCCGATCACTCCCAGCACCCGATGTCACCAGTGTGACCGGAGCCGTCAGCCTCCCCCGGAATCGGCGAGTCGGGTCGCGTTGATCGGGTGCGTCGATGAAAGGGTTCTCGTCGTGGATCATCCGACGCCACGATATGACGGCCGGTCGGAGTCTTGACCGATGTGGCCCGGCGGGCCATACTCATTGGCGATGGAAATCTCCTTCAGTCAGACCATCATCATTATCGACTAGGCGCAGACCGAACCGGTCTGTGCCCTGAACCCTCTGCACCAAGCAGGGGGTTTTTCAATTTCGGAAGAGATTCAAATGGAACTCGAGATCTACGACACGACCTTGCGAGACGGTTCCCAACAGGAGGGGATCAGTCTCACGGTGAACGACAAGCTCCGAATCGCCCGGCTCCTCGACGAGCTGGGGGTGGCATTCATCGAGGGAGGCTGGCCAGGTGCCAACCAGAAAGACACCGAGTTCTTCACCCGGGCCCGGTCGGAGCTCGATCTACGCAACGCAACTCTGACGGCATTCGGGTCGACGAGACGACCACGAGGGTCTGTCGAAGACGATCCCCAACTGCGAGCTCTGCTCGACGCCGAGACCGAATACATCTGCCTGGTGGGAAAGTCATGGGACTACCACGTCACCGAGGCACTGCGGGCCGACCTGGACGAAGGGGTCCGGATGGTCGGGGAGTCGATCGAGTTCCTGAAACGACACGATCGCAAGGTCTTCTTCGACGCCGAGCACTTCTTCGACGGATTCAAGGCGAACCCTGACTACGCACTGTCGGTCCTCACTGCCGCAGCCCAGGCCGGTGCGGAGCGCATCGTCCTATGTGACACGAACGGTGGGTCGCTGCCCAGCGAGACACTCACGGCCATCCGCAGGGTTCACGCCGAACTGGCTGACCTCGGGGTCGGTGTCCACTACCACGACGACGTGGGGACGGCGGTGGCCTCCTCGATCGCCGCTGTCGAGGTGGGGGTCACCCAGGTGCAGGGATGCATCAATGGGTATGGGGAGCGGACCGGGAACGCCAACCTGTCCACCCTCATCCCTGACCTACAGTCCAAGATGGGCCTGAAGGTGATCAAAGGAGATCTCGGCCTGATCACGTCCATCAGTCATCACATCGCCGAGATCGTGAACATCACTCTCGATCCGCACCGCCCCTACGTAGGGACTTCTGCGTTCACCCACAAGGCCGGACTCCACACTTCGGCCATCGCCCGCCGGCCCGATGCCTACGAGCACGAGGCGCCGGAGGTGGTGGGCAACCGCACCCGGATGGTGGTCAGTGAACTGGCCGGTAAGGCCTCCGTGCTCTCCAAGGCCTCCGAGCTCGACCTGGCGATCGACGATGAACTCGCCGGCGCTGTCGTGGAGAGGGTCAAAGAGCTCGAGCATCAGGGTTACCACTTCGAGGCCGCCGACGGTTCGTTCGAGTTGCTCGTGCGGGAGATGACCGGGTGGACCAACCCTTATTTCACCCTCGAGTCGTTCAAGGTCCAGTCCGAACGACGCGCAGACGAGAGCATCGTGTCCGAAGCCACCGTGAAACTCGAGTCGGGGGGCGAGCGACGGGTCAGTGTCGGTGAGGGAGTCGGGCCGGTTCACGCATTGGACATGGCGTTGCGGGGGGCACTCCGAAACGACTATCCCCGGGTAGCCGACCTGAGGCTGACCGACTACCGGGTGCGGGTCCTCGATTCGGAAGACGGAACCTCGGCGAGTGTGAGGGTGCTCATCGAGACGTCCGACCACGAATCGTCGTGGGGCACCATCGGCGTTCACGAGAACGTCATCGAAGCGTCATGGGAGGCCCTCGCCGACGGGATTGTCGTCGGACTATTGCGGGGTACTTGAGGCGAAAATGGTTTCGGTACGGCTCCAACGGCGCTAGAACGCACCTGCCATGCCCCATAGTCGAGTCCTCACGAGAGATCCGCCCAACGTCGGGGTGAACCCGAAGAACCTCAATGGGGAGGCCCTGGTTCAGTCGGACATGTTCGTGCGCTGCAACTTTCCTGTTCCCCGGATGCCATCCGGGTTCGACCTGATCATCCCGGGACGGGCACCACGCAGGGTCACAGTCGAGACCCTCGATGATTTTCGCGAGGTTGAGATCGACATGGTCCTCGAGTGCGCAGGGAACGGGCGGACCCTCATGGAGCCGGTGCCCGAAGGCGTCGCCTGGGATCTCGATGCGGTATCACCCATATGCGTCCGGGGAATCCACCTGTCCGACCTCCTCGGACCACTGCCCGAGAGCATCGTGAGTGTGGTGTTCACGGGTGCAGACCATGGAATCGTCCCGTTCGCCGGCGACATCCCGTATCGGTTCTCACTGACCCGGGAACTGGCCATGGCCCGGGCCCCCCTGATCGTCACCCACATCAACAACGAGCATTTGACCGCCGAACACGGTGGCCCGATGCGGCTCATGGTTCCGGGTCACTACGGGATGAAATCCGTGAAATGGCTTACGAGGGTCCAGGCCGTGGCGTACCCGTTTCAGGGTCATTTCGTACGGAGATATCGCTTCGAGAAGGACAGCGTCGCCGAGGAGGGTGCTCCGGTCGACGAGATTGCGGTGCGATCGGCGATCAGCCACCCCTCCGAAGGGGATGCCGTCTTTGCAGGGAGTGTCGACGTGTCCGGCTCGGCATGGACCGGCGCAGGCGACATCACCAAGGTCGAGGTCTCGGTCGACGGAGGGAAGGTGTGGCTGGAGGCCGACATCGTCCGCGAGCTGACCGCAGGACGGTTCGCACCCATTCAGTGGACCATCCCAGTCGAGTTCGAAGCCGGGACGGTCGAGCTCATGTCCCGGGCCACCGATTCCTCCGGGGCCACCCAACCGTTGCGCCCACGTTGGAACTCGGGCGGGTACGCCAACAACGTGGTGCACCGCGTCACGTTCGACATCGCCAGCGAGAACTAGGCCTGGTGCTGCGACGCAGCACTAGAAGCCGCGACGTGCGACCGTCATGAGGACCGATGCAAGTGCGGTGACCACGGCGGCACCGATCCAGGCGAAACCATAAGAGACCGATCCAGCGGCGAGACCAAACATCACGGGTCCCGCTGCGTTGCCCAAGCCCAGCCCGAAGGTGCCCAGGCCGGCGACGGCGCCTGGTCGATCGGGGTATGCCGCTACCAGGGACAGGAAGAAAAGACCCGTCCATGCCCAGCCGCCCGTGAATGCCGCGAGCGTGGCCACCACCAGCAAGACCGGTACGCCGGTGCTGCCCAGGGCGAGACCGGCCGCGCCCACGGCCAACATGCTCGCGATCAGTCTGAACTGCGGGCCTCCCGTCTTGTCGGCACGGGCACCTGCAGCGACGCGGGCACACATGCCTGCGACACTCCCCACCGCGAGCAGGATCCCTGCTCCCGCCGGGCTGAACCCCATGGCCACGGCGCTGTCGGTGAGAAAGATCCCCACCCCGCTCGACGAGAGTGTTCCCAACGCGCCTGCGGCTGTGGCGATCAGAAGGGCTCGCCGGGCGGGCGATGGTCTCGGGTTTGGGTCCGCCGGGTGGTCAGACAGAACCTGGGCTGGTGCCGGGGCGAATCTGATACGGGGAAGGAGAATGACGATGAGGGCCAGCGGAATGGCACCGATGGCGAAAGCCCACTCCCACCCAACCGTCAGGGCGATCGTCGGCACCGCCAATCCGGCGATGAGGGTCGAAGCCGGGATCGACGCCTCCTTGATGCCGAAGGCGAGACCCTGACGACCCGATGGGATGGTCCGTCCGATCAGGATCGCCAGCGCCGGGTCTGTGAGTGCCACTGCCACACCGGCGAGACACAGGATGAGCATCAGTGTCAACCAGTCATCGGCCAGCACTCCTATGCCGAGAAGCGCCAGGGCGCAGAGTCCACAACCGAGATACACCGCCAGCTTCGGCCCGATTCGGTCTGCCACTCGCCCTCCAATCGGTGCGGAGACGGCACCGGCGAGAAATCCGATGGTCACGACACCCCCAAGGGCGGCCTCGCTGAGCCCGAGCGCCTCTTTGATCTGGACCGCCAATCCACCCACCATGAAGAAGGGGAGCGCCACCAACGTGAGGGCACTGCAGATCACGACCATCGCTGCGATGGCCGACTTTCGGGTGGGGAGCTCTGTTGCAGTGATCGTCGACACGGTATCGGCTGATTACGTTGGTCCGATGCGTCTGCAACAGCACGACCGCGCCGCCCTCGCCGGTGAGGCGGGTGAAGGCCCCCGTCTGGCGATGGGTCTTCTGGTGGCGGCGGCCGAAGCCATGGGGGCCGATGGTTTGCTCGACATCAGCGGGGCCCACATCGACAGCTGTCTCTATCACGGCCAGGCGGGTCTGGACTTCGCAAGCCTCCTCGCCGCCGCCGGAGCGCGCGTGGCGGTCCCCACGACCCTCAACGTGTCGTCACTCGATCTGCTCCACCCTGACCTCTACCGGGGGTCGGAGGCGGTCCGGGTCGCGGCCCGGGATCAGATGGACGCCTACGAGCGGATGGGGTGCAAGCCGACCTGGACGTGCGCCCCGTACCAGCTGCTGGATCGGCCCTCGCTCGGTGAGCAGGTGGCATGGGGTGAGTCCAACGCCATCGTCTTCGCCAACTCAGTACTCGGGGCACGCACCGAGCGTTATGGGGACTTCTTGGACATCTGCTGCGCCATCACCGGGAGGGCACCGGCAGTCGGGCTCCACACCGAAGCGGGTCGACGCGCCAGCTTCGAGTTGGCCGTGGACGTCCCCGCTGAATGGGGAGACAACGAGCTCCTCTATGTGGCCGTCGGACACATCCTGGGCCAGGTCGCCGGGACCCGGGTGGGGCTGATCACCGGCCTAGACGACAGAGCGACCGAAGATCGCCTCAAGGCTCTCGGCGCCGCCGCCGCCTCGTCTGGGGCCGTTGCCATGTTCCATGTCTCAGGCGTCACACCCGAGGCGGAATCGATCGAGCATGCGATCGCCCAGGTAGTCCCCGTCGACCGGGATCGAATAGCCTCGGCCCTTGCCGCCCTCGGACCGTCGGAGTCAGACTTGTCTGCGGTGAGTGTCGGCACCCCACATGCCTCCGCCGACGAGTTGGAGACCCTGGCCGGACTCTGCGCCGGGCAGACGACCGCCATCCCGTTCTATGTGAACACCGGTCGGGACGTGCTCGACTCCGTCGGAGACGCCGTGGGGCTCATCGAGGCTTTCGGTGCGACGATCGTCACCGACACGTGCACCTACATCACGCCGATACTCAGCGACACCCCCGGGGCGGTGATGACCAACTCGGGCAAGTGGGCTTACTACGCCCCGGCCAACTTGGGTGTCGAGGTGGTGATGGGGACTCTGGCCGACTGTGTCGAATCGGCTGTGACCGGTCGAACAATCACCAGAGGCGTGCTGTCGTGAAGGTTCTCGTAGCGGGGTCGGCCACCGGGCCGTTGCTGCGTCTGGGCGAAGGGCTCTCTTTCTGGGGGGGATTCGACCCGGCCCTGGGGACGATCAGCGACCGAGCCCATCCCCAGTTCGGGGAGTCGCTCGCCGGGAAGGTCGTGGCGATGCCACACGGGCGTGGGTCGAGCTCATCCTCCTCGGTCCTCGCAGAGGCGCTCAGGCTCGGAACCGGCCCCTCGGCTCTCGTTCTCGATCACCCTGATTCCATCCTGGTCATCGGCGCTCTGGTCGCACAGATGCTCTACGACGTTTCGTGTCCTGTGGTGGTGGGGGAGATCGCCGGCAGCGATGGCGAAATCGTGACTGTGGAAGGCTGACGCCCGAATAGCGTTGACCAGGTCATGACGATCCAACTCGGTACCTATGGAATCTGGAGACGAACAGCTGACACAACGCCCGATCTGGCTCGTGAGGTCGAAAGTCTCGGGTTTGGGTCGTTGTGGGCGGGAGGTTCACCTCCCGGCGACCTTGCCGCGATCGAAGAGTTGATCGCCGCCACCTCGGCGATCACCGTTGCCACCGGCATCGTCAACATGTGGCGTGATGATGCGGCGACGGTGGCGGAGTCTTATCACCGAATCCAGTCCCGATACCCGAATCGATTTCTGCTCGGCGTCGGCGTGAGCCATCCGGAGTCGATAGCCCAGTACGACAGCCCGTATCAGACCATGGACCGGTACCTCGACGCGCTCTCCGATGAGGGCGTGCCCAAGGACCACGTGATCCTGGCCGCGCTCGGCCCCAGAGCGCTGAGACTGTCGGCCGCCAAGTCGGCCGGGACCCATCCCTACTTCACCACCCCGCGGCACACCCGAATGGCCAGGGAGTTGCTGGGCGAGAACGTGCTGCTGGCTCCGGAACAGACCGTAGTGGTCGACACCGACCTGGACCGGGCCCGGACTCTGGCCGGAGCCTTCGCCTCCCGCTACCTGAGCCTGGTCAACTACTGCAACAGCCTCCGGCGTGAGGGCTGGGAGGAGTCCGATCTGAAAAACGGGGGTAGCGACCGGCTTCTGGCAGAGGTGGTCCTCGTCGGCGACCCGGAGACGGTTGCCGCCGGGATTCGAGGTCATATCGAAGCGGGTGCCGACAACGTCAACATCCAGGTCCTCGGGGCCGACCCGGTGGCCGGGTATCGGAGTCTGGCCAAAGAGCTTCTCTGAGGAACAGCCGTTGTTCTCGCCCCTCCACACCGACCGCCTCGTCATTCGGCCACTGGAGCCGGGCGACGTCGAGCCGCTGCACGCACGGCGCAATCATCCCGAGGTGGCTGAATTGCAGGATTGGGAGTTTCCCTACCCGCTGGAGAAGGCGCAGCGACTGGTCGACGCGATCATCGAGCTCGGTGAGCCGACCAACGAGGAGTGGTGGATGGCGATCGTCACCCTGAAGGACGGCCAGGTGGTGGGAGACCTGGCCGTGCATCTCAGCTGGGAAGGGCGCTCGGCCGAGGTGGGCTACACGCTCGAACGCGTTCAGTGGGGGAAGGGGTATGCCACGGAGGCGGTGGCGTGTCTCGTCGACTATCTGTTCGACGACCTCGGTGTCACCCGCGTATTCGGGATGCTCGATCCCGAGAACCTCGCGTCGGCCCAGGTCCTGGAGCGGACCGGATTTCTCTATGAGGGACGAACCAAGCTCTCCTACTGGAAGGAAGACGTCCCATCCGACGACCTGATCTACGGGATGCTGCGTGATGACCGAGACCGATGGGTCGGTCGAAAGTCGGATCCACCCGTGGAGTTGGCCTTCGTCGAGGTGACGGTCGACAACTTCGAGGACGTGGCGGCCCTCCAGACCCACGAGTCACAGAAGAGGTTCGTTGCGCCGATGCTCTGGTCGTTCAGTGATGCGCTGTTTCCGGAGGTCGTCGATGGGGCGCCGGTCGTGCCATGGATGAAAGCACTCGAAGCCGATGGTGAGCTGGTCGGGTTCGTGATGGTGGCGTTGGTCACCGAACATCACCCGGAGCCATTTCTGTGGCGTCTCCTGATCGACCGGCTCCATCAGCGACGTGCCATCGGCTCGAGAGCCATCGAGATGCTGGTGTCGCAGTGCCGTAACTGGGGGGCGGGTTCCCTCCTCACCAGTTGGGAGGAGGGAATCGGATCGCCCAGACCCTTCTACGAAGGGCTCGGTTTCCTTCCCACCGGTCGAATCGTCGACGGGGAGACCGAGGCCCGATTGCAGTTCGGGTAGTCCCTATTGGAGGGCAGCTGCCAGGACGTCCCTGGCCGTGTCGGCGATGTGGAACGTCATGTCTTGACGGACCTGCTCGGGGATGTCGTCGATGTCCTGTTCATTGCGCCGAGGCAGGACCACCTCCGTCAGCCCGGCACGGTGAGCGGCGAGGACCTTCTGCTTCAGGCCACCGATCGGCAGGACCTTGCCCTGCAGGGTGATTTCGCCGGTCATCCCGACCGTGTTCTTCACCTTGCGGTCAGACAGGAGTGACACCAGGGCCGTGAGCATCGTGATCCCTGCCGACGGCCCGTCCTTTGGGATGGCTCCGGCGGGGACGTGGACGTGGTAGCGCTTGCCGAGTCGATCCCCGTCGATGCCCAGTTCGGAGGCATGTGCCTCCACGTACGACAAGGCGATCTGGGCAGACTCCTTCATGACGTCGCCAAGCTGCCCGGTGAGCGTCAGACCGCGCTCGCCGTCCATGGTGGTGGCCTCGATGAAGAGGACGTCCCCACCAGCACCGGTGACGGCGAGTCCGGTGGCCACGCCGGGCACATCGGTCCGGTCGGCAGCCTCGTCCTTCCACACCTTGGGCTTGCCCAGGTATTCCTTCACCTCATCGACGTCGATCTCGACCTTCTCCGGGGAATCCCCGCCTCGGGCGATCGAGGTGGCGACCTTGCGGGTCAGCTTTCCGAGCTCACGCTCGAGACTGCGGACGCCCGCCTCCCGCGTGTACTTGTCGACGATGGTGGCGAGGGCCTCTTCGCTGATCTCGAGCTCCTCCGGCTCAAGGCCGGCATTGCGCACCTGGCGGGGGAGGAGATGGTCCCGGGCGATCTCGACCTTCTCGACGTCGGTGTACCCATCGATGTTGATCACCTCGGTCCGGTCGAGGAGAGGGCCGGGAATCGTCTCGAGCACGTTGGCCGTCGCGATGAACAAGACCTCGCTCAAGTCGAGGTCGACCTCGAGGTAGTGATCTCGGAAGGTGTGGTTCTGGGCGGGGTCGAGCACCTCGAGGAGGGCCGAGGACGGATCGCCTCTCCAGTCGTTGCCAACTTTGTCCATCTCATCTAGAAGGAAGACGGGGTTCATCGTCCCGGCCTCGGTCAAGGCTCGGGCGATGCGGCCCGGTCGCGCCCCGACGTAGGTGCGGCGGTGGCCGCGGATCTCGGCCTCGTCCCGGACGCCACCGAGGGCGACACGGATGAACTTGCGGCCGAGAGCGCGTGCCACCGACTCGCCCAGGGATGTCTTGCCCACGCCTGGAGGACCAACGAGGAGGAGGATCGCTCCGCTCTCCCGGTCGGCACCGTCGGTCAGCCCACGCTCCTTACGGAGCTTGCGCACCGCGAGGTGCTCGACGATTCGCTCCTTGACGTCGTGAAGGCCGGTGTGGTCGGCGTCGAGCACGGTCCATGCCTCGTCGAGGTCGAGGCGGTCTTCGGACGACTCGCCCCAAGGCACGTCGAACATGGTGTCGAGCCACGTCCTGATCCAGGAGTGCTCGGGGGACTGCTCGCTCATTCGCTCCAGTCGGTCGATCTCCTTGGAGATCGACTCGGCGACCTTGTCGGGAAGGTCACGCTCTTCGAGCTTGGCCCGGTACTCGGAGGTGATGTCCCCCTCTTCGCCGAGCTCCTTCTTGATCGCCTCCAACTGCTGGCGGAGCAGGTAGTCCTTCTGACTCTTCTCGATGCTCTCGCTGGCGTCTTCGCGCACCTTGCGCCGCAGTTCCTGATCAGCGAGGACTTCTTTCATCCAGACGATGAGGAGCCCCAGGCGGTGTCGGATGTCGAGTGCTTCGAGGAGCTCGATCTTCTGTTCGAGATTGAGGTCGGGCGAGTAGACCGCGAGATCGGCGAGCTGGCTGGGGCTGTCCATCGCGAGGAGTCGCTCGGCGACACGGCCCAGACCCCTGTTCTCGAGGACCGCACTGACGACGGCGCGGTACTCGGCGACGAGCTCGTCGAGTGCCTCGTCGGCGAGGTCGACTTCCAGGGAGGGTTCGGCGTCGACCCAGAGTGCACCGGTCTCGTCGACCGATCCGGCACCGACACGGGCTCGACTCTCACCGGACACCACGATGTTTCCCTCGTCATCGCTCTGCACCGTGGCGATGGTGCCGACCGAGGCGTAGCGACCCTGGAGACGGGGGACGATGAGGAGTCTTCCCCCAGTCTTGTCGGCGGCGGCTAGTGCGGTCTTGCCCTCGTCGCTCGACACCTGGATGGTGACGGCCATGTGGGGGAAGACCACCCCGTTGTGGATGGGCAGAACGGGGAGCGTGGTTTGGACTGCTTCTGGCATTTGTGGGGTTTCCTTACCGAATCGGCTGGCCTGGTGAAACCGATCTGAGCGCCAATGTATTCCCAATATGAGCCTATGCGACGCAGGTTTCCTGTTTGCCTCGATCAGGACGTAAGGCGGATCCCGCTCAAGTCGGTGCTGAGCAGGTTGGCCCAGAGATGAATCCCGTACCAGAGGTTTCCGACTCGAAGATTCTCATCTGCGGCGTGTTGGTTGTTGTCGTGGTTGGCGATTGGGAGGATCGCCACAGATGAACCCAGAACCTCCTCGAAAAGGTAGAGCGGTACCGATCCACCAAACGTCGGCAGGGCCACCACGTCGCCGTCGCCGGCGCGCCGACAGACGTCGAGCAGGGTCTCGGCCAGCGGCGACGCCATCGGGATTCGAGCGGCCCGATAGCCGACCGCCCTGTCGATACGGGCAAGCCGCCGGTGTGAGCGACGTTCCTCTGCTGTCGGATCCCGGTCGAGAACGACATACCCGGCCCGCACGAGATGGGCCTCGACCCTGTCGACCATGCGATCCGGGTCGTCACCGGCCGCGAGTCTGATGTCCACGGACACGGTCGCCTGTGCGGGGACGACATTGCGGGCGTCATCCCCGACGTCTGCGGCCCGAATACCCCTCACGTTGAAACTCGGGAGCATGAGACGCTCCGGGTAGGTGGCGTCTGACACTTCGGGACCTCCAAACCCGAGATCTGATTGCAGCTGCGACGAGACGTCAGGGAGTCTCTCCATCGCGGCTCGGTCCTCGTTTGAGATCGGGAGCGTGTCGTCGTAGAAGCCGTCGATCAACACCCGCCCCGAGTCGTCCTTGCAGGTGGCCAGGAATCGGGCCAGTTCGAATGCGGGGTTGGGCACCCAGTTCCCGTAGTGACCTGAGTGGATCTCCTTTTCGGCTCCGTAGAAGGTCAGATCGAAACCCGAATAGCCACGTGCGCCAAACGACACCAGGGGAAGCCGGCTCTGATGGACCGGTCCATCGCACAACAGCCAGGCGTCGGCGACGAGTCGGGTCTTCAACTCCCGCATGTACCGCTCCAGGTTGGGGCTACCCGACTCCTCCTCGCCTTCGAAGAGAAAGACAAGATCAACGGTGGGGGTCAGACCAGCTGATGACAGGGCGTCGAGTGCGGCGGGCAGGGCGGCGAGAGGGGTCTTGTCGTCAGACGCCCCCCGGGCGTAGATCCTCCACTCCGGGTCGATGTGGTCGGCTTCGGCCGGCAAGTCGATCGGCCGACCACCCCCGTGTAGTGATCCATCGAGCAGTTGTGCGGAAAACGGCGGGTAGGTCCAGGCGTCCGGATCGACAGGCTGCCCGTCGTAGTGCACGTAGACCCCGACGGTGGCGGTGGGATTCTCGGTTCGGAGTCTTCCGATGACCACCGGGCTCGCTCCGTCCAGTTCGATGACCTCCATGGCGGCCCCTCTCGCGCTGAAGCGGTCGGCGATTTCGACTGAGTTTCGGCGAAGGTCTCCGACATGACCGGTGACGTTTGGGATCTGAAGGAGAGATGCGAATTGGGCCAGCACCTCGTGGCCACTGCGCTTCAGGTGCTCGTTGGCGGCTTGTGTCGGATTCACGGCCACCAAAGTAGGCCATCGCAGTCGGTTTAGGCTCCCGGTCGATGTCACGGGTCCGGGTCGACAGAACACAGGGGGCCACGTTCGTCGAGTTGTTCTTCGATCTGGTATTCGTCTACGCCGTAACCCAATTGACGTCGTTCGTCCTCCACGACCTCACCTGGTCAGGGGTGGGTAAAGCCGGATTGCTCTTCTGGCTGGTGTGGTGGGCGTGGACCCAGTTCACCTGGACACTGAATCTGGCCGACACCGAGCACGTGTGGGTCCGGCTGCCCACGCTCGTCGCCACCGGGGTGGCCTTCTTCCTGGCGCAAGCGGTCCCGGACGCGTATGGCGACGCCGGGGCCTGGTTCGCCGTGTCCTATGCGTTGGTCCGGCTCATCGGCCTGGGCGTCCAGGCGTGGGTGATCGGACAGGACCAGAAGAGATCGCTGACGACCTGGGCGACGGCTTCGATGCTGGGCATCGCCCTCGTCCTCGTCGGTGGCTTCGTCGCCCCAGAGTTGAGGATCTGGTTCTGGATGGCCGCGTTCGCCGCCGACCTGTTTTCGGCCGGGCTCGCCGGTCGCGACGTCTGGGTCCTCGAACCGGGTCACTTCGCCGAACGTCACGGGCTCATCGTGATAATCGCTCTGGGGGAGTCTCTGATCGCAGCCGGCGTCGCCTCCGCAGAAATCGAACGCGGCCTGCTCTTTGCGGCGACCACCGCTGGGGCGGTGGTGGCGACATGTGCCCTGTGGTGGACCTACTTCGGAACCCTCCACGCCCGATTCGAAGAGCGCTTCGCCGACCAGGGCGACGCGACCCGAGGGCGGTTCGCCCGTGACGTCTTCTCGTTCTGGCACGCAGGGATCGTTGCCGGAGTCATAGGTGTCGCCGTCGCGTTCGAGGAAGCCATCGCCCATCCCCAGGAACCGCTGACGCAAGGGGCGGCGTTGGCGCTGACGATCGGAGTTGCCCTCTACGTCGGGGGGCTCGGTGCGGCATCGGCCCGCGCCGGCATCCGGGATGGAGTGATCATCCGGTTCGGGGTGGCACTTGGGGCTCTCGTCTTGACGCCTCTGATCCCCAACGTCGCAGGGTGGGTTTCCCTGTGGGCCCTTGCGATCGTGGTGATCGCGATGGACGTGCTCGATGGGCGGACCCAAGACCTCTGAGCCAAGCTCTGGTCAGATGTGGGGAGCCACGTCCTCGGCGAGTTGTGCCATCAGCTCGACCTGGTGCTCGTAGGGAAGTGTTGGGAAGTAGCTGCGTGCCACGAACTCGACGTCGCGGTTGGCCGCTTCCTTGATGGCGCCCAGTTGGTCGACTATCTGCTGGCTACTGCCGGCGATCGTTGACCGCCGCAGGAGCTTCTCTCGTCGGCTCTCGTCGAACGGAGGCGCTTCGGGTGGGGGTCCGCTGCGAGCCGTGGACGCCTCCATGTCCCAGTACTTCCACATCATCTGCCACAGGTGCGACACGTACCGGTCATGTGCCTGGGCTTCGTCATCGCCGGGGAGCATCACCGAATAGTGGATGATTCTCAGTTCCACCGGATCGCGGCCGATCCTCTCGCACTCGTCGTCGATCCACGCCAGTTGCTGTAAGAACTGCTTCTTGGGGACATTGGCGAAGATCCCATCGGCGTGGCGGGCGGCACGACGGATCGCCGCCTCGGCGCCCCCTCCGATGAGAATCGGGACCGGGCCGTGTGGCTTGGGTCGTACTGCCAGCTCGGGAAACCGGTAGACCGCGCCCTGGTGGTGGAAGGGCTCACCAGTCCACGCCCTGGGGAGGATCTGCAGTATCTCCTCCATCGCCGCACCCCGCCGATCGATGGGCACGCCGAGACCGGCGAACTCGGTCTCGCTCCACCCCAGACCCAGCCCGAGGACGAAGCGGCCGCCGCTGAGGAGGCTCACGGTGGCGGCGTCCTCGGCGAGCCGCAGCGGGTGGTGAAGGGGGGCAAGGATCACTCCTGTCCCGACCTCGATCTCGCTCGTGCTGGCTGCGATGGCCGCACTGACGACTGCGAGCGACGGCATGTAGCCGTCGTCGACGAAATGGTGCTCGGTGGTCCACACAGATGCGAAACCCATCCGCTCCGCCTCGACGGCCAAACCGATCGTTTCGGAATAGACCCGAGTCCAGTCGGTCTCCCCCGGGTTGAGCTGTGCACTTAGTAGGCCGAATCCCAGGCTCATCGTTCCCGCATCCTTTCCAGAGTTTGGATTTGTCTACCTTGGTCGTCGAAGTTTTCCGGCGACAGCCATCCCTGAAACGAGACGTCGAGGTCCGGCCATTCCCGATCAATGATCGAATACCACGCGGTATCACGGTTGCGACCCTTGTAGTGGGTCGCCTGGCGGAACGTTCCCTCATACGTGAAACCGAGGCGTAGGGCGGCTGCGCGTGATGGTGCGTTCAAGTCGTCGCATTTCCACTCGCAGCGCCGGTATCCGAGATCGAACACGTGGGCCATCATGAGGTAGAGGGCCTCGGTGGATGGTGTGGTCCGCTGCATCGCCGGAGACCAGGTGATCGATCCGATCTCGATACAGCCGACGTTGGGCTCGATGCGTAGGTAGCTGGAGAAGCCGAGGGGTATTCCGTCGACCGTGGCGGCGTAGGGAACCCAGTCGGCAGGAGCGACGATCGAGCGTAGGGCTTCCTCAAACCGGTCGTAGCTGCCAAAAGGGCCGAAACTCATGTAGGTCCAGGTGGACTCGGGTGCGTCCTTCAGTGCTGCCCACAGGGCCGGTCCGTGGGAAGAAGGGTCCAGCGGCTCCAACGTGACGGTACGACCGTCGAGGGTGGCGCCCGGCGGGAATGGTGGGGGATTCCATTCGCCGAGGTCGACTCCGACGGGCTGTCCCAGGTCATTGGTTGGCATGGCGGGGCAGGTTACGGGGATGCGGCGGGACACAGGGCTACCTCGCCGAGCCGCTCAGAACTCGTCGGGCGTCCGCAGGTAGTGGAGCCCAATGAGTAGAGGTGCCAGAGCGGCGGCCATGAGGGCGAGGGTCGCTGCCACCACGACGGCCCGAGCAAGTGAGGAGAACGTCGAGATCTCGGACTCGATTCCGGCGACGCTCTCCGCGGCAGCAGTGGCATTCGCGGATGCCGACCGGAGGACCTGCTCCGCTTCGAGCATGTCGACCCGGGTCTGCAACAACACCCCGGCCAGGGATCCGGCCTCGGTTGCAATGCCCTCGAGATCGACCGCGACAGAGCCCAACAGCTCGACCTGACTCCGAAGCTGATCGGGTATCGGGGCCAGTGATGACTCCAGGTCCTCCAACGCTCCGTCGAGGGGTACCTCCGGGCTGTAGTCGACGCCCACGAACGAAAGGGCGGTCATCGTCCGATCGATCACTCTTCCTGTGTCGATCAGGGCCGGGAGTGTCGCCAACGCCGAATCGAGACTGTCGGCAACGTCTCCGGCGGCGAGACTCGCCACCTCCGTCATCACGTCCGCCACATCCGAGAGGGCGCCACTCGTGGTTCGAGTGGCTCGCCCGATGCTGTCGATCGCCTCGGTGGTTCGCTCCACCACCGACAGGCTCGCCTCGATCGTCTCGGCGAGGTCGGCGACGATGAAGGTGACAGGTTCGACCGTGGACGAGACGGTCGTGCTGATACGACTGGTCAGCACCCACCCGGAGATCCCGGCCAGCAACGCACCGACGACACCGACCCAGCCTGCGATCAGCAAGGCGCGGCCGAACCTGACCCGGTCTGAGATGATGGACGGCTGGGTCTTGGGGTCTGACACTGGATGAGAAGTTACCGGCTCTAGCGTCTCCTCCTATGACGGTTCGATTTCGTCTGCTTACCGCCAATCTCCTCCACGGTCGGAGCAACCCGGGTGTGTTCGCTCGAGTGATCGCCGAGCACGATCCTGATCTGGTGGTGGTCCAGGAGCTGGGCCCCGGGCCCGCCGACGTTTTGGCGAGTGCATATCCGCACACCCATCTTCGACCTGCCCTCGATTTCAGCGGTCGGGGGATCGCCACGAGGTTTGCCGGAGAGCTCGGCGACATCGTGATGCCGGGACGTGTCGCAGTCGGCGGGTCACTTCGCATCCAGGGCCAGGTCGTTCGGATCGCCGGGGTTCACCTCCTCAATCCGGTCCAGTTCCCCTGGTGGAAGACGGCTCAGCAGCGGGGCGAGCAGGTGGACGAGGTCATCCGGTGGACTGCGGGTGGGACGGGGCCGCTGGTCGTCGTGGGAGACTTCAACGCCACCAAGCACTGGCCCGCGTACCAGCGGATCGTCACCAGGCTCGATGACCTCGTGTTGGGTCTGGGCAAGAGACCCAAGCCGACATGGGGCTACCGGCCGGGCTGGCCCAAGATGCTTCGCATCGACCATGTGTTCGGTGAAGGGCTCACCGCCACCGACATCCAGACGATCGACATCGAAGGATCGGACCACGTGGCGATCGTGGCTGATCTCGCCACGGTCGAACACGCATAGGCTGATCACGTGGAGGTCAGCAACGCCGACCGGATCGTCTTCCCGGAGGACGGGATAACCAAAGGCCAGGTCGTTGCGTATTACGAGGCTGCCGCCGGTCTGATGATGCCGTTCGTCGCCGGTCGCGCCCTGACCGTGGAGCGCTACCCCAAGGGAACCGCCGAGAAGGGGTTCATGCAGAAGAACGCCCCTGACCACCTCTCCGAGGACCTCATCGACCGGCACGAGGTGGAGAAGGAGGACGGCGGCACCACGAACTACCCCGTGGTTCGCGAAGAGGCTGCGATCCCGGCCTTCGCCAACCTGGGAGTCATCACCTTCCATGTCCCACCCTCTACGGTCGAGACCCCCTTGGATTCCGATTGGATCATCTGGGACCTGGATCCACCCGCAGGCGAGTTCCACCTCGCCCGTCGGGCCGCCGGCGCCCTACGGGGAGTCCTCGAATCGTTCGACATACCGACGGTGCTGATGACGTCCGGCTCCAACGGCTACCACCTGCGGACTGCGCTGAAGCCGACCTTGCGGTCGGATCAAGCTGCGGTAGTGGCCCGAGGGACCGCCGCCCTCGCCGTCGAGGCCCACCCCGACCTCATGACATTGGCCTTCAGGAAGGCCGACCGCGGGGAGCGTGTGTTCGTGGATTGGTTGCGCAACGCTCCCTATTCGACATCGGTCGTGCCCTGGTCACTCCGGGCCCGTACCGGCGCACCGGTGGCCGTGCCCATCGCGTGGGACGAGATCGACGACGTCGATCCCAACGGCGTGAAGCTGACAGAAGCTGCCGGACGATTCGACGTCGACCCCTGGGAGAACCACGAACCGGTCGACCTCTCTTCGCTCCCGCAACGGGTCGAAGGGACCCTCGGCGAGGCCGGGATCGAGCTCGAGCCATTCGACCGGTTCAGATCCTGATGGTTACCGATATCTGAACTCTTCGGGATACTCTGCACGTCAGAAGCGGGAGAGGATCCAACCAAGCCACGTAACCCGCACCCATGTCACGACGCCCACTCCTATTCCTAGTCTTGCTCGCTCTGCTCTTCGTTGCCTGCGGCGGGGACGAGACGACCGAGCCGGCCACCCCCACCGCTGAAGAGCCCACGACGACATCGTCGACGGTGCCACCACCGACGACGACCACGACGACGACCCCTCCCTTCAACCTCATCAACGCACCCGCCGAGCTTTCGGCGGCCGTGGACAGCTTCTATCAGTACGCCAACGGAAGTTCCTCCACCCCTCCGGTTGCGCCCGATCCCGTGGTAGCCGCGTTGACAGTCGGAGATCATGCGACGCCAACGACGGGCCAGGCCACCCTCGGCACATTCCAGGGCCAGCAGCTTGCAGTCGTCGAGGCCGAAGGTGACACATTCCTCGTGGTCGACGACGGGTCCGGATGGCGAATCGTCGGCGGTGATTGGCCATCCGTCGGAGTGCCCGCATACTTCGGCGCCGGTCCGCGGTTTGTAGCCGTTGTCGGCTCTGATGCCCGACCCGGCCAGGAGATCGACGAGAAGCTCGCCGACAGCATCCACTTCATCGGACTCGACGGCGCCGGAGGGGGAGCCGTTGTGGGGCTGCCCCGCGACTCGTACGTACCCGTACCGGGTCACGGCAAGCGGAAGGCGACTGCCTCACTCGCCCTGGGCGGTCCGGAGACGATGATGGCGACATTCACCGATCTCACAGGTCTGCCCTTCGAGGGCTACGTCATGACCGGATTCGCCGGGTTCCAGGAGATGCTCGGCACCGTCTTGGGCGGGGTCGAGGTCGAGGTCCCATTCGCCATCAACGACCGGTGGGCCAAGGCGACTCTCGAGGCCGGCAAACAGATCCTCGATGGGGCCCAGGCTCTTGGATTCGCCCGGGCCCGAAAGACGACCGGTGGTGATCTGGTCCGTTCCGGTCACCAGGGAGTCATCCTCCTCGGAGCCGCCAGGGCTGTTCAGGCCATGGGGTATTCGGCGATCCCGGGGCTGATGGAGGCCGCCGAACCTCACTTCATCACCGACCTCACCCCAGAGCAGCTGTTCACCTTCTCCGCGATGTCGATCTCTGCCGACCTCTCCGCTGTTCCGAACGTGGTCGCCCAGGGTCGATCCGGGTCGGCTGGGGGCGCCTCGGTGGTCTTCCTGAATGACTCCGTCGCCGATCTGTGGGCCGACCTGGCCGACGGGACTCTGGAGCCCCAGTAGCGCGATACATTCCCCGGTCTCAAGAGGAGGCCAGATGGGCAATGACCGCCAGGTCGTGAGGGAACTGTCGGACCGGATCGTCGCCGCACAGAGACCAATTCGTGTTCTCAATGCGATCAACTGGGACGATTCGATCAAGGACGGGTTCTTCGCGTCGGGGTTCAAGGAGCAGCCGAAGGTCGACGCCGAGTACTACCGGCAGCGCGATATGAGGCTCGATCCTGACCAGACCCGCGCCGAGCTCGCCGAGATCGTCGCCGACATCCCGATGCGGCTCGGAGAGTCCCCCGCTGCGACTCTGATGACCTTCATGTGCCGTCAGTTCTCCGACACGGTCGACATGATCGAGGCGAGGGGCACTCCACGGTTTTCCGAGCTGTCGACCCGCCTCTATGGCACGCCGGATGCAGGGTTCTACCCCGGAGGTCCAACGGTCACCGATCTGGCGGTGACCATGCGCAAGACACTCGAGGCCAATGCAGTGGCGATAGAGGCGCTTGGCGATCAGCGGACAATCCCGGGGGCGGAGGCTGTGGCACGTCTGCGCAAACAACTGGACGAGTCGGTGGGCCCAGGAAAGATCGAGGTGAAGGTAGACGACAAGATCGCCGCGGACGCGGCGGCCGGTTCGGACTACATCAAGATGCGTGAGGATCGGTTCTTCTCCGAGCGGGACATAAATCTCCTGGAGGCTCACGAGGGCTGGGTTCATGTCGCGACCACGATGAACGGCCTCGCCCAGCCGGTCTGCACGTTCCTCGGGAAAGCCGCCCCTCGAACCACGGTCACCCAGGAGGGTCTGGCCGTGCTCACCGAGATGCTGAACCTTCGAAGTCACCCGATGCGACTCGCCAAGCTGATGCGGCGCATCGAGGCGATCTCGATGGCGACTTCCGGAGCGACGTTCCTCGAGGTGTTCGAGGCGATGAGGATCGAAGGGCTGTCCGAGGACGACGCTTGGACGGCGGTCAGCCGTGTGTTCAGGGGAAGCCTGCCCGACGCGGGCCCGTTCACGAAAGACCTCGGCTATGGCAAAGGTCTGATACTGACGCTGATGTACGTGAGGATGGCGATCCGGTTCGGAAAGACAAACCGGGTGCCTCTCCTGTTCTGCGGGAAGGTCGACCTCGAGGACATGGCCGCCCTTCACAACCTCCACGAGGAGAACCTCGTCGAGCCGCCCGAGTTCATCCCGCCGCCGTTCAACGATCTGCCGGCGCTGGGCACCACCCTGGCGCTGAGCCGGTTCACTGCTCAGCTCGACCTCGAGGAGATGTCGACTGTGTACGAGCCGCTCTTCTAGGTCCGGGTCGAAGCTCTCCGAGTCGGCGGTGGGTGTCGTATCGGCCGATCACGACTTTCGCGTTCAACACGGGATGTATTTGGGATGTGGAACCACCCGGTAGCGTCCGAGGATGCTTCTCGCCGAAGTAGTGGAAGTGTCCAAAGCGGTGTCGGGGACTCCGGCGCGATCAGAGAAGACCCGGATCCTCGCCGACCTGCTGAGCCGAATCGATCCCGAAGAGGCGACGGCGGTGGTCTCGTATCTGGTCGGGAAACCCACCCAGCCGAGGCTCGGAGTCGGTTACGCCGCCATCTCGGATATCGATTTGTCACCGGCTGTTACCGGCACGCTCGAGGTCTCTGACGTCGACCGGACTCTCGACGAGGTCGCCGCAGCCTCCGGGCCCGGCTCGACGGGCCACAAGGCGGAACTCCTCGAGGGGCTCTTCGCCCGGGCCACAACCGATGAACAGGCTTTTCTAAGCGGTCTCATCTTGAAGAACCTTCGTCAGGGCGCCCTCGAAGGAGTCATGGCCGAGGCCATCGCCGAGGCGCTCGATGTGAGTCCGCAGCGCGTCCGGCGTGCCGCGATGCTGGAGGGTGATCTCGTCGTTGTGGCGGCGCGCGCTCTCGCTGACGGCCCGGACGCCCTCCGCGTCGCCGGTCTGGAGCTGTTCACACCGGTCCAGCCGATGCTCGCAAAAACCGCCGGCTCCGCCACAGCCGCAGTCGAAGAGCTGGGTCGGGCAGTGGTCGAGCGAAAGCTCGACGGGCTGAGGGTCCAGGTCCACCGAGACGGCGATCGCATCGCGATCTATTCGAGAAACCTCCGAGACATCACCGACGAGCTCCCCGGAGTGGTCGAGGCCACAGCGAAATTGGAGGCGGGCTCGTTCATCCTCGATGGTGAGGGTCTCGTGCTCGACAGCGACGGAGTGCCCCTCGCGTTTCAGGACACCATGAGTCGGCCCGGCTCCATATCCGAGGTCTCGCTTCGTCCCTTCTTCTTCGATGTGCTCCATCTCGACGGCGAGGACCTGGTCGACGAACCCCTCGAGACGAGACGGGCGGTGCTCGCGGAGGTGATTCCTGACGCGTCCCGAGTCGAGTCGCTCCTGACCTCCGACCCCGCGGCTGCCGAGTCCTTCTTCGCGGATGCCATCGCAGCAGGTTTCGAGGGGGTCGTGGTCAAGGACCCCGAACAGAGCTACGAGGCGGGACGTCGTGGCTCCGGCTGGCTGAAGGTCAAACCCACCCACACTCTCGACCTGGTGATCCTGGGAGCCGAGTGGGGGTCGGGACGACGCCGAGGCTGGTTGTCCAATCTCCACCTCGGAGCACGAGACCCGGAGCGGGACGGCTTCGTGATGCTGGGCAAGACATTCAAGGGTCTCACCGACGAGATGCTGGAGTGGCAGACGGAGGCCTTCCTCGCAATCGAGACCAGCCGCGACCGGCACATCGTGTTCGTCGAACCCAAGATCGTGTACGAGATCGCCTTCGACGGCGTCCAGAGGTCGACCAGGTACCCGGGTGGCGTGGCCCTGAGGTTCGCCCGTGTGAAGGGTTGGCGTGAAGACAAATCACCGGCCGACGCGGACACGATCGAGACGGTGCGTACCTACCTCCGCTGACCCCCGGGAACCGTTTCCTGCTCCGGGCACATCCAAACCCCGCGTCGAGCTGATGAGGAGGGAACGATGCGACGGATGAGAGGACTGGTCGCCCTGCTGGCGTCGGGGCTCGCCATCTCAGCGTGTGGGGGAGCCAGCGTCGACGGAGCCAGAGCCACGACCGAGCCGGTTGATACACCTGTCGCGATGGATCCCGGCGCTGCCCTGGTCCAATTCTCAGAGTGCGACGCCTTCCTCGACCACGTCATCGACCACGCCGTCGATCTGGTGGGACCGTATGGGCTCGAAGGTCTCGACTTCTGGCCATGGGCCCGTAGCGGCATGTTCTTCGACGAGAGCGCCATGGCCGCCGAGCAGGCGGCTCCGACGGCTGGGGGCGGCTCCGACTTCTCGAACACCAACGTCCAGGTCGAAGGCATCGACGAGCCGGATCTGGTCAAGGGCGACGGAGAGCGAATCGTCGTCCTCTCCAACGGGAGCCTCATCGTCGTGGACGTCACTGGCGACGAGCCGATCGAAACGGGTCGCCTGGCATTGCAGGACACTTCTGTTCAATCGTTGTTCCTCTCGGGAGACACGGCACTCCTGTTCGGATCGCTGTGGTCGAGCCATCCGATTCCGCTCGCCGAGCGCGACGCCATCGCTCCCGTCCAATCCACTCCGACGATGCGAATCCTCGAAGTCGACCTCACCGGAGAACCCGAGATCGTGAGGACGATGGAGGTCGACGGATCGCTCGTGTCGGGACGCATGATCGGTGACACAGTGCGATTGGTGTCGACATCGATGCCGGTTGGCTTCGAATGGAGCTACCCGAAGGGCAGCGGTCTCCGTGCCGAGCGGGAGGCAACCGAGGAGAACCGCGAGATCATTCGGAACTCGACGGCCGAGAACTGGCTCCCCTACTACGTGGTCACGGATGCCCAAGGTGAAGTCGTTTCCGAGGGGACGTTGCTCGAATGCGACAGAGCGGCCCACCCGGAGGAGTTCTCCGGTCTCGACATGCTCTCCGTGACCACGATCGATCTCTCCGATGGCCTCGAGATCTCAGATGCCACCGGCGTCCTCGCCAGGGGAGACACCACCTACGCCTCGTCCCAGAACCTCTACGTCGCCACCCAGGACTGGGACAGCTGGCGTTGGCTGCAGACGGGCGCCGAGGAGGATCGTCCCGAAGGTCCGGTCACCGAGATCCACAAGTTCGACATCTCGACGTCAACCGTCACGTATCAGGCGAGCGGGTCCGTCGAGGGCTATCTCCTCAACCAGTTCGCAATGGACGAACACCACGGTGTCCTCAGAGTGGCGTCGACGACGACCCCCGGTTGGTGGGGGAGCGGGCCCGAGCCTGAGTCACGGGTGACGATGCTCTGGGAGGCTGCAGGTGACCTGGTCGAGATCGGGATGGTCGACGGTCTGGGAGAGACAGAACAGATCTACTCGGTGCGATTCATGGGAGAGGTCGGGTATGTCGTGACCTTCAGGCAGACCGACCCGCTCTACACGTTGGACCTCTCAGACCCACGCGCTCCGGCGGTCGTCGGTGAGCTCAAGGTCCCGGGATACTCGGCCTATCTCCACCCCCTCGGCGCCGACCTGCTCCTGGGCGTCGGCCAGGACGCTGCCGACAACGGCCAGGTTCTCGGCACCCAGGTCTCGGTGTTCGACGTGAGCGACCCGTCCAGTCCTGAACGTGTCGACACCTACACCCTCTCGGAGGGCAGCAACTCGCAGGTGGAGTACGACCATCACGCTTTCCTCTACTGGGGCGACCTGGCGGTCATTCCGGTTCAGCAATGGTGGTGGGACGGCAAGGAGGAGACGGGATTCAGCGGCGCCGTTGGTCTCAGGGTCGGCTCCGACGGTCAGCTTCGCGAGATCGACCGTGTCGTCCATCCCGGTGGTGACGGCAAGTCCTCGGACTACCAGGACCAGATCCTTCGCACGATGGTCGTCGGCGACTCCGTCTACACCATCTCACCCAAAGGCATCATGAAGAGCGCACTCGAGACCCTCGACGAAGAGGCCTGGCTGGACTTCTAGACGTCCCACAACCGTTCTGTGCGGGTTCCATCCGCTCACCGACCTGAAACCCGCACAGAACGGTCTGGGGCCTACTCGATTGAGTTGGCGATGACCTCGGTTCGGGTGATCACGTGGCCGTCGACCGAAACCTCGGTGCGGATCGGCATGCCGGGGAGGTCGCGGGCGAACCACAAGCGGTGGAGCTCGGGGGGTCGGACGACCGTGTAGACCATGCACTCGAGCACTCCCAGCGGTGTTTCGATTATCTCCGCGCCGATCGTGGTGTCGGCAGCTGGGAAGGAGGCATGAGCCTGGAGATCCTCCCAGGTGACGCGATGGTTTCCCGAGCCGGTGGCGAAGATCGCACCGGCCTCGTCGACATCGCGAAAAGTGGTGACCGTGGTCGAGATGTCGCCCGTGTCATCGGTGATCCGGGTGGTGACCTGCCGGCCGGACGGGCACCCATCCCTGATCTCGGACGCGGTGAACGGTGTCGGCGCATGGCCTGGCGTCATGACGTGTGGATCTGTCATGGGCCTGGAAACTAGCAATGGAGGACCCAGCGCTAGCTCTCGGCGATGAAGGCGCAGTACGCGGCGACGGCCCAGGCTGCGCGTTGCAGATCGTCTACGTCGACGTGCTCGTCACGTGCGTGCATCTCTTCGAATCGGCCCGGGCCAAAAGTGACTGCGTCGACCCCGGCGGTGTTGATCAGATGCCGAATGTCGCTCGAGTAGGGAGTACCGAACAGCTCGACGGGATCTCCGAAGATCTGGCGCGCCCTGGTCAGAGATCTCACCGAGAGGCTGTCCGGTGCTGTCTCTGCCGGCTCGTAGACCCCCTCCTCCTCGACGATCGACACTCCGAACATCACATCCGGCAGAGAGGAGCCGAGCACGGCTCGGATCTCGGCGACAGCCGAGTCGGCGTCCTCGCCGGGAATCATCCTTCGGTCGACGAGAACCGTCGCCTGGCCTGGAACCATCGACGGGATGGTCCCCGCCTCAACCGCAGTGGTGGTCCACGCCGGCCGGCCGAGCAGAGGGTGCGTTCTCGGGTTGGCCTCTCCCAGGCCTTCGATGACCTGGAGGAGCCGGGGCAGCCGTTCGATCGGATTGTTGGTGAGATCGGGGCGGGAGGCATGGCCGGCGCGACCCTCGATATCGATGCGGATCGTCACGAGCCCTCGTTGAGCCACACCGATCTTCAAGTCGGTGGGCTCGAGAACGATCCCGTGGGGAGCGACAAAACCGGCCTCGATGAGGTCTTCGGTCCCTGGCTCGCCACGTTCCTCGCCCATGGCCAGTTGGAGCACCACCCCGGAAGCTGAGTGTGAGGCCGCCAACCACTGCGCCACCGCCACTTGGATGGCCAGTCCGCCCTTCATGTCGCAAGCCCCCCGCCCGTAGACACGCCCGACCGCGATCGTTCCACTGAACGGGTCGTGTTCCCAGCGTTCAGCGTCGTCGACCGGGACGGTGTCGAGGTGGCCGTTGAGGACGATTCGGGGTAACCGGTCGCCGAGGGTTGCTGCCACGCTGGGTCGGCGCTCGTCACCGACGACGTGGGTCGTCCAGCCGGCGTCGTCGAGGTCTGAGGCGATGACCATCGCCAGGTCACGCTCTGCGTCGACGCCGTTGACGGACCGGATTGCCACGTACCGGGAGGTGAGTCGGGCCAGGTGCTCACCCGTCAGGAATGGCGACCCTTTGATCTGATCGACGACCTGCATGACGAGCCGAATGTACCGCGTCCCCTAAGTCCCGACCCGCAGTAGCTTGGACATGTCAAACCACCTAGGAGGAACAGTCATGTCCCGTGTCAGGGTCTTGATCATTGGGGTGGCCGTCGCGGCCCTGGCTGCCTGCGGAGGGGGAGAGGACGGAACCGACGTGAGCACGACCGAGTCGGTGGGGACGACGGACGCCGCTCCGTCGACGACCACTGCCGATGACTCGACCACGGCAGCAGGTGGCGCTGACGCCGACATCGTCATCTCCAACTTCGCCTTCAGCGGCGCAGAGTCTGTGCCGGTCGGGTCGACCGTGACGGTGGTCAACGAGGACGCCATCGGGCACACCTGGACATCCACCGATCTCTTCGACAGCGGGACCCTCTCACAGGGGGAGACATTCGAGTTCACGTTCGAAGAAGCAGGCGAATACGAGTACTACTGCGTCATCCACCCGACACAGATGATGGGCACGCTGACAGTGGAGGGGTGACCCTCCCGGCCAACCCGTCGTCTCGATCGGCCATAATCCCAACATGATCTCCAGCATCAGTCCCACCGACGGCCGACTCCTGGCCGAGTATCCCGAGACATCTGAGTCCGATGTCCAGCAGCACATAGAGAGGGCCGCCGCCCTCCAGAGGGACTGGGAGGGGACGACTATCGCGCAACGCGCGGTTCCCATGATGCGGTTGGCCGAGCTGCTCGAGGCTCACAGGGAGGAGCTCTCCCTGATGATGACCGATGAGATGGGCAAGCCGATCAACCAGTCCTACGGGGAAGTCGACAAGTGCGCCTGGGTGTGCAGGCACTACGCCGAGAACGCCGAGCGCATCCTCGAGTCCGAGCACATCGCCGCCGACCGCACCAAGTCCTACGTCGCATATCGGCCGCTCGGCGTGGTCCTCGCCGTGATGCCGTGGAACTTCCCGCTCTGGCAGGTGTTTCGATTTCTCGCACCTGCCCTGATGGCTGGCAACGGCGGTCTGCTCAAGCACGCCTCCAACGTGACCGGTTCCGCTCTCTGGATCGATCGGCTGGTCGTGGAAGCAGGCTTCCCGGATGGTCTCTTCCGAACGCTCGTGCTTCCGTCGAGTCGGGTCGATGAAGTCCTGGAGCACCCGTTGGTAGTGGCGGCAACCCTCACCGGGTCGGACCCGGCGGGCCGGGCCGTCGCTTCCAAGGCCGGGTCCCTCCTCAAGAAGACAGTCCTCGAGTTGGGGGGCTCTGACCCTTACCTCGTCTTGGCCGACGCCGACCTGGCAAAGGCCGCAGAGACGTGCGCGACTTCTCGGCTGATCAACGGTGGGCAATCGTGCATCTCGGCCAAGCGGTTCATCGTCGAGGAGCCGGTCGTCGAGGAGTTCACGGAGTTGTTCGCCGCCGGGCTCAGCAAGGCAGTGATGGGCGATCCCCGCGATCCGGCAACGACACTCGGACCCATGGCCCGGACCGATCTCCGTGACGAGTTACACGACCAGGTAGAGCGATCCGTCGAGTCGGGTGCGCGTCTGGTGTTCGGGGGACAGGTGCCGGACGGGCCCGGAGCCTTTTACCCGGCCACACTCCTCGCCGACGTTGTAAAGGGTATGGCCGTGTACCACGAGGAGACCTTCGGTCCTGTGGCCTCGGTCATTGCAGCCAAAGACGTCGACGACGCAGTCAGGATCGCCAACGACACCGAGTTCGGTCTGGGTGCCGCCGTGTTCACCACGGACCTCGAGAAGGGGGAGGCGATTGCCAGAGACCGGATCCAGGCCGGGGCGTGTTTCGTCAACGCCTTCGTCGCCTCGGACCCGAGACTGCCTTTCGGCGGGATCAAGATGAGCGGCTATGGACGTGAGTTGTCGGACATGGGGATGAGGGAGTTCCTCAACGCCAAGACCGTGGTCGTGGCCTGAGTTCCTAAAGCCCTGCTGCCTTCGACAGTTCCTGACGCTTGGGCTCCTGCCGCGTTCGGGGCTTCAACAACTCGGCCATGTCGAACGAGATTCGACCACAACCCTCACAAACGACCCGTCTGACTCCCACCGAGTCGGTGACGCGGGTGCGTTCGTGCTGGCAATCTCCACCAAGCAGTCTGGCCATCTTCTGACGCACTTGTTCCTCCTCGGTAATGCCGAACAGTCTGACCCGAGGTCACCTCGAAACCGTGGCAAGTCACATGAGGTGACGGGCGTGCCAGTCGAGGATGGCCTCGAACCGCTCGACCCGATGGCGAGGCTTGCCCGACCGGCTCATCTCGTGTCCCTCCCCTGGGAATCGGATGAACTCGGCGGTTGTCCCGTTGCGGAGGAGAGCCATGAAGTACTGCTCCGCCTGTTCGATGGGGCATCGGAAGTCGTTCTCGGAGTGAAGGACGAGGGTTGGTGTCGTCACGTTCTGGGCCATGGACATCGGCCCTTTCTCCCACCAGTAGTCCCACGCGTCGGGATAAGAGACGCCTAGGTAGTTCTCGGGGAAGGCTCCTCCGATGTCGGACGTGCCTGCGAAGCTGTTCCAGGAGGTGAGAGCGCGCTCCACCACGGCCGACTGCCACCGGTCCTCCTGGCCGATGATCCATCCGGTCATGAAGCCGCCGTACGACCCACCCATCACACCCATGCGTTCCCCGTCGAGACGGTCGTATCGTTCCAGGGCTGCGTCCACCGCGGCGGTGACGTCGGCGTAGTCGGCTACCCCCCAGCCATCTCCCAGGACAGCTTCGAGGTGGGCTTTGCCCCGGCCCGAAGACCCCCGCGGATTACAGGCGACCACCCCGTATCCGGCTCCGGCGTACACCTGGAACTCGTCGAAGAACCCGAACCCGTACTGCGACGCCGGCCCACCGTGGACATTCAGGAGAAGGGGGACCTTCCCGTCGCCATCGGGCAAGAGGACCCAGACGTCGATCTCGTGACCGTCGGACTCCACCCGGAAGTGCTGGGGGACGGCGAGAGCGATGTCGGCCTCGTTGAGGTTGGTCAGCGGTGTCCCGTCGGAGACGATCTCGCCGGGCGAGTCCCACGTCGAAGCTGAGTAGACGAGGCGACGATCCACCTGGTCGAAGCCCGTGACGACCTTGTCGGTCCCGACGAGGCTGTCCACTGTGCCATCGGGCTGCACCTCGATGACGCCGAAACGGCCCGAGTCTTCGAGTCCGATGATCGCGTTCTGCCCGTTCCAGCGAATTGCGGCAGGCCCCGCAGCCAACGAGACCGAGCCGCGGTCGAGGTGGCCGGTGAGGTCCGTGAGTGTGCCGTCTTCCTCCCTCCGATGGAGGTAGGAGTCGACCGGGTGAGCAGACTTCCGGTTTCCGAGAAGATGGAGGGACCCATCGGGGCGGTAGGAAACACAGGCCCAGGAGCCACGTTCGGTCACCTGAGTCGTTCCTCCGGTCGCCAGGTCCAGTTCGAACACGTCGTTCCCCGAGACGAGACCGGACTGAACTTCGCGGTCTGTGATGAAGGCGATGCGCTTGCCGTCCGGAGACCAGGCTGGGCTCTCCTCATCGTGGTCGCCCGGGGTGAGGCAGCGAGGTTCGGCCCCGTCGGCGAGCCCGACCAACCAGAGATGGCGCTTTCGGTCGTGGGTCCAGCCCCGATTGTCGTAGCGATAGGGCACTGTGGTGACCCGACGGGGCCTACGGGACCGTTCCTCCTCGTCGAGATCTGCCCACTCGTCGGTGTACGTGAGACCCACCACGACAAGAGAGTCACCGTCGGGCGACCATTCCACTGCCTCCACGCCCAGTTCGAAGTCGGTGAGCACTCTCGCCTCCCCGCCCCCGACCGGGATGACAGCCAACTGAGAGGGTTTCCCTTCCGTCGAGCGAAGGAAAGCCAGTCTCGACCCGTCGGGCGACCATCGTGGAGCGGTGTCACCAGGCCCGGATGTGAAAGGCTCGTTCTCCACCCAGATTCTCCGGTCATATCTGTCGTCCTCGAGGTTTGGGGTGGAGACCACAAACGCCACCTTGGTCCCGTCGGGGGAGAGGCGGGGGTCGGAAGGAACGTGGAGGCTGGACAGCTGGTTTGGGGTCATGGCTGCCAAGATAGGCCGCCGATCGAAAGCCAAAGTCGGTCGGCTCCGTGACCATGAGCAGCATCCAGACTCTGAGGGTCGATTGCGGAGGGCGGGCAGCCGAAGTAGAGATCGTCGGCGAGGGCCCGGACGTGGTGATCGTGGGGACGGCCGCCCCTATGGCCTTTACCCGGCCGGCCGCAGTGGCCCTGGCGGCCCGGGGTTTCCGGGTCGTGAACTTCGACTACGGCTCGGATGGGGACGACCCCGAACCCAGGACCGCCCTCGCCCAGGTTGCCGATGTCTACGACGTGTTGGTCGCCGCCGCAGTCGAGACCTGCGTACCGGTTGGCGTGAGCAGGGGAGGCATGACCGCCTTCGGCCTGGCAGCGCACCATCCCGAGGTCGTGCGTCGTCTCGTGTTGGTCGCGCCGGTGGCCGGTTGGAGTGATGTCATCAATGTCGTTGGGCCCGTGCCCGACCCGGATCCGGACGATCCCGACTCGGTTCTGAAGTTTGTGTTCACAGACGGATTCTTGGAGGCGTCTCGTGAGGCTGCCTGGGGCTTGCTCACAGCAGCTCCGGGAACCGTCGACCGGGTTGCCCGAGAGGACGAAGTGCCATTCACCGAAGACCTTCGTGTCCGCTGTCCCACACTGATCGTGGTCGGTGGCGGAGACAAGGTGGTCGCGGCCGAGCATCCGGCGCGCTATCTAGCTGAGATCGAGGGAAGCGAGCTGCTCGAAGTGCCCGACGCTTCACACGGCTGGATCATGGAGGATCCAGAGGCATTCGCCGCCGCGGTCGGGCCGTTCATGGCCGGCTAGATCAGTCAGTGCGGTCGTGTCTGACGACCGGGGGGAGCAGACCTGGTTTGCTCCCTAGCCGGGTCACGTGTTGCACCGCATGGTCCCCACGTGGTTTGCGGAATGAGATGACGTCCCCTACGTCGGCCTTGCTGACCTGGTCGCGACTGACCCGGACCGAGAGTCTCTCCTCGTCGGAGAGGTCGATGGTGAGAAAGCACCAGTCGAGGGCTGCGCCACCATCGGGCGGGCGAAAGTCCTTACCGACCACGAGGCCTGTCTGCCGTTTCGGCACTCAACACCTCCACTTCATCTTCCAGCACCGCCGCCATCAGTATATCCAGGCGTTTTCCAGGTCCTTCTAGGCCGATCGGCCCATCAGAAGACGCGACCCAGGGCTGTAGACACCGCTTAGCGGGGTCTACAGCCCAAAGCTGGGACAGCGAGGGGGTCAATGCCTAAGCCGGTGCGGGAAGCGCCGAGCCGGTCTCGACCAGGCTCTTCAGGCCGGCGATGATGTAGGGAAGGCCATTGTCGAAGTTCTCCAGGGTCTTCTCGCCGATCTCGAAGATCTCGACCCTCAGCTCCACCATCCCGCTCATCTCGGTGACCGCCCAGACCTCACGGGCGGGGCCCTCGGCGGCGAGCTCCTCGTCCCACATGGCGTGGAACATGAACTCGATCCGCTTGGGCGGGTCGATCGAGATGATGTGTCCTTCCGAGGCGACGCGTCCGTCGGGGTACACGTAGTTCATCGTTGATCCGACTTCCCAGTCCGACTCGACGGCGGTGCCGTAGAAGTACTGCACCGTCATGTCGGGATTGGTGATCGCGTCCCATACCTCTTCGGCTGTGGCCCGGATATAGGACTTGTAGACGTGGCTTGGGTGGTCCATGGGTTGCTCTCCTGTTTCCAGACGAGCCTTGATGTCGGCGATCGCTCCGACCCGTGGCTCTGCGTAGCGGCTGATCCAGCGATCATGGACCAGCTTGATGGGGACAGGGTTCAGGTAGTGGAACTTCTGGCGACCGTTCTTGTGGGTCGTCACCAGGTCCGCCTCCTCGAGGATTTTGAGATGGTTCATGACGCCGTATCTCGTCATCTCGGGGAGGTGGGCGCACAGCTCGCCAAGCGTCTGGCCGTCTCGCTCGTACAACACGTCGAGCAGTAGCCGTCGGCTGGGATCGTTGATCGCCCGGAACACCTCGTCCATGGAGGTCACTATATGTGAGTGAATACTCACATGTCAAGGGCCTGGATTGAGGTTCAGGCCTGGCGGTTGCGCCCGTCGACGGCAGCGACCGAGCTGGTGATCAATTCGCGGAGCACGACAAGGTCGACCTCGTCGAGATCCCTTATGTAGAGACAGGATTTGCCGGTGGAATACGAGCCGAGTTGGCCGAGGAGGGTGTCGTACTCGCTGAAGCCGTCCATGATGTAGAAGGTCAACGAGGCCTTCCTTGGGGAGAAGCCGACCTTGAACCACTCATGTTCAGCTCCGCCTCCCTTGGGGGTATAGCGGTAGCGCCCGTATCCCAAGATCGACGTACCCCACATCTCGGCCTTCTCTCCGGTGATCTCCGACATGAGGTCCCGGACCACGAGTGCATCGCGTTTCCTCGTCTGGTTGTCGACCGAGTCGAGGAAGTCATCGACGCTGGAATCGCTGCGCGTGGTCTTCAGCTCAGCCATACGGCGAGCCTAGGGGATGAGACGGGTTGAAGTCCCGGTGCGCAACAGGACGGCGAGTATCCGGGTAGTCCTTCTCATGGCGAGGTGCGTCTTCTTACGTTCGGGTCGCTCGTTGGCCGCGAAGCCAGAGGCCAATTGCTCGAGTGCCAACATTCGAGCCATCGGTGGCGATGGCAGCATCGCGTTGTTGGCGTTTTGCGGCAGCAAGGTCGTGTCCCCCCTGTGTCAGCGAATCCCGAAGCAGCTGGCTTCAGCGATTCATGTCCTTTGGGGGCCTCGAGAACCGATCATGTCAGGGGTCGACGGCCTTGTCTGTAGGGAATATCCCTGGTTCAGCGGGCGAAGACGTGCACGGTCCAAAGGGATCCTTCTCCGTCCTGCCACACCCCGACGCCGACGTGGGTGAAGTCGCCCAGCATGTTGGCGTCATGAGAGCCGCTGGCGGCGAGGGCGTTGAAGATGCCGCTGACCGACCCTCCGGACGCGACGTTCTCACCAACCGACGCCCAAGGAGGAAGGAGAGAGCCGAGGTTGGAGTGGGAGATCGAGCCCTGCTCGGCCATCCGTTGCGCCCATGCCCGAGCATGGGAGTCGAGCGATCCACTCCTCGAGAGTGAACCGAGGCCGTTGGCCGCGCGTCTCGAGTTGATCAGAGCGGTGAACTCCCCCTCGGCGCCCGAGTGGAATCCTCCGGTGGCCGTACTCGGGGGAGAAGTGGCTGGCGGCGAAGTGGTGGGTGTTGGCGCAGGGGATGGAGCGGGTTTGCTCTCTGATGCGGCTGGGGGGCTGGTCGTTGTCGGTGGGCTCGTGATGGTCGTGGTCGTTGCCTCGGGGACGGTTGTCTGGGCGACGGCGGACAACACCCTCTCTGTGAGTGCCTCCTCTTCTTCGGACAGACGAGTGGTGGGAGGTTCCGCCGCCACGATCGCCGCGAAGTCGGCCTCCGAACTGGTGGTGACCGGAGCCGGTGGTGGTACCGCCTGTGGCGATTCCGGTTCGGATCCCACCACCATGGCGACGAGAGCGGTGGTTGTCAGGACAACGAGGACAGCAGCAGCAGCAAGGAGACGGTTCACGGACATGGGGACGGGTTGTGACTCGACGGTACGCGAATCCGATCCGTAATGACCAGTCGAATCGGTCCCGGAGGGTTCAGTCGGTGAGCCGTGTCACGATCTCGCTCACCGTATAGACCGTGGCGGTGCTGGTATTGGGCACGGGAAGCGTCTGCCATGCCCCACCGGACAGTCGCCATCGCGCCGTCCAGTCGTACTCGACCGTGAGATCGACTCCGTCCGAGTTCTTGGTCTCGTAGACATGGACAGCACCACCCTCGGGGTAGCCACCGAGGATGATGGGGTCCGGTGGAAACGTGTCGGTCTCACCGTCACCCCAGTCGACCAACACGGCGTCGACTCTCACCTCGACCTCGATCGTAGTTGGGCCCCCGGTCAGCGTCGCAGTGTGATCGTCGGGGACAGGGACACCGACGAAGGTGTCGAGACCGGTGACACCGTCTCCGGGTATCGGGTTGAGCGACGGGGTTGGTGGGTCGTGGACATACGACATCACGTAGTCCCAGGCCTCGGTGGCAGGGTCGAACGATGCACCCGGTTCCGAAGTACATCGGGGAATGACAGGTCCGATCGCGACGATCCCGCCGGGCGTGGTGGGGTCGATGTCGAGACCGACTTCGGCACTGCCGTCCGCGTACTGGTTGATGAGGACGTAGGCGGTCGATGCCGACGTGAAGAACCAACACTCTCCGGTGGAGTCGGTCCCGAGGTCGGGGTAGAGCCGTGATGGGACGTCGTCGTCAGAGACGTAGTCGATGGTGTCCCCACCGGCGATCCGACAACGGGTGATGG
>DASTOM010000020.1:0-62796 GCA_035762545.1 Acidimicrobiia bacterium
TCTCAGCATCTCGGTGAAGACGCTTGAGTCGCATATGGGGAACATCTTCGAGAAGCTCTCGGTGGCGAGCCGTCATGAGCTGGCCGCCCTCGCCTACGAAGAGGGATACGTGGACCGGCCAAATGGCTGACGGCTAGTCGCTGGCCACGAATCGGTAGCCCATCCCCCGCACCGTCTCGATGGTGTTGTCTCCGAGCTTCTTTCGGAGATACCCGACATACACGTCGACCACGTTGGAACCAGGATCGAAGTCGTAGCCCCACACGTGAGAGAGGAGCTGTTCCCGGGACAGAACCTGACCCGGATGCTCCATGAGAGTCTCTGCGAGAGCGAACTCACGCGCCGACAGGTCGACTTCTGAATCGCCCACCTCTGCCGTACGGCGTCGCAGGTCGAGACGCACATTTCCCGATTCGAGCAGCAAAACGTCGGCTGTAGGCGTGCTTCGCAGCCGGACACGAATCCTGGCCAGGACCTCCTGAAACGAAAAGGGCTTGGTCACGTAGTCGTCGGCTCCGCCCTCGAGCCCGGCCACTGTGTCCTGGACGCTTTTTCGCGCCGTCAGGATGATCACCGGCATCTTCTCCCCGCGTGAACGGATCTCAGTCAGGACATCGCGGCCGTCCTTGCCCGGTAGGCCGAGGTCGAGAATCAGGAGGTCGAATGAACTGTCCCGAGCCAGGTCGGACGCACTGACCCCATCTTCGACGACCATGGTCGTGAACCCCTCGGCCCGCAGTCCCTTCTCCAGGAAGGCGGCTATGCCGGACTCGTCCTCGGCGATCAGGATTCGACTCATCGAGTGTTTCGCCCCGACGGGATCGTGATGGTGAAGACGTTGCCCTTCCCGCCAGGCGAGTCGACCTCGACCTGTCCTCCGTGAGCCTCCGCGATTGCGGCCACGATGGCCAACCCGAGACCTGCGCCGTCGGTCTTACGCCGTTCCGATTCGATGCGGGAGAAGCGGTCGAAGATACGATCCCGGTCGGCCGCCGGAATCGGGTTCCCTTCGTCCGCGACCCAGATGCTCACCCGACTCCGCCAGTCCAGCTTGCTGCCGATTCGGACCGGGGTGCCCCGAGGGCTGTGCTCGGCGGCGTTGCGGATGAGGTTCATCATCGCTTGGTTGAGTCTATGGCGATCGGCCTCGATCACCACGTGGTCGGCCCTCTCGACCAACCATTCCCGCTCGTTCAGAGACTCGGCCCTGGCGCGGAGGTCGTTGGTGAACTCCCCGAGGTCCATGGGAGCCGGCTGGATGAAGTCAGGTTGCTCGGCCTTGGCCAGATCGAGCAGGTCGTCGACGATGCGGGACATGCGATCCAGCTCATCAGTCACCAGATCGATGGTCGCCTCCCGCTCCTGAGGGTCGTCCCCCATGACTTCGAGGTTGCCCCTGATGATCGTGATCGGGGTCCGCAGCTCATGGCCGGCGTCGTCGACGAACCTTCGCTGAGATGCGAATCCCTCGTCGAGACGATCGAGCATCGAGTTGAAAGTTCGACCCAACTCGGCGATCTCGTCGTCACCTTCGACCTCGATCCGCCGGGACAGATCGGTGTCGCTGATCGCCTGAGCCGTTTCGGTCAGGTCGGTGAGGGGGCGAAGAATTCTCCCGGCCGCCACCCAGGCGGCAATGGAAGCAAGCAGGAAGATCGATCCGTACACGATCGCACCGAGTCGAATCACTCCGTCAACGGCAGCGAATCTGTTCTCCATGAGGACACTGACCACGAAAACCCCAGACTCCTGCTCACCTCCCAACAGAGGCACTGCGAGATAGTGGATGTCGCCAAGCTCGGGGTCATCGACAACACCCCGAACGCTCGACTCGATCTCCGCCCACTCCGCCGCGTTCTGTGTCACCGCGATGCGCGCCCCGGTGACGTCCACCTTGTAGATGTCACCGTTCACGAATGTGATCAGACCCTCTCCTTCGAGGGGGACGTTGCGGGAGAGGAAGGTGTCGAAGATCGCAGAGACATCGCCACCAAAAGGCTCACCGGTGGTCGGGTTGCTGCCCCCCACCAACTGCTCCAACTCCTCGACCTCCTGGTCCAATGCCAGCTCGGCGTCGGATTCGGCCTGAGCGAGGAGGAAAGTTCGTTGCAGGAAGAGTGCGGCGATCAGAGAGACACCGAGCAGCACGACGTACCAACCGAGGATCCGCACCCGGACCGAAGTCGATCTGCGGCGATCTTCTGTGGTCGGCACCGAGGCCGTTCCGGTGTCTGCGTTCACCATTCGAGGTTAAGCGAGGGTGATGACGAGGGAGTCGTCTTGAACGGCTCCCTCGCCTGCACTGATGCTCAGGAGTCGAGCGAGTCGCCTGAGTCAGCGCTGTCGTCGCCACTCGACGCCGGATCGGGCGAATCCTGCGGGGTATCGACCGAGTCGTCCACGGCGGCTGGAGCCGGCGCCGGATCGGGTGAATCCTGCGGGCTGTCCCCCGAGTCGTCCACGGCAGCTGGAGCCGGGGCGGGATCGGGTGAATCCTGCGGGCTGCCGGCCTGGTCGTCGCTGACCCCCAGATCGGCACTGGCCAGCGGTGTGTCGAGCGAATCGTTGAAATCGATCGTGGGTGAGGGGACGATCTCGAAGCCGGTCCGGTCCGACTGCTGCAAAGTCGTGCCGGGAGCTTGCCTCGTGTCCTGGATCTCTATCGGGGGCGGGGCCTCCGATGGATTGCTGGGGCTGGCCACTGCAAGCCCACTGACACCGAGAGCGGCGACGGTGGCGACGCTGGCCACGACTTTCCAATTCCTTGCCTGTTCCTTGGTCTGCATGATCACTCCTTTGTGTGAGACCTGACACTCATGATCGGTCGGCTTCGTGAGAGGCCGCTGAGACAGGGATGAGACTTCTCTCATTCAGGGACTGAGAGCTGTCGACCCATTGCTCGGCGACAGCCAGCCGGGCCTTGGTCTCCTCGGGCCAATCACGACTCTGAATGCGAAACGGACCGGTGGCGAGGCCCAGCACCGTGGCGGCGACCCTCAGGCGCAATTCGATGGGGTCGTGCCGCCCATCCCACAAGCGGTTCAGCTCCCTCGCCAGGTGAATGACCCGGCGAGGTGACTCACACCCCGGAGCGAGGAGGTGGAGATGGCCCAGCATGGTTGCGGCATCGTCGGTGGGATGACCCCAGCCGAAGGTGTCCAGGTCGACCAGACCGACCGGACGGCCAGAGGACACGAGTACCTGCGCCTCGTGAAAGTCGCCATGGATGGGAGAAAGGCTCGCGGTGTCCACGGAGGAGATCGCGTCGGCCAGACTGTCGAGCCGCGCTTTCGTCTCGGGCAGGAGACGACCGAGGAGATCGACGAATCGGGGCACGCCGTCGACGGGGGATGCGACCCGCCAATCGTGCTCCGGCTCGGGAAGGCCCTCGACAAGGCGAGCGATCTCGGCTGCCTGCGGAATCGGACGACTCCCGTTGCGCAGGATGGTGCGAAGATCGTCGCCGGCCAGTGCGGGCATTACGACGATGCCAAGTTCCCGGTCGAGCCCAAGACTGTCAGGAACCGGCACGAACGCGGCGAGTGCCCGATGACGTTTGTGGAGCGCATCGACGTCGGACGGTCTCAGAATCTTCAGGAAGACCGAAGACGACCCCCCGGTCACCTGTACGAGGGCGCGTCGGCCGGGGCGGTAGGCACGAAGCTGACAACTAACGACCTCGCCGCGAAAGCCGAGATCGGAGAGGAGCAGCCCAACGGTCGGCACGTGGAGTGCGGAGCGCAGTCCGGGGAGATACGGGTCGTGGGGCACGACCCACATCGCAACCGACGCATCTTCGCTTTCGAGGTGGATCGCATCCTCCGGGCGATGGCCGAGGACGGCGACCACGTCGCGCCTCCCATGGAGGTCGCCGCCGCCGCCTCGAACCCGGAAACGGACCGTCACGCTCGTCCCGGGATGCCAGGTCACCTGGATTCGTTCGACTGACTCGATTGTCGACCCCGCGGCGTCATACAGGCCGACAAGAGGGCCGGGTACCGGAGAGTTCATCAACTCGCCGAATCCGGGGAGGGCCTCATCCGCCAGTTCGGGACGCGTTTGGTCCAATTCCATCTCAGCATCCTCCAATCGGCGGGTGAGACAACGATGAGACCCTGATGAGAAACCTCTCATCTTCGGTGCAGGGGCCAAACTGGCGCAGTGACCTACCTCATCGTTTCTGCCGTTCTGCTTCTGGTGGTGGCGCTGTTCCACCTGGTAGCAGGTCTGGTGATCGCCAACGGCCTGTACAGAGGCGCCATCCTCGTGGGACCGAAACGGTGGGACTTGAGCGTCAGGGTGCGTCGTGTGTCCAAGAACTCGATCGATCTCGAGTCGCCGACACCGAGACAGGACATCGGACACCCGGGAAGGCTCGGTCTTCGATGGAGTGAGGGCTACGCCCAACTGGGCGAGGTCATCGCGGTCGAGGGCGCTGCGATAACCCGAGAGTACAACCGGGTCGAGGGAGGCGATCCGCCGGTGTGCGATGGGCCTCTCGACCAGTGCACACCGATCGAGTTGGACAGCTACTTCTACCCCCACGGCCCCGGAGACGTCGGTCTTCGGTTCGAGGAAGTCGTCTACGACTCGCCGCTCGGACCGATTGGAGCCTGGTTGGTCCCGGCCGATCCGGGTACAAGATGGGCGGTGCACTGTCATGGTTGGACCGCGGAACGGCGCGAACTGGTCCGGCTACTTCCCTCGTTCCACGTCAACGGCATCACGTCGCTGGTCATCGACTATCGCAACGACCCAGGCGCCCCACTCGACCCCACCGGTCGTTACCGGTTCGGGCTCACCGAGTGGGAGGACCTGGAGGCGGCGGTCCGCATCAGCCTGGAGAGGGGTGCCGATGACATCGTCCTCACCGGGTGCAGCACTGGCGGGGCAGTGGTCCTGTCGTTCCTCGAGAATTCGGAGTTGGCAGAGCACGTCGTCGCCGTGGTTCTCGACGCCCCCAACGTGATCGTGATCGACACGGTGCGTCATGCCACAAGGGACAGCAGAGGTACCAGGCTCATGAAGGAATTCGGGTTCTGGATCGCAGATCTCCGATGGGGCATCGACTGGGAGACGACCAACTACGTGCAGAGGGCCGATCGGTACCTGCACGTTCCGACACTCGTCTTCCACGGCACGTCAGACCACACCGTCCCCATCTCGGAGAGTCAACAGTTGGCTCATCGGGTGCCGGACCTGGTGCGGCTCGTCGAGACCCCGGCCGCGGGGCACGTCATGAGTTGGAACGCCGAGCCGGAGCGATACGAGCGATACCTGGTGGGTTTCCTCGGCGGTCTCTAGAACTGGACTGCCGCGGCGGCCCAGTGGAATCCCGCCCCGAACGCGGTGAGCACGACGAAGTCTCCCTCTTTGACCCGCCCTGCGCCAACGGCCTCCCACAGTGCGAACGGCACGGTCGCGGAACCGGTGTTCCCGTACTCGTCCACGTTCACGAACACCTGATCCGCGTCGAGGCCCATCTTCTTCCTCACCGCATCGATGATGCGCAGGTTCGCCTGGTGGGGGATGACCAGGTCGACGTCGGAGAGCGACCGGCCCACCTTCTCCACCACCTCGGCAGCCGACTCTGACATCCGCTTGACGGCTTCCACGAAGATCCTCCGACCGTCCATGACGAGCCGGTTGTAGTCACCGCTGGCCAGTGACTCGGCGTTGAAGGGATTGCGGGTGCCACCAGCGGCCAGGGTCAGGATCTCTGCGGCACTGCCGTCGGTCCCGGCGACTGCGCCCAACACTTCGGCGCGGCCACCTTCCGGTCCGAGAACGACGGCGCCGGCACCGTCTCCGAACAGGACCGCGGTGGCGCGGTCTTTGAGGTCGATCATTCGAGAGATCAGTTCGACCCCGATGACGAGGACCAGCTTGGGCTCCACAGCGATCCGGGATTTCGCCACATCGAGGGCCTGGACGAACCCGGCACAGCCACTTCCCCCGAGGTCGTAGGTCGGGATATTCCGGCATCCGAGCCGGTTCTGGACCAGCGCAGCGGTGTCCGGTGTCATCATCTCCGGTGTGTCGGTGGCCAGGACGATCTCGTCGACGTCGTCCGGGGTGAGATCGGCATCCTTCAGAGCCACGGCGGCGGCATCTGCAGCCAGGGTCATCGTCGATTCGTCATCCGCGGCGAACCGACGGCGTTTGATGCCGGTCCGTTGCGTTATCCACTCGTCCGTGGTGTCGACCCACTCCGCCCAGTCGTCGTTGGTGATTACGCGGTCCGGGGCGTATCCCCCGAATCCAAGTATTCGTGCCACGGGCGGAGCCTAGGACAGTCCTCGGCGCCGGGGAGGGTCAGGGCCGTGGGACCTGGCGGACTTCGATCCTTTGGTCGAGGTCGAACACCAGGCTCGCGAGTCGACGCACTCCTTCGGGAGTCAGCTCGTCGATCAGCGGGTACCGCTCGGCCAGTTGGGTCACCGGCTCGTCCGCATACAGGTGTGCATTGACCAATCCCTGGGCCAGAGTCCGGTTGTCCAACAACTCCAACTCGTCACGGAGTTGTTCCACGGCAGTGGCGAACTGGGTTGCTGTCGGCCCTTCACGCTGCAGTGCCCCGAGGTCGGCAAGGATCTCGGTGGTGATCACGTCGAGACCGGCCGGATCGCCGGTGGAGATGACGAACGACTCGGCGAAGGGGTCCGGATCCCTCTGCAGGTCGACACCAGCGACGATCGAATAGGTCGCCGACAGCTCTTCGCGAATCCGCTGGCGGAGACGGGCGGTGAGTATGAGCTCCAGCGCCCGCGCCGTGAGTCGATCCTCGAGCGTGGGATCGAACTCATTGGTGAAGAACAATCCCACCTGGCCTTGCTCACCCTGACCTGCCTCGACCGTCGTCACCTGCACCTGCCTCGCCGGGAGTGGTTGGTTGTCGACGAAGCCTTCCGGCTCTCCCCGATCCGGCAACGTTCCGATGTAGCGCGCAGCGAGATCGGCGATCTCGTCGGCCTGGAAGTCCCCGACCAACGCAAACGCAAACCCCTCAGGGTTGCCGAACCTCTCCTGGAACAGGCGATCGGCCACAGCGATGTCGAAGTCCTCGACCTGGGCTGCGGTCGGTATGACGAAGTAGCGGGGGTCATCTCCGTAGTACGCCGTGTTGAGGGCCTCTTCGAACAACAGGCTCGGAACATCCTCCCTCGAAGCATCGAGAGTCCGAATCTCGTCGAGGACGGCGTCGACCGCCACCGCGTCGAATCTCGGGTTTGTCATCGTGAGGTGGATGAGCTGGAACAGAGTCTCGACGTCTGCGACAGAAGAGCTGCCCTCCATACCCTGACGCGTCTCAGAGATCCAAGGTTGCAACGACACGAGCCGGTCGGCGAGAAGTCGCCTGAGGGCAGGCACGTCGAAACCGGCCACGCCACTACGGCCTGCGATGTCCGTCATCAGGAAGGCCTCGACCAGCTCGTCGACGTCGACGACGGACGACCCGCCGAACCCTTCTATCTGGGCAAAGACCGACTCGCGGGCTATGTCACTCTCCCAGATGTAGACAGTCGCTCCGTTGCCGAACTCGAGTGTGCGGTAATCGAATTGGGGATCGACTGTGCTCTTCTCGGGCGCCACCGGGTCCGGTCGTTCCATGAGGACGGTCGCGACCTCGGCGGGGTCGACCCGATCTCTGAGAATGATCCCCGACATTCCCTCGACTGCTGCGGCGATGTCCGATTCCGTGGGGAGGTTCGAGACCTCATCGTCGGGACCGATCACGAGGACCGTTGGTGTCCTAGTGATGAAGGCTGACAACGCTTTCTCGACAGAAGCGGTGGACATTCGGTCGAGGATGTCCGATTCGATGTCGAATCTCTGCCCGGGGCTCATCATGTCGGTCCCTGACAGGTGGTGCGCTGCGATGCGTGTTGCGAACTCGATGTCCTGGGCGCTATCACGTTGGTCGTAGATCTGACGCGAGTAGACGGAGTATCCGTCCACCGCCCGCCCCAGCTCATCCTCCGTGACTCCGTCACGACGCATCCGCTCGATCTCGGCGAGGACGTGTTCCAGCGCCTCATCCCCCAACTCCGCACGGATGGTCACGTCGACGCCCCGAACTCCGATATCACGGGTCCATTCGAAGTCGAGCGGTGCGGCGCCCAGCAACGGACTGTCGGCGAGGGTGGCATCGTCGTTCAGGCGATCGGCGAGGATCTCGAGGGCCAGAGTCGTGACCAGCCGACTCTGATAGTCACCGACGGTCTCGATCGGGTCCTGATCGACGGGCCATAGGACAGAGATCCCGGAGAAGGTCGCCTCCTCGTCGACGAACGTCCTGACCCGGGTTTCGGAGAACGGTTCATAATCGGGTGTGACCCACTCCCGTGGTGCGGTCGATCCGTCGATGTCTCCGAATTGCTCGACGATCATCTGCTCGACCTCCTCGACCTCGAAGTCGCCGACCGCGACGATCGCCATTCGTTCGGGGTGATACCAGTCGTCGTAGAAGCGGCGAAGCTCAGACGGCGACGTACCGGAGATCGACTCGTCTGTCCCGATGGGATCGTGACCTTCGTAGACCGACCCGGGAAGGATGAGGGCCTCGATCTGGTTGTTGACCCGTGCGTCGAAGCCCTGGGCCCGCAACCGCCACTCGTCGAGGACGACTCCACGTTCCTCCGTGACGTCGGACTCGGTGAGGGTCGCTTCGGTGGCCCATTCCCGCAAGACCTCGATCCCCAGTTCGAGAAGGTCGTTCTGGTCGGTGCTGAGGCTGAGCTCGTAGACAGTCTCGTCAGAAGTGGTGTAAGCGTTGATGTCAGGGCCGAATCGCGGGCCGAACGACTCGAGCACCGTCACCAGTTCGTTTCGGGGGAATCGTTCCGTTCCGTTGAACATCATGTGTTCCAGGAAGTGGGCCATGCCCGCCTGGTCCGGATCCTCTTGCACGGAACCGGCTTCCACGAGCAACCGCAGCTCGGCACGGCCACCCGGCGCCTCGTTGGCGCGGATGTAGTAGTCGAGACCGTTGTCCAGCTCGCCGCGAACGACGTCCGGGTCGATCGGGAGGGCGAGGCGGAGACGTGGGTCCTCGATGGTGGTCGTGACGATCGGTGCCACTGAGGTCGTGACCGGATCCGGGATCGTGGTGGAAGCGGTCGTCGAAGCGGTGCAACCGGCCAGCGTGATCGTCAGACATGACGCAATGGACCGCATCAGCTCACTCGATCGGCTCCTCACCGGTGACACGTTACGGCCGGTCAGCCCGAGCGTCCCGACACCAACGTCCTTTCCAGCCAGTCGACACAGCTGTTGGCGACAGCCCGAGTTCTCAGAGATGCGACGGCATCGAACCCATGCTGGGCCCCCTCGACCTCCAGGTATCGGGCGTCGACGCCAGCAGCCTGGAGTGCTGTGACGAAATGCCTGGACTCCTCCGGGAGCACTATCGAGTCGAACCCGCCGTGGACGACGAGGAAGGGCGGAGCACCCGAATGCACCTGGTCGATCGGAGATCCGAGACGATAGAGGTCCGGCGCCTCGTCCGCCCCGGCCTTCAGCACGTATCTGGCGATGAATGGCCAGTCGATACGGGTCGGGTTCCTGATCAGCAGGTCGTAGATGCCGTAGAAGGGAATGCAGGCGACGACAGAGGCGTCGGCGGCCTCGAAGCCGGGTTGAAGGTCGTTGTTGGCGTCGGTGAGGGCGGCCAGCGCGGCGAGGTGGGCGCCGGAGGAGCCTCCTGAGATGACGACACGGTCCGGGTCGACGCCGTACCCCGCGCCCCCGGTCTTCGCCCAGACGATCGCCCTCTTCACGCCGATCAGATGCTCGGGGAAGGTGGCCGCGGGAGAGAGCGGGTATCTGATGTCGAGGACAACCCAGCCGCGCCGGGCGAGACGGTGGAACAGGGCACGCGCCTGCCGGCCGGGCCGGCCACGCATCCAGGATCCGGGGTGCACGTACAGCAAGGTCGGAGCCGGGCCGAGGACCTCACCGATGTAGATGTCGAGGGTCAGACCATCCGCGTAGGGAACCTCGGTCACCCGGGTGACGCCGTCGGGGAGCCGTTCCCACAGGCGAAAGAAGGTGGAGATGGGCGGTGAATGCCCCGTTCTTCTCGCGCCAATGATCGAACGTCCCATGACCCAGAGCAGCCCCACTTGGGAGACCGCGAACAAGACCAACCCGGCCTGTCCGATCCCAAGGCGTAGTGCTCCAGCTGCGATGAAGAGGACGGCGATGAGGACACGTTCGAGGAAGAAGAGGGGAGCCAGTTCGGAGATCAGCATCCCGGGCAGCCACAGCGGAGGAAACCGATGGCCAGGCGGCACAGGTCGTCGCAGGGCGTTGAGGGTCCAGATGCCGGCCGCAAAGAACCACGTGAAGAAGAGTGCCGAGATCAATGGACCCCGCCGGCCCCGGGCATCCATCCGTGCATCGGCTCCGAACTTAGTGTGGGACCTGGCAGATGCCCGACAATCCAACCACTCGAAGACTCATCACCATCAGCTCCGTCGTGGTGCTATTTGCATTCGTGACGCTGCTGTCCCCGCTGCTTGCCCTGGCGGCCTTGGCCGTCGATGCCACTCGCTCCGTGATCGGCGACAGGCCATGGGTGGCAACCCGGGGACTGGCTTTTCTCTGGGTGTACCTGCTGGGCGAGATCTGGGCGCTCATCGCCCTCGCCGCCAGTTGGCCGCTGCCCAAGACCGCCAGAAGCCGGATCACGTTTGGGCTCCAGGGTGTGTGGGCGAACTGGAATGTCCGGGCCTTGTGTCGTCTCTTCTCGATCACGATCGAGGTCGACGGAGCGGAGAAGGCAAAGCGAGGACCGATCGTGATCCTCTCCCGGCACGCCTCGATGGTCGACACTCTCCTTCCGGCGCATCTGGTGGCGAACCCGTTCCAGGTGCGACTCCGGTACGTGCTCAAGCGCGAGCTCCTGGTCGACCCTGCCCTCGACGTGGCCGGAAATCGGCTGCCCAACTACTTCATCGATCGAAAGAGCACGGACACCGGGGATGAGGTGGCCGCCATTGCCGCGCTAGCCCGCGATCTCGGTGACGACGAAGGAATCCTCATCTATCCGGAAGGAACCAGGTTCTCCGAGGCGAAGAGACGTCGCTATGTCGAGCGTCTCGCCAGACGAGGTGGCACTCTCGGCGAATTGGCGTCTGGATTCCGGCGCGTGCTGCCACCGCGGGCCGCCGGCACTCTCGCCATCCTGGAGGCGACCACCGCCGACGTGGTGGTGTTGGCTCACGTCGGTTTGGAAGGTCTGGCCACCGTTCGTGACATGTGGGCAGGCGGTCTGGTTGGGGCAACCATCCAGGTGGCGATGTGGCGCGTACCGAGATCGACGATTCCGGCTGAACGGAACGACCAGGTCGTCTGGCTCTTCGAACTCTGGCGGGCCGTCGACGAATGGGTCGTCGAGCACTCCCCCGCAGACCACGACCCGACATGACGGCGATCTTCTGGTTTCGTCGCGACGTTCGGCTGGACGACAACCCCGGGCTCGCTGCCGCCGGCGAAGACGGGACCGTGATACCGCTATTCGTCGTGGACCCGTCGATCTATGAGGCGGTGTCGGCGCGTCGGCGTGACCTCCTCATGGCGGGTCTTCGGGACCTGGACGCCGAGCTGCGGCGGCGGGACGCTCGTCTCCGTGTCGAGTACGGAGACCCCGCAGAGGTGGTCCCAAGAGTGGCTTCGGAAGCAGCGGCGCGGGTTCATGTCTCGCTCGAGATCACACCGAAGGGTCGGGCCCGTGACGAGGCGGTTGGCAGTCAGGTCGAACTTGTGGAGCACGACGGCATCTACACCCACCCTCAGGGGAGCGTGATGACGGCAGAAGGGAACGGATACCAAGTGTTCACGCCGTTCTATCGGGCGTGGTCCGGCCTGCCCGTGGAGCCACACGACCTTCCGGATGGGATCAGCTTCACGAACAATCCCGGGGCCGGCCCCCAGGAAACGGGTGCAGGGTCGTTCGACGCCGGGCCGTCCGGGGCCTGGGCCCGTCTCGAACGTTTCCAGGAGGTGGTCGACACCTATCACACCGAGCGGGACAGAATCGACCACGATCGCACCTCGCATCTGTCGGTCGATCTCAAGTACGGATGGATAGGCCCCCGGCGTGTCATCGACGAGATCGGGACCAGCGGGGAGGGTCGTGAGGCGTTTGTCCGTCAGATGGCCTGGCGTGACTTCTATGGCGATCTCCTCGCCCGGGAGCCAGACTTCGGGTCCCGGACTCACAACCCGGCCTACCGTGGCGTCCGGTGGCGTTCCGACCAGGAAGAGATCGCCGCGTGGAAGCAAGGGCAGACCGGTTTTCCCATCGTCGACGCGGCGATGCGCCAGCTCGTAGCCGAAGGCTGGATTCACAACCGTGCCCGGATGATCGTCGCATCGTTTCTGGTCAAGGACCTCCTGGTCGACTGGCGGGTCGGTGAGGGGTTCTTTCGCCATCACCTGACCGACGGCGATGTGGCGCAGAATGCCGGCAACTGGCAGTGGGTGGCCGGGACCGGCACCGACGCCGCTCCCTACTTCCGGGTGTTCAATCCGGTGACCCAGTCGAAGAAGTTCGACCCGACCGGGGAGTACATCCGGCGCTGGGTGCCCGAGTTGGCCGAGGTGCCTGACGAATGGATCCACGTACCGTGGCGAGCCGGTCCTTTGGAGCTGCTGGGTTACGGCGTCGAACTCGGACGAGAGTATCCGGCCCCGATCGTCGACCATGCGATGGCCCGCCAGAGGGCGATCGACGCCTACGAGGCCGCCCGCGGCTCCCGGTAGAGGGCGGCGCCATAGTGAGCACCCGCCCCGAAGGCGGCGAAGCAGACCAAAGTGCCCGGTCCGGTGCGACCAGCGACCTTCATGTCGTGATAGAGGATCGGAAGGGTCCCGGCGGTGGTGTTCCCGTATGAGCCGATGTTCGAGGGCACCTTCTCAGACCCGACCCCGAACTGCTTGCGAACTCCCTCGAGGATCCGATCGTTGGCTTGATGAGCGATGACGAGGTCGACGTCTTCCAGAGTGAGACCGCTCGTTCGGAGAACGGCCTCCGCTGCCTCGGGCATGAGGCGAACCGCCTTGCGGAAAAGGCCACCACCGTCCATCCGCGGCAGGTGACGATCTTCGTCCAGGTCCTTAGCCGAGACGTACGGTCTCGACTTGAACCCGATACCCGGGACCCAGATCAGCTCGAAGGACTCGCCGTCGGTGTGCAGCGAAGTGGCCAGGACTCCTTCGTCGGCGCGATCTCCCTTGCGCAGGACCATGGCGCCGGCCCCGTCCCCGAAGAGAACACTCCACGCCCGGTACTCGGTGTTTCGCTGGTAGTCCTCGGCCGGGATACTCCCTCCTTCGAGAACCGCTTTCCAGGTCGCTTCGCTCCAGGGAAGGAATCCGGCGTGCACCTCGGCACCCACGACGACGACGGTGTCGGCCCTGCCACTCTCGATCAAAGAGTCGGCGAGATCGAGCCCGTAGAGAAACCCGCTGCACTGCTGTCGGATGTCGTAGGCGGCGATGGTCCCGAGCCTCGAGCCGGCCTGGACCAGACCGGCGATCCCCGGAGCCAAGTAGTCAGGTGTCATCGTGGCGGTGACGAGGGCGTCGACTTCGGCCGGATCCACAGCGGCGTCCTCGAGGGCCTGCCCCACCGCTTCGACGGCCAGATCGGAGGCACCCACACCAGGGTCGACGAAATGCCTCTCCTTGACACCGGTCCGCGACGTGATCCACTCGTCCGTGGTGTCCATGACCCGGGCCAGGTCGTCGTTGGTCACGACGTTGTCTGGGATGGCGATACCGGTTCCGGCGATGACGCTTCCCATCAGCCGATCACCTCGGGGAAATCGGACCCGGTGATCTCCACGAGTCCCCTCCATAGAGCTTCGCGGTCCTTGCTCGTCTCTTTCGTGCGTTCGACGAGATGTTCGTCGACCGGTGATCGATCGAACCAGAGGAGCCCCGACGTGCCGGCCGGCTCGACTGCGGACGCCAGCCAGACGATGGTGTCGGCACCCTGATCGGGATCCCTGAGCAAGGGCCCCATGAGCTTGTTGAACGTAGGCAGCGACTCGGCAACGCCGGCGGTCTTGGCCCAACCCGGGTGCATGGCATGGACTGTGACGCCGGTTGAGCGGAGACGCTCGGCCCACATCCCCGTCAAGATCACCTGACCTCGCTTCGCTCGCGCATATGCCGCCGCGCCCTTGTACTCCCCCCGCTCGAACTGGAGGTCGCCAGGACGGATCCGCTCGCTGTACATCCCACCGGAGGTGATGTTGATGATCCGAGAAGGAGCGCTGTCGACGAGACGCTCGATGAGCAGATTGGTGAGGAGGAAGTGTCCGGCGAGATCCACCGCGAGCGTCTTCTCGATCCCCTCCGACGTCACCTCGCGCTCCGGCAGGAGTACACCGACATTGTTGATCAGGACGTCGATGCGCTTCTCGGAGTCGAGCAGTTGCTTCGCCAGATCGCGGATGTCCGACATCAGGCTGAGATCGGCCTCGTGCCCGACTACCTCTCCATCCAGTTCCTTCGTGACCCGATCCAGCTTCTCAGGGCTCCGACCAACAATGACTGTCCTCGCCCCGAGGGATGCAATCCTCTGTGCGGCGGCCCGACCCAGCCCGCCGGTGCCTCCGGTGATCACCACCGTCTGCCCGGATAGATCCTCGACGATTGGTTCGAACCCGCGTCTGTGGAGCAGATACCCCAGGTTGGTGAACCCGGCTATGGACAGGAGCTTCATGACTCCAGGGTCTCCACCAGTCCGTTGAGGGCCTTTTCTCCAACGAGACGGCTCATGATCGGCTTCATGATCGGCGAGACCCATTTGATCCAGTTGTCGAAGCTCAGATCGGCTGTGTAGTCGACCCAGGTTCCCTCGCCTCGCTGCTCGAAGACGATCTCGTCGACCGCACTGACCGGTCCACCCTCTCCGCGGAGCACAACTCGCCGGTTCGGTTCGAACTCCTCGATCACGTAGGTCATCGGAATCCGTGACGAGCCGAAACGGGTCACCAGGTCGTATCGTGTCCCGACTCCTACCGGGCCATCACTCACCTGTTTACTGGACTCCACCCCGGGATCCCACTTCTCACTGTTGGCGAAGTCGGAGGTGAACGAGAACACCTCGTCCAGCGGTCGTTTGATCAGTCTTGTTTCGTGGAGTTTCATCAGTAACGATTCGTCGCACGGGTGGTTCTTGGATGTCCGATGACTGAACTTACCCCGTAGACGTATCCTCGATCCGATGAGTGACACCCATGAGGTCCTCAACCAGGTTCCCCCGCTCGAGGACTACAACCTCTTCATCTCTGATCCTGTGCTCGACGATGCGGTGACCCGGGAGGGCGCCAAGACCTTTCGTGACGATCTGGTCGCCTTCGGCGAGAGGACCGGGACGGCCGAGTACTACCGGTGGAGCTTCGAGGCGAACCGCCACGATCCGGTCCTGGCCACCCATGACCGCTACGGCCACCGTGTGGACAAGGTCGATTTCCACCCGGCATGGCACGAGCTGATGAGGTTCGCCGTCGCCAACGGCAACCACAGCCTCCCTTGGGAGCCTGCCTCGCCCGAAGGAGCCCATGTCGCCAGGGCGGCGGCAACCTACATGTCCGGCCAGATCGAGTCGGGCCACAACTGCCCCATCTCCATGACGTATTCTGTGATCCCGGCTCTGCGCACCACTCCGGAGGTCGCCGATGACTGGTTGCCCGGCATAGTCAGTCGTGACTACGACCCGTCGTTCGGGCCGCCGTCGGGGAAGTCCGGTCTCCTCATGGGGATGGGGATGACCGAGAAACAGGGTGGATCGGACGTCAGGGCCAACACCACCAGCGCGATGCCACTCAACGGGGCCGGGCCGGGCGCCGAGTACGCGATCACGGGACACAAGTGGTTCACGTCAGCGCCGATGTGTGACGGGTTCCTGGTGCTGGCCCAGGCGCCGGGCGGGCTGTCCTGTTTCCTCCTGCCGCGCTGGACGCCCGACGGCTCCCTCAACGTGTTCCGGATCCAACGCCTCAAGGACAAGCTCGGCAACCGGTCCAACGCTTCCTCCGAGGTGGAGTTCGACGGCGCCTGGTCACGGATGATCGGCGAGGAGGGGCGGGGTGTCCCGACGATCATCGAGATGGTGAACGGGACCCGGCTCGACTGTGTGATCGGGTCGGTGGCCCTGATGCGTCAGGCCGTCTCCCAGGCGTCGTGGCATGTGACCCACCGTGAGGCGTTCGGGAGTCGGCTGGTGGACAAGCCGCTGATGAGGAACGTCATCGCCGACCTCGAGATCGAGACCGAGGCTGCCACCCTGATGATGGTCCGACTGGCCGGTGCGTTCGATCGGGCCGAGATCGACCCCGCTGCTGCGGCGATGAAGCGCATAGCCCTTCCCATCGCCAAGTACTGGGTGACAAAACGAACCAGCGAGGTGGTTCGTGAGGCCCTGGAGTGTCTGGGTGGCAACGGGTACGTCGAGGAGTCGATGATGCCCCGGCTCTACCGGGAGTCGCCTCTGAACGCGATCTGGGAGGGGTCGGGCAACGTCATCGCACTCGATGTCCTCCGGGCAGCCAGCCGTTCCCCGGACAGCCTCGACATCTTCATCGACGAGATCGAGTCGGGTGCCGGGATGGATGCGTCCTTGGACCGGACGATCACGACCGCGAGGGAGGCGGTTCGAGCTGCAACCGATCTCGAGTTCGAGGCCCGGCGAATCGTCGAGAGCTTGGCCTTGGCTTGGGCCGGCTCACTCCTGGCACAGCACACCGATGAGAACGTCTTCTCCGCATTCGAAGCCTCACGTCTCGCCGAGAACCACGGCGGTCTCTATGGGACCCTGCCTCCAGGAACCTATGTCGACAGCCTCATCGAACGGGCCATGCCGGTCCCGGCATAGGCCTCGAGCCGCTCTGTCTCAGACCCTGAGGACCCCGACCCGGTCACTGATCTCGTTCGCAGTGGCCATGAGCTTGGGGCGGAACTCGTTCTGCATGCGCTTGACGTCGATCCGTGCGGCGTGACAGCTGATGTTCAACGCGGCGATGGTCTCGCCTCGACCGTTCTTGATCGGGGCGGCGATCGACCGGACCCCCTCCTCGAGCTCCTGGTCGACGAGGGCATAGCCATCCGATCTCGTCTTCTCGATGAGAGATCGGAAAGCCTTCGGATCCGTGACCGTATGGGGGGTCAGCTTCTCGAACGTCGTCGCCGCGATGTAGTCGTCGAGGTCCCATGTGGACATTCCGGCGAGTAGCACCCTGCCCATCGACGTCGGATAGGCCGGGAGTCTCGACCCCAGAGCCAGTGCGATGGTCATGATCCGTGAGGTGGGAACGCGAGCCACGTACACGATCTCCGGCCCGTCGAGGACACTCATCGACGAGGACTCCTTCACCTCTTCGACCAACTGCTCCATGAAGGGCTCGGCCATCTCCACCACGCGGAACGACGACAGGAAGGAGTACCCCAGATCGAGAACCCGTGGGGTGAGGCTGAAGGCGCGCCCGTCCTGTTCCACGTAGCCGAGCTCCGACAGGGTGAGGAGAATTCGCCGGGCGGTTGCCCGACTCAGACCGGTACGGGCGGCCACATCCGAAAGGGTCTGGGGATTGTGCTCACGATCGAACGAGTTGATGACCGCCAGGCCACGCTCCAAAGATTGGACAAAATCTCCTGAACGCTCGGTCACTGTGTCGACTCTAGTTTCCGTTGTTCGCACAGCGCACGGGGTCAGGACGGGCGCTCACCCGGCGTGAGCTGCGGCCGTCCGATCCTTGAGATCACGCAGGATGCGCAGTTCCTCGGAGGTGGGTGGTTCGGTGGTGGCCAGGTCGCTCACCACCTGCAACGGCCAGCCGGTGGCGGCAATGACATCGTCGAGGTCCACACCCGGGTGGATGGCCGTCAGCCGGAGCTCATGGCTTTGGGGATCCGGCTCCAGCACACCCAGATCGGTGATGACGACCACCGGGCCGGCGCCGGGGTGCCCGATCCGTCCTCGGCCATCGCGGCCGAACCCGACCGAGGAGACAAAGTCGACATCGGAGACGAACGTTCGCTTCGACTGACGCAACAGGACGATCACCTCCCCGGCGGAGGTGGCAATCTCGGGAGCACCGCCTGCACCCGGCAGGCGCACGTCGGGATCGTCGTACGGACCGATGACCGTGCTGTTCAGGTTGCCGAAGCGATCGATCTGAGCTGCCGAGAGGAATCCGACGTCTACCCGCCCTGCCTGGAGCCAGTAGGTGAAGATCTCGGGGACACTGACCACCAGGTCGGCCTGCTCTGCCAACTCCCCATCACCGATCGACAAAGGAAGGATGTCAGGCCTGGTCCCGATCGTCCCCGACTCATAGATCAACACCACGTCCGGCGCGTGGGACAGGCGTGCCAGATTCGCAGCCTCACTCGGCAGACCGATGCCCACGAAGCACACCTGACCATCCTCGAGGTGTCGGGCCGCCACGATCGACATGATCTCGTCTGATGTGTATTGCGCTTCAGTCATCGCCCGCCAACTCGGTCAGCGTCCCGTCGTCGAGGGCGCTCAGGTAGACACCGAAGTCGTCAGGACCCGTCACGTAGGTCTTCATCCACCTGGCAAAGGTCGCCCGATCCCGCGAGATGGAGTCCCAGCGGGTGTAGAAGGCATTGTCGCGGGTGGTGTAGCCCATCGAATACGACGGGTGCGAGCCACGCGGCACTTCGGCGATGGCGTCCACGGTCCAGGATGGGAGAAAGGCGGGGTTGGGACCGGTGGGAGTGATGTCGTCGACGATCTCCTCAACGGTGACCAGAACTGCCTTCGAAGCCAGGGCCACCTCACGCTGCACACCTGTTATGCCCCACAGGCCAACGTTGCCCTTGCGATCGGCCTGCTGGGCGTGGAGCACCGCGACGTCGGGGGTGAGGGCGCTCACGGCGGTGAGCACCTCGTCGTCGAACGGAGACTGGATCCTGGCGACGTTGGTGTGACTCGCCAGATCATTTCCTAAGTACCCGCGCAGGATCCCGAACGGAAGCCCTGACGCCCCGGCGGCGTAGCGGGTGGCCATGCCGGCATGGGTGTGCTCCTCGTACTCGAGTGGCACCGGGTAGTCGTTCTCGATTGCGTCGCGGAGTCGATGAAGAGAACCGACACCCGGATTTCCGCCCCATGAGAAGACGATCTTCGAGGCGCACCCCATACCGATCATCTGGTCGTAGATCACGTCCGGAGTCATACGGATGAGCGTCAGGTCGGTCCTCCCCTGGCGGATGACCTCATGCCCGGCCGCAACCGGTATCAGATGGGTGAACCCTTCCATCGCCAAGCTGGAACCGTCGCGGACCAGTCCCTCGACCGCCTCCCGCAACGACATGATCTCAGCCAATGCAACGCTCCAAACGGTGGTTGCGGCCGTGTTCGAAGGATCGGGTCAGGATTGCCCCACCGTTCGTAGGCCGAACATTCGTGCGAGAAGCGTACGATTGCGCTATACACGTGTCAAGCGGGAGGAGACCCCAGAGGCCGTGACTGATAGCTTCAGAAAGTGATGCCAAGCTGATGACCGGGATTCCGGGCAAGACTCCTGTGGTTATCGTCGGTGGCGGACCGGCCGGATCGCTGCTGGCATACCTCCTCGACCTGGAAGGTATCGACTCCGTGGTGGTCGAGCTGAGAAGTAGAGACTACGTCCTCAGCCGGGTGCGGGCCGGTGTCATCGAGCACGGCAGCGGCGAGGTGTTGCGCTCGGTGGGGCTGGGTGATCGGATGGACCGTGAAGGCTACGTCCACGATGGTGTCAACCTGGCATACGCCGACACCCTGCTCCGCGTCGACTTCGACGGTCTGGTGGGCAAGCACGTGATCATCTATGGGCAAACCCAGCTGCAGAAGGATCTCTACGACGCCATCGACGACCGCGGGATCACCCTCATCGACGAGGCCGAAGACCTCGACGTGTCCGGGATCGAGGGTGACAGCCCACAGGTGCGTTTCATCAGGCATGGCCAGGCCTTCGAGATCGAGTGCGACTTCGTGATCGGGTGTGACGGAGTCCATGGCACGACCCGGGATCACATCCCGACCGACGTGCAACGCACGTTCGAGCGTCTCTATCCCTTCGTCTGGGTCGGGATCCTCTCCGAGACCCCGCCCGTCAACGACGAGTTGATCTACGCCAACCACGACGATGGGTTCGCCCTGTGTTCGATGCGAAACGAGAACCTGAGCCGCTACTACGTGCAAGGCGACGCCGAGGACACGACAGACGACTGGCCGGACGACCGCTTCTGGACAACCCTCGTCGAACGACTCCCCGAGGAGGTCTCCGACGCCCTGGTGACCGGCGCTTCGATAGAGAAGCTCGTCACCCCGCTGCGTAGCTGGGTGTCCGAGCCGCTCCGCCACGGCCGACTCTTCCTCGCCGGTGATGCGGCGCACATCGTCCCTCCCACCGGAGCCAAAGGTCTGAACCTCGCCATCTCCGACGTGGTCTATCTGGCCGAGGCCCTCGCCGGGTACTACCAATCAGCGAGTCAGACAGGAATAGACGGCTATTCGGACCGAGCACTCACCCGGGTGTGGAAGGCCGTGCGCTTCTCATGGTGGATGACCTCGACGATGCACCGGTTCCCCGGCGTGAGCGACGAGTTCGACCGCCGGCTGCAGAGAACCGAGCTCGAGTACCTGTTCGGTTCCGAGAATGCGCAACGGGCGATGGCGGAGAACTACGTTGGACTGCCGCTATGAGCGACTCGAGTTATGACAGAGGCATGAGGAGGAGACGGGAGGTGCTCGGAGACGAGCATGTGGACCGGGCCGTCTCCCGAATGACCGATCTCGACGAGGACTTCCAGACCTGGATCACGGAGAAGGTGTGGGGTGACCTTTGGACCAGACCGGGCCTCGACGCCCACGACCGGAGCATGGTCACGATCGCGATTCTCGGCGCCCTCAGCAGTGAGGAGCTCGAGTTGCATCTCCGGGCGGCGCGAAACACCGGCGTCTCTACCGAGGAACTGACCGAGGTCCTCCTCCACGTCGCCACCTATGCCGGAGTCCCCGCGGCCAACCGGGCGTTCAGAGTGATGAAATCGATATACGAGGAGGAGACATGACCGAGCCGGTGCTCCGACATTACGGGCCGAAGGTCTACGCCGATCACGCCCCTTTCAGCTATCCCGATTACAAGTCGACAGTGAAGCGGGGCCCGACCCGCGACCTGCTCACCATCGTGCAAACACTCACCGAGACGACGGGCCCCGGACCGGTCTGGAGTGAGGTCAGCGAGGAGGACTCCGACCTGACGACCAATGCCGGTACCGGCGAGCCGGCCATCGGCGAACGCATCATCGTCACCGGCAAGGTGCTCGACGAAGATGGCGTCGGCATTCCGGACGTACTCGTCGAGATCTGGCAACCCAATGCGTGCGGACGCTACGTGCACTGGCGGGAGACGGCGTTCCCCGCCCCCCTCGACCCCAACTTCATCGGCGTGGGTCAATGTATGACCGACGACGAGGGCACCTACCGGTTCATGACGGTGAAGCCGGGCCCATACCCTTGGGGGAACCACCCCAACGCCTGGAGGCCGGCCCACATCCACTTCTCGCTGCTTGGCCCGTCGCTGGGGAGTCGGCTCGTCACCCAGATGTACTTCCCGGGTGATCCCCTCTTCTTCCAGGACCCCATCTTCAACTCGGTGCCGGAACATGCCCGCGATCGCATGATCGCCACCTACGACCACGACGTCACCGAGGAGAATTTCGCACTCGGCTGGCGATGGGACATCGTCTTGCGAGGGAAGGCGGCCACCCCATTCGAGGATGAGGATTGAGCCCGCTCCCCCCAACCCCTTCCCAGACCGTGGGACCGTACTTCTCGATGCGTCTGGCACTGGACGGCGAGAACATCCTCACCCGCTCCGATGACCGGATAGTCATCTCCGGGAGGGTGACCGATGGTGATGGTGACCACATCGAGGACGCCTTCCTCGAGATCTGGCAAGCCGCCCCGTCGGGTCGGTATCGACATCCCGACGACACCAGAGACCTCGAGCTCGAGGAGGGGTTCACTGGATTCGGGAGGGCAAAAACCGACTTCGAGACCGGTGAGTATCGCTTCGAGACCCTGAAACCAGGGCCAGTGCCCGACGCCGAGGGCCAGGATCAGGCCCCACACATCGCCCTGATCGTCCAGGGCCGGGGCATGCTGAACGCAGTCTTCACCCGCATCTACTTCTCCGACGAAGCAGACAAGAACGCCGACGATCTCGTGCTACGGAGTGTCCCGACCGAGCGGAGGGGAACCCTCATCGCCGAGCTCCAAGAGGGGTCGCAGCCGCCCGAGTACAGGTTCGACATCAAGTTCCAGACCGACGACGAGACCGTCTTCTTCGACTTCTAGATGAGCTTGCGACGCCCTTCCTCCGACCCTGGGTTCTCCACCGAGGAGCTCACTCGCGTCTACGGGCCGGAGAGGACAGTCGGAGCGATACTCGAATTCGAAGCCGGCCTTGCCGCGTCGCTGGTGGAAGTGGGCATCACGCCATCTGGTGAAGCGGAGGCCCTGATCCGGGCATGCGGCGACGGGGTGAGCGACCCTGCAGCGGTGCTGGCCTCGACCTGGTCCGCAGGCACCCCGATCCTCGCTCTGCGCGGGGAGGTAACCGCCGGGCTGTCGGTTGACGAGGGTCGGTGGTTCCACTTCGGTGCCACCACCCAGGATGCGATCGACACAGCACAGATGCTGCAGGCGCGAGAAGCCCTCGGTCACATCGAGGATATGCTGCTCGGTCTCGCCCGTGCCCTCCGCCACCGGACGATCGAATGGCGCGAGCAGGCGCAGATAGGTCGGACGTTTCTCCAGGATGCTGAGCCAACCGTGTTCGGGCTACGCACAGCGGGCTGGCTCGACAGCACTCTTGGCCACATCCTCGAACTACGTCTGTCCAGAGACCTCCTGGCCGTGCAACTGGCCGGAAGTGTGGGGACACTCGACGCATACGGGGAGAAGGGCGGGGTGCTGCGAACCACACTCGCCTCCCGGCTCGACTTGGCCGATCCGGGCATCGGCTGGCACGCCGACCGCGGCCGGGTCCTGTCCGTGGCGCACGCGCTCGAGAGAACTGCTCGATCCATGGCCAAGGTGGCCACAGACATCGCCCTGCTCACCTCGACGGCCATCGGGGAGATGTCGGTCCGGCCCGGGGGATCCTCCTCGATGCCCGACAAGCGAAACCCGATCGACTCGGTGAGAGCGGTCGCTGCTGCCGCCGCCTGCACCGGTGCCGTGGCGATGTTGACCGCCGGGCCTCCGATCGAGCTCGACCGTGGTGTCGGGGGTTGGCACGTGGAATGGGTCGCTGTCCCGCTCGTGTTCCAGACTGCCGGTGCTTCGGTCGAGGCGGTCGCCACTGCCATCGGATCGATCGACCTCCACACGGCGGCGATGGAGAACGACGTCGAGACTCTCACCGGGACGGGAGCCCAGACCCAGATCGACACCGTCCTGGAGAAGGCCAACAGCCTCCTCTGAGCGAAACCATCCTCCGAACATCGCAGCTACCGGGCGCTGCGGCGCTCCATGAACACGGTGTCCCGCCAGGTGCCGTTGTGCTGGCCGATGCGTTCTCTCGTCCCCACGATCCTGAAGCCGTGCTTCTCGTGTAGCGAGATGCTGGCCGCGTTCTCCGGAAAGATGGAGGTCTGGAGTGTCCAGTAGCCGGCCTCCTCGCTGGCCACCGCCAGGGCTCCAAGCAGGGCCGAGCCGATCCCTCTTCCCCTGGCCGACGAGGAGACGTAGACGCTCACCTCGGCGACCCCTCGATACACGTATCGCCCTGACACCGGGCTCAATGCGGCCCATCCGGCGATGGCATCGTCCAGGACGGCCACCAGACGGCAGTCGTCGCTGTGATTCCGATCCCATGTCTCCCACCCCGGAGCGGTGGTCTCGAAGGTGGCGTTGCCGGTGGCGATGCCCTCGCCGTAGATCCTCGCTACCTCCGGCCAGTCCTCGGGATCCATGACCCGGACCTCGATCCGGCTCAACCCAAGGCCTCCCTGACTTCTCTCATCCGTTCGATCGACTCGATGGCGATCGACTGATCGGGGGCGAACTGGCGGACGACGACCTCGGTGAATCCGGCCGATCCCAGACTGGAGATTCGCGCCGCGACCTCACCGGCGTCCCCGGCGATGAGCATCGACCTGTCGAAGCCGCGATAACCAGATGCAATCACCTGCTCGAGCATGGACGAAGCGGCACCGGAGTCGGCGCCGACGAACACGTCGCGCCGGATCGCGACGTCCCCGGGCCGCACGTCTTGGTCGGCGCAGGCAGCTCGATACTCATCGGCGAGGTGGACCGCCTCCTCGTCATCGATCCCGGGAGGGGCCACCCACCCTTGTGCCATCGTCGCCGCCCGCCGGATCGCATTCGAGGACTGACCGGCCACCCAGAACACGACAGAGTGCGCGGGCTCGATCCGGGCCGACTCGATACCGAGGCCGTGACTGCTGACCAGCTTGCCGTCGAGGAGCTCCCTGAGGAGCGGGAGTGCCTCCTCGAACCGGGCCACCCGATCGGAGAGCCGGGCGCCCATGGCGGCGAACTGCTCCTCGCCGTCCCCTAGCGCTGCCTGGAAGACGAAACGGCCCGTGGTCATGCTGGCCAGCGTCCCGATCTGCTCGGCGAGAAGAACAGGGTTCCATAGCGGGACGATGTAGACGGCTCCGATGTCCCCGTGCCAGTCCGCCAGGATCCGTCCCAGGATCACGTTGTTCTGGGGATAGCTGGCAGCCACGGCGTGATGATCACCGACGTAGAGAGCATCGATACCCGCGACACGCGCTGCAATCGCTCGCGCCACCATCTGATCCCCGGTCATTCCCTGGCTGCGAAGCGAGACGCTGAGCTTCAAGCCCGCGAGCCCTGGTCGATCGTGTCCTGGAGAAGGCGGCGTAAGAGGCTCTCCTCATCAGGCCCCAGCGGACCAAACAGGTCGGCCTCGACCTCGCCGACCACACCGTCACACTTCTCCAGCAGGTCTCTACCGCTGTCTGTGAGTTCGGCCATCTGGACCCGGCCGTGATCGGGGGACGACGACCTGCTGATGAGATCCCGCTGCTCGAGGGTGTTGACGACCTGATGCATCGCCTGGGCCGTTATGTAGGAGCGGCGGGCCAGCTGGGCATTGGACAAACCGGGGCGATGGTCGAGAACACTCATCAAGGTGTACTGGGGCACCGAGATATCGAACGGCTTCAGTGCTTCCGAGAGACGCTGTCTGATCAAACGGTCGAGACGGGCCACCAGATAGCTGGTCCTGGGTTGTACCGGGTTCGAAACCTGACTCATCGAAGTGAACCTATAGAAGCCGATCGCCACCACACGTCAATTTGAAAGGGGGACCGCCCATTGGGCGGTCCCCCTCATATCGGATCAGTCCAGGACTCACGGAGATGGATACACCAGCTCCTGAGTTGCCGCCTCGGCGGGCCACACGAGCTCGACCCCACCGCCGATCCGCTGCATCAGCGGGTTGGTGATCGGGCTGGTCCCGTCCTCGCGGAACGTGATCGGGCCGGCCACGGTCATCATGTCTGTGGCGGCGATGGCGTCACGCACGGCCTGATGGTCGAGTGTCCCGGCCGATTCGATGGCCGCAGCCAGGATCTGCACCAGTGAGTAGGAGCCACCGACCACGGGATCGGCGGGACGGCCCTCCTCGTCGATATGACGCTGATTCATCTCCTCGATCCCGGGGAATCCGAGCGCAGGATGCCAGCCTGCCGACAGGAGCACACCCTCACCGGCCTCACCCAGGTCGTTCCAGGTCGGCACGTCAGCGGCACGCACAACGAGGTTGAACGGCGCTTTCCATCCGAGCTCACCCATCTGCTGATAGATGGCGAAGCCATCTGGAGGCGTGGGCAGGCTCAACAGGATCTCGACGTCCTGGGCCTGCGCCTGGAGGATGATGTCGGTGAAATCGGTCGAGCCGGGCGCATAGGTCTCTCGCAGGACCACCTCGTATCCGAACTGCTGAGCCGCATCTTCCCAAAGGGCACCCAACTCCTCACCCCAGTCCGTGGTCTCCTGGAAGATGCCGACCCGTGAAGGACGGATGTCCTCCGGAATCGTGTCCAGCAACTCGAACACGGAGATGGCGATGTCCGGCGACTTCGGGAAGGGCGAGAAGTAGTACTGGTACCCCTGCTCGTGGAGAGCCTGGAGCGCTGTTGCCACTCCCAGGTAGGCGATCTGGTTGCGCTCGGCGATCGCGGTACCGGCGGCGTGCACCGGGCTGCCGAAACCACCCAGGTACGCGACGATGTCCTCGCCCCCGAGCTCTTCCATGATCGAGGTGGTTTGATTGGGGTCCGACGCGTCGTCGCGTAGGTCCAGTTCGAGGGGCAGGGCGACCCCGTACTCCTCGACGAAGACTCCACCCGCCTCGTTGATCGCCTCGACTGCATAGCGATAGCCACGCTCGACCTGGGCGCCTCCACCGGCGAATGGGCCCGTGATGGGCACCACGGCGCCGATCTTGATCGACTCCGGAGCCTCGCCTCCGGCGCCACCGTCTGCGGTGGTCGTCGTCTCCTCACCGCCTGAATCGGCGGTGGTCGTGGTCTCTTCACTACCGGAGTCGGCTGTTGTGGTGGTGTCGCCACCCTCGTCACCCGAGCCACACGCGGCCAGGATCATTGCCAACACCGCCAGCAGGACCAGCAGTGTCCGTTTCCTCATCACAGTCTCTTTCCTTCCTCTTTCTCTGCGGTTTCCCTCTGTTGCGCTGGAGGTGCTGGGCCCTTTCGGGACAGCGCCGCCAGAAGCCTTTGGCCTCCCTCCACCAACCCGCCCGGCAGCAGCAGGACGACGAGGATGAAGAGAACCCCGAACAAGACGACTTGTAACTCCTGGATACCGGAAGGAAGGGTGTCGCGGAGGATCACGAAGAACGCCGAGCCCACCAGTGGACCAGCGATCGTCCCAAGGCCACCGATGAAGACGACGGTGATGGCCTCGAAAGTCCAGACCACGCTGAAGGGGAAGTTCGGGTAGTAGCTCACGCTGAAGTAGGCGAACGAAGCCCCGGCCAGCGCGGCCAGGGCAGCACTGATGACGAAGGCGCTCAGCTTGTGCTGGAGTGGGCCGACCCCGGTGGCGCCCGCAGCCTCCTCGTCGTCGCGGACCGCCATCATTCCCAGGCCGAGCCTCGACTGCTTCAACCAGATCGACACGACGACGGTCACCACCAGGACGGCGAGTGTGAAGTAGTACGGCCCGGTGAACGTGTACTCACGGAGGGCGTCGACCGGCAGGGAGGAGATCCCGGGACGAATGTTGCCGATCGTGAGGAAGACGGCGACCCCGACCGCCAGAGTCCCAATGGCGAAGTAGATGCCGCGGAACCGAAGGAGGGGGACGCCGAGGATGGCTGACACCAGGGCAGTGGAGACCACGGCAACGGTGACGGAGAGGACGAGCGACGTGCCGCCCAGCCACATCTCCCGGGTCACCAGCGCCCCCAGACCGAAGAAGACGGCATGGCCGAGACTTATCTGACCGGCGAACCCACCCAGGATGTTCCAGCTGGAGGCGAGGGCGGACAGCATGAACACCTGTATGGCGATTGTGAGTATCCGCTGGTCGTCGGTGACCAGGCCGAGCACAACCACCCCTGCGAGGAGGAGGAGCACGATCGTCCATCGAACGACGCTAGGCACGAGCCCTCCCGAAGAAGCCTTCCGGCCGGAAACTCATGACGATCAGGAACACGACGAGAGCGACGACCTCCCGGTACGCCCCACCGACCCACACTGCGGCGAGTGCCTCGGTCAACCCGAGGAACATTCCGGCGAGGAGGATCCCCCTCATGCTGCCGAGTCCGGCCAGGACCACGACAACTAGGGCCTTGAGTGTCCAGCCGAGCCCGATCGAAGGGCTCACCGCGTATCCGAACGAGATCATCGAGCCGGCGATGCCCGCCAGGCCCGCCGAGATCCCGAAGGCGATCATGTAGACCCATTTGACGTCGACGCCGGTGAGGGCCGCCCTGGTCCAGTCCTCGGCGGTGGCTCTGACCGCCCGTCCGAACCGGGTGCGGTTGAGGAGCCACTCGAGTGCCACCGCGGCGATCACCGCCACGACGAACCCGGCGAGACGCACCACCGGGATCCGCACCAGGCCGATCGTGAACGCGTCGGACGAATAAGAGGTGGAGATGGTTCGCTCGTCGGCTGTGAAGAAGCGAACCGCCAGCGCCTGGAGAACGATGACGAGACCGAATGAGATGAGAAGCGAGTTCTTGATCCGATTGTCGATCTCGAAGCGCGTCACGTATCGGAACAGGATCTGATAGAGGAAGACGCCGAACAGGAACAGCGCGATGAACACGAGAGGCAGCGAAAGAAATGGATCGATCCCCCAGAGGGTGAAGGCAAAGAACGAGGCGTAGCCCCCCAGCATCAGCAGTTCTCCATGGGCGACGTTGAGCACCTTGAGCACCCCGAAGGCGAGGGCGAGGCCCAGGGCAACGAGCCCATACATCCCCCCAACCAGGAGCCCGGAGACGGCACTCTGCAGGATCAACTGGGTCACAGGCTCAGATACGCCTCTCTGACCCTGGGGTCGTCGGCCAATTGGCTGCTGGTCCCATCGGCGACGATCCGCCCCAATTCGAGGATGTAGGCGTGGTCGGCCACCTCGAGAGTCATCTCCACGTGCTGCTCGACCATGAGCACCGAGACCCCCCGATCCCTGATGTCTGTGATCGCCTCGAATGTCCTCTCGACGACGATCGGCGCCAGACCCAGGGATGGTTCGTCGAGAATGAGCAGCTCAGGACGGGCCATCAGGGCCTTTCCGATGGCGAGCATCTGGCGCTCGCCACCGCTGAGGGTGCCGGCCCGCTGTGTTCTACGCTCGGCGAGGACCGGAAACAGGGAGTACACCTCGTCCATCGTCTCGTCCTTGCTGGCCCGCGCTCTGGGTGTATAGGCCCCCAACTCGAGGTTGTCGGACACCGACATGGTCGAAAAGGTGGATCGTTCCTCGGGAATCATCACGATCCCCAGTTCGACCAGCCGGTGGGTGGGCATACCGACGAGGGATGCTCCCTTGAAGGTCACCTCCCCGGCGAGCGGTGGGATCAAACCGATGAGTGACGTCAAAGTCGTCGTCTTTCCGGCCCCGTTGGAGCCGAGGATGGCAACGATCGAGTTCTCCGGCACCTCGAAGGAGACTCCCCAGACGACCTGAAGGTCGCCGTATGCGACTTCCAGCCCGTCAACCGCCAGCATGGCGACTCCCCAGATAGGCCTTGATGACATCGGGGTCGTTCACGATCTGGTCAACGGTGCCCTCGGCTAGCTTCCGCCCCGCGTCGAGCACGACCACCCGGTCGCAGGCTTCGGTGATCGCCTTCACGATGTGCTCGACGAGGATCACAGTGACCCCGGTGGCATTGATCGACTTCACCAAGTCAACGGCGTGATGCACCTCGGACGACGAGATCCCGGCCATGAACTCGTCGAGGAGCATCAGCTTGGGTCTGGTGGCGAGTGCGCGCCCGACCTCGAGCCACTTACGTTCGAGAATCGTGAACGCCCCGGCCCTGAGATTGGCCTTCTCGGACAAACCGACGAGCTCTAGGACCTCCATGCCGTGTTCGAGCGCCTCGGTCGACTTGCGGTCCCCATCGCCGCCGAACAGACGGCCGACGAGAACGTTCTCGAGCGCCGTCAGGTGGGGGAATGGCCGGACGACCTGGAATGTGCGAGAGATCCCCTTGTGGGACACTCGATGCGAAGGGAGCCCGGTGATGTCCTCACCGTCGAAGGTGACATTCCCCGAGTCGGCCTTCAGTGAGCCGGTGATCACGTTGAAAGCCGTCGACTTCCCGGAGCCGTTGGGTCCGATCATCCCCAGGATCTCGCCGCTTTCGACCTTGAAAGAGAGTTCGTCGAGTGCGTGGAGCCCGCCGAAGGTCTTGGTGACGTCTTTGAGCTCTAACACGGTGCGGCCACCAGCGAATTCCACGGCCCGAGACCGGCGCGACGGTTCTCGCGCCACACATTCTGATGTGCAGCCCAGGTGGTCAAGCCGTTCTCTCCTCCATCAACCACGCCCCTGTGTTCGTTATCCGAACATCTGTGCGGCGTGCGGACACACTACAGGTATGACGTGCGAGGCCGCAACCAAAGTCATGCCAATCCCAACAACCTCACAGCGTTGTCCCTGATGATCTTGGCGGACACCTCCGCGTCGAGCCCGAGAGTCTCGAAGTCACCCAGCCAGCGCTCCGGGTCGATGAGAGGAAAGTCCGAGCCGAAGAGCGCCTGATCCTGGAGGGCCCTCCCCACGTACTCGACCAGCTGCGGGGGAAACCGCTTCGGTGTCCAGCCGGAGAGATCCAGATGGATCTGGGGCTTGTGCAGTGCCATCGACAGGGCCTCGTCCTGCCAGGGGAAGGAAGGATGGGCCAGGACGATCTGCATCTCGGGGAAGTCGACGGCGACATCGTCCACGAGCATGGGATTGCCGTACTTGAGTCGTATCCCGCCCCCACCGGGCAGGCCGGCCCCGATCCCGCTGTGACCGGTGTGGAACAGGGCGACCGCGCCGCCATCGGCGATGACTTCGAAGAGCGGGTAGGCCGTGCGGTCATTCGGCTCGAACTGCTGGATGTTGGGATGGAACTTGAACCCTTTCACGCTGCCTTCGTCGATGAGTTCCCGGGCCTCCGTCACTCCGTCTCGGCCGCGACGAGGGTCGATCGAGGCGAACGGGACCAAAACGTCCGGATGACGACGGGCACCTTCGATGACGTGCTCGTTGGGGATGCGGGGCTGGCCAGTGGTGAGCTCGGAATCGACACCGAAGACCACGGCCATCGTCTTGATGGCGCGGTACTGGTCAGCGATCTCGTCGATGGTGGGGAGGCGGACCTCGCCTCGGAAATACTTCGCCGCGGCTCGACGCAGCTCAGGGGACAGATGGTCGTGGCTGTCCGGACCGGTCTCGACATGGACGTGACAGTCCACCGCCACCACGTCCTCGAAGCGAAGAAGCTCGCTCACCCGATCAATCCTGGCAGGGCAGAATGACTCGAAGACAAGCCCGACACGATCACCGTATCAAGTTACCTGATACATTTGGTTCCGGCTACCGATTAGGAGGATCCGTGTGCTCGGTCTGATGCAGGACACCCCCCTTTCGATCCCCCTGATCCTCCGGCGTGCGATGACGATCGGCCGTGACATGGAGGTCGTGTCGGTGGAGCAGGGTGGGACCGACCGACGAAACTGGGCCGACGTCGGTGACCGGGCGATGCGGCTGGCCAGTGCACTCGAGAGCCTTGGCGTCTCGGCTGGAGCATCGGTGGGGAGCTTCGCCTGGAACGGGCATCGTCACCTCGAGTTGTATTACGGGGTCCCGTGTTCGGGCCGGGTGCTCCACACCGTCAATGTCCGACTGCACGGAGACGTGATCGAGTACGTCGTGGCCCACGCCGGGGACGAGGTGCTCTTCGTCGATGCATCCCTGACTTCTACGCTCGCTCCTCTGCGGGAGCGCCTATCGGTCAAGGTCTTCGTGGTCATGGAGGATGGCGGCGATATAGACCCCGCTTTCAGGGACGACCCCCGATACGAGCAGTTGATCGCGGCCCATGAGCCAGCCACACCTGTGGCGGTCGACGAGAGCGCGGCAGCATCGATCTGCTTCACCTCCGGGACGACCGGACGACCCAAGGCAGTCGTCTACTCCCACCGCTCGGTCGTCCTTCATTCGATGGCCGAGTTGATGGTCGACGGACACGCGGTTCGACGAGGGGACATCGTTCTTCCTCTGACGCCGATGTTCCACGTCAATTGTTGGGGCCTGCCCTACGCCGCGGGTCTGGCACCGGCCTCACTCGTGTTCGCCGGATCCGATACGAGCCCACCGGCAACGGCCCGCCTCATCGAGGAGACTCGGCCGACGGTTCTGGCGGGCATCCCCACGTTCTGGGTGCAGATGGACAGCGTGTTCGCCGCCGGCGATCACGACCTGTCGTCGGTCGAGCGGATCCTCTGCGGGGGCGCCGAGGCCCCACCCGCTCTCATCCAGAAGTACACCGATAGGGGCATCGACTTCTTCCACGCCTGGGGTATGACCGAGATGTCGCCGAGTGGCACCGGGAACTGGATCCGGGGGCACAGCGCCGACGTCGAGCAGGGCGCGAAGCAGGGTGTGGCCGCTCCAACCGTCGAGCTGAGGTTGATGGCCGGGGACGAGACCGAGGTGCCGTGGGACGGAGAGACCGTCGGAGAGCTCGAGGCCCGGGGCCCGTGGATAGCGGCCTCGTACTTCAACCCGGACGATGGTGCCAACACCGACAAGTTTCACAACGGTTGGCTGCGCACCGGTGACGTGGGTCGCATGTACCCCGACGGGACGCTTGAGATCGTCGACCGCACCAAGGATCTGGTGAAGTCTGGGGGCGAGTGGATCAGCTCGGTCGAACTGGAGAGGGCCCTCGCCTCGCACCCCGCCGTCCTGGAGTCGGCGGTGGTCGCAGTGCCCCACGAGCGTTGGGGGGAACGCCCCGCAGCTCTGGTCGTCCTCGTCGACGGTGGCGAGGTCTCCTCCGAAGAGATCAAGACCTTCCTCAGCCAGAAGGTCGCCTCCTGGCAGGTGCCTGACCTCGTCGAGTTCGTCGCCGAGCTCCCCAAGACCGGCGTGGGGAAGATCGACAAACGCCGGCTCCGTGAAGAGGTCGTGCCCGGCCTGACAGGAGACTGACCGCGTCCCAGGGCTGCAGACGGCTGCCGCAGGCAACGTGGAGTTTCTGAAAGAGACTCCACGTCCTCTCGAGCACAGCTCGAGAGGCGCTCAGCGAGGTCTGTGGCCCAAACCTCGGTCGAAACCCTCGCTATCAGGGGTAGAAGCGATAGACGGCCTCGGCCACCAATGCCGGCTTTTCGGAACCTTCGACCTCCATCGTGAGGTCCGCGACCACTTCGATGCCACCGGTCACCTCTGAGACGGAACCCAGCTTCCCAGCGAGGCGAACCCGTGAGCCGACAGGGACTGGTGCCGGGAACCGGAGCCGATTGAGCCCGTAGTTGATCGACATGCCCACGTTCTCGACGTGGAGCAACTCACTCCAGAGCGGGATGACCAGGGCCAGTGACATGTACCCATGTGCGATCGTCCTCCCGAAAGGACCGCTGGCCGCCCTCTCCGGATCGACATGGATCCACTGATGGTCCTTGGTGGCGTCGGCAAAGAGATTCACGTCGGCCTGAGTCACTTCGAGCCAACCGCTGGTCCCGAGGTCGAGGCCGGCCTTGTCGAGCAACTCGGCTGGACTGGAGACGGTCAATGTCACGGGTGTTCCTTTCGGGTCATCCGAAGTCGGGAGGTGCGATCCCGTAGGTCTCGGGGGTCTCCCCCACCGTCGTCGAGAAGACCGTCGCGATGTCGTCGGCATCCCAGCCACCATCCTGGAAGACACTTCGGACCTCGGTGGGATGCGACCAAAGGCTCAGGCGGTCACCGCCGATTCCAATGCATTGACCAGTCACGCCCGACGCGGCATCGGAGGCCAGGTAGACGACCAGCCCGGCACAATCCTCCGCAGTGCCGAACGAGATCGCCCTCCTCACCTCCGAAGGGATCTGTTCCCCCTTCTCAACGAGCTCTGCGTAGGGGGCTAGGAACGGGACAGTTGCCGTCATAGCAGTCACCGCGTTGGGGATGACGGCGTTCACGGTCACTTTGGCCCGCGCCAACTCCATGGCCCAGGTGCGCGCCATGGCAGCGATACCGGCTTTCGCCGCCGCATAGTTGGTCTGACCGAAGTTGCCACGCTGGCCGGCGGGCGAGCCGGCCAGGATGAGTCGGCCACCCTCTCCAGCCTCGCGGAAATGAACGGCTGCGGCACGAGCACATGTGAACGTGCCGCGGAGGTGGACACGTATCACGTCGTCGAAGTCCTCGTCACTCATGTTCCACAGCGTCTTGTCACGAAGGATCCCGGCGTTGGTCACCATGACGTCGAGACGGCCGTGGGTGTCGAGGGCTGCCGAGACGAGCGTGTCGGCAGCCTCGCTGTCACCCACAGCGACGGCTACACCCGTCGCCTCTCCACCCTTCTCGACTATGTGGGACACGGCCTGGTCGACCTTCTCCTGGGCGACGTCGTTGACGATGACTGCGGCCCCTGAAACGGCCAATGCAGACGCGTAGGCAAGTCCCAGTCCCTGCCCGCTACCTGTGACTACTGCGACTTTCCCCGATAGATCCACTGCATCTCTCCCATCTGAGTATCAGGCAACATGATACTCATTCACCCTCAGGGCTGGGTCTCAGTTCGCTGTCTCGCGGACGTCAGGAATCGTTGTCTGCTCCCTCATCCGCCCACGTACCCGGAACGGAAGATCGTGAAGTTGTAGATGGGTCTAGCTGTCGACATCCATCGATCCTCCCATTCCCCCTGGCCAAGCCGGAACTCGCAGAGCACATCGGAACCCTCCCAGAGCAGGCCCGCCTCCTGTGATGCGCTGAACCCCTGCTCCCGCAGGGGCTTCGGCAGCGCGCTCGGAAGGACTTGAACCCTCAACCTCCTGATCCGTAGATCTCCAAGCGGTGTCAGTGGGTGTCCACAGAGTTCCACATGGGCCGGGGCCACGGCCATTCGGGCCCACCGGCGTCCATGCGTGTCCGTGGGAATCCACAGAAAATGGCTCCCAACTTGGCTCCCATGGCGAGAGATCTCCACACCGCGCTCAGGCTCCGGACAGTTTGATGTGCTTCACTGTCGAGATGGGGTACCCGAGGGATCGACCGTTCGAGCCTCGTGACAGATAATTGCGGCACGGGCGGAAGGCACGATCATCTTGACACCGCGAACCAGGATCCACTCGGGGACTTGTTCGATTCTCCCCTTCTCGCGGCGCGGATGGCCATAGACAACGAGAACCGCCGGGGGACATGACCGGGTTCGACGTCGTCGTGATCGGAGCCGGTTCGGCGGGGCTCGGGGTCGGGTATCACCTCGGAGCGGCGAGCGTGGACTTCGTTATCGTCGAACGTGGCGAGATCGGCGAGTCGTGGCGGTCGCAGCGGTGGGACTCGTTTGCCGTCAACACACCCAATCGGATCAACGGCCTGCCCGGCTCCCCCTACGATGGCGACGACCCGGACGGGTTCTGGTTGCGCGACCAGCTGGTCGAATCCTTCGAGCGCCATGCCGCCCGCCATTCGCTCCCGATCCGCACCGGCACCACCGTGGTGGGTGTTTCTGCGCTCGATGACTGGTTCGTCGTCGACACCGTCGACCGGAACGGAATGAGCGAGTCCCTCACTGCGCGCAGTGTCGTCGTGGCCTCCGGGGGGCAGGTGACGCCGAAGGTCCCGGCGATCAGCCGGCGTTTCCCTGAGTCGATCGTGCAACTCCATGCGGCCGACTACCGCTCACCGGAGGAGCTGTCGGAGGGTGCAGTGGTCGTGATCGGAAGTGGGCAGTCCGGCTGTCAGATCGTCGAGGATCTCGTCGAGGCCGGCCGCACTGTGTACCTGTGCACGAGCAGGGTCGCCCGCGTTCCTCGCCGGTACCGGGGCAGGGACGTGCTCGACTGGATGGTGGACGTCGGCCTCATGGATCAGCAGGTCGAGGATCTGGCCGACCCGGTGATGCAGTTCGCCGCCCAACCCCAGGTCTCCGGCGTCGGCCCCCGCGGGAGGACGGTCAGCCTGCAGGAGCTGCAGCGACAAGGGGTCTGGTTGATGGGACGCCTCAGCGACGTGACCGACGGCGTCCTGACCACCGACGACGGGCTCGCCGGCCACATCTCCTTCGCCGACAGCTTCTCCGCCGAGCTCAAGCAGAACATCGATACCTTCGTCCGGGAGAACGGGATCGATGTCCCGCCCGCCGAGGTGGACCCGATCGACGTGGCTGCGGGGCCTTCCGTGGCAGCCGCCGGTATCGTCTCGCTCGACCTGGCAGCCGAAGGTGTGAGCACCGTCGTCTGGTGCACCGGATTCGACGGCGACTTCTCGTGGCTGCAGGTCCCGGCGATCGACGCCGACGGGCGACCGGTTCACGTCCGAGGAGTCTCACCGGTACCCGGGATCTACTTCCTCGGTCTCCCATGGCTCCACACGAGGAAGTCGGGAATCATCCACGGCATCGACGAGGACGCCCGGTGGATCGCGGAGGCAATCGTGGCTCGGGTGGGGTGAGGGCCCGCCATGACGCTTGGCTCCCAGGTTGGCTCCGACAGCCGCTGGCCGTAGGTCTCCCCATGGATGGTTGGGGTCTCGCCGGGTTGCCGTGGAGTTCGAATCTGAAGGTGCGGTCATACGGGGGTTCCTTTACAAGGCGGTGAAAGGCAACCCGCCTTTTCCGATGGTGGTGATGGCTCATGGCACCTCCGCCACCATTCCGATGGTTGCCGACCGGTACGCCGAGGTGTTCGCTGAGGCGGAGTGTCGGCCCTCCTCTATGACCATCGGAATCTGGGGATCAGTGGTGGGGAGCCACGCCAAGAGATCAACCCGTGGGTGCAAGCCCGCGGCTATCGAGACGCCATCACCTTCGCCTCGACCATCGAAGACCACAATCCGAACCGGATCGGAGTGTGGGGCGACTCATATTCTGCTGGGCAGGTTTTCCTGGTGGCTGCCTGCGACTCTCGGGTCAAAGTGGTCGTGGCCCAATGCCCCGTCTTCGGCGCCACCTCGCCTGACGTCGAGCCGGCACGTGAAGTGTTCGAAGCGATCCTTGAGACCTTCGAATCCGGTGACGTCTCCGGTGGGCCAGGCGTTAAGACTGGTCCAATCCCTGTCGTCTCACCGGACCAGCTAGGCGCTCCTTCACTGCTCAAGCCCATCCAGGCGTACCGCTGGTTCATCGACTACGGCGGCCGACACGGAAGCGGATGGCAGAACCTGGCCACGAGGATCAATCCCTCTAACACCGCCCCCTACAGCCCATACCTGTGCTCCCTACGTGACCGTCCCCTCGCTGATGATGGTCGCACCCGCCGTGGAGATGGTTCACGCCAACCCGGTAGTAAGCCGAGAGGCGTTCGACCTCCTCGCCGGTGAGGAGGACTGGTACGAACTCGACGGTGGGCATTTCGGACTGCTCCACCACCCCAGCGCCCTGTTCGATGAGGCGAGCACAGTCCAGGCCGCCTACCTCACTAGACATCTACTCCCCTGACACGTTGGTACTGACGGATGGCTCTCAAACGTCAGAAGGTTCAGAGGCCGGTGTGGAGCAGAAGCCCTTGTGGTGCAAGGCTTGCGCCGAACCCCTGCTCTCGCAGGGGCTTCGGCAGCGCGCTCGGAAGGACTTGAACCCTCAACCTCCTGATCCGTAGTCAGACGCTCTATCCAATTGAGCTACGAGCGCAGATATTCAGTTGTCAGACTGTCCACTTGTCCGACGCTCGCCACCACATGGAGCTACGAGCGCAAGGGAAACCCACAGGTTAACGGTCGGCTCGAGTCTCGCGGAAGTCGTTGAAGCCCGGACTCACCCAAAGGTGTTGCAAGCCGAAGGGTCGCCGGTCTCGAATCCGGTGTTGAACCATTCGACCCGCTGCTCGGAGGATCCGTGGGTCCATCTCTCGGGGTTGATCTGCCCAGTGGCCGCCTCCTGGATCCGGTCGTCACCCACGGCGGCCGCGGCGTCGATTGCCTCTTCGATCTCACCGGGGAGGAACACGCCTTCATCCCGGATGGAATTGGCCCACACTCCGGCGTAGCAGTCAGCCTGCAACTCGAGCCCCACGGAGAGCTGATTCGCCTCCTCCTGTGACGATGCCTCACGTTGCAGTGACTGGACCTGCTCCATCACGCCGAGACGTTTCTGGACGTGATGCCCGACCTCGTGGGCGATCACGTATGCCTCGGCGACATCCCCTCCTTCGGCCCCGAGACGACCGGTCAACTCATCGAAGAACGTCTCGTCGAGATAGATGGTCTCATCGAGAGGGCAGTAGTGGGGCCCGATTGCCGACGTCGCCCCGCCACATCCAGATTGTGTCGATCCCCTGAAGAGGACCAACGTAGGAACTGGATAGGTGAGACCTGACCCTTCGAAGATGGCGCTCCAAGTCGCATCGGTGGATCCGAGGACCAATTCGGTGAAGGTCTCGTAGTCGTCTTCTCCCTCGAACTCGGCCGACTGGGGCCCTGCGGGGGTCGCCGGCTGGAGCTGACCCATCATGTCCTCGAGACCCGAGCCACCGCCGAGAAATGCAACGATGAGGAATATGATCAGGCCCACCCCACCCAATCCACCGATCGCCATGCCGGGACCGCCCATCCCCCTGCGATCTTGGACGTTGCCACGTCGACTCAGACGGTCCCAGCGCGCCATATCAAGCCTCCACAGCCGGGGCTGACCTGGTCGGATAAGGAATCAGGATCACAGCTGCGAGGATCAACCAGAACCAGAGGGCGTTTCCGGTTCGAGCGTTGAGGATCAGCGCCAGGAACGCCCCGGCAACACCAACCGCATAGGCACCCCAGCCCGGCCCTGCCCCGAGACGGCGGCGCAACAGGAACACGCCGCCGGTCACCAACACGACAGCGAGCCAGAAAGGCCAGGTCGCATTGAACTCCTCGGGCAGTCCTGCAGGGGTATCGAAGTTGGTGAGAGCCAACACGATCAGTCCGAGGAAGAGGGCTACGCCCGCGAGGGCACCTAAGAACCGGAACAGCACACTTCTTAGATACCCGGGCATCGACTCAGGATAAACGGACCTCGTCTGACAAGAGCTTCGCCCGAAGGCGCCCGCTCAAATCGGATTCAGGGAGGCTGACCTTCGTCGGGCGGCCATGCGTGCGAACACGGCCAATGTCATGTTCATGCTGGCGTGAACGGCCACCGGAGCCCATATCGAGCCGGTCTCGACCCGAAGCCAGACGAGTGCAACTCCGGCCACGGTCGTGGCGAGGACGGTGATCGCAGTGTGGAGGGCCCCGGAGCGGAGGGTTTTCTCCCCGGCCTGAGCCTGGTCGACTCCAGGGCCAATGTGCCACAAGCCGAACAGGCCGGCGCCCAGCCAGATCGCAACCTCGGTCGGATACAGCGCTATCAGCGCGGCGTGAAGCACACCGCGGAAAAACGCCTCTTCGATGAGGGCGGTGAACACGGGGATACGAACGAAGATCTGGGTGATCGCCTCCCGTCGTGACAACGCGGCGAGACGCGGGTCCGCCAGTTGAGATCGAAGATCCTCGCGGCTCAGCATGACCCAGGCGGTCGCGGACACGATGAACACGGTGGCCAATCCCCATGCAATGGGTGACAAAGGATCTCCCCCAAGCAGACCTATGCGGTCGAATCCGAAGAGGAAGCCTGCGGCGAGCGTCAATCCGGCACCAACCACCCCGGTCACCCACGGGGCGACACGAGCGCGCAAGCGTGCGGGCAGCAGCATGTAGAGGATCGTCTGGAAGATCAATGCATATGCGGCAAGTGGTGCAACCGCTGCTGCGAGGGTCAAGCGATGGCCTTTGTCTTGGGGAGACCTGTCCTATCTAAGACGTCGTGACGACTCCGCCGGTTCCGTACCCAAGATGAGGAAGATCGAACCCTGAATCGGCCAATCCGCCGAATTCCGAAGGTGTTTTCCGGGTGGTCATCTGCGGTAGCGTCAGAGCATGTCTCTACCCGAGCTTTCCGAGGCCTACTGGCAACTCGCCAACGAGATGACGCCCACGGTCGCCACGGTGCGGGGAGTCCATGACTTCGATCATCTCCTACCCCGCTTCGACGACACCTGGCGTGCTGACATGACTTCTCGTCTCCGCGGAATCCTCTCCCGGGCCAACAGTCTCGACGAGAACAACATGACGGTTCAGGAGCGAGTCACTCGCTCTCTCCTGATCTACCAGTGCGAGACGGGTCTCCACACCATCGACACGCCGTTCCTGCTCGCCTCACTCGACCCGTTCTTGGGTGCCCATACCCGGCTCCTGTCCGACACGAGACAGAACACGGTCCAAACAGCATCCCAGGCGGATTCGTTGCTCGAGCGATACCGGTCGATCCCCGAGTATCTCGCCGGCGCCCTCGACACCCACCTCCGGTGTGCCGCCGATGGTATGACCCCGGCCCAGGCGTCGCTGACCAGGGTGCTGAGCCAGATCGACGGATACCTCGACTCAGACCTGGATGACGATCCATTCCTCGTCCTGAAAGTGCCCGAGGGTGGTGAAGCATGGCGGGAGAAGGCCACAACAATCGTGACTGATGTAGTCCGACCCGCTTTCGTCGAGTACAGCACGGGTCTTAGACACCGGATCGGCCCCTTGGCCCGGCCGGACGATCGATGCGGATTGACCTGGATTCCTGGTGGCGACGAGATCTACGCCGCCCTGCTAGGCAAGTACACCCAACTCGAAGTCTCAGCAGGGGAGATACACGACATCGGCCAACGCTGGGCAACCGAGATCAATGCGGCCGAGTGGGTGGAGATCGGGAGTGAGGCTTTTGGAGCCAGGGACATCGCTGAAGTGTTCCAACATCTCGACGATGACCCCGACCTTCGTTTCCAGTCCGAGGATCACATGCTCGAGCATGCTCGCACCGCCCTGGAGCGGGCCTGGGAGGTGGTCGACGATTGGTTCGGGAACCGGCCCGACACGCCTTGCACGGTGGTCCCGGTTCCCGCCGCGGTGGCACCTGCGATGCCGCCGGCCTACTACAGCATGCCGCCCGTCGACGGATCTCGGCCGGGCACCTATTTCCTCAACACCTACAAGCCTGAGGAACGGGACTTGTTCGAGTACGAGTCCATCCATTTCCACGAGGGAATCCCCGGCCATCATTTCGACCGGTCACTCGCTGCCGAATTGGAGGGGATCCCGACGTTCCGTCGTTACGCCCAGGTGTACGCCCATACGGAGGGCTGGGGTCTCTACTCGGAGCGCCTCGCCGACGAGATGGGTCTGTACTCCGCGGCAACCGACCGGCTGGGCATGGTGTCGGCTGATGCGTGGCGTGCGGGTCGTCTCGTCACTGACACGGGTATCCACGCCCTCGGATGGAGCAGACAGCAGGCGATCGATTTTCTGAGGGAGTGGACACCCATCGGACTCCTCACTGTCGAACAGGAGGTCGACAGGTACATCGGGATGCCGGGACAGGCGCTCTCCTACAAGATGGGGCAGTTGGAGATCTCGAGGTTGCGGGCGATGGCCGAATCGGAACTGGGTGCGAGGTTCGACATCAAGGGCTTTCACGACGTGATGCTGAGTCACGGTGCGATGCCGCTGCCGATGCTGGCGGTATCCGTCGAGGAGTGGATCGGATCAGTCGCCTGACGAGGAACTGTCCGCCGGCTCCCCATCTTGTTCGAAGCTGACGAGGGGAAGATAGAACCACGCCCAGCTCGCCACCCCGGCCACGGCCACAGTGGCGACGACGGCGAGGATGTCGGTGAAGACGATCGAGGTCACCAGGTACACCACGGACGAGATCGCCACCAGAAACAGGAGTGTGCCGGCGATCGACAGACGCGCCGCGACCAGGACATGGCTCCAAGAGGTTCTCTTGATCCCTGTGATGGGAGCCCGCACCCGCTGATGAACACTCGGGGCTATGAGCAGCACGCACGCCGCTGCTGCCGCCGAGAAGGCCATGTAGTACACGACCTCGTTGATCCCGCTCAAGTCGCCGAATGATGCTTGAAGCGGGAGAACGAGCAGAAACGAGAAGAGCACCACGACTCCTGGGATGGTGGTGCGAAGACCCTCCATCAACGCCCGGAAATGGTCATCTATCTCATCAGGGTCGCTCGGGTGTTCCCCCCCATCTCCTTCGAGTCGGCGTAGATAAGACAGCATGAGGCACAACATACCCCACGCCTTCAACCCTCAATCTGGATGTGGTTAGGTAAGCGTTCCAACGGGTAAGACCGTGCACCGCCGAGAAACTGCCGTGGGCGCGGCGCGTCCTCTTTCACCCCCCAACCGACATAGGATCGATGTATGAATGAGAAAGCCGAGCTCAGACTGGCGTCCGAGCCTGGATCGGCCGCCGATGCCCGCCGTTTCATAAGGGAGAACGCGACTCTCGACTCGATGCGTCACGCCGAAGCCGACCTGCTGGTGACAGAACTGATCGGTAATGCAGTGCAACACTCACCAGAGGCCGACCATCTCATCATCACGCTCGACTCTGATAAAGACCGGGGTCTGGTGGTGTCGGTCTCTCACTCGCACACCAACGGCCTCTCCGACCCCGAGCCTGGCCTCGGCTTTCTGCTTCTAGACCGTCTCAGCAAGAACTGGGCGGCCGTCCACGAGAACGACACCCTCACGGTCTGGTTTTGTCTCCGAACTCCGGGCACGACCTCGCTATCTCCCGACCTCCCCGATGAGGAGTTGTTCGCGATGATGGCGACCGACCCCGTGTCGAGTTCGGATGAGCTGGTTCGCCGCCACTCCGACCTGGCGGCGTCGATCGCCCGTCGCTACCGCGGGAAGGGAATCGACGAGGACGATCTGGTGCAGGTCGCGAACATGGCGCTCCTCAAGGCAATACAGCGGTATGAGCCGAGTCAAGGATCCATCCGCCCGTATGCGGCAGCCACCATCTCGGGTGAGCTGAAACGTCTGTTGCGTGACCGGGGATGGTCTGTCCGGGTACCGCGCTCGCTGCAGGAACGTGCTCTCGAAGTCTCCCGTACCGCTGATGAGCTCTCGCAAACACTGAACCGCGAGCCGGAACCGTCCGAGCTCGCCGAGCGTCTCGAAATGACCGAGGACGAGGTGATAGAGGCTCTCGTCGCCCGTCGGGCGTACGCCTCGAGTTCCATGGAGGAGCAGAGCGAGGATGGCGGCGCCACCCTGCGCGATCGGCTGGAGGACGAGGACATCGGCCTGCTCATGGCCGATCAACGCCTCATGGTGGAGGGCGCGATGAGTTCGTTGCCCGAGAGACAGAGACGCATCCTGGACCTCAGATTCAACGAGGACATGACACAAGCCGAGATCGCCGAGGAGATTGGCATCTCTCAAATGCATGTGTCCCGGTTGCTCAGCAAAGCGCTAGCGACCCTGGAAAGAACTATCGGCTCCGACCAAGACACGATCTGAGACCGGTTTAGGCTGGGTTTGAAAGGGGTATTCGCCTAGCCAGCGATAGCGGTAGAGATGAGAGAAGTGACTCTTCGAGTCGAGTCGAACGCCAGGGCCCCCCGACTTTCACGCTCACATCTCGCCGAGATCAGGCGATCGCTCGAACCCCGCTATGACGACGTCTTGCTTCTCGTTTCCGAGCTCGTGACCAACAGCGTCCGCCACAGTGGATCAGAGGAGATCGACGTCAAGGTGAGCACCATCGACGGTCACATCCGGGTCGAGGTCAGCGACTCCGGTCCGGGTTTCGACGCAGCCGACCCAAGAGGAGACGGTCTCGGGATCGACATCGTGCAAAGACTCGCCGAACGCTGGGGGTACACCTCAGGCGACCGTTTCACCGTCTGGGCAGAGCTGGAACGCACCGGGACCTAGCCCCTCAGGAGAGATCGTCGACTGTCGCCACGGTGCGAATCGCGCTGTCGACGCCACTGAGATCGATGAGACGGGATACCGGGCCACCGCTTACAGCAATGGCAAAAGACCTTCCTGCCTCGCCGAAGCGTCGATTCGCCATCACCAGGGCCTTCAGACCGGTGGAATCCATGAACGTGGCCCCGTTGAGGTCTACGACCAGATGGTCCGCCCTGTCCGTGAACACGGTGTCGATGGCGGTTTGAAGCTCAGCGACGGTGGCCAGGTCGATCTCCCCTTCCACGGCGATCGAATCCCACCCGTTGGCCAGTTCCTGACTACGAATACTGAGACCCCTCATCGAGGTGGATCGTATCAGCCGGTGCTGCGCCGAGATAAAGCCGTCGTGGATTCCGCTCGCCCTGGGGTTCGAGCGGACGCGCCTCCACCCGCTCCCATGCCCGATCGATCCTCACCGTGGCTCATACCCCGGGTGCCCGGGCGACCAAACTAATGAGAGCGTCTGACCACCACGACGGACTGATCGTCGTTCGGCTCGGGGTCGGCGAATGCCAGGACCAAGTCAGCGATCCGGGAGGCCGGTCCCCTTTCGGCCAGCAGCAGATTGGCCAGCATCTCGGGCTCCGTTTTTCCGTTGACGGTGCGTTGGACATCGGCGATGCCGTCGCTGAAGGTGACCATTGCGTCACCATCCTCGAGAACGAAGGCATGCTCCTCGTACAACGCCGAGTGCTCCAAGTACAACAGCGGCCCGGTTGGCGCCTTGAGGTCCGCCTCGCTCTCCCGAATCACCAGTGCTGGAGGGTGTCCAGCGGAGCAGAGCTCGACGCGGCCGCTGTCGGTATCGACCTTCACCACGACCGCCGACGCCAATACATCATTGGGGATCGACCAGCCGACGAGACTCATCGCCTGTGTCGGGTTGGATCCCGCCATCAGCGACTGGAGTAACAGGTCACGAATCCGTATCGCCCAAACCGCCGGGTCGGCCCCATGGCCGGTCAGGTCGACGAGGACGATCCCCACGCATCCGTCGGGAAGCACGTGCACACCACTGGAGTCGCCGGCGACTGTCCCGATTCCGGGCCTGAACCTCGTCGCCACCTCCCAGCCTTTGATTCCATCGACGTCGACCAGATGGAATAGCCCCGCCATTCCACTCACCACCGGAGCCTCCTGCTCCAATCCGGTTCGGGCTCTCTGCGCCTGTGCCGCCTGGGTCGCGGCCTCGATAGCGGTCTGATCCAGGGCACGCACGAAGAACGAGAGAAGGATCAACAGGAGCAGGCCGAAACCCACCGACACGAAGGCGAGGACGTCCACCCGATCGGTGCTGGGGACTGCTTCGGTGATCAGCAGGAGCAGGGCCGGCGTGAGCAGCACCAATGGCCCGATCCACCTGAGGAGCCGCCCGCCGGCACCGGGACTCGATGCGGTGGAGAGCAAGCCCTTCGCCGGTCTCATCAGAAACACCCCTACCGCGATCAGCACCGAGATGATGGACGCCTGGAACGAGATGGGGGGTTGGAGAAAGAGCCGGCCAACGGACGGGTCTCCGTACGCGTACCCGAGGAAGATCGCCGCAGTGATCGAGAACACGAGCAGCGCCCCGATCTGGCCCGCGATCACATGCCAGTCGACCCTGCTGATGCTCAAAGGCACCGAAACCCCGAGGACCACCAGAATCACCCCGAGGGAGAACGATGGCACGGCGGACCAGTCGCCCCAGATGTCGGTCATCTCGACGAAAAAGCTGTAGATCACGAAGGTGCCGAACAGGGCGGCCAGCAGAGACATCGAGATACCGACACCGCGCCAGACCCTGGCAACACCGGACGGTTGGGTCGCGCCAGCCGTCACCAGTGCCCCAAAGGCGAGCACGGCGAGGGCGATCGCCGAGGCGAGCGGAAGGTCGCGAACCAGCCCCGGACCTGGCGGGATGCTGGCGAAGAAGGGGAATGCCGTGCCAAGGAGGCCGACGAGGGAGAACGCGAATGCACCCCATCGAATCAGCCGTCCTGTCGAGGCAATTCGGGCCTCGACCTTGGCATCGACGGTCGTGATCGGGCCGGGGGCGGCAACCTGGTCGGCCATTCGATTCGACGGTACACAGCAGGCGGGCCGTGTCGGCAATCCGGGACTGCCGACGTTTCGGCTCTCCGAAACCGGGTAAAGCCTGGTTGTCCAAGCAAACACACATCAACGCAACGAAGGAGTAGGACCTGATGCGCGAAAGCACCCAAACCAAGTGGGAAGGTCGCTGGGAGCAGCTGAAAGGCAAAGCCAAGCGGACTTGGGGAGACCTGACAGACAGCGATCTCGACGTCGCCGAAGGCAACTACCAGGAACTCATCGGTCGCATCAAGGAGCGAACCGGCGAGACCCAGGAAGAGATCCAGAAGCGACTCGACGTCTGACCACCAAGCAAACGAAACCCCCCTCCCGGGCTGAGGAGGGGGGTTTCTTGTTTGCTCCGAAGGGGGGGATTCGGAGGGGTCCCGGGCAGGTTTTGGGCGGGCGGGCCCGGGACCGGTGCGCGGTTTGAGTCGGCTTCGACTTCCGCACGTGGGCTGCGGATACCCGGGCGTGGAAAGCCTCAAACCTCGACTCCAAGTTTTTTTCATCCCGTCATCCGGCCATCGAGCAAGTCGGTTCTATCGACCCGGTCACCGAAGATCTCCCCATCTCACAGCTCGCCGCGTTGGAGCTGAATCACTGGTTCGTCCGCGCTCATCCCTGACACAGACGGCCGCCTCGCCACCCACGGAACCGTCACCCAGCTCGACGCGGGCAACGGCGGCGACCTACGCCGTACAGCCCGAGGTGGTATCCGAGGCCGAGAGCGAGGAGTGATCAGACTGGTGGGACCGGGTGAGTGATCTCGACCTCGTCCCGCTCGATCTTCCTCGGCTCGGGATCGACGAGCTGTTCCTGTAGTGAGTGCAGCCGATCGAGGAGCGCATCACGCTCGTCAGACTCACTCTCACCTAGAAGACTGAGACGGGATCGAATCGAAACTATCTCTTGGGCGATGGCGTCGGCATCCATGAGCACTCCTCCTTGGATCTGCTCTCGTGGGGGCGGGGTGTTACCCGGCTCCAGAGCCCGACTAACCAACTGCGACGACCTGGAGGCAATCCGATCAGTGGTTCTGTGACGAACACTTCTCGCAGGAACACATAGATGGCACTCACGTATGCATTACCGATTCCAATACCATCGACGTTCGATAGGTCCCGAACACTGAGCATGCCCTCGAACGAAGACAAGGTCCTTGCCCAGCTCGTCTCCGACCGCGATGAAGCTGCCCTCGAGACGCTGTATCGCTCCCATGGCGGTGCGGTGAAAGCTATCGCCCGACGAGTCCTGCGTGACGAAGCCCTGGCCGAGGATGTGGTCCAGGACGTCTTTGTGTCGTTCTGGGGTGCAGCCCACAGGTACGACCCCGAACGGGGCTCTATTCGCACCTACCTACTCACGATCGCCCACCGGAGAGCCGTGGACATCGTGCGATCCGAGGAGTCCCGTGCGGCGAGGGAGGAGAACACACCCCTCACACCCCCACCGATAGACCTCGAAAACGAGGTCTGGCTGCGAACCCAATCCGAGCAGGTGCGCGACGCGGTGGCCGGCCTCCGCCCCGACGAGCGTGAGGCGATCTCGTTGGCATACTTCGGTGGGCTCAGTTACGTCGAGGTCGCACGGGCGCTGGGCCAGCCGGAAGGAACCGTAAAAAGTCGCATCAGGAATGGCATGAAGAAGCTGTCGGAGGAGTTGGGGGCGGCCACATCGTGAACCACGACACTCTCATGGAACTTGCTGCTCTCTACGCTCTGGACGCCCTCGAAGGTGGAGAGCTCGTCGACTTCGAGGAGCATCTCGACGGCTGCGAGGCCTGCCAGGCCGAAGTCGACTCCTATCGAGCAGTGGCCTCCCAATTGGTCGTCGACGAGCCCGCGACCGACACCACCTGGGGCCTCATCCGCGATCGAATTGCTGACAGCGCCGAAGTCGTGCAGTTGGACCCGGGGAGGCGTGATCCCGCCGATCGACCATGGAAGTGGGTGGCAGCGGTAGCCGCGGTCGCCGCGCTCGTCCTGGCCGGCGTACTTGCGGTCCAACTCATCGCTGCCCCCGGCCTCTCCGATGCGTCGGTTGTCGCCGCAGCCGAAACCGCGGCCACCGAAGACGGGTCGATCGTTGGCGATTTCCTCGTCGACGGAGTGCCGGTCGCCCAGGTAGTTCTCACCGAAGACGGGCGCGGATTCGTCATTCCAAGCGACGACCTTGCCGCGCTCGACGAGACACAGACCTATCAGCTGTGGGTCATAAACGACAGCGAAGAAGTGATCTCCGCCGGAGTTCTCGGGGCGGCTCCAGCCCCGGCCACGTTCACCTGGACGGGCGATATCAGCGGTTTTGCACTGACGAGGGAAGTGGCCGGTGGTGTCATCTCGAGTGCGGGGGACGTTGTTTCAGTCATCACGGACGTGTGATGCTCGACCGCGCTGAAGGTCTGCTTCGGTCGGTGCGCCGCACGATGACCCGGGCAACCCTCACGATGTTCGAGCACGCCCCCTATCCGCTGAAGAACACCCTCGAATACCGCGGTGACCCGGGCGTCCTGGGACCAGACGCGGTCTCCTGGCGTCTCCTGGCCGACGTCGCCGCTTTCGCGGGAGGCCTCCGCGGGCTGTTGATCCAGGCGGCCCATCCGGAGGTCGTCGCCGGTGTCGGCGACCATTCTCGATATCGGGACGACCCCTTCGGCAGGCTCTCACGAACCTCGGCGTACGTGACCGCCACTACCTTCGGGGCAGGCCCAGAGGTGGAGAACGCCGTGACGCAAGTCAGGAGGATTCACAGGGTGGTCAAGGGAACGTCGAGTCGGGGCATTCCATACGACGCCTCCGATCCGGGATTCTCAGCGTGGGTGCACAACGCATTGACAGACTCCTTCCTCGTCGCCAATCAGGCATACGGCGGCTTTCCGCTGCACCCAGCCGAAGCCGACCGGTTCGTCACCGAACAGGCGCGAATCGGCGCTTTGCTCGGCGCCGACCCGATGCCGCTCACTGCGAAGGGCCTATCCGACTGGGTGGCGAACCACCCGGATGTGGCACCGAGTCCGGAGATGCGCGATGTCGTCGAGTTCCTGACCAACCCTCCCCTTCGGGCCGGAGTGAAGGCCGGGTACCTCGTGCTTCTCGAGGCGGCAGTGGCCACGATCCCGGACCGATTGCGTTCGGTGCTCGGACTCAGTGTGAAGCCGGGCGCACAGATAGCCGGGAGGGCGGGCGTGGCCGGGCTGCGATGGGCTCTCGGATACTCGCCGTCATGGGCTCTGGCCCTGGAACGCACCGGCCGGCCGCTGCCGGAAGGGCTGTTTCGCCAGGACCCGTCGGCACGCGTCGCCTAGGTGGTGGGCAAGGCGAAGACGACGACGTTGGAGTCGTAGGTTCGGGTAGAGCGACTGAAGCCTCCGCCACATGTGACGAGTGTCAACACCGGTGAACCGTCCCGACTGAAGATCACGTCCAGGGGCAGTTCCGACTTCGGATAGGAAGTCTGAGCCGACACTGAGAACTCGAGGGAGCTCCCGTCATCCATGACCACTTCGATCTGGTCGCCTTCCTGAAGCTCGTCGAGAGCGAAGAACAGACCCTTTCCCGGACCGGCAAGATCGACGTGGGCGGCGAGAACGGCGGATCCGGCTTGTCCAGGTGCCGGGCCGAACTCATACCAACCTACGTCTGTGACGTTGTCCGGTACATCCATTCGCCCTTGGGCGTCGACTCCATATGCCCCGATCGGTGCATCGATTCCGAGAGTCTCGATCCGAAGCCGAACCGGGATCGGACGGTCGGCCGGGTCGAGATCGACGAGGAGGGACTCCCCGTTGGCGGTCCAAAGTGGCTCCACAGCTGCAGTGGTGGTGCTGGGCACGAGGGTCGTCGAAGGACCTGTTGGCGATGAAGTGCTTGGGGCGAGCATTTGCTCAACGGCCTCGGCGTCACCGGAGGGGGAATCGGTAGTCACCCGCCAACCCACGAGAGCAGCAATAGCCAGGATCAACCCTAAGACGCCGAGGAGGATTCGCATGGTCGGTTGCATGAAGAAGAGGGAGGCCACCGTAGGCCTCCCTCTTCCTCAATCGTCAACGAGAGCTACCGACGGGTCCTGGCTGCCACCAGCGATCCGCCCAGAGCGGCAACGGACATCAGCCCGAGGATTGCCCACACTGAAGGGTGGATCGAGCCGGCAAGACCGCCGGTACCGGTCGGGACACCCGCCGGGGCGTCGCCGAGACCGGTGATGGCTGCGGTAGCCACCTGGAAGCTCTCACCCGACACGGATCCGATCGCATAGGCGATCGTGTTGGTGCCCTCGGCGAGCGCCACGTCGGCGTCAAAAGCAACCGTCGCCGGATCTCCGGCTGCAGTGATCTTGATGTTGTAGGTGTCGGCCGGGACATCGGCGTCTCCACCCTGGCCGTTGGTCACGCCTTCGAAGACGGCGGCGTCATTGGCCAGCACATCGACAGCACCGAAATCGGCGAGATGGCGGGCCGTCACCCGGGCGTTGCCCGCGTCGATGGCGCTGTTGTCCTCGACGAAGACTCCGAGCTCAGGAGTCCCGCCTTCCAGGAGGTATGCGGCGATCGTGGCCACGGCGCCGGCGGGGAGATCGGCGGAGCCCTCGAGGGCCGGGGCATCGGCGGCGGGATCGGCGTCGGCGGCGAAGATCTGGATCTCGTAGCTGCCCTCAGGCAGTGCCAGTGGACCGGCGACGTCGCCGAAGGCGAAGTCTTCGAGAGTCAGCTCGCCGTTGACGTAGACGTCGACCAAGAGGTCCGGCACGCCATGGACGACAATGACTTCGCCCTCACTCGATTGGGCCATCGCGCCCATGGCCGGGACGACCGCAAGGACCGCCGCAAGTACGGCCAGTCTCATCTTTCTCATCGGATAACTCCTTGTTCTCGGGCGACGCCCTGATGGCTCGACCTGTTTCTGGTATTGGTTCGGAGCCACCGGCTGTCCCGGATGAGTTGACGAGAAAAATGACCCGCCGGGTACCCGGCGGGTCTCTTGAGCGGAGAGGGAGGGATTTGAACCCTCGAAGAGGCTTATAACCCCTTACTCGCTTAGCAGGCGAGCGCCTTCGACCACTCGGCCACCTCTCCAAGTTTCAGTTGTCGCGAAACGCTAATAGCGAACTCTGGGCTTTAGGGGCCTGCAGCAATCAGCGTTCGCATCGCGGAGGGGGTGGGATTTGAACCCACGAGACCCCGTAAGGGGCCTAACGGTTTTCAAGACCGTCTCCTTAGACCGCTCGGACACCCCTCCGATTGCCTATACCCCCTGGTCAGAGACTTGTGATGGCCTCAGCTCGGGAAGCTCGACAACGTTTGGGCCGCTCTTGGGCCGCACCAGGTCACGGTGAGCGGCATCAAGACGGTCCATGACGGAGTCGAAAGCGTCCTCGAACAGGTGGGTGTAGATGCTCAGGGTAATCATCGGAGAGCGATGTCCCAGCTGAGTTTGGATCTCCTTAACGTCAGCTCCGGCTGCACGCATGAGTGACGCGCAGGTGTGTCGAAGGGCATGTGGTGTGAGCCCATCGAGACCCGCTTCGGTGACTGCTGGATCCCAAGCTCTGTGGCGATACGGGTTGTAGCGAAGAGGCCCACCCTTCGGTGCCACCCAGACCAGGGCGTCTGGATCTGCCGGCCGAGTATGGAGATGCTGGGCCAGCTCCTCGGCAACGAAGCGCGGGAGATGCACGTATCGCCGACGGTGAGTCTTTGGCTCGCCGAAGACAAGACGGCCCGAAACTTGCGTGGCAGCCTCTGCGATAGACAACCGGCAACGCAGGACCTCGACTCGTCCTAGTCGAAGCGCCACTGCCTCCCCCCAACGGAGGCCTCCGTACGCCAACACGAGGATGAGACTCCGATCAGCCTGAGTCGGGACAGCCGAGGCCAGAGCATCCACATCCACCGCAGTGAGGTACCGATGCTCCGCTTGAACAACCTGGGCCGGCAACTCGATGCCCCTCGCCGGGTTCCGTCCGATAAGGCCTTCGTTCATGGCGGCCCCTAGGCATGCCCCGAGCACGTTGAAGCAGTTGCGGACTCGGGATGAGCTAAGTCCCTCGTCTGACATGTCGGACACCCAGCTGGCGACAGCCGCTCGAGTCACCCTCTTGATCGGCATCGCGCCAAACGTGGGCAGGACGCGACTGTTGAGAATCCCCTGATACCCAACGCGTGTCTTCTCGGTTAGACCGACGCGACCGGACATCCAGATCGCGGACCAGTCATCGAGACTGATGTCGCCGGCACTCGGATCGACCCATAAACCAAGATCGACCTTCTGCAACTCATTGCGGAGCCAACGCTCAGCGTCGGCTTTGCGCTCGAAGGACTTCGAGTGCTCTCGTCCGTCAGGACCCCGATACCCAGCTCGCCATGGGGCGGGCCGGTTCGAGCGCTTGCGAATCCATCCCATCGTTCAAACGTACTCCGCCGGACTGACCAATTGGCAAGTGGCTCGGTCAGCGCGCGCCTGCATGCTGAACCTGCTGCTCGATCCATTCCTGAACATCGGAGCGCCGGTATCTGACGTGGCGGCCGACTCGGAATCCGGGTGGTCCTTCTCGTCGGTATCGCCATTGGTAGAGGGTTCCGACGGGCACGCTGAGGTATTGGGCGAGTTCTTGGATTGTCATGAGTTGTTCGTCGGGTGTCATGACCTAATGGTCTTGCTGAACCCTTTCCACAGCCTGTCAGCCGACTGGCTGTAACCCTTTCAGAAACCCTTTCGAGAATCCTCTCATCCCTGGTCAGGGTCATTGCCTGGGTCTGCCAAATTTTCTCGTCCCGCGGTGGGGGTGAAGTCGTGTGGCATCGGGCTGGCAGGGTTTTGGAGAGTCTGGTGAAAGGGTGGTCTGGTCTTCTTCGACGTCGAAGTGACCCCCAACCTCGCCAACAGCTGTCATCACCGGGTGATCGAGGCCTGGCCGGCCGTTCTGGCATCGCGAGCTTGGAAAGCACTCCGCGTAACCCAGGCCACATCTCTTCCTACTGATCGATCCGATCAGCACCCAGGACCAGAACAGCACCTCTCATCACTACGCCCACTGACGGACTGAAGGGAACCAAGCCACGTGACCCCCACCACAACCACGGAGCGAATCAGGAATCACAGACGGGTGCACACCTGCGGTGGAAAGGGTTTCGAGAGGGTGGGTGAGAGGCGGTGACTGTTCGGGTGACGACGTTGAAGGGTGTGGCGGCGGGCCGGTATTACACAGAACGTCTGCCGTCGTATTACTTGGATGGTGGAGAGCCTCCTGGCCGGTGGTGGGGCCGGGGAGCTGCCGACCTCGCTCTCGAAGGCGACATCGATGCAGTGACCTTCTTGGCGGTGATGGCTGGCCGAGAGCCTGACACTGGCAAGGACTTGGGCCGTCGGTTTGGAGATGAGTCGGTGCGTGGGTTCGACGCCACGTTCTCCGCTCCGAAATCCGTGTCGCTGCTCTGGGCGTTGGGCGACGACCAGACTCAGGATGTCGTGTTGGAGGCTCATGACCGGGCGGTCGACGCGGTGCTCGGCTGGGTGGAGGACCATGCCCACACCCGGTTGCGTCGCCAGGGTCATGTGGTCTGTGTCGACGCCGAAGGGTTGATCGTTGGGGTGTTCCGTCAGCACACGTCACGTCGGTTGGATCCTCAATTGCATACTCATGCGGTGATCGCCAACCGGGTGAGAGCTCCGGATGGGCGTTGGCTGGCGTTGGATGCTCGGACGATCAAGATCGACCAGCGGACCCTCTCTGCGTTGTATCACGCCACTCTTCGCTCCGAGCTCACATCCCGGTTGGGTGTGGAATGGCGGACGCCGGAGCATGGGATCGCCGAGATCGACGGGATCCCCGACGAGGTCCTCGCCGAGTTCTCCCAACGCACCCGCGATGTCGACCAACGTCTCACCCGAAAGCTCGAGAGGTTCGTAACGTCGATGGGTCGGCCGCCGTCGGATCGTGAACGGTGGCAGTTGGAACGCGAGGCGGTGTTGGACAGCCGCCCAGCCAAACCCCACGACATGTCCCTCCTAGATCTTCGGGGCGACTGGCGGCAGCGGACCCTCGAACTGGGACACAAACCAGAACGCCTTATCAGCCGAACTGTTGGCCGGCGGCGTACTCCTCTCACCATCGATGTCCAGGCGATGGTGGAACAGGCGATGGCATCTCTCGAGGGTCGGCAGTCGAGTTGGCGTCCCGCCGAACTCCTCCGGGAGCTCGCCGCGGCCACCCCAACCAACACCAACATCACGTCGGCCGAACTCACGAGCCTGTTGGAGGCGCTCGCCGGCCAGGTCGCAGAGAAACGGTGTGTCGACATCTCCCGTCCAATAGCGGCTGGGGTCGAGTTGCGGCGTGATGGCCGGCCGGTGACAGAATCCGCCGTCGACCGGGCGCTCACCACCCGATCCATATTGGACGAGGAAGAGGGATTGGTGGCGTGGGCTCACCACCGCACGACCATCCAGCCAGACATGTCGTATCCGTGGGTGACTCTGGCGAGCATGGGACTCTCCGACGGCCAGGCAGCGGCGGTCTCGGCCGTGGTCGGGTCTGGCGGGTTGGAACTGATCGTGGGTCCTGCCGGTGCGGGGAAGACCACCGCCTTGGCTCATGCGGTCGACTTCCTCCAAACCCAAGAACGGACCGTGTTCGGTGTCGCCCCTACCGCTGCTGCAGCTGAGGTCCTCGGCACCGAAGCAGACATGAGTGCGGACACGTTGGACAAACTCCTCTACGAACACACCCACCCCAGCCGGCCACCATCACCCGAATACGACCTGGCTGCCGGGACCACACTGATCGTCGACGAAGCAGGAACGGTGTCAACACCGAAACTCGTCCAACTCGCCCAGCTCGCCGACAAGAAGCGGTGGCGTGTCGTTTTGGTTGGTGATCCCCGTCAGTTCGCCGCCGTAGGCCGAGGAGGCATGTTCGGCCACCTCGTCGACACGTTCGGAGCCGTCGAACTCGACGAGGTCCACCGGTTCAGCAACCAGTGGGAAACACAAGCCAGCCTGAGACTACGAGCCGGCGACCCGCAGATTGTCGACGCATACGACAAACACGGCCGCATCCACGCCGGTTCGGCCGACCAGATCGAAGCTCAGATCCTCGAAGCGTGGATGACGACAAGAGAACGCGGCACGGTGGCGTTGATGGCGAACAGCAACCAAACCGTCAACCGACTCAACCAACAATGCCAACAACTCCTCGCCGAAACCGGCTACCTCGACCCCAGCGACCGCTCTATTCGCAGCGGAAGCCAGACTCTCTATGAGGAAGACGAAGTGGTCACCCGCCTCAACACTCGGACGCTCCAAACCGACCAAGGGCTGATGATCAAGAACCGCGACCACTGGACCATCCAACAGATCCACGCTGACGGTGCCATCACGGTCGCCGGAGCCACCGGTCAGGTGACCCTCCCAGCCGACTACGCGATCGAGCATGTCGAACTCGGATACGCCCAGACCAGCCACACCAGCCAAGGACGCACCGTCGACACCGCCCTCCTCCTCGTCGACACGCCAACCGACCACCCCGGCATCTACACGCCAATGACCCGAGGCCGCCATTCGAACCACGCCTACATCGCTGTAGACGAGAACCAGGATGCGGCCGAGGTCCTCGCCTACGCCGTCACTCGGGAATGGGCCGACCAGCCAGCCGTAGCGCGAAAGGCCGGACTTGAACGAGATCCCAAACGGGCACTTCCTATCCCGGAGCAGACCCTCGAATCAAGCTGGGAATTCGAACAAACCCGCCACAGCCGGAACCGACAGCGAGAATCGATAGGCCTTGAGCGCTGAGCAGAGCAGACAATGAGGTTTGCGTCTTTCAGAGAGGCCGAGAAGGCTGCAACGCAGCGCTATCCACCCGCTCGATATTGCACCGGTTCTCGGGTGGTATCAAAGTCCGGTTCACCGGTGGGCGGCGGGTGTTATGCGCCGGATGTCTCACCGAGTTCCACCGCCAGAATCATGATGTCGGGATGGAGTCGGCGCGGGGTTATGCTGCCGACCACTTCGGGAGCGTCACTTGGTCGGCTGTTCCCTGATGCCCGCCCCAAGGCCCTCGAGGAGCGGACATGTGGTTGATATTGCTCATACACCTGGCGGCTGCCATCGCAGCGCCCAAAGCGGTGTCCATATGGGGTCGGAAGGTGTTCCTCGTTCTCGCCTTGGCTCCGGCTTCTTCGGCGGTGTGGGCGCTCGGCCACACCGAAGAGGTTCTCGCCGGAAAAGGTCCGGCGACCAGCTTCAGTTGGGTTCCGTCTCTCGGCATCGATATCGGCTTCCGACTCGACTCGCTTTCCTGGTTTATGGTCCTGATTGTCGGGGGCGTCGGTGCCGTCGTGCTCGTTTATTGCTCCAGGTACTTTGCGGCGCGGTCGTCAGGGCTCGGACGCTTTGCAGCCGTGCTCACGGCATTCGCTGGGGCGATGCTGGGATTGGTGACCAGTTCGAACCTCATCCAGATGTTCGTCTTCTGGGAGCTGACCACCGTCTTTTCCTATTTGCTGATCGGTCACTACTCGGAGCGGAGCTCATCGCGGCGGGCCGCTATGAAAGCCATCTTGGTAACCACGTTCGGTGGTCTGGCGTTGCTTCTCGGAGTCCTTCTCATCGGGTCTGAAGCTGGGACCTATGACATCGCCTACCTCATTGCATCGCCACCCAAAGGGGCGGCTGTCACAGCCGGCCTCGCCCTCTTGCTGGTCGGGGCGGTGACCAAGTCGGCTCTGATCCCATTCCACTTCTGGCTGCCTGCGGCGATGACAGCACCGACTCCTGTCAGCGCCTACCTTCATGCAGCCGCGATGGTAAAGGCCGGAATCTACCTGGTGGCGAGGTTTGCTCCGGCCTATGCGTTGGATCCGGTCTGGCAGGCGATGGTCCTGGTGCTTGGATGCGTCACTCTCTTGTTCGGCGGGTATCAGGCCCTGAGACAGCACGACCTCAAGCTGATCCTCGCCTTTGGCACCGTCAGCCAACTCGGATTGATAATCCTCCTGGTCGGCTCGCCGTACAAGGCGACCGCCCTCGCGGGCCTCGCTCTGCTCGGAGCGCATGCGCTATTCAAGGCGAGCCTGTTCTTAACGGTGGGAGTGGTTGATGCCACCACTGGCACCCGCGACATCAGGCGCCTCAACGGTCTGGGCCGCAAAATGCCCGCGACGGCAGCCGTCACCGGCTTGGCAACGGCCTCGATGATCGGCCTCCTGCCCTTCGCCGGCTACGTGGCCAAAGAAGCTGCTTTGGAATCTCTCTTCGATCCGGCGCAGTCGCTGTCGGCCCTGCATTCCGTCGTCGTACTCAGTTTCGTGGCAGGATCAGTCCTCACGGTCGCCTATGGAATTCGCCTTGTTTGGGGTGCGTTCTCGACGAAGAACGGGGCCGCGCTCTATCCAATCGTGGTCTCCCGGCCGAATCTGCTCCTGGTAGGCCCTCCTGGGGCTCTAGCTGTGGGTGGGCTCCTGGTCGGTCTGCTCCCATCTCTGGGCGAGACTCTCATTGCTCCGCACGCGGACACCTACCCACTCGGGTTGCCCGGGCATCTTTCACTCTTCACGGGTTTCACCCCCGCGCTCTTCACGACGATCGCAGTCTTCGCAACCGGGGTTGGCGTCTTCATGTTGAGGAGCAGGGTGGAACAGGTTCGGCTTCCCTGGCCCTCGTCGTGGGATGCCGACTTGGTCTATCGCCACACACTGCGCCGCGTCGACCAGCTGGCCGCCTCCGCTACGGCGTTGTTCCAGAGGGGCTCGCTTCCTTTCTATCTGGGCGTGATCCTGGTTGTAGTCGCCTCCTTCACGGGGGGAGCGATGTTGGTCGGCACATCGCTGCCCGACGGGATCGCTTGGCAGCTGGCGCCCAGGGAAGTGGCGGTGGGCGCTCTGATCATCGCCGCAGCTGTGCTTGCTGCCCGATCTCGCCGCCGACTGAAGGCAGTGATCCTCACGGGCATCACCGGCTATGGGACTGCAATGCTGTTCCTCTTGTATGGCGCCCCGGACCTGGCGCTCACCCAGGTGCTCGTGGAGACGGTCACTCTGGTCGTGTTCGTGCTGGTGCTGCGGCGTTTACCTGTCTACTTCTCGAACCGGCCACTGGTGGCCACTCGCTGGGTGCGAATCGCACTGGGCGCTGTCACCGGGACCCTCGTTGCGGCGCTTGCGGTCGTTGTGCCGCAGTACCGGATCCATGAGCCGATTTCGAGGCTCTTCCCTGAGGAGGCGGTGGCCTATGGAGGCGGTTACAACATCGTCAATGTCACTCTCGTCGACATCAGAGCGTGGGACACCGTGGGTGAGATATCGGTGCTTCTCGTAGCCGCCACTGGCATCGCATCGCTCGTGTTCCTCAGCAGACGAGGCCGGCAGCCAAGTGACCTCTCAACTCTCGACGCGAAAGCTGGGATGCTCGGCGCTTCCGATCCAGATCCGATGAGTGTCCTCAGAGAACGTCCCCGCCGAGTCGGAGCAGGGAGTGTGCCTGGCAAATGGCTTGTCGGTGGGATCACCCTGGCTCCCCAACGTCGATCACTCATCCTCGAGGTGGCGACCCGGATCGTCTATCACACGATGGTTGTCTTCGCCATCTACCTCCTGTTTGCCGGCCACAACGCGCCAGGTGGAGGTTTCGTGGCCGGATTGATCACAGGGATCGCCCTGATCGTGCGGTATCTAGCGGGCGGACGCTACGAACTGAGTGCAGCGGCGCCGCTGCAACCAGGTGTCGTCCTCGGCACCGGCCTCTTCTTGTCGGCGAGCCTTGGCATCGTTGCCATGTTCTTTGGCGGCGAGGTGCTGCAGAGCGCACTACTCGAGGGGACGCTCCCGGTCTTCGGCGAAGTGAAGCTGGTCACGTCGGTCTTCTTCGACTTCGGTGTCTACCTCGTCGTCGTCGGGCTCATGCTCGACATCTTGAAGAGCCTCGGCGCTGAGATCGACCGGCAGGGCGAGACTTCGGGTCACGACTCTGATCGGGTCGGACCGGTCCTCGAGCCCGAACCGCCGACACCAGGACAAACGGAATGAGCTTCGCACCCGGCTCGATGTTCGTCCTCGTCATCGGTGTGCTGGCCGCCGCAGGAGTCTATCTTCTCCTCGAACGCAGCCTCAGTCGAGTCGCCATTGGCATGATCCTCCTGGGCAACGCAGTGAATCTCCTGTTCCTGGTGGTTGGTGGACCTCCTGGAGGCGCCCCCATCGTCGGTCAGACCCCCGCGTCGGAGATGGCCGACCCCCTCCCTCAGGCCATGATTCTCACCGCGATCGTGATCACTCTGGCTCTCACCGGCTTTCTCCTCGCCATGGCGTATAGGTCGTGGCAGATCAACCAGCACGACGAAGTCCAAGACGACTTGGAGGATCGTCGGATCGCCCGGCTGGCGGCAATCGGCCCGAGTTCGGGTGATCAAGGCGTCGAAGTCCCAACCCTCGACGAAGAGGCGGCCGAGGCCCGCGACGAGACGGAGCTGTTCGTCGAAGAGCACTGGCTCGCTGGCGACCAGGACGATCTGTGACCTGGCTCGTCCCGCTCCCAGTCATCCTGCCCTTGGCCGGCGCCGGTCTGGCAGTCGCCATGTCCCGTCACCCCCGTGCGCAGAGAGTCATAAGCGTCGCGGTACTTTCAGCAGTCCTGATAGTTGCGATGGCACTTCTTCTAGCAACCGACAGCGAACCTCTGGTGGCGAACGTCGGCGGATGGGCGGCGCCCGTCGGCATCTCGCTTGTGGCGGATCGGCTATCAGCCCTGATGTTGGTCATCTCCTCGGCGGTGACCCTTTGTGTCCTCGTCTACTCCTTGGCCCAAGGACTCAACGACGGTGACCTGGAGACCCCGGTCGCTATCTACCATCCGACCTACCTCATCCTTGCGGCCGGAGTGGCCAACGCCTTTCTGACCGGCGACCTGTTCAACCTTTACGTCGGATTCGAAGTGCTCCTCGTGTCCAGCTATGTGCTCCTCACGCTGGGCGGTACCGGGCCCAGGATCCGCGCAGGGACGATCTATGTCGTGGTGGCGCTTCTCTCTTCGTTCATCTTCCTCATCGCGATCGCGCTGACATACAGCGCAACCGGCACGATCAACCTCGCCCAGTTGGCCGTGAGACTGCCCGAGATCGATCCGGGGATGCGGCTCGTTCTCCAATCATTGTTCCTGGTGGCTTTCGCCGTGAAGGCCGCCGTGTTCCCTCTGTCTGCATGGTTGCCCGATTCCTACCCGACCGCGCCCGCGCCGGTGACCGCCGTGTTCGCCGGACTCCTCACAAAGGTGGGTATTTACTCCATCTTGCGGACTCAAACCCTTCTGTTCGACAGTGGCCGCGTTGACACACTGCTCATGTGGGCTGCCCTGGCAACGATGCTGATCGGCATTCTCGGTGCCGTAGCCCAGTCGGACATAAAGCGACTCCTCTCGTTCACACTCGTGAGTCACATCGGGTACATGATGTTCGGAATCGCCATAGCCACCACGGCTGGCCTGTCGGCGTCGATCTTCTATGTCGTGCATCACATAACCGTGCAGACAGCATTGTTCCTGGTGGTCGGTCTCATGGAGCGTCGTGGCGGCACGACATCCCTGAACAGGCTTGGGGGTCTGGCGAGGATCGCTCCCGTCCTAGCGGTATTGTTCCTCATCCCGGCATTGAGCCTCTCGGGTATCCCTCCGCTTTCGGGGTTCCTGGGCAAGGTTGGCCTCCTCCAGGCCGGCATCGCGGAGGCCACCCCACTTGCATACTTGGTAGTGGTGGCCGGTGTGCTCACTTCCCTACTCACGCTCTACGTCGTGGTGAAAGCGTGGAACAAGGCCTTCTGGCAGCCTCCCCTGGAGAAGCCTCCGGTGATTCGTATGCCCCGGGGCATGATGGGCACGACGGCCGCTCTAGTGGCGCTAGGGCTGGCGTTGACCACCTTCGCTGGCCCGATCTACGCGCTCACCGACAAGGCTGCCGAGGATCTCATCGGGCAGACCGCCTACGTGACCGCCGTGTTGCCCGATGGAGAACGCGGCATCGGCGAGTCGACCGACGCGGTGAACAGCCCATGAGGCGTTGGCGTCTCTCCAAGATCCGCGTTTCGGTTCCGACCGTGATCTGGATCACCGCCATATGGGTGCTGCTCTGGGGGCAGGTGTCGCCGGGCAACATCGTCGCAGGTCTGCTGGTCGGGCTCTCGGTTCAGACGTTCTTGCCTCTCCCCACTGTCGGATACCACGGGCGTATCCGACCACGGCGGTTGGCGAACCTCATCTCCAGATTCGCGTTTGATCTCGTAGTCGCCTCGTTCCAAGTCGCGTGGCTGGCCCTCGACCCTCGCCACAACACACGTTCAGCCATAGTTGGAGTTGGACTGCGAACCGAGTCGGACCTCTACCTGGCCATTGTCGGGGAGATCGCTTCGCTCGTGCCCGGCTCGGTCGTAGTCGAAGCGCTCCGCCGCAACGGAATGGTCTACGTTCATGTTCTCGACCTGGACCGGGCCGGAGGAGTAGAGGCAGTACGCGAGAACATCTTGGCCATCGAAAAGAGAGTCCTCCAGGCGATCGCCTCCGACCAGGAACTAGCCGCCGTAGGACTCCAGGCAGGAGACGCCCCATGATATGGGTCGTAGCGGTTTGTGGGGCCATGCTGGCCGCGGGCGCAACCATGGCCCTGATCAGAGTGGAACGAGGGCCGTCGGTTCTCGACCGAATGGTCGGGCTCGACATCATTACCAGCGTCTTCATCATCGGACTAGCCCTGGAGGCTGCCTGGAGTCGACGCACCACCAGCCTCTCCATCCTCGCCGCTCTAGCGCTGGTCGGCTTCGTCGCCTCCGTGACGATCGCACGATTCGCCTCGGTGGAACCTGAGGACGCGGCAAGGATCAAGACCGCCGAAGAGGCTCGAGCCGAAGACGAAGCTCGCGTCGAACGAGAGGAAGCAGACGCCCGGCGCGAAGCAGAGATCGCAGCGAGCCGAGACGACGAGGCTGGATCAAGATGAGCTGGGAGCAGCTCGCAGACCTGGCCGCCGCGACTTGCTTTCTCCTGGCCGGGTTTCTGACCCTCGCAGCTGGAGTCGGCGTACTCCGATTCCCGGGCCTCCTCGGAAGAATTCATGCTGCAGCCAAGCCGCAGGGCCTCGGCATCCTCCTCGCTCTCCTCGGATTGGCCCTGAGGCTCAGAGATGTCAGATATGTGTCCATCCTCGTTCTGGTCGGGCTGTTCCAACTGCTCACCGTTCCCGTTTCATTCCACTTGGTGGCCAGGGCTGGTTACCGAACGGGGAAGGTCGACCCTGCCGGACTCGTAGTGGATGAGCTGACCGCGGACTTGGAGAACTCAGCCGACAACAGACCCCGACCACCCGGCTAACCCCTAGTCCGTTGGAACGCTACGTCGACAACCGACTTGTGATCACGGGGAAGACCGTCAACTGAACGCGGCCCACAGTCCGGCGGCGTACCTGGCGGGTGCGGCGTGCTGTCAGCTCGTTTGTTGGTGGCGACGCGTGGAGGGGTGGGCCTAAGACCGCAGCTCCCTCGTTCTGGGTCTTGAGTTGTCTTCATGAGACGCCGATCGCACGGGCGCAGAGCGTTTAGCCGCTCGGGGGTAGATGACTGTCATGTGGATCAACGTTGGAGTCCCTCGTGGTCCACGCTGGCCTTAGGCCGGCCCGGGCATCAGTCTGGGGATGTGGCCATCTACCAGATCACCACGTGCACTTTCAGCAGCACGGTCGCAGTCTTCAGGCAACCCAAATGTCGATTAGGCCGGAAGGTGCCGCGTCTCGTGCCCGACGTAGAGCACATCGGGCCGGATGAGGACATTCGCCTCGGCCTGCTCCAGGCAATGCGCTGTCCAGCCAGCATGACGGGCCATGGCAAAAACGGCTGGGAAGATCTGGGCAGGAAGTCCTACGCCTTGGAGCACGGCGGCGGTGTAGTACTCGACGTTGGTCCGGATGACGAGTTCGGGTTTGTGCTCGGCGAGAAGCCGCAGGGCGATCTCTTCGACTGCCACCGCCTTGTCGAGCCAGTCGGCAACGCTTGCCAGACCTTCCGCCACCGACCGCAGGGCAGTGGCGCGCGGGTCGTGGGCACGATAGACGCGGTGACCGAAACCCATCAGCCTCCCGCCTTCCGACAGCGTCTGCCTGATCCAATCCTCGGCCTGGTCGACTGTTCCCATCTC
>DASTOM010000021.1:0-7700 GCA_035762545.1 Acidimicrobiia bacterium
GCCGGCGCATGGGAAGGGTCTTGCCCGGCACGATTATGAGGATCGATCCAATGACCTCCAGGACGATGGTGGCGACCGACATCACGGCGAGGGCGGTCGGGAACTGGAGGATCCACTCTGAGAAGCCACCCGAGAACCTCGGGTTGGAGAGGATCGACTCGAGCGCGGTGGCGTCGAACACCCACTCGTTCGTCTCCTTGAGCAGACCGGCGGACAGGTAGATGATGAAGATCTGGAGGAGGAAGGCGGCACTGGCCAATGACAGGAACCGAACCGGAGGCTGGTCGGTGCCCCTGGCGTCGAGGGAGAGGTGCCTTCCCAGAGGAAGGAAGATCGACCAGAACAGGGAAAGGGTCAGGATGTAGTCGCCGACGTCGACAGAGAGGTCGACGTCGAGAAAGGTCGCCCGGATCGTCAGCCCGTAGGTGAGCCAGCATGCCAACACGGCCCACCTGGTCTTGAACCCGAGGAGCAGCATCACCGCGAACGGGATCACGATCAGCTCGCCGTACTGACCGAGGAATTCGAAGAACCCGTCCGGGTCGCGGGGCCGATCCCAGTCGATGGCCGCCTCGATGAGGATGAAAGTGGCCATGGCGATGCGGAGGATGGCGAGGACTCTCGAGTCGATGGCGAAGGTCGAGTCGAGGACCTGCCGGTCGCGCTCGGTGAGCCGCGGCTTCTTGGGGGCCTCGGGCTGGGTGGGACGGGACGTTGCGGTACTCATCGCAGAATGTTTCAGATTCTACGGAGTATCGGGTCCCGAACCCCGGAGGTTGAGGCGGGAGGAACCGGCTACAGATCGGCTCGCGACCGGTCCCTCCCCGCCTATCAGCTCAGGCTCTGACTTCCTGTCGCATGAACGAGACGAAGGCGAGCGCGAACATCGCACACGTCATGGCCACCAGGGCCACCATCTGGGGCCAGACGACCCCCAGACTCTGGGCGAGGTCGAGCTCACTCACGATGGCCCTGTCCACCTGCTCGAAGGTGAGGAGTCCGGTGGTTCGCACCTCGGGGTCGAGAAGCACGGTCGAGCCCTCCTGGTAGAGCACGATGGGAGACAGTTGTGACAGGCGGTGCTCGGTCACCGCGTACTCGTACGCTCCAAGCTCGGTCCCGTCGTCGGGGTTCACCATCCCTGCCACCGCGCTGAATATGAACGACCCGAACAACGCCAGAACCAGCCAGATCCCCACCGGGATCAGGGCGGAGGTCGACGCTCTCTTGGTCCTAACCGATACCAGGGTCGCCAGCCCGTGCCAGAACGCCACGTAGACGATGGTGAAGATCAGCCAGACGAACAGACGTGCCACCTCGGACGGCGTCGGCGTCACTCCGAGCCGGAGGATCCCGATCCCGGCCACGAAAAGCAGGAGTGCAGCCAGCATGATCGCGATGACGGCCACCCCGGCAACGAACTTGCCGAGGATCACCTCATCACGATGGATCGGCTGGGACAGAAGCCGAGGGAGCGTTCCCTGTGACCGCTCGCCGTTGATCGAGTCGAACCCGAACATGATTCCGAGAAGTGGCGCCAGGAACGCCACGAAGAGAATCAGGGGGAACGGAACGGGGTCGATCGTCACTGTGAACAGCTTCAGGAAGAGCGCTGTGATCTCGTCGGCGTCCTCGGCGACTTCCCGGATACCTCCGGATGCCGCGAACACCGAGGCTGCTGTGGCTATCGCCAGGACGGCGAGCAACAACACGAACCTGCCGGAGTAGAGATGGTCAGCCAACTCCTTGGCGGCGACCACTCTCCACCCACCGCGGCCCGGCTCCACGCGTCGGGTGACCTGCTCTGTGGTGCTCATACCGTCACCTCGCTCTTTTCGAAGTAACGGCGATAGATCGCGTCGAGGTCGTCGTCGACCCGCCTGACCCCCGTGAGCACGGCGCCGCCGCTGACCAACTCGCCAATGACCTCGGAGAGCCGGCCCGATTCGAGAGTCGCCAGCCAAGCTCCCGGGACCCGGCCGTGGGTCACCTCGCCGACTCCATCGATGGCACGGAGGCGATCCTCATCGCCCTGGCCAGCGAACCGGAACTCCACTCGGGCCCGCCCCACCTCGTCCTCGGCCAACTCGTGTGGCCTGCCTTGGGCGACCACTTTGCCGCCGACGAAGATGGCCACGCGATCACAGACGGCTTGGACCTGGTTCAACAGGTGACTCGACAGCAACACGGCGACGTTGTTCTCGACTGCAAGATCCCTGATGAGATCGAGGATCTCGGCGACACCTTCCGGGTCGATCGCCGTTGTGGGCTCGTCGAGGATGAGGATCGACGGTGACTTGATCAAGGCGTCGGCCAGGCCGAGCCGCTGCTTCATGCCTCTCGAATACTCACCCACCTGCTGGTTCGCCGCGGAACTGAGCCCGACCTCCTCCAGCAGTTGGACGATGCGATCCTCGGAATCGGGGATTCCGTTGAGCCGCGCGGTGAAACGAAGGTTTTGACCTGCCGTCAGATCGTCGTAGAAGCCGACCGCGTCCGGAAGGTAACCAACTCGGCGTTTCACTTCGATCGGATCGCGCCGGGGGTCGAGCCCCAGCACTTCGATCGACCCGGCCGACGGCTCGGCGAGCCCAAGCAGCATCAGGATCGTGGTCGTCTTGCCGGCTCCGTTCGGCCCGAGAAGGCCGAACACCTCGCCGCGTTCGACTTCGAGGTCGAGAGCGTCGACCACCACCGTCTCTCCATACTGCTTGGTCAGACCTTCGGTCTTCAGGGCGATGGCCATCGCCTACCTCCTGCCGTAGCGGCGAAAGACCCAGGCGAGACCGGCCAGGGTCAACGCGATCAGGACTATGCCGACGAACCCCCACAGCGTCGAAGGGTTGACCGTGGTGCGGATGTCCACATCCGCACTCGCCTGCTCCGAATTGGCCCGGAAGGTGACCACGTAGTCTCCTGCCACGGCATCGTCGGATGGTGTGATTGTCGCAGTCACGGTGACTGTCTCGCCCGCGCCGATCTCGGGGACCACCTCTTCGGAAAACGCCACTTCCCAGTTGCGGGGCGGAGTTGCCGACAGCTCCAGCAGTTGGACGGCGGCCGTGCCGGTGTTGGTGATCACGAGTGGGACTTCGGTCGGGCCGTCGGCGCTCACCTCGGTGCTCAGCCGCTGGTCGGAGGTCGTCATCTCGATCGAGAACGATCCAACGACCTCGACGACGACCTGGGCCTGAACCTCGGACTCCGGCGACGTGGCCTTCAGGGCGATCGGGTACTGCCCTGCCTCTGCCCGGACCGGCGAGACGGCCTCGAGGTTGATGGTGGCCGTCGAGCCCGAGTCGACCTGAAGCGTGGTCGCCTGCGGCTCCGTCGATGGTTCTGCGGTGACAGTCCAGCCCGCGGGCCCGGATGCCTCCAACTCGAACTCGAGGTCGGCGGGCGTGTCGTTCCGCAGGTCGACGCTGAACGTGGCGGTGTCACCCGCCGGTACCCGGAGCCCGGGGACATCCGGGGTGAGTGTCACCTCTCCTCCAGCCAACGCCGAGACCCGAACCTGCAGAGTCAGGCTCGTAGAAGCCGATTGCGTCTCGGCGATGACGTCCACCTCGTATGAGCCTTCGGGAGTGTCAGCGGAAACGGCCAGATCGAGGCTCACCTCGGGTGCCGTTGGGCCGGCAGTCACTCCGTCGATCTCGAAGCCCCCTCCACGGAAAGTGGCGGTCCATCCGGCTGGCAGATCGCCAACGCGGAGCGAGGTGGCGACAGGGTCTGGAGCCGTCACCGCTATCTCGAATGTCGCCTGTCCGCCCGCCTCGACGGCCACACCCGGATAGGGGGTTGTGATCGCGAACGGGGCTTCAGCGGCAGGCTCTTCCTGAGCCAGGACCGGCAACGAAGCGGCGCCGAGCCACACAGCCAACATCAGAAGAATTGCGAGTGTGCGTCGCATCTTTCTGCTTCCTCCCTGAGATTTCGTGCGTGCTACCTAGTGCGCGGAATTCCAGGATTCATCCATTAAGGATTTGTAAGGGACACGAAAAATGATCGCGAGGACGAGGCCTGCTCCTGAGACCAGGAGAACTACCCGACCAGCTCTCGGAGGAACTTGCCGGTGTAGCTCTCTCCCACCTGGGCGATGTCCTCCGGCGTTCCGGTGGCGATGATCCGCCCTCCTCCGCTGCCACCCTCTGGCCCAAGATCGATCACGTGGTCGACTGACTTGACCACGTCGAGGTTGTGCTCGATGACCACCACCGTGTTCCCGGAGTCGACCAGTCGCTGCAGCACCTGGAGAAGCTTGCGAATGTCTTCGAAGTGGAGCCCCGTGGTGGGCTCGTCGAGGATGTAGAAGGTCTTGCCGGTCGACCGCTTGCCCAGTTCTGAGGCGAGTTTGATCCGCTGCGCCTCTCCCCCGGACAGCGTGGTGGCCGGCTGACCGAGTCTGATGTAGCCGAGCCCGACGTCGTAGAGGGTCTGGAGGATGCGGACGATCTTCGGTTGGTTCTCGAAGAAGGAGAGGGCGTCCTCCACCGACATCTCCAGGATTTCCGAGATGTTGTGGCCCTTCCACAGGATTTCGAGCGTCTCCCGGTTGTAGCGCTTGCCACCACACACCTCGCAGGGGACGTAGACGTCGGGGAGGAAGTGCATCTCGATCTTGATCGTCCCATCGCCCTTGCAAGCCTCACATCGCCCGCCCGAGACGTTGAAGGAGAACCGTCCCGGCCGGTAGCCCCGGGCTCTTGCCTCCTGGGTCTGGGAGAAGAGACTTCTGATGTGGTCGAACAGCTTGGTGTAGGTGGCCGGGTTGGAGCGGGGGGTCCGGCCGATGGGAGACTGGTCGATGTCGATGACCTTGTCGATCAACTCGATGCCCTCGACCTTCTTGTGCCGTCCCGGTACGACCCGGGCCCGGTTGACCTTGGCAGCGAGGGTCTTCCAGAGGATCTCTTCGACGAGCGTCGACTTGCCCGAGCCGGATACTCCAGTGACCGCCGTGAACACTCCGAGAGGGAACTCGGCGTCGACACCCTGGAGGTTGTTCTCGGTGGCGCCCAGGACGCGAATGGCCTCACCGTTGCCCTGCCGGCGGATGAGCGGCGTCTCGATCTGTCGCCTGCCGGCCAGGTAGTCGCCAGTCATCGAGTCGGAGCAGTTGAGGACGGCCTCGAGGTCGCCCTCGACGACGACGTGACCGCCGTGCTCGCCGGCTCCGGGGCCGATGTCGACGATGTGGTCGGCGACCCGGATCGTCTCCTCGTCGTGCTCGACGACGATGAGGGTGTTGCCCAGGTCCTTGAGGCGGAGCAGGGTCTCGATGAGCCGCTGGTTGTCCCGTTGGTGGAGACCGATCGACGGCTCGTCGAGGATGTAGAGGACACCGACGAGACCCGAGCCGATCTGGGTGGCGAGCCTGATCCGCTGCGCCTCTCCCCCGGCAAGGGTCGCCGCCGATCGGGACAGGGTCAGGTAATCGAGACCCACGTCGAGGAGGAAGCGGATCCGCGCCTTGACCTCTTTGAGGACCCGCTCGGCGATGTGAGCGTCACGCTCGTCGAGTGCGAGAGAGTCGAAGAACTCATGGGAGTCGCCGAGACTCATGTCGGACACCTCGGCGATGTTCCGGCCGTCGATGGTCACGGCAAGAGACACCGGGTTGAGCCGACCGCCGTTGCAGGCGTCGCAGGGCACTTCCGCCATGAACTCCTGGTAGTACTCCCGAGCGGAATCCGACTCGGCGCCTTCGTGGCGGCGGTTCAGGAACGGGATCGCACCTTCGAAGGTGGCGTCCCAGCGTCGCTTCCGGCCGAAACGGTTGACGTACTCGACCGTGATCCGGTCGTCACCCGTTCCGTAGAGGATCTTCTGTTGGACTTTCTTGGGCAGGTCCTTCCACGGTGTGTCCATCGAGAACCCGAGGACTCCGCTGAGACCGGTGAGGAGCCGGTGGTAGTAGCGCATCCGGTTGGACGACCACATGGAGATGGCACCCTCGTTGAGTGACAGGTCGGGGTCGGCGATAACGAGCTCGGGGTCGACCTGGAATCGGGTGCCGATCCCGGAGCACTCAGGGCATGCCCCGTATGGACTGTTGAACGAGAAGTTCCGAGGCTGGAGGTCTTCGAAGGAGAGCCCGCAGACAGAGCAGGCCAGGTGCTGGGAGAAGGTGAGGGTCGGTCCGTCCACTATCTCGATGTCGGCCACACCCTCGGCCAGTGAGAGGGCGGTCTCGAGAGACTGGGTGAGCCGTTGCTCCATCCCCTCCTTGCGGACGAGTCGGTCGACGACCACCTCGATGGTGTGCTGGTAGTAGCGGTCGAGACGGATCTCCTCGGTGAGCTCGCGTACCTCGCCGTCGATGCGGGCACGGGCGAACCCCTGCTTCGCCAGGTCGGACAGGAGACCTTCGTACTCGCCCTTCCGGCCACGGACGACCGGAGCGAGGACCTGAAACCTGGTGTCGTCCGGTAGTTCGAGGATGCGATCGACGATCTGTTGTGGGGTCTGCCGTACGACCGGCGTCCCGTCGTTGGGGCAGTGAGCCACCCCGATGCGTGCGTAGAGCAATCGGAGGTAGTCGTGCACCTCGGTGACCGTGCCGACCGTCGACCGGGGGTTCCGGGACGCCGTCTTCTGGTCGATCGAGATCGCCGGCGACAACCCGTCGATGAAGTCGACATCGGGCTTGTCCATCTGCCCGAGGAACTGGCGGGCGTACGCGGACAGCGACTCGACGTACCGTCTCTGCCCCTCGGCGTAGATGGTGTCGAACGCGAGCGACGACTTCCCCGACCCGGAGAGGCCGGTGAAGACGATCAGTTTGTCTCGGGGCAGTTCGACCGTGAGGTTCTTGAGGTTGTGCTCACGGGCGCCCCGGATGAGTATCGAGTCGGTGGACAAACGCTCCGCCTGGTGCCTGAGTCACACGAGTGTAATACGGATTCCGTCCGAACACCTGTTCGCTAGGCGCTTATTCAGTGCTCTCTAAATCCGTGAGGAAACGGATGTACCACTCCGTCAGGTTCACCTTGTCCTCGAGCATTCGATCTCGCCGCCGGGACCACTCAGTACCCGTTGACGCCTCAGCGACGAGTGAAGACACGAGAGCGATGGCTTCATCGAAAGCTGCCGGCGTGAACGAGAAGGCGAGACCGTATTTTTCCTCCAACTCCACCAGGTAGGGAGTGGCACCCGTGTACGAGTTCACCCGCACAGCCGGGGTGCCGAGGACCGCAGCCTCGGCGATAACGGATTGACTATCGCCGACCACGATGCGCGCTCCAGCGAGCACGTCATGCATCGTCTCGGGGGGGATGCGGAGTTCTCGATCCTTCAGTGATGCGTCCAATTGACCCTCAGCACTCACGAAAACGCGCATGTCGCCTTCCAGCAGGCCTATGAGCCGGTGTGAGTGCTCAATGCTGAGTCCGACAGCCCCGCGGTCATGGGAAGCATCGTGGGCCACCAGACGCAGCAAAGCGTACGGTTCTCCGACCTGGAGCCCAATCGACACGTTGACTTGTGGGTTCGGCGCGAACACATCCGGATGGAGGTACGCAAGTGCTTTGTAGCTTGGATACCTGACACTCCGGCGCCCTAAAGGCTCATCCAGGCAGTCGGGCGCGGTCACCCAGTGAGCGAACGGAGCAGCGGCCCAATAGTGGACCCCGACACTCCTGCCGTCATCTGTATCGAAGATCCCCCTCGCACCGATCATGCGCGCAGCCTGGACGCCACTC
>DASTOM010000022.1:0-47883 GCA_035762545.1 Acidimicrobiia bacterium
ACCGTCTGTCGCCCGGTAGAAAAACATCTCATCCCTGCCGTCGCCGTCGAGGTCGACGGCGGTGATCGACGACCAGCCTTTCGAATATCCGCTGTCTCCGTTGAGCTTGGCCTTCAACTGGCCATTGGCCGCGATGTCGTAGTAACGGAAAGCACCGTCTGTCGCCCGGTAGAAAAACATCTCATCCCTGCCGTCGCCGTCGAGGTCGACGGCGGTGATCGACGACCAGCCTTTCGAATATCCGCTGTCTCCGTTGAGCTTGGCCTTCAACTGGCCATTGGCTCCGATGTCGTAGTAACGGAAAGCACCGTCTGTCGCCCGGTAGAAAAACATCTCATCCGCGGCATCGTCATCTGCCTCGGCGACCAGAGGGAAACACCAGACGAGAAGGAGGGCCATCGCGGCGACCAAGAACCCTGAACGAGGCCGAGAATCTGCAGGCAGACGCAGCATCGGTGTGACTCGATTGGTTGCTTTGCCGGATTCCGAGTCGTTACACGATGACGGGCGACGAACGAATGACATGACTTTCCTTGAAATGGCCTCAGGAGTCGCGGGTCGCCTGATCGCGTCTGCTTCTCTCGAGGCATGCCGCTTCATGTCGAAAGCCGCCCGGAATGTGGTGTGGTCTTCGTCGGTGGGAGCATTGAGCTGAATGGGCGGCTCGACCGCCCGCAGCGGGTGGGTTCGAAGGACGTTAGGCGATGTGAGTGCATATCGGAAAAATCATCGAACGTTGCTCGATGATTCGAGTCTTCGAAGTCCACCCCTTGACCAACGGCGACGAAAGGACGTCCACCCCTTGACCAACGGCGACGAAAGGAAGATCAGTCGTGACCGGGCCGCCATCGTGTCTGGTGCCGAGCTGGTCCAACTCGAGGGGAGCTCCGCCCCGCCGGCAACCGGGCCGATCGCAACCACCGGTGTCGCCCCCGGGACGCCGGTCGGTCGGGCCATCGATGTTCGAGTCGTGCTCTTCACCGACCTCGTCGGGGTCAGGTCGAGGTGGTGGAGCGGAGCATCTTCTACTCCTTCGCCAAATACGGAGAGACCCACTTCGTCGAGAAAGGCTCCAATTGCAAACAGACCTTCAAACGCACAGGGAGAAAGTCTCAGCCAACTGCCTTCTCGATCAGGGCCGTCACCTTCTTCTCGACGGCGGGGCTCCAATCGACGATGGCGAACACCACGGGCCACATCGGGGCCTCGTCGAGTTGGGCGGCATCCTCGAAACCGAGAACTGCATACCGGCCGTCGAACTTCGAGGCGGCCTTGAAGAAGCAAACGACCTTGCCACCTGCGTCGGCGTAGGCGGGCATGCCGTACCAGGTCTTGGGAGCCAGATCTGGAGCCACAGAGGTGACGATCGCGTGGATCCGTTCTGCGAGGGCCTTGTCGTCTCCGGGCATGTCGGCGATCGTGTCCAGCACAGCCTGTTCGTTATCGGCTTTCTTCTGGCCACTACGGCCCTGGGCCTTCAACTCTTGGGCCCGTGCCTTCATCGCAGCGCGTTCCGCCTCCGAGAACCCGTCGGATCCTGACTTCTGCTTCGTGGTCATGTCTGCACCTTTCTCGACCGTACCAATGTCACCCTACGGGTCATTCCGGGAATCGCTTCTCGATTCCTGATCGATGCATTCCGCACTTCGCCGCCGAGCCGTCCGACGGCGTTAACGGAATTTTTCGCGACCACTTCCCTTTTGTTCATCGACCGTATATATTCCACACCTTGAAGCCCCGATGGGTCGAAACTTCGGTTTCCGATTCGTCGGGGCTTCTTAAATTTCCGGCCCGCCCCTCCGCGTCAGCTGCGGGCGCGTAGGTCTACCCGTCTGATCTTGCCTGACACCGTCTTGGGCAGTTCGTCGATGAACTCGATCTGACGGGGATACTTGTACGGCGCTGTTTTCTCCTTGACGTGCTCTTGGATCTCGGTGGCTAGCTCCTCGGAGGGCTCGAAGCCGGGGGCGAGCACGACGAACGCCTTGACCACCTCCCCCCGCTCCTCATCGGGCACGCCGATGCACGCCGTCTCCTGTACCGCAGGGTGCTCCATGATCACCGACTCGACTTCGAACGGACCGATGCGGTATCCGGCCGAGATGATCACGTCGTCTGCCCGGGACACGAACCAGAAGTAGCCGTCGTCGTCGACGCGAGCCCGGTCACCGGTCAGGTACCAGTCCCCGATGTGTGACGCCGCCGTGGCCTCCGGGTCTTTCCAATACTCGACGAACATCCCGGTCGGTCGATCTGGTTTCACCCGCACCGCGATCTGACCCTCGTTGCCCGGCCCGAGAGGCATGCCCGCCTCGTCGACCACCGCAACGTCCATCCCCGGTGTGGGCTTGCCCAGCGCGCCAGGCTTCTTGGGAAGGCACGGGTAGTTGGCAAGCAGGTTGACCGTCTCGGTCTGGCCGTAGCCGTCGTGGATCTCGGTGCCGGTCGCTGCCTTCCAAGCATTGAACGTCTCCGCATTCAAAGCCTCTCCGGCGGCCAGGCAGTGGCGGAGTCTGGAGAAGTCGTATCCGCTCAGATCACGGGTCACGAAATTGCGATAGATGGTTGGCGGAGCGCAGAAAACGGTCACGTCGTGGTCGACGATCATCCGCAGCATCTGGTCGAAGTCGGGCTTGCCTTGAGCGTTCCAGGCCATCACCGCTGCCCCCAGTGCCCACTGCCCGAAAAGCTTCGACCATGCAGCCTTGGCCCACCCGGTGTCGGACACGCCCCAGAAGACGTCGCCTGGCCTCAGGTCCTGCCAGAACCGGGCCGTGATCTGATGCCCGATCGCGTACGACTGTGTGTGCAGCACCATCTTCGGGTTGCCGGTGGTGCCAGACGTGAAGTAGATGAACATCGGATCCTCGGCAGCGGTCATCTCGAACGCCGAGGGGTCGGACGACGCCGCGTCCCTTCCCAGATCACCGTAGACCCAACCCTCCGCCTCGCCACCCATGACCACAAGGGTCTCGAGGGTGGGGCACTCGCCACGCACCACGTCGACGATTGTCGCTCCGTCGCCGTCGGTGACGGCCACAGTAGCTTCGGCCCGGTTCACCCGATAGGCGATGTCCTTGCCCTTGAGTTGGGTCGTGCCTGGCATCGGGATGGCCCCCAGCCTGATCGCACCGAGGACCGTGTCATACCAGCCGATGACGCGGGGGAGCATGACGAACAACCTGTCTCCCTTTGCGACGCCAAGGTCGGAGAGAAAGTGGGCCATTCGACTCGACCGTTCGGAGAGTTCGGCGAACGTGTAGTCGTCGGCGTGTCGGCCGTCGGGGGAGACCATCCGCAATGCGAGCGCGTCCGGGTTGGACTCAGCGCAGGCGTCGACGACGTCGACAACCGCGTTGAACCGTTCTGGGACGTCGAGTGAGAAGGTCGCCCGCGTTTCCTCGTAGTCGGTCATGTTGGGCATGTGACCTCCAGGATGGGTCGTGCAGAACGCCTATTGATCGACGTACGGGCGGCGCCACTCAGGGGCGTCGAAGGGAGCGGCGAAGTACCAGGTCTCTTCCTTGACGAGACCTTGCTCCAGGTGAAGTAGGAATACCACGTGGAAGACACCCCCGTCGGCGTAGGTCGCGAGGCCCTCCACAACGAAATCGTCGCCGCCGAACACCGTGATCGTGGGAGACAACATCGGCAGCGTCGGATACTGGACCGACGTGTGGGACTCACCCTTGATTGACAGAAAGTCGCTGTACGGCAGCTCTGGATAGTGACGAAGCATGTCGATGTAGTTGTCACGCCCCCGGAACACCTCGCCAGACTGCGGATACGTGGCTACGAAGTCTGGGTGCAGAAGAGCTTGCTGAGCTTCGAAGTCATGGTTCCTGATGGCGTCCATGTAACGATCGCAGATCTTTTGCGTGTCCACCGAGTCTCCTTCGAGCCACTGTGATGATGCTCCCACTGAGGCTACGCGGAGCGTGGGCGCCGCGGGGTCCCGATCACTTCGGCTCACCCCCAGCGGGCAACGGCTCGCACCGGGAACGTCCCCATTCCGACAACCGGCGCGGGGATGGCGAAGAACTCGAAGGGACCATCGGGGAGTTGTGCAAGCCGAGCAAGATGCTCCACGACCGGGATCCCAGCCCGGAGCAGAAGAGTGTGAGCGGGACGAAGCCCCTGACTCGTCTCGTCGATGTTCGCCGAGTCGATACCCACCAGGGCGGCCCCTCCTTCGACCAGACGGCGGGCCCCCGCCTCGGTGAGGTAGGGGTGCTCGCCGAGATAGTCGTCGTGACCGAAGTGCTCGTCCCAGCCGGTGCGGATCAACACAGCCTTGCCCCAGGTCTCGGTGTCGGCGAAGACCTCGACGTCGACAACCCGCTCCGAAGCGTCCACGACCACACCGGGCACTCCGACCAGACGGTCGAGCGGCAACCCCGCCAGGTCCGTTCCGTCCGGATACCGGTGAAATGGCGCGTCGACGTACGTGCCCGTGTTGGCCACCATGTCGATCGCCCCGATGTGGAACTCGGTGCCCTCGGCGTAGTGCGCCCTCGAGTCCTCGCGGGACAGATGAGTGCGCAACACGGGACCGGGAAGGCCGGGGTAGGTGATCATCCCGTCGTGGATGGGGTGGCTGAGGTCCACCAGACCGGACTCGAAGACCTCAGGATTCCGTTTGTGCGGTTCGTCGATGTACTTCTTGCCGTTGATGGTCACCTTTTCGACCATCAGGAGATTGAGATCGCGCACGATCTCATCGGCCAGCTCGGCGTCGGAGATCTCGTCGCCTTCGATGTCGAGTCGGAACTCCTGACCCTGAACCCCGCCACCATTGGCGAAGGTGATGTCGAAGTCGAAAACCACTCGTCTGTCAGCCATGTCGATCCTCCTGATTTCGCCGCCATCTAAACAAAAACCCGCTCCTCCCGACACTGCCCGGAGATGTCTCGGTCTCCCGAATCGGTCTTGTCCCAGCCGGCTCTGACCACGATCGATCACTCGATCCAGGACCAGGGGTACGAGGCAGCGCGCATGCTCATGCGACTCCTCGACGAGCCGAGCGCAGGCGTGACCGACATCAGCCTTCCCACGAATCTCGTTGTCCGACAGTCATGCCGAGCTGTGAACGGGGCGGCGGGGTTGATCGCGACTTGAGCCGAAGTCATCGAGGACGCCGGACAGAGGTCCGGTGACCGGAACGAGCAAGAAAACGAGGAGGAGAAGAACGGTGAACCGGGTCTGGGCTGCCCTGCAGTCGTTGAGCGGGGTGTGCTGGGGCGGGTGCGTGTACGACACCGACGCGATAGTCGAGGCTGCCGCCGGCGCCAGACCGACCTAGCCTGCCCAGCTCCCATGCCTCACTTCGATCTCACCGGTGACACCCTGCGCTCCTACCGGCCGCATCTCGAGGTCCCTCAAGACTTGCGCGAGTTCTGGGACCGGTCGCTCTCCGAGTCACCGACCGGTGAGGCGACCTTCGAGACAGTCGACATCGGCATCGACCTGATCGACACCCACGACGTCACCTTCCCAGGGTTCGGTGGCGCTCCGATCAAGGGTTGGCTCCGCACACCGGCCTCCGCAACGGGGCCACTGCCGGCGGTGGTCGAATACGTCGGCTATGGCGGCGGGCGCGGACTGCCTCACGAGAATCTCCTCTGGGCCGCCGCCGGATATGCCCACTTCATGATGGACACCCGAGGTCAAGGGTCGACGTGGAGCGTCGGGAACACACCCGATCCGGCGACGAGCGGCGCACCCGCTCATCCCGGGTTCATGACCGACGGCATCCTCGATCCCACCACCTACTACTACCGGCGACTGTTCGTTGACGCGGTTCGGGCCGTCGACGCCGTTCTCGGTCATCCCCTGGTCGACGCCGAACACATCGCGGTTGCCGGAGGTAGCCAGGGTGGTGGCCTGGCAATCGCCGCCTCCGCCCTCCACGGAGACGTCAATTACGCCATGATCGACGTGCCGTTCCTGTGTGATTTCCCGAGGGCGACCTCTATCGCTCCCGGGAACCCCTACGGGGAGATCGTCAGATACCTGAAGAACCACCGGGATTCGGTGGAGACGGTTTTCCGGACGCTGGCCTACTTCGACGGAGCGATTCTGGGCCGCCTGACAAGCGCGGACTCCGTCTGGTCGGTGGCTCTGATGGACGAGACCTGTCCGCCCTCCACGGTCTACGCGGCTTACAACTGGTACGAGGGACCGAAGTCAATCGTCGAATACCCGTTCAACGACCACGAAGGCGGGGAAGCATTCCACGACCGGATTCGCCTCGATTGGCTGAAAGCGAGGACGGGCCGCTAGCTCAGTCCTCGGGCCAGATCCCGTACTCGAAGTGCATCGGGTCGGGGACTGCCCAGTTGCCGCCCCAGAGAAAGCCCCACTGTTCGAAGATCTCCACCAGACGTGGATCCATGTCTCCCTCCGTTCCCATCAGATTGGAACGAGCGTTGATGTCGAGGGCGGCCCCCCACGAATGTCGTGAGACACCGGAAGGCTCTCCGGTGACTGTCCTCACGAACCTGGCGTTCCAGCAGCCTGCGAAATCCTCGGGCCGGACCAGGGCGGCCAGACCCTCCTCGACCACCTGGTTCAACGCCCCTTCCGCCATCTCCATCACCACTCGATGGCAGGTGACCGTCCCCAGTATCGGCAGCTCCTCGATCACCAGGTTCTCCGACATCCACACCTCGTCCTGTTCCAGCTGTGCCCCGGTGTCGGCGGGATAGGAGAACTCACCCAAAGCCTGCTTGATGTGTATCTGGGGCAGCACCCCGTCGGCGTGACGTAGCAGTGGAGTCTCTCCCTCGGCCCGGATCCGAACTGGCACAGGTGCGTCGTTCACACTCTGGACCAGGAATTCGAACTCGGCCCGATTCATCGTCGTGCTGACCAGGGCGTACCGGTTCGTGGCCACCGGCGACCCAGGATCGGCGCGGGCGAACACCACCTCGGCGGCCCCGACCAACTCATCGGAGACGACACCCACGACTTCGAACTCGACGCCGCCGAAGCTGAGGAAGTCTCCGGCCGCCGCCTCACGAAACTCCGCAGAGGACTCACCCAAGAGGACGGTTCCCGGGCGCAGCGCGCTGGTCTCACCCTCGGTGTCGAACCAGGAGTGTGAGCCGATGTCGATGGCGATGGCGTCGAGAGGGACCACCTCGCCACCACCGACGTCGAGAGGGGCGGCATCACCACTGACGATCGAGAGCACCTCGAACCGATCCTCGAGTGCGGCCACGGTGCCGTCGGTCAGCCCTCCGGAGGTCCAGACCACGTAGGTGGTACTCATCGGCGCCGTCGTGGTGGTCGTGGTCACGGTCGCCGCCGTCGTGGAGGTGATCACAGGTCCAACGGTTGACGTGGTTGAGCTCATGTCTGCCCCCTGTCCCGTGCAGGCGGCGAGACACAACACGATCAGGGGGATCGCGGGAGTACGCAGAGACGATCTCAAAGTCACAGCCAGATATAGACCACGGTCGCCGCTAATAGCACGCCCATCGTGATCTGGAACCAACGTGATCGCTTCTGGTCGGAGAGGTAACGGTTGAGGACGGTTCCCGCCCCCGCCCACAGGGAGGCGCAGGGGATGACCACCATCATCATCGTCGCGGCCATCATCACGGTGCCGAGAAACAAGTTCATCTCCGATGGTCGGAAGGTGGTCACTGCGGCGAGCACGAACACCCACGCCTTCGGGTTGACGTACTGGAACGCGGTTGCCTGCCACATCGTGAGAGGCCTGGCAACTTCCTGCTTCTTGGCCGACCGGCCACCTGCGATCTGGAAGGCGAGATAGAGCAGGAAGACGGACCCGATCACTTTGAGGGTGACTTCCAGGGCTGGCAGGGTCGTGATGAGAACGCCCAAGCCTGCCGCTACGAGTAGAGCCATCGATCCGACCCCGATGGCAATGCCGAGGATGTGCTTGATGGTGAGGCGAAAGCCGAACTGGACACCCGACGCCCAGAGCATCACGTTGTTCGGCCCGGGGGTGACGGCGCTGATGAAAGAAAAGGCCGCCAATGCGGCGAGCGCGCTCAACTGGAGGCGGTCCCGGCGAAGGTCCCCGTCCGGCGTGTCCTGGTCACCCGCTCACGTTAAGACCCGACCCGGTGGCCTTCACATCGAAGAGGGGACGATCAGGAGGCGGCAACCGAACGCTGCATGAGCGAGGCGACCGCCTCGGCAATCCTTGCCGGATCGCGCCCCATGGCGATCAGACGCCGGCCCGCCCCGATCATGTGGAACATGACCTCGGAAACGTCCTCCGGGATCAGGTCGGACCGAAACGACCCGTCTTCAACGCCCCTGACCAGGATCGTCCGTAGATCCTGATGGATGGGCTCGAGTAGCTCGAGCACCTCCACTTCCCGATCGGGTGACATCCCCGAGCCGGTGACCACCCTCCCGTTCGGGTCGGCCAGGGTTCCGCGGACAAAGACCTCTAGAGCAGCGGCCGCATCAGGGGCGGCCTCTATGGCGGCGGAGATGAAGCTCCTGGCTTGTGTGATCTGAGATCGGGCCGCATCGAGGACGATCGACTCCAGATCGGGGTAGTGGTTGTAGAGAGTCTGCCGGCTGACCCCGGCGGCCTCCGCCACGGCAGACATGGACACGTTGGGCATCCCCCGTTCCGCGACGAGTTGCAGGGCAGCCTCTCCGATCACGTGCCGTAACCCGGAACGGGCATCCGCGAGCTGGCTCTGCCACGTATTCACGTCACCAAGATTATCGAGACATGGACAGATTGCCAATTTAATTTGACAATATGTCCATCAATAGGACAAAATGTAAACATGATCTGGACAAGAGAGATATGGCGAGCAAAGGTCAAATTCGGCCTACTCGCTACGGCGGTTGGGCTCCTCTTCTTCCTGCTCGTATTCGTCAACACACTGAGTTCGACCCTGCTGGACCAGTTCATCGGGGCCATCGAGAACAGCTCCGCAGATGTTCTCGTCTTCGATTCGGAGGCTCAGGCCACGATCCCGGCGAGTCGCCTGAGCATGGATGAAGTCGAGCGGGTGGCTGCAGTCGAGGGAGTCGCGGTCGCCGCACCGATCTCCGTGCTCGCTACCGAGGCCGAGTTGGCAGAGGAGGCTATCGACGTGTCCCTGTGGGGTCTCGAGATCGAAGGCCCGGGAACTCCGACTGACCTCGTCGAAGGCGGCTACCCCGAGGACAACGAAGCCCTGGTCGACACATCAGCACGGGAAGCCGGGTTCACGGTCGGTGAGATCGTCGATGTTGGAGGCGTGAGCATCGAGATCGTGGGAGTCGCTGAGAACGCCACGTACTCGGTGGCACCGACCCTGTACGTCACCAACCCAACGTGGTCCGAGGCCTTCTCGGGTCTCTTCCCGCAGGCACCGGCCGCGCCGGTGAACCTGATCGGGGTGGCGGTGGACGTGGGGATCGATGCCGGGACGGCGGCGACCGATATCAGCGCCCTCGATGGCCTCGAAGGTCTGTTGCCAGCTCAGGCGGCAGCCGCCACACCGGGCGTTTCTTCGATCGAGCAGTCCTTCGCCCTGATCACCGGCATCACATTCGTGATCGTGGCCGTGGTCGTGGGCTTCTTCTTCCAGATACTCACGGTTCAGAAGCTGCGTGTGTTCGCCTTGCTCGAGGCGCTCGGCAGTCGCTTCCGCTCCCTCGTCAGTTACGTGCTCACCCAGATCGGATTCCTCGTCACCCTCGGGATGGTCGTCGGCGTAGCCATGCTGGCCGGCGCAGTTGTTCTGACCCGCGACGTGTTCGCGATCTCGATCGACCCTCTCATCGTGGCTCTATTCGGAGGGGCGATCCTTCTCGCCACACTCCTCTCCGGTTTCACGTCGATTCGCCGGATCGCGAAACAGGACGCGGCCTCTGTCGCCACCGGGGGTTCACGATGAATCTCGGGGTGAATGAACTGCGACGGACTCCGGGGCGGTTCGCAGCCGTGTCAGGAGCGGTCGGATTCATCGTCTTCCTGGCCCTCATACTCGCCGCCCTCTCGGATGGCCTCTATCTGGGTTCGACCGGGGCCTACCGATCGAGCGATGCCGACTACTTCGTGTTCTCTGCAGGTTCGGACTTCGAACTCTCCGGATCGACCATCGACCAAGCCACGGCAGAGGAGATCGCGAGCTCGGACGAAGTCGAGGCAGTCGGGCGTCTTTCCAGCTTCAACGCCACAGCCACATCCAACGGCGAAGAGCTCCAACTCACTCTCATCGGAGCTGATGAGACCACGATGCCATCGGTCGTGATCGACGGCACCCGACCCCAGCCTGGCGAGCTGGAGGTCCTGGTCGACGGACAGACCGCCCGCCGGGGTGTCGAGATCGGTTCGATCATCGAGGTCACCGACGGACCCAACCTCATCGTCGTCGGAGTGGCCGAGGACGCCGGGTTCGGCTTCACCACGGCGTGGACGAGCCACGATGTGTTTCACGAGGTCCGCTCCGAGGTGCGCCCCGAATTGGAGGCGCTGGCAGGAACCTCCCAGTCCCTCGGCGTCGTCAGCCAGGAAGGCGGGTCCCCGGACCTCACCGGAATCGATGAAGTGGAGGTAGCGACGGTTCAGGAGGCGATCGACGCCCTGCCTGCCGCGGCTCAGCAGAAGTCGACCCTCGACGCGATCGTCTACACCACCTTCGCTGTGGCAGCCATCGTCGTCGGGCTCTTCTTTGCCCTCATCACGCTGGAGAAACGCAGCGAGTATGCCGTCCTGAAGGCGATCGGAATGTCCAGCCGGACGCTGGTCGGGGCCATCTTCGTGCAGGCGATCGTTTCCTCGCTCGTCGGGTTCGTCGTCGGGTTCGGGCTCTCCCGTCTCGCCGGGCTCGTCATCCCGTCGGACGTTCCGGCCCTCTTCCTCGCACCAACAGCCTTCTCCCTCCTCGTCATAACGCTCGTCATGGGCTCGCTCGGCGCCATTTTCAGCTTCGGGAGGGTCATCAGGATCGACCCAGCAAGCGCACTCGGAGGTGCCGCATGAACCAGAAAGCTCTCGAGGTCAAGGGCCTCACCAAGATCTACGGCGAAGGTCACACGGCCGTCACCGCGGTAGAGGGAGCCGAGCTCAGCCTCGACTCCAACGAGTTCCTGGCCCTACTCGGGCCATCCGGGTCGGGCAAGACCACGCTGATCTCGATGATCGGCGCCCTGCTCACCCCGACCGACGGAAGCGTGCTGATCGGCGGCGACGATCTCGCCACCATGTCGAAGAGGGAACAGACCAGGTTCCGCGCCAACCGGATCGGGTTCGTCTTCCAGACATTCAATCTGGTCCCGTTTCTGACGGCCCGGGAGAATCTCACTGTTATGTCGTCCATCTCGGACCTGTCGAAGGACGAGATCAACGACAGGGCAGATCAGCTACTCAGGGATCTCGGTCTCGAGGATCGGAAAGGCAATCTCCCCGAACAGCTCTCCGGAGGCGAACGCCAGCGTGTCGCCATCGGGAGGGCCCTGGTGACCGATCCCGACCTGATCCTCGTCGACGAGCCGACCGCCAGCCTCGACACCGAGCTGGGCACCGCCGTCGTCAAGATGCTCGCCGAGGAGATCAAGGGCAGGAACAAGGCCGGGATCATGGTGACCCACGACCTTCGCATGGTCGACTACACCGACCGCACTGTCGAAATCGTCGACGGGCGACTCGAGGCCTGACCGCCACGTTCCCTTGTGTGAAATAGAAAGAGCCGCGCCGTGGGCTGGCGCGGCTCTTCCTTTGCGGAGCGGGGTGTCGCTACGAGCTCATCGAGGGTGGGAGGAGAACCGCATCGATGACATGGATTACCCCGTTGGAGGCTTCCAGGTCGGCCATGGTGACCACGGCCGTCTGACCGTCGAACCCGACAGTCCCGTCGTCGCCGACGGTGACCACCAGCTCTTCGCCGGAGAGGGTCTCCAGAGGGATCTCTTCGGCACCGGCGGCAGCAATATCGGACGAGGTGACGACCTCACCCAGCACGTGATATGTGAGGATGGCCGTCAGCGTCTCGGTGTCGGCGAGGAGCTCCTCGGCCGTCAGGCCCAGGGCTTCCAGAGCGGCAGCGAACGCATCGTTCGTCGGGGCGAACACGGTGAGGGTGGCATCGGGGTCGGCAAGCGCATCGGTCAGACCGGCGGCCTCCACTGCAGCGACCAGCGTCGAGAAGTCCTCGTTGCCGGCCGCAATGTCGACGATGGTGTCGCCTTCCATCATCTCCTCAGTGGTGGTGGTCATGTCCTCGGTGGTCGAGGTGGCGGCCGCTGCTTCGGTGGTCGTCGTCTCGTCACTCTCCCCGCCACATGCGGCGAGGGCGAGAGCGATAACGGCAACCAGGGCGATTGTTCGGTTCTTCATGTCTGTGTGTCCTTTCGAGCAACCGGACGGTGTGCTCACCTTCTATTCGGGGCGGGAGACGGGATCGGATGACAGTCAGACGGGGTGTGCGAATCGGGTGCGCAGGACATCGTCGAGACGGGATTGGCCAACGCCGCTGACGAACCACCAGCGACCAACGAGCAGCGAGACACCCGTGAGCGCTCCGAGGAAGGCCAGATAGACGATTCGCGCAGCCCCAACCAGGACGTCCCATCCCAGCCACAAGCCGGAGACGAAGGCAGCAATGCCAAGGACCGTGTAGAGGATCGTCATCCAACCGAACCACGAGAAGTCGCTTCCGAACGCCACACCCACCAACTTCCTTGATCTGAGGGGGACCAGGTAGCGATCTTCGAGTTCTGACCCCACCAGCACACGACGACGCATCGCAGCGTTGATCTCGGCTTCGAGCGCGCTGGCGTAACTGCGCGCCATGAACAAGTAGGAGGCATCGAAGGCGGTCTGATTCGCCCCGAGAAGAGCGACGATCGGGATGAGCAGGAAAGCCTCGGGCACCGACCAGAACCCGACCAGGGCAAGGACTATGACTCCGAAAGCCGTTGATCTCGTGTCGGCGAAGAATCGCTCGTGGTAGTAGCGGGTCATCCCGCGCATGCGTGCCAGCTGCTCGTGGGCGAGCTCGAGTTCGTGCATCGGTCTCCTCTGAGTCAGCACCGATTCGAACCCGGACCGGAACCCGGATGAGTCAGGGTCGGGAGTAAGCCCCTTGAGCGACGGCGACGAGTTTGTCCGGCTTGCCGTCCACCCACATCTCGATGGTCCCGACCAGACGTCTGGAGCTGACCGAGTTGAGCGTGGCCCGGGCCAGGACATCTCCGTGCTGGGCAGGGCGGAGGAAGCGGATCGACAGTTCGCTGGTGACCGCCATCGGCTCCAGACCGAGGACCGTGAACGTGGCGAACCAGAAGGTGCAGTCGGCCAGGGCGAAGAGGGTCGGGCCCGAAATGTACGCCCCGGGACGCAGCTCCGCCTCGTCGAAGGTCCAACGCCCCAGGGCAGTTCCCTCACCCAACTCGACGCAGCGATTCCCTGCCGCGTAGGCAGCGGGGAACTCGGTTCGGACGAGCTCGTTCACATCGTCAGGGGTGAAGGTCAGGGCCACGTCTGCACAGTACGACCCCTCCGTGTGAGACTGTGTTACGTGGACAGCATCGAGATCAGAATCGACACCGGGACTCGGGTGGGGACCTTCGACATCACCCGTGAGGTCACCGCATTCTGCGCCGACAAGGGCGACGGGCTCGTCTCGGTGTTCGTTCCTCACGCCACCGCCGGTATCGCCATCTTCGAGACGGGGGCGGGCAGTGACACCGACGTTCTGGGGGCCATCGATGACTTGCTACCGGCCGATCCGGCCCGGTGGCGTCACGAGCATGGGACACCGGGGCATGGCAGGGATCACGTACTGCCCGCATTCGTCAGCCCCTCGATCACAGTCCCCGTGATCGGTGGTCAGCCTGCACTCGGGACGTGGCAATCGATCGTCCTCGTCGACACCAACGTCGACAACCCATCCCGGAGGGTGAGGCTCAGCTTCCTCTCAGGGTGAACTTGAGCTGATTCCACCCATATATGGGCTGAGGAACCCCGGGTTCGAGGAGGCGCCGCGCCACGTCGTCGACGAGTAGGGAGTCTCAGTAGGTTCAGAAGAGGAGGGTAGTGACCCAGCGCCGGGAGTCGGCGGGATCGATGACGTCGTCGATCTCGAAGGCCTCGGCGACGTTCAGGGCGCTGCCCGCCTCGGCCATCTCCTCGACCCGTCGTTCCAGTTCGGCCTGGCGATCCTCAGGATCCTCGATTGCCTCCAGCTCCTTGCGGAATCCGAGCTTGACCGCACCCTCCAGACCCATCGGTCCGAACTCGGCGGTGGGCCAGGCCACGGTGAAGCGAGGCTCGTGGAACCCTCCCGACGCCATCGCCTGAGCGCCGAGACCGAATCCCCGCCGGGTCACGATGGTCCCGGTCGGGACCGACACTCCCGCCGTGGCCCGGAACAGAGCTCCGGCCGATCTCACCAAACCCTCCGCCTCGGCCTCGGGTCCGACCATGAAACCGGGGGTGTCACAGAGCGACAAGACCGGGATGCCCCAACGGTCACACAGGGCCAGATGCCGGGCAAAGCTGATTGCTGCGTCGTTGTCGATTGCCCCTGCGAGGTGAGCCGGGTCGTTGGCGATGATCCCGAGCGGTCGTCCGTCGACCCGTCCCAACCCTGTGATGGCGGCCGGGGCGAAGTCACGCCTCAGCTCGATGAAGGTGTCCGCGTCGAGGAGCGCCCCGATGACCTCTCGCATCTCATAGAGACGACGACGGTTGGCGGGCACGATCGACCGGAGCGCGGACTGATCGATGACACCCGGTGACTCCGTTGCTCCCTTGATCATCCCCAACAGACGCCGCGCCACCTCGACCGCGTCGGCGTCGTCTTCGACCAGCACGTCGATGACTCCGTTCTCGGCCTGGGTCTTGGTCGGACCCACCTCCGAGGGGTGGAATCTGCCCAGACCGCCACCTTCGATCATCGCCGGACCGCCCATCCCGAGATTGGAGTCGGGGGTGGCGACGATCACATCGCACTGACCGAGCAGAGCAGCGTTGCCGGCGAAGCAATAGCCGGTGTTGATCCCGATGGTGGGACCAGGGATCTCGGCGAACAGGCGGAACGCTCGGACGTCGAGAAGGGATATCCCGTTCCAGTCGACGTCACCAGGTCGCCCCCCGCCACCTTCGGCGAACAGCACGACCGGGAGACGTGTCTGCGCGGCCAAGCTGAACAGACGGTCCTTCTTGTGGTGGTTGCGTGCTCCCTGGGTCCCGGCGAGCACCGTGTAGTCGTAGGAGAGGATGATCGCCCGGTCGTCCTCTTCGGTGCCGGTATCGATGCGCCCGACTCCCCCGACCATTCCGTCGGCCGGGGTGTTGCGGATCAGGTCATCGTGGTCACGCCGGCTGGACTGGGCGGCGATGGCCAGGCCTCCGTACTCGACGAATTCGGTGCACAGGTCGGCGAGGTTCTCCCTGACGGTCCTTCGACCCCGGCTGCGACGGGCTGCGACCGCCTCAGGCCTGGCGTCGTCCCCCAGGAGGGAGTGACGACGCTCCAGCTCATCGAAGGCAGTCAGGTCGTTCCGGTCTTCCTGAACCTCCGCTGCTGGTCCGGAGAGATCGGGCCCGAGGCTCAGTAGTCGATCTCCCGCGGACACAGCGTCGCCAATCGCCACCTCGAGACTGGACACGACGCCTCCCGATTCGGCCGTGACCGGGTGTTCCATCTTCATCACCTCGAGGACCACGAGGGTCTGACCCGGAGCCACCACGTCTCCAACCCTCACCGTGAGGGCAGCGACACGGGAATCGACCGGAGCGAAAAGGTCCATCGGGCGATGCTATGCCATCTTTCGGACGCCGTAGGGGCGGCTCCTACAGCTTTCGGAAGGAGAAAGGAGGGGGCGGCCCGTCAGGGCCACCCCCTCAGCTCCGGGTAGGGAGCACTGAGCTCCATGGGAGCACCTGTTACATCTGACGGGTCAGTGGCGAAGGGAGATGGGACATGTCGGTCAGGGTTGGCGACGTCATCCGATCTGGCATGAAGACCAGCGCGTGCTTCATTGCCAACTCCTTCGCTCGTACCCAGCTACCCCTACTGAGAGAGACTATCTCGCACGGAGAGTGGTGAAGTATGGGCACAACGACCTATACGCGCGCTCAGACCAGGTCACGGGTCTCACAGCTGCCTTCCGCCGCCAGGCCGCTTGCTTGGGCAGTAGCGTCGAGTCATGAGTGTCCCTAAACGCGTGGTAGTGGTCGGTGGCGGCGTGGCCGGGATGAGCGCCGCCCACGAACTGGCCGAGCGCGGTTACATCGTCGAGGTGTTCGAACGCAACCCGACCTATGTCGGCGGTAAAGCGAGATCAGTCGACGTTCCGGACACGAACACCCCGAATCCCGAGCGCTTCCTGCCCGGCGAGCACGGTTTTCGCTTCTTCCCAGGGTTCTACAGGCACGTCACGGACACGATGAAGCGGATTCCCTTCCAGGGACCTGATGGGTCGGCCAATCGACATGGCTGTTTCGACAACCTCGTGAGCACCGAGCGGGTGATGATCGCCCGGTATGGCAAGCCGTCGATCATCACCGACGCCAGCTTTCCCAGGAGTCTCTCCGATCTCAAAGTGATCGTGCGCGACCTGCACGGAGGGGTCGACGTGGGTCTCACCACTGAGGAGGAGGAGTTCTTCGCCGAGCGCATCTGGCAGCTGATGACGAGCTGTCGTGCGAGACGGGACGCCGACTACGAGCGACTCAGCTGGTGGGACTATCTCGACGCCGACCGGTTCAGCAAGACCTACCAGTCGCTGCTGGTCGCCGGTCTCACCAGGACTCTGGTCGCCGCTCAGGCCCGGTCAGCCAGTACCAAGACGGGAGGTGACATCCTCCTCCAGCTGCTCTTCACGATGATGACCCCCGGGGGCCAGACCGATCGTGTCCTCGACGGGCCGACCAACGAAGTCTGGTTGACGCCGTGGTTGGAGCACCTCCGCTCGATGGGTGTCGAATACCACAAGGGGTCAGTCGTGACCCGCCTCCACTTCGCCGACGGTTCCATAACCGGAGTCGAGGTGAGGGGTCCCAAGGGCCGATTGGAGACGGTGACCGCAGACCACTACATCCTGGCGACTCCGATCGAGCGGGCGGCTCCGCTTCTCGACGATGCCATGGTCGACGCCGACCCCACGCTCGGGGCGCTGAAGGAGTTGGCCAAGAGCGTCAGCTGGATGAATGGCATCCAGTTCTACCTGAGCGAGAACGTCGAGATCACCCGCGGACATATCATCTTCAGCGACAGCGAGTGGGCGCTCACGGGCATATCCCAGCCCCAGTTCTGGGACGACTACGACCTCAGCGACAGGTTCGACGGGCGGGTGAAAGGAATCCTCAGCGTTGACGTCAGCGACTGGCTACACACCGCCTACGACGGTGTGATCGCCGACGACGCCGATGCCGAGCGGGTGAAGGACCTGGTCTGGGATCAGATCGAGAAGAGCCTCAACGTGGAGGGAAGGATCACGGTGTCGAAGGACATGATCGTGCATTGGTACCTCGACCGCGACATCCGCTGGAACCCGATCGTGAATCGTGACGATGACATCGAACCGCTCCTCGTGAACACCGTGAACAGCTGGGCCCTGCGACCCGAGGCCGTCACCCGCATCCCCAACCTCTTCCTCGCCTCCGACTACGTGCGCACCAACACCGACCTGGCCACGATGGAAGGGGCCAACGAGGCGGCACGGCGGGCAGTGAACGGCATCCTCGCGGCCGACGGCTCCCGGGAAAGACCGTGCTCCATCTGGCCGCTCTCCGAGCCTCTGTTCTTTGCTCCGTTCAAGTGGCTCGACAAACGCCGGTTCGGCAGAGGCCAGCCCTGGAGCGCCCGGCTTCCTTGGTCGATACGGTTGGCCCTCATCCCCTGGGGACTCGTTTTCGCCGCCGTGTTCTTCGTCCGTGCCGGGCTCAACCTCCTGAGGCCTGCTGCTGGTTGGCGGCGATGACGATCTGGGAGTACCTGCGGGACCCGGGACCCTGGTTCAACACCGAGGCCTACACCCCCATCCAGATCGGGATGTTCACATTCGGCGCCGTCCTCTGGATCGTCGTCTACGTCCTCACCATCCGTCGACTGGTCAGGGTGCGCGAGCTGGCCATCCCTTTCCTCGCCGTGACGCTCAACTTCGGGACCGAGATCACCACCTCGATCTTCTTCGTGCCAGACATGGGGTCGGTCCTCGTCATCGCCTACTGGGCCTGGATGGTCCTCGACCTATTCATAGTCATCGGGATGTTCCGGTATGGGTCCAAACAGGTCACCACCCCGTACCTCAAACAGAGGTTCCGCTGGCTCATGGCAGGCTGGCTCCCCCTCCTCTTCATGGTGCAGCTGACCTTCATCCTCCAATACGACTACCCGATGGCACCCCTCAACTCGTTCATGATCAACCTGGTGATGAGCGCCGCCTTCATCACGCTGTTCTTCGTCCCATCGGTGGGCGGAAGCTCGAAGGTGATCGGGTGGTGCAAGTTCTTGGGCACCGGGATCATCGGGGTGATGTTCTACACGAAGTACCCGGAGAACAATGCGTTGACCAGCCTCTACGTGGCGGTCGCGCTACTCGACGTCTTCTACCTCGGATTGCTCTATCGGGTGAGACGACCCGTGGTCGCCGATGCAGCCACCATCTGAATCCTGGACCGACCGGTTCCTCCCACCGGGGCGGACGACCTCGACCGAGGACCTGAAGAAGCACCGCAATCTCGTCTTCGTCTGCTTCCTGACAAGCGCCCTCGCCCTCGCCTACTTCGGCATATCGCTGTTCGTCGGGTACCCGGCAGGCGTGTGGGCCATGGCGGCCAGCGCAGCGGCCATGGCGGTGTTGCCGTTCCTGGTCAGAAGAGGTGTGAACAGGGTCGTCGTGGCCAACGTCTACATCGGGATCATCTTCGTGGACACCCTGGTGCTGACGTCGACCAGCGGCGGTCTCAGCGCATCGATCACCAGCCCCTACGTGGCCATCGTCCCCATGCTGGGGTTGATGCTCGTCGGTATCAGGACGGGCCTCGTTTGGTTCCTGGTGGTGGTCGTCGAGGTCCTGACCCTCGGCGTGCTGGAATTGGCCGGCTTCGAGTTCCCGCTCACCTTCGACGCCGAGCTGGACGCCGCCTTCAAGCTCGCCTCCTATGTGGGGTTGGTCGCCATCATCTTTCTCATCGTCCGCGACTTCGACGCAACCGCTCGGACGGCCCTCCTCCAGGTGGAAGAGGAGCGGGAGAAGACCCAGGCCCTGCTACTGCACATCCTGCCTGAGGAGGTGGCCGAGGAGCTCAAGGCAACCGGTCACGCCCAGGCCCGTGAGTTCGAGGCGGTGACGGTCCTGTTCAGTGATTTCAAGGACTTCACCGAGATCAGCTCGGGAATGACACCGGCCATGCTCGTGGACGAGCTCAACACGTGCTTCTACGCGTTCGACGCGATCATGCGGGAGCACGAGCTCGAGAAGATCAAGACGATCGGCGATGCCTACATGGCCGCCTCCGGGCTGGCGGTTAGCGAAGACGCCTCGCCGTTGCGTGTCGTCCGTGCCGCCCTCGCCATGCAGGAGTTCATGCGCCGCCACGTGTCCGATCGAGCAGCGGAGGGCCGGCCCGCGTTCGAGATGCGCATCGGGATCCACACCGGTCCGGTGGTGGCGGGCGTCGTGGGTGAGACCAAGTTCCAGTACGACGTGTGGGGTGACACGGTCAACACCGCCTCACGGATGGAGACAGAAGGGGCGCCCGGGGAGGTCAATCTCAGCGAAGTCACCTACTCGATGGTGAGCCACGACACGTCGCTGGCCTTCCAATACCGCGGGAAGGTGAGCGCCAAGGGCAAAGGCGAGCTCGACATGTACTTCGTGAGGACCGTCTAGCTGTGTGGAGCCCCAACGAGATGGATCGAATGCACAGCGATTTCAGTCATTCGCAGTGCCCGCCACCCTTCCCGTGTCGAGACGCCAGAACGAGCCCGTGAGAGTTCTCTTCGCCACAGCTGAACTGGCGCCGACGGTCAAAGTGGGAGGTCTGGCAGACTTCTCCGCCGGGTTGACCAGGATCCTCCGATCCGAGGGGGTCGAGGTCGACGTGGTCCTGCCTGACTACGGGGGTCTCCCGTTCGAAGCACGGGCCGAGCACGATCTCGATGTCCCCGATTGGGCCTCTCCGGCCTACATCCGTGAGGGGACCCTGGATGATGTCGAGGTCCGTCTGGTGTCGGTCCCGGGGATCACCCGCCCCAACCCGTACTTGGATGACGAGGGGCGAGCCTGGGCCGACAACGACCACCGGTTCTTCGCGTTCTCGGCTGCGGTCGCGGCTTGGGCCCGGTCATCACAGCCGGATGTCTTGCATCTCAACGATTGGCACACCGCGACGACTTTGGCGTTCCTCGAGGCGGCACCTCCCACGATCTTCACGATCCACAATCTCGCCTATCAGGGCCAGGCCGACGTCTGCTGGCTCGACCGGTTTCCCCACAACGCAGACCGCTTCCACCACAGCGCCTGGACCAATCCGATGGCGGGAGGGATCGCCCTGGCGGATCGCGTCGTCACGGTCAGCGCCCGATTCGCCGAGGAGTCGCTCCCGCCCAACGAAGGGTTCGGTCTCGCCAGTCTGCTCCGAAAGCGGGAGGAGTCCTTTCTCGGCATCCTCAACGGAATCGACACCGACGTCTGGGATCCCGCCACCGACCCCCACCTCCCGGTCGAATACGACCTCGCGTCCTTGGTCGACAAGCAGCAAGTCAAGTCGGCACTGGTCGAAGAACTGGGATGGAAGGAGAGCGACGCTCCCCTGATCGGCATGGTGACCAGGCTCACCGATCAGAAGGGAGTCGACGTCGCCCTGGAGACACTCCCGGTGTTGGATGATGTGGGAGCGCGAATGGTCCTGCTCGGCTCGGGAGAGCGTCGGCTGGCCGATGCGTGTGCCGAGGCTGCCGACCGGTTCTCCGGCCGCTTCGTCTTCTGGGAGGGTTACGACGAGGGACTGGCCCACCGGATATTCGGTGGGTGCGATCTGTACCTGATGCCTAGCCGGTTCGAGCCGGCCGGCCTCACCCAGATGCAGGCGATGCGATACGGCGCCATCCCCGTCGTCACCGATGTCGGCGGTCTCCACGACAGCGTCACCGACGCCGACAGCCATCCTGAGTCAGGAACCGGCTTCGTTGCCCCCACGGTCGACCCGGTCGAGGTGGCAGACGCCATCTCGCGCGCCGTCGCGGCATGGCGGGATCCGGAACGTCGCCAGGCGATCATCGGTCGGGGCATGACCAGGGACTGGTCCTGGAATGGTCCCGCGCAGCGTTACCTCGACCTCTATCAGGAGGTCATGTCGGCTCGGAGATGACGTCTCTCTTGCCGATCACGACCACACCGCTGTCTGACACGTGGAACCGGGCACGGTCCCGCTCCGGGTCGACTCCGATGCGTGTCCCTGGTGGAATCTCCACGTTCTTGTCGATCACGGCTCGACGGATGATCGAATCACGTCCCACGCTGACCTCAGCCAGCAGGATGCACTGTTCCAAAGAGGCGCCTTGATCCACGCGGACCCGCCGCGATAGGACCGAACGGTCCACGTCGGCGCCGGAAAGGATCACCCCATTGCTCAGGATCGAGTTGCTGATGTGGTGACGTGAGCCCGAGACCGCGACGACCTTTGCCGGCGGGGAGTTGTCGCTGGCCGTGTAGATCGGCCAGTCCCGGTTGTAGAGGTTGAAGACAGGCTCGGGTTGGACCAGGTCCATCGAGGCTTCGAAATAGGCGTCGATGGTCCCGACGTCGCGCCAGTAGCCCCGATCGAGCCCGTAGGTACCGGGTACCTCGTTGTCGGCGAAGTCGTAGACGTGGGCCGAGCCCGTTTCCACCGCCCTGGGGATCAGGTTGCCGCCGATGTCGTGCTTGGAACCATCGTCTGTCGCGTCCTCGTGGAGGAGGTCCATCAGGTACGAGGTCTCGAAGATGTAGCTGCCCATCGAGGCCAGGACGCTGTTGGGGTCGTCGGCCATGGGCTCGGGATCAGCCGGCTTCTCCAGAAAGGCCTCGATCCTGGTGGTCTGGCCGCGCTGGATCACACCCAATTGGGGGGCGTCCTGGATGGGGCTGCGGATGGCGGCGATCGTCACACCTGCTCCCGTGTCACGGTGCTGTTCCATCATCTGGCTCGGATCCATGCGGTAGATGTGGTCGGCGCCGAACACCAGCACATGATCAGGTCGTTCGTCGCTGACGAGATTGAGATTCTGGAGCAGGGCGTCGGCCGAGCCGAGGAACCAACGCTCACCCAAATTCATCTGTGCCGGAACAGATGTCACGTAGTTCCCGAGAAGGGTCGACATCCTCCATGTCAGCGAGACGTGCCGGTTGAGGCTGTCACTCTTGTACTGGGTGAGCACCACTATCCGGCGGTAACCCCCGTTGACCAGGTTCGAAAGGGCGAAGTCGATCAGGCGGTAGCGGCCACCGAAAGGCACGGCGGGCTTGGCGCGGTCACGCGTCAGCGGCATGAGACGGGCGCCAACCCCTCCGGCGAGAACCATCGCCAGGGCGCGATCGCGGCGGGCAGGCATGGGCTCAACCTAGCGAACGGGGGCTTGCGACTCCCCTCGGGTCGAACATGTCTGACATGATGAGCTCGATGTTCTCGCGTTCGGCAGGTGTGCTCCTCCATGTGTCGAGCCTCCCCGGCCCTCATGGCATCGGAGATCTCGGAACTTCCGCCATCGACTGGATCGACTGGCTCGCCGACTCCGGCTGCCGCTACTGGCAGGTTTTGCCGCTCGGCCCGGCCGGCTACGGCGATTCTCCCTATTCGTCTCCGTCGTCGTTCGCCGGGAATCTGAATCTGATAGCCCCCAATCTCCTCGAGGGGTTCGACGTCCCCAACTCACTGTCGTCTCCCACACAGGACAGGGTCGACTTCGGCTCGGCGATCGACGCCAAGTGGGCGCTGATCTCGGAAGCACATGACCGGATGCCCGATCGACTCCGATCGGAGTTCGAGGACTTTCGGGACGATGCCAGGACCTGGCTCGAACCCCATTGCTTGTTCATGGCATTGAAAGACGCCCACGGAGGGGCGCCATGGTTCGAGTGGACCGAGGAGCTCGCCGGACGCGATCACGCTGCCCTGACGTCGGCGAGACGGAGACTCGACACCGAGATCGGTCGTCATGCCTTCGGGCAGTTCATCTTCTTCAGACAGCTCGCCGCGGTCCGTCGCCACGCCGCCAGCCGTCGTGTGCAGATCATTGGCGACGTCCCCCTCTACGTGGCGCGAGACAGTGTCGAGGTGTGGCTTCGCCCGGATCTCTTCGAGCTGGGCCCTGACGGCCGTCCGCTCCTGGTAGCCGGTGTCCCCCCCGACAGCTTTTCCCCCGTGGGACAGGTCTGGGACACCCCGGTCTACCGCTGGGACCGTCATGCCTCCGATGGGTTCGCCTGGTGGGTCGACCGCATCGAAGCTCTGTCCCGACAGGCAGACGTCCTCAGGATCGACCACTTCACCGGGTTCCAGAAGTTCTACGCCATCGACGGGGAAACCAGAGATGTGACCGCGGGGAGTTGGCGCGACGGGCCGGGGGCCGCACCGTTCGACGCGGTCCGTGCTCGACTCGGGGAGATCCCGATGATCGTCGAAGATCTCGGTCCCTTGGGTGAGGAGGTGGAGCGTCTTCGAATACAGCTCGGCTATCCCGGGATGAGGGTGCTCCAGGATGCCTTCGTGGGTGGAGGGGACCACGAGCGCCGTGCCGCGGAGTTCCCCGAGAACTGCGCCGTCTACACCGGTACCCACGACAATGCGACGGCCCGCCAGCGTCTCGACGAGGAGGACGACGCCTACCGGAGACGTGCCCTCGAATACACCGGGGGGTCGGTGGAGACCTTCTCTCGGGACCTGGTCTCCCGAGCCTGGGAGTCGAAATCGATCATCGCGATGGCCCCGATGCAAGACCTCCTGGGACTGGGAGCCGGAGCCCGGATGAACACGCCGGGGACGAGCACCGGTAACTGGCAGTGGCGGATGACCCCGGGAGCGACGACCGGAGCCCTGGCGGCGGACCTGGCTGCACTCGGCCAACGGACGGGTAGATCCGGCTGACCGCGTATTGGCCACGCCGACCCTTAACATCCCGCAATTCTGATGGGAGCTGAGCCACCGGCGAGAGTCGACGGCTCGATCTCGGGGAGTTGATCGGTGGAGACCCAAGTCTTGCGCGAGTCGCTGATGGAGCTCGCACGCAATTATCGGTGGACATGGCGAGCATCGCATCGCCGGCTGCTGCAATCCCTGCCCGGTGCCGCAGGGTCGAGTCATCCAGTCCAGACGGTGCGCGCCCTCACCGATGACCAGATAGGCGAACTCGCCGGCGACCAGCAGTTCGTGGGCGTCGTGGCCGAGGAGATAGAGGATCTCCGCGGATTGGCGACCGGGGGTCCGCCGACCATCGCCTACTGCTCGATGGAGTTCGGGATCAGCTCGACCTTTCACCAGTACGCCGGTGGTCTCGGTGTGCTTGCCGGCGACCACCTCAAGGCAGCCAGCGACAGTGGCCTGCCGTTGGTTGGTGTGGGCCTCTTCTACCGTTTTGGGGCGTTTCGCCAGGAAATCGTCGGCGGCCGCCAGGTCGAGAAGAATCTTCCCGCCTTCCCTGACGACGTGGGGGCGGTGGACACGGGCCTGGTGATCGAGGTGCCCCTGGCGGGAAGGGATGTCCTGGTGCGTGTGCTCCGCATCGCGGTCGGGGCGGTCACCCTCATCCTCCTCGACACCCACGTCGACGGGAACTCCGAGGCAGACCGCGACATCACCGACAGTCTCTACATGGGCTCGGCCGAAAAGCGTGTCGCACAGGAGATGGTGCTCGGGGTGGGCGGCGCCCGCGCCCTGGCGGCCCTGGGATACGAGATCGATCTCTTCCATCTCAACGAGGGTCACGCCGGATTCGTCTCTCTGGAGCTGATCGACCGGGTCATCCAGGGCGACCTGAGCGAAGCGGTTGCCCGGGTTCGCGACGGGGTGGTCTTCACCACCCACACTCCCGTGCCGGCCGGAATCGACCGCCTCAGCCCAGACGTCCTACGGCCCCACCTCGAAGGATGGGCGCAGCGATGGGGTGTGGACGTGGAACGGGTCTGGGACCTGGGTTCCGACCCGGCCAATGGCGACGAGTTCAACATGGCCATCTTCTGTCTTCGGATGTCACGCATCGCCAACGGAGTCTCCGAGCTCCATGGCGAGGTGAGCCGAGAGCTGTTCTCCCAGGTTCCCGAGGGACGGGTCATAACCCATGTGACCAACGGCGTGCATGCCCGGACGTGGGCCGGTAGCCATGTCCAGGACCTGTTCGACATTGCCCTCGGCCCCGGCTGGGATCAGGGTGAGCCGGAAGCGTGGAATCGGGTGACAGGTATCGACGACGATGCCTTGGTGGATGTGCGGCGTCACGGGTCGGTGCATCTGGCCGACTACCTGGCCGATCATGGCGTCGACATCGATCCGGACGCCATGGTGGTCGGATTCGCCCGGCGGTTCGCCCCCTACAAGCGCTCCACCTTGATACTGCGGGAGAGCGACCGTCTGGCCCGGCTTCTCGCTGACGACGAGCGGCCGACCCACCTCCTGTTCGCCGGGAAGTCCCACCCGGCAAACCAGGAGGGCATGGCGCTGATCGAGCAGATCCTGGGTTTCTCAGACTCAAAGGCCGCCAGGGGACGATTCAGCTTCGTTCCCGACTACGGCATGGAAGTGAGCGCGGCGATGGTTCAGGGCTGTGACATCTGGCTCAACAACCCGATCCGTCTCCACGAGGCTTCGGGGACCAGTGGTGAGAAGGTTGCGCTCAACGGAGGCCTCAACCTCTCGATACTCGACGGATGGTGGGCCGAGATGTACGACGGCGACAACGGCTGGGCGATCGCCTCCAGTTCGGCGGACGACCCCCAGGTGCGTGACATCGAGGAGGCATCGGCGCTGATGGACGTGCTGGAAGCCGCCCGGGACGAGTATTTCGACGACCGTGCCCGACTCATCAAGCGAATCCGACACGCCTGGCTCACTCTCGGGCCACGGGTGACCGCGGCGCGCATGTTGGCTGACTACCGCGAGCGGATCTACCTGGTCTGAGCCGCAGGTCGACGGTTCCGCACCAGGGCCAGCTGGTGGACCCACGTGGGGACAGTGGGCGAGCCCGATTACCTTCTGTCGGATGAAGCCCCGAATTCGCGTCGCTCTGGCGCTCGACAGCCGTAGCCCATGAAAGCGCTCGTGTGCGCCGGTGACGGTTCGGCGAATGTTGTGATGTCCGACCTCGAGGAGCCCACCCCTTCCCCCGACCAGCTCGTCGTGGACGTCAAGGCTGCGTCGGTGAACCGTGGGGAGCTGCGACTACTTCAGGTTCGTGACAGGGGTTGGCGCCCGGGCCAGGACATTGCTGGCATCGTCGTCGACGCTGCCGTAGATGGGACCGGCCCGCCCGTTGGGACACGGGTGGTGGCCTGGGTCGACCAGGCCGGGTGGGCGGAGCGAGCCGTCGCCGACACCGACCGGGTGGCCATTCTGGGAGACGGGACCAGTTTCGCCGAGGCCGCCACCCTGCCGGTCGCCGGGATGACGGCGCTACGTGCGTTGCGTCGGGGAGGGAGCCTGCTGGGCAAGCGTGTCCTGATCACCGGCGCAGCCGGCGGAGTCGGAAGGTTCGCCGTCGAGCTTGCAGCGCGGAGCGGTGCCAAGGTCACTGCGGTGGCAGGCGGTTCGGATCGCAGGCATGGTTTGGCGGAGCTCGGGGCCACTGAGGTGGTCGAGAGGATCGGGGATGCGGATGGAGGTTTCGACCTGATCCTGGAATCGGTGGGTGGCGAGACGCTCGAACAGGCGTTTCGAGCCGTCAACCACTCGGGTACGGTCGTCGTGTTCGGGATCTCATCGGGCGAGCCGGCATCGTTCAGCTTTCGGGACTTCTCCCAGAGACCGATCCGTGTCGAGGTCTTCTTCGTCTATGAGAGCGGGCGGCCGTTTGGGCCTGATCTCCAGGTGCTCGCCGACCAGGTCGGTCAAGGCTCGCTTCACCCCTACGTGGGACTCGAAGTCGGATGGGATCAGGCGGCGGAAGCGTTCCGCGAGTTGGCTGAGCGTCGGGTCAACGGCAAAGCCGTGCTGCGCATCGGTTGACCCTCCGGGCGTGACGGAATGGTCGCCGACTACACCTCGATGGCGCCCAGGGCCTGCTCCAGGTCGGCGATGAGGTCACCCGGATTCTCTATCCCGACCGAGAGGCGGATCACCCCGGGGGTGACACCCAAGGACCGCTTCACCTCTGGGGGTGTGCTCGGTGGGCTCATGGTCCACATGTGCGAGGCCAGCGACTCGGTGCCTCCGAGGGAGGTGGCCAGGCGGATCACCTTCATTGCGTCGAGGAACCGGAAGCACTCCTCCTCCCCACCGTCTATCTCGAAGGTGATCATCGCCCCCGGACCATCACATTGCCGTTTGTAGATGTCGTACGCGGCGGTTCCCTCCTCGAGGAGACTCAGGTGACGAACCTCGGTGATCTTTGGGTGTGCGGCGAGGAACGCGGCCAGAGCCGTGGCATTCTCCGTCTGTCGCTCCACCCGGAGCCGCAGCGTCTCCAGGCTCCGTCCCAGCAGCCAGGCCGTCGACGGGCTGGGTGTGGTCCCTATCTCGTAGCGGCTCTGCTTGAGAGCAGCGACGTCAGCGGCTCCTCCGCAAACGGCTCCGGCGGTGAGATCGCTGTGGCCACCGAGATACTTGGTCGCCGAATGGAGGGACAGATCGGCGCCGAGAGTCAACGGTCTCTGCCAGACCGGAGATAGAAATGTGTTGTCGACCACGACCCGCGCCCCGTGTCGTCCAGCGACACGGGAGGCGAGCTCGATGTCGAAGAGCTCGTTGGTCGGGTTGGCGGGCGTCTCCAGATAGATCATCGCCAGACGGTCGTCGCCGACCATCGCATCCAGATCGTCCTCGGTCACCCCGGAGCGGAACGGGCGACTGGCCACCCCGAAGTCGGTAAGCAGTCCTGTGAGGAGGGTCGTGGTCCCGCCGTAGGTCGGCTGGGAGTAGAGCACCAGGTCACCGGGGCGCAGGAACGTGAGGAACACGGTAGAGATCGCAGCCATCCCGCTCCCGAAGATCGCCGCTTCCTCGGCCTCCTCCCAGACTGCGAGCCGGTGCTCTGCCGGGGCGAGATTCGGAGCGTCGAGCCTGGAATAGATGTAACCGTCTGCCTCCCCATCCCCGTAGGCCTGCTCGAAGAAGCGCTTCCCGTCGGCGGCGGACTCGAAGACAAACGTCGACGTCTCATAGATCGGCGGTTTGAGAGACCCCAGGTGCTCGGAGGACGAATGGCCCGCACTGACCGACTCGGTGTCGGGGTGGAGGCGGTCACTGCGCTCACTCATGCGATCAGCGTACCGGCCGAATTCCCGATCAATTCGGTCCGCTTCTCCAATAATCACTCATGTGCAGGACCTGGCAGACGCTCTAGGAATACCTCTCGGGACCCTCCAGAACATCCTGTGGACGCTCCTCGTCCTGATCACCGTCCTCATCCTGCGCCATCTGGCTCGACGGGTAGTACTCGCCAACGTCGACGAGACCGAGACCGCCGCCTACCGAGCCAACAAGATCATCAACTACATGGCGACGACCGTGTTCTTGGTCACCGTCGCCTTCATCTGGGTCGACGCTTTCGACAACCTCCCCACCTATCTGGGACTCCTGTCGGCCGGTATCGCCATCGCCCTGGCCGACGTGCTCAAGAACATGGCCGGCTGGGCGTACATCCTGAGCCGCAAGCCGTTCGCGGTGGGTGACCGCATCGAGGTCGACGGGTACAAGGGTGATGTCGTCGACGTCCGGCTCTTTCGCTTCTCACTCATGGAGATCGACGGATGGGTCGACGCCGAGCAGTCGACGGGGCGTCTGGTTCACGTCCCCAACGGGGTGGTGTTCACCACCGAGGTGGCCAACTACACCGAGGGATTCGGCTACATCTGGCACGAGATCCCGGTGCTCATCACGTTCGAGTCAGACTGGAAGCTCGCAGAGCAGGTGATGATGGACGTCCTGGAGAGGGAGGCACCAGACGTTCACGGCGCCGCAGGGAATCTGATCCGGGAGACGGCGCGGCGTTACTCGATCCGGGTGGGCACCCTCACGCCGATCGTCTACCTGAGTGTCCGCGACAGCGGAGTCCTCCTCACTGCCCGCTACCTGGTGGAGGCGAGGACCCGAAGAGGGCGGGAGGACCGGATCTGGAGGTCGATTCTCGAGGCGTTCGCCGAACAGCCGTCGATCGATCTGGCTTACCCGACGGTGCGCACCTTCCTTCCCGACGCCATTCGTGTAAACAACGGAGGATGACCGATCCGATCGAGACCGCGGCAGCCGTCCTGGCTCCGGCGGAGCAGATCCTCGTCTTCAGCGGAGCAGGGCTCAGCACCGAGTCGGGGATTCCCGACTTCCGTGGCCCCGACGGTCTCTGGACCAAGATCGACCCCGACGACTTCACTATCGATCGCTACGTATCGAACCGTGAGCTGCGGGTTCGAGGGTGGCGGATGCATCTCGAAGGCGAGCTGTGGGGAGCCCGGTCGACGGTGCAGCCCAACCGGGGTCACATGGCGATCGTGCGTCTCAACGTGGAGGGTCGCCTCGCCGGAGTGGTGACCCAGAACGTGGATGGTCTCCACTTCAAGTCCGGTCTCGTAGACGACCTGGTGGCCGAACTGCATGGCAACGTCCGCAACAGCCACTGCATGCGCTGCTTCCATAGCTGGCCGACCGAAACGGTCCTGCAGTGGGTGGAGGCCGGCGCCGAGGACCCGACCTGCCCCGAGTGCGGCGGGATGGTCAAGACCGACACGATCATGTTCGGAGAGATGCTCCCGGAGGAGGAGGTGCGTCAGGCATCGCTGTTTCTGGCGATGTGCGACGCGGTGCTCGTCGTCGGCTCCACAGTGTCGGTGTGGCCCGCCGCCGACGTGGTGATGCGGGCGGCGGTGCAGCAGAAGCCGATCGTCATCGTCAACAAGGGCGACACCGAGGCCGACCACCTCGCCTCCGCCAAGATCGACGCCGGCATCGGTGACGTCCTCCCCGACCTGATCGACCGGATCCTGAGGTGATGCAATCACCTTCGAGTTCTATGCAATCGAACTCCGGGCGAACTCGGTTCACTTCGCCGTGACAGTGGGGCTCGATCGCATCCAACCCCGACCTGATGGCACGAGGCCTCAACTAAGATTTTGAGTATGTCCTCATATTTGCCGCCGCTGGAGGAGTACAACTTCGTGCTCAATCATGTGACGGATCTGGAGCGGATCTCGAAGCTCAACGGCTATCAGCACGCCGATCCCGAGACGGTCTCGACAATCCTCGAAGAGGCCGGCCGATTCTTCGCCGAGGTGATGGACCCGCTCAACCGGATTGGCGACTCCCAGGGCTCGACCCTCGACGAGACGGGCCAAGTGCGAACCCCCGACGGGTTCGCCGAGGCATACCGGAAGTTCGTCGAATCCGGATGGCCCGGTGCGCACCTCGACCCCGAATGGGGTGGTGGTGGCCTCCCCTACACCGTCGGAGTGGTCATCCAGGAGATGTTCAAGACGTCGAACATGGCCTTCTCTCTCGCCGGGATGCTCACCCAGGGTGCGGTCGAGGCCGTGCGCGCCCACGCCTCCGACGACATCAAGGATGCGTACCTCGAGAAGCTCACCAGCGGAGAGTGGACCGGGACGATGAACCTCACCGAGCCCGAGGCCGGCTCCGACGTCGGTGCTCTTCGCACCAGGGCAGTCCGTCAGGACGACGGGTCGTTTCGCATATTCGGGACCAAGATCTTCATCACCTGGGGTGATCAGGACATCACCGACAACGTGATCCACCTGGTCCTCGCCCGAACCGAAGACGCCCCGCCGGGCACCAGGGGCATTTCGATGTTCCTCGTCCCCAAATACGTCCTCGACGAGAACGGTCAGCCCGGTGAACGCAACGACTACAAGATCGTCTCCCTCGAGCACAAGCTCGGGATCCATGCCTCCCCCACCTGTGTCGTCTCGTTCGGCGACGACGGCGACGGCGCCGTCGGCTACCTCGTAGGCGAGGAGATGGAGGGGATGCGGAACATGTTCACGATGATGAACGCCGCCCGCATCGGCGTAGCCATGGAGGGTCTGGCTCTATCCGAACGCGCCTTCCAACATGCTGTCACATACGCCCACGAGAGGGTGCAGGGGCGATTGATCGGGTCCGAGTCCAAGGAAAGCGTGCCTATCGTCGAACACCCCGACGTGCGCCGCATGCTCCTGACGATGAAGGCCAATACCGAGGCGATGCGCTGTCTCCTGTATGTCGCCGCACAGTCCGGCGACTTCATGCTCCGCGGCGAAGACGACACCGTGCAGGAGAGGCATCGCGACCGGCTCGGACTGCTCACCCCGATCGTCAAGGCGTGGATGACCGACCTCGGCGTCGAGATGACATCGTTGGGGATACAGGTCCACGGCGGCATGGGTTACGTGGAGGAGACCGGGGCGGCCCAATACTTCCGCGACGCTCGTATCGCCCCGATCTACGAGGGAACCAACGGCATCCAGGCCATGGACCTGGTTCTTCGCAAGCTCCCGATCGAGAACGGGAAGGTCGTCGAAGAGCTGATCACGGAGATGACGACCGTCCTCGGGCAGATGAGTGACTATGAGGATCTCGGTGCCTTCCGTGACGAGCTGACCACAGCTCTCCAGGGTCTCGCCGACACCTCGACCTGGCTGGGAACAAGGCTCGCCGCCGGGGAGCTCAACGATGCGCTTGCTGCGGCGACGCCCTATCTCACCCAGTTCGGCACCGTCTTGGGGGGTTGGCTGATGGCGGTGTCCGCCGTCGCCGCCAAGAGAGGCCCGGCCGAGTGCTCGCCGGAGTTCTTGGAGCAGAAGGTGATAACCGCCCGCTTCTACGGCGAGCACCTCCTGCCCAGGGCCAACGGCCTGATCGACACAATCAAGGCCGGGAACGCCCTCCTCGCCGTCGCCGACCTCTAGGTCACCAGGACCTCCTGATCAACGAGGTTTGGGCTGACGACCCCGCTGAGCGACGTCTAAAGCCCTGGGCTGGCGCTCTTCCCTAACCTCCCGGGCGTGGAACTCAACGAAAAGGTCATCGTCGTGACAGGGGCCGGGAGTGGGATCGGGGCTGCGATGGCCCGCCGCTTCGCCGAGGAACGGCCGAAGGCGATAGTCGTCGCCGACATCGATCTCGACGCAGCGACCAACATCGCCGACGAAGTGGGAGCGTTCGCCGTGCTCACCGATGTCTCCGACGCGGAGGCGAACCGCGACCTGATCGAAGGAACCGAGGACAGGTTTGGTCCGATCGATCTCTTCTGCGCCAACGCCGGGATCGGCGTGGTCGGTGACGAACAATCCGACCCGGCGACGTGGGACCGAATGTGGGGGATCAACGTCATGTCTCACGTCCACGCCGCGCGCAATCTGATTCCATCCTGGACGGCTCGCGGCGAGGGCTATTTCCTGGCCACAGTCTCCGCGGCCGGACTGCTGACCAATCTCAAGGCGGCCCAGTACTCGGTTACGAAACATGCCGCTCTCTCCTTCGCCGAGTGGATCGCCGTCACATACGGAGACGCCGGGGTGAAGGTGAGCGCCCTGTGCCCGCAGTTCGTCAACACACCTCTTCTGACCGACTCGGAGGCTTTCAAGGCCCTGGGTGGAAATCACACGCTGGAACCGGAGGACGTGGCAGACGTCGTCGTGGCCGGGCTGGCCGAGGAGAAGTTCCTGATCCTGCCCCATCCCGAAGTCGAGCAGTACTTCCAGAACAAGGCGAACGATTACGACCGCTGGTTGGGGGGAATGAGGAAACTGCAGCGAACTGTTTTCCCTGACGGATGAATAAGGCACAATCACGCACATGAGCAAGAGACGAGTCGTAGTTACCGGCGTCGGCGCCCTGGCCTCACCCGGCATCGGCATGGACGATCTGTGGAAGGGCCTCACCGATCAACCCGGGCCGGCCCCCCGTCTCATCGCAGACTTCGACCCCGAGCCCTGGATCCCGAAGCGGGACAGTCGCCGGCTCGACCGGTTCACCCAGTTCGCCCTGGTCGCCGCACACGAGGCATTCGCACAATCCGGGATGCCGGACGTCGATCCCAACCGGGTGACCGTCTCTCTGGCAACCGGGATCGGTGGGCTCGAGTCCCTGGAACAACTGGTTCACGAGTCGGACAACGAGTCGCCACGGGTGTCCCCATTCCAGATTCCGATGATGATGGCCAACGCCGCGGCGGCCGCCATCTCGATCAAGTACGGATTCGGCGGCCAGGTGACGACGCCGGTGGTGGCCTGTGCAGCCGGCAGCCAGTCGATCGTCGAGGGATTACGCCAGATCGAATGGGGTTATGCCGACGTGGCTGTGGTCGGTGGCACCGAGGCGGCTGCCCGGCATGCGGCCCGTGAAGGTTTCAAAGCGGCCCGTGCTCTGTCGCCCACCGGGTACGCCCGCCCGTTCGACATCGACCGGGATGGGTTCGTGATGGGTGAGGGGGCAGCAGTACTCGTTCTCGAAGCCGAAGAGGTGGCACAGGCCCGCGGTGCGACCCCGATCGCCATCATCCTCGGAGGGGCATCCACCGCCGACGCACACCACATCACCGCCCCGCATCCGGAAGGCACCGGTGCGGAGCGGGCCATGCGTCTGGCAATGGAAGACTCGGGTCTGGAGCCGGCTGACATCGCCTACATCAACGCCCACGGCACCGGGACCGACCTCAACGACAAGACCGAGGGGGCTGTGATCCACCGGATCTTTGGCGAAAACCAGCCGGCCGTGTCCTCGATCAAGGGGTCGACCGGCCACGGGCTCGGCGCCTCGGGTTCGATCGAGGCCGCCGTCGTGGTCGAGGCGATCCGCCGCAGGGAGTTGCCGGTGAACATCGGGATGACCACTCAGGACCCGGAGATCCCCCTCAACGACATCGTCACCGAGCAGCGCTCCTGGGAACCCGGCCCCACCCTCTCCAACTCCTTCGGCTTCGGCGGCCACAACACCGTCGTGGCCATCGCGCCCCCGGCCTGACCGCTTTCCTGCTGTAGGGACGGAACATCGCCCTTACAGCGTCTGAAAAGCCGTCAGGATCGGTCAATCGGCCGATCCGCCCTACACTCTCAGTACGGGAGCTCGGTGACACCGGGCTGAGAGGGAGTCTGGAAGGCTCCGACCGCTTGAACCTGAGACGGGTAATGCCGGCGCAGGGACTCGGACGCTCATCGCTCCCGCATCGGAAGGAGACGATGAGATACCCGAAAACCCTCACCCCCCTGGCCCTGGCGCTAGCCGTCACCATCGCCGCCTGTGGCAGTAGCGAGGAGACCGAGGTCCCCGAGACCCTCGCGATCCTGAGCCACGACTCGTTTGCCGACGGAGTGACCGACGAGACGTTCGCCGCTTTCACCGCAGAGACCGGGATAGCCGTCGAGGTGATACCCGCCGGTGACGCAGGTTCGCTGGTGAACCAGGCTGCCCTTACCAAGGACAACCCGCTGGCGGACGTCCTCTTCGGAGTGGACGACACGTTCCTGTCGAGAGCCATCGAGGAGGGCGTGTTCACTCACCATGTGTCGGCAGACATCGAGACGGTCGACCCCGACCTCCGGGATACCGATGACCTGGTGACACCGATCGATTTCGGGGACGTGTGCTTCAACTACGACAAGGAGTGGTTCGCCACGAACGGAGCGACGGTGCCTACCGATCTCGAATCTCTGACTGACTCCGACGTCGCCCCGCTGGTCACGGTTGAGCATCCCGCTACCTCATCACCGGGGCTTGCTTTCATGCTGGCCACCATCGACGTGTTCGGCGAAGAAGGCTGGCTCGATTGGTGGGAGGCGATGCGGGATGGCGGGATCAACATCGCCAACGATTGGGACACCGCCTATTACGGGGATTTCACCCGCTACGGCGGCACGACACCGATCGTGATGTCCTACGCATCGTCGCCTCCGGCCGAGGTCATCTTCGCCGAGGAACCACTCGCCGAGGCGCCGACCGGCGTGATCGAAGCAGGCTGTTACCGCCAGGTCGAGTATGCGGGAGTCCTCGACGGGACCGCCTACCCGGAGTCTGCGGGACTGCTGGTCGACTTCATGCTCTCGGTCGATTTCCAGGAAGGCATCCCGTTGACCTGGTTCGTCTTCCCCGCCAACTCCGAGGCTTCCCTGCCCCAGGAGTTCGTGGATCACACCACCATCCCGGAAGACCCGACGCGCATAGACCCGGGGACGATCGCCGAGAATCGTGACCGCTGGATCGACGAGTGGATCGCGGTGATGGAAGGCTGATGAGAAAACTCAGGTGGGGATGGCTGGCGGTGGCCGCGGTCCCCACGCTCTTCATCGGATACTTCTTCCTGTACCCCCTGGTGCGGATCCTCGCCCTCGGGCTGTCCGAGTTGAGCATCGGAGCCAGCGGTGTCGAGGCGAGGCTGGTCCGTGTCGGGTGGTTCACCGTCTGGCAGGCCGCCTTGTCGACGGTCCTCACCTTCCTCCTCGCCGCCCCGCTCACCTGGGCGGTATCGAACTACGACTTTACAGGGAGACGTCTGGCGATGGCCCTCGTGACAGTTCCGTTCGTCCTACCCACCGTTGTCGTCGGGTCGGCGTTCGTCGCTCTGGGATGGAGGGACTCGGTCGGGGCGATCCTCGCCGCTCATGTGTTCTTCAATGCTGCCGTCGTGGTGAGAACCGTATCGACTCTGTGGTCACGAATCGACCCCCGGATCCTCGAGGCCGCTCGAGTCCTCGGTGCCTCGCCGTGGCAGACCTTCCGGAGGGTCACTCTGCCACTACTTCGACCCGCAATCGCCGCCGCTGCTTCGATCGTCTTCCTCTTCACCTTCACGTCGTTTGGCGTGGTCCTGATCCTTGGTGGGTTCCGGTACTCGACGTTGGAGGTCGAGATCTACCGCCAAGCGGTGACTCTGTTCGATCTGCCCCTGGCTGCGGCGCTCGCCATCGTCCAACTGGTCGGAGTGACGGGAGCGCTCTACTGGTACTCGCGCTACCAGGAGCGCACGTCCGTTTCGTGGACGTTGGAGAGCGGATCCAACCGCAAGCGCCCCCTCGGGAGCCAGCGGACCGCCGTCTACACGGCGGTGTTCGCGACCCTGGGAATCCTCGCCATCCCTCTTGTGGTGCTGATCAGTAGATCGTTCGAGGGCAGCTACTACGCAGCCCTGTTTCAGGATGATCGGGTGGTGGGAACGCCGATCGCTTCGGTCTGGAACAGCCTCGGCTTCGCAGTAATCGCGATGGTGGTCGCCACCGTCGTGGGCGTGATGGCGGCGACGGTGATCACCCGACGCACAGGCGAGCTCTCGCGATGGTTCGACCTCACCTTGATGCTTCCCCTCGGGACCTCAGCCGTCACCATCGGGTTCGGCTTCATCGTTGCCCTGGGCTGGCCGGTGGACCTTCGAGCGTCCTACTACCTGATCCCCGTCGCACATGCCCTGGTGGCCATCCCGTTCGTGGTGCGGACGACGGTCCCCACCATGCGCGCCGTGCCCGCCGAAACCCGCGACGCCGCCTCGGTCCTGGGCGCCTCCCCGTTCCGGGTATGGCGTGAGATCGACCTGCCAATCGTCAGCCGGGCCGCCCTGGTCGGCGCCGGCTTCGCCTTCGTCATCTCACTCGGCGAGTTTGGCGCCACCTCGTTCATCGCCCGACCCAACACAGCAACAATCCCCACCATGGTCTTCCGCCTCCTCTCCCGACCGGGCCAGACGTCGTTCGGGATGGCGATGGCGCTCTCCGTCGTCCTCGCCGTGACCACCGCAGCAGTCGTCATGTCGATCGACCGGGCCCGGTTCGGGGAACTGGGGGCTTTTTGATGCTTCAGGTCGAAGAGCTCGACGTGGTCATCGACGGGAAGCCGATACTCGTGACTGTCACTGTGGAGGTGAGTGACGGGGAGATCCTGGCGATTCTCGGCCCCTCCGGATCGGGGAAGTCGACCCTCCTCCGAGCCATCGCCGGCCTGGTCGAGATTGCCACCGGCGACGTCCGGTGGGACGGACGGTCGATCGAGAACCTACCCACTCATCGGAGACACTTCGGGCTGATGTTCCAGGGGTACGCACTGTTTCCCCATATGACCGTTGCGCAGAATGTCGGGTTCGGGTTGCGCATGGCCGGACACCATCACATCGGCCCGGAGGTCGAGCGGGCGCTGTCGTGGGTCGGTCTGGAGGGGTTCGGGCCCCGCAAGGTCGACTCGCTCTCCGGCGGTGAGCAGCAAAGGGTGGCCCTGGCTCGCACGCTGGCGCCGGAGCCGAGGTTGGTCATGCTCGACGAGCCCCTCGGTGCCTTGGACCGCAACCTCCGCCAACGCCTCGTCGAGGACACCAGAAAGGTCCTCGAGGACCGCGAGGTGACTGCGATCGTGGTGACGCACGACCGCGACGAGGCGGTGGCGATGTCGGACCGGCTGGCGTTGATGCGGGATGGCACAGTGGTGCAAACCGGGACCCTCGGTGAGATTCTTGACGATCCGCTCGACGAATGGGTGGTCGGATTCCTCTCTTGACGCCTGATGAATGATCGTTCATAATGACTGAACGCTCATTCATTGACCACTAGCGAAAACGATCATGAGCTGGACCGAAAACGACGTCCCCGATCAGACTGGCCGCACCTTCATCGTCACCGGCGCCAACAGCGGTCTCGGACTCGAGAATTCGAGGGCCCTGGCTGCCAAGGGCGCCCTCGTGGTGATGGCGGCGAGGAATTCGGAGAAGGCTGCGGCCGCCGAGGAGGTGATCCGGGCGAACCAACCGGAGGCCCGCCTGGAGGTGCGCCGACTCGACCTGGCGTCACTCGACTCGATCGCCGAGTTCGCCTCGGCCGTCAGTCGGGATCACGACCGGATCGACGTGCTCATCAACAACGCCGGGATCATGGCCGTTCCCGAAGGTGAGACAGCCGACGGGTTCGAGATGCAGTTCGGCACCAACCATCTCGGTCACTACGCCCTGACCGCCCAGCTGCTTCCCCTCCTGATCGGAGTCCCGGGGTCACGGATCGTCACTGTCACCAGCACCGCTCGCCATTTCGGATCGCCTGTCGATCCCTCCAACCCACACCTGAAGGGCACGTACAACCCATGGAAGGGATACGGGCAGTCGAAGCTCGCCAACCTCCACTTCGCGGTCGGGCTGGAGTGGCGTCTCAGGGACGCCGGCGTCGAGACCGCGAGCCTGATTGCTCACCCCGGGCTCACCAGAACCGATCTCCAGGTCAACACCACCCGTCACGGTGGAGGAGACGCCTCCGAACGCGCCGCCGCCAGCTTCGGGATGGAACCGGCTGATGGTGCTCTCGCTCAACTCCGGGCAGCCACAGATCCCAGGGCGACGGGTGGCGAACTCTACGCGCCGCGCTGGGTCAACTGGGGCCCTCCTGTCCGTCGACCCTTGTTCGGTCGCTCCACCAACCAGCGGTCGATCGACACACTCTTCGCCGTATCTGAGAAAGAGACCGGGATATCCCTCGACCTCCCAGGGTCCCGGCCATGAGGACACAGATCGATCGCTCCGCCCTGGTGCGTCGGGCCATGGTGGAAGTCATCGCCGAGCGTGGGCTCTACGGCGCCACCATGAGCCTTGTCGCCAAACACGCAGGTGTTGCCACCGGAACGGCGTACGTCCACTACGACTCGAAGGAAGACCTGCTCATCGCGGCGTTCCTCGAGGTGAAGGCCACGTTGGCCGAGGCCGGGCTGGACGGCGTCGACACGGTCGCCGAGCCACGGGAGGTCTTCGGTCAGATCTGGCGCAACTGCTACGCCCACCTGGCGGCGGATCCGGCCACCGCCCAGTTCCTCTTTCAGGTCGAGGCGTCACCGATCAGAAAGGCAACCCATGACGCCCTCGCCGACGACGACCCGCTGCGCCGGGCTGCTGAGGCGATTCTGCCCGTGCTGGTCGATCTCCCCCTCGACGTCCTCTACGACCTCAGCCTCGGAGCGGCGGTTCGTCTCGTCGCCTCAGGGACGAGACTCGACCCTGACCAGCTCGAGGTCGTCATCGAGTCCTGCTGGAAGGCGGTACATCGAGCCTGAAATGAGAATGGCCCCCGTCTGGCAGGACGGGGGCCACCTCAACCTGGGCTTGCTGTGAAGTCGGAGGAGGAAATGAAGCCCTAGGCGTCATCCCCCGGCGAGTCGCTGCGAAGGGGATGAAGCTCGCGCAGCTCGTCAGGGGTGATCAGACCATCTTCGAGGTACTGACTGACGTCGGCTTGTTTCAACGGGTGGTCGGAGTCGAGCGAGTCGTACTCCTCCTCTGTGATCCCGCCGTCGTCGAGGATCGAGCCGAGCCCGAACCCATGCTTGAAGAAGCCTCCGCGGGAGAATGGGCGCAGCTCGGCCAGTTCCTCTCTGGTCAACTCGCCGTCTGCCCACGCCTCGTCGAACCGCTCGTCGAAGATCGGATGATCCTCGGGGAGATCGGCCACTTCGTCTTCGGTGATCACATCGTCGGCCATCGCTTCCCCGAGCAGCGTCCTATTGGCCTCGTGCTCCGCTCTCTTCTCTTCGGCTTTTGCCTCCGAAGCCGCGACGATCGCGTCGGCCTGATCCTGGGTGATCGTTCCGTCGCCCACGAGGTCGTCCAGGACCTCACCGAGGAATCCGAGGATGCGAGGGATCGGACCCTGGCGCTCCCCGGTGTCCGACTCTTCCTGTGCGGCGGCCGTTCCCGGCACCGAGACGATCGACGCCACGAATCCGGCCCCGATCAGTAGACCGCCGGCGACGATTGCGGCCCAAATCTTCTTTCCCATAGCTATCTCCTTCCCTGGCAGCTATGGGAGAAGTATCCGGCGGAGATGTAAGAGGCCGGTGAAGAGCCTGTGCAGGTTCGAACCGGGACCAATTCCCGGATCCGCGGGCCAAAAGTCCCTGGCTGCCGCAGCTTCGGTCAGGGAGTCTCACAGCAGCAACTTCGAGACAGGAAGGTTCCCAGGTGACCGACAGGGACAACTCGCGCACGTTCGACCGCGCTCTGATGGTGATGGCTGTGTTCGCTCTGGCCACGGCGGTCCTGGCAGGGATAGCCGCATTCCGCTCTGACGGATCGGCGGCTGCCGATGCCGGCGAAACCGAAGAGGTCAGCGCCTCCATCGAACTATCGGAGTTCGCGATCACGGGCGACCTGACCGTCGACCCCGGCGACCTGACCATCACACTCACCAACTCCGGCACGATGGTCCACAACCTCGTCTTCGAGGGCGGGACGCGATCAGTCGACGTGAACCCGGGTGAGACAGTGGTCATGGAGGTTGGTCAACTCGAACCCGGCACCTACACGATCTACTGCGACATCGCCGGCCACCGTGCCGCCGGGATGGAGGCCTTCCTAGTGGTGACCGGCATCCCGGGCGAAGGAAGCCAGGAAGCAGGCGGCCATGAGGACATGTCGCCCCAGGAGATGGATCAGATAATGATCGACTCGATGCTCGCCTTCCCCGCCGAGACCGAAGGCTTGGGCAACGTGCCCCTCGAGCCCACGGAGATCAAGGCCGACGGGACGAAGGTGTTCGATCTCACCGCATCGGTCATCGAGTGGGAGGTCTCCCCCGGGGAGTTCGTCGACGCCTGGGCTTACAACGGCATGGTTCCGGGACCGTGGATCAAGCTGGATGTCGGGGACAACGTCGAGATCAACGTGACCAACGAGACGGAGTTGGGCACGGATGTCCACTGGCACGGCATTCCCACCCCCAACGACATGGACGGCGTCTCCCCCTACACCCAGGACCCCATCTATCCGGGCGAGACTTTCACCTACGCGTTCGAAGCGACACGCCCGTCGATAGGCATGTATCACGCCCACCTGCACAGCCAAATCAGCGTCCCCAATGGGATGTTCGCCCCCTTCACGATCGGAGATACACCGATCCCTTATGGACAGACCGTCTCAGGTATTGAGATCCCCGCAGACCTCGAGGTCGCCCAGGAGATCCCGATGGTGCTCAACGACGCCGGAGTGATCGGGTTGAGCCTCAACGGGAAGTCGTTCCCGGCAACCCAGCCCTATGTGGCTGCCGAAGGCGACTGGCTGGTCTACCACTACTACAACGAAGGGCTGCAGATCCACCCGATGCACCAACACCAGTTCCCCCAATTGGTGTTTGCCAAGGACGGGATCCCGCTCGACCACCCTTACTGGGCCGACACGGTGAACGTCGCCCCAGGTGAGCGCTACTCAGTCCTGGTCCACGCCGATCTCGCCGGGACCTGGGTCTGGCACTGCCACATACTCACCCACGTCGAGAGTGACGAGGGGATGTTCGGGATGGTCACAGCCCTGATCGTCGAGCCGTCCTAGTCGAGACGTCCCTGCATCTGGGCTATGAAGTCGGAGGGAATCCGACGCGGTCGTCCGTCGAGATCGGTGAAGGCCGCAGTTACCGTGATACGGGCGACCTCCCCCTCTTCGCCACGGGTCATGATCTGGCGCCAGGTCGACTTCACCCTTCCGGCCTCCTCGACCCATGTGTTGATCGTCAACTCCTGGCCGTAGCGAGCCGCGGCGAGGAACCGCGCCTCGATCTCCACGACCACCAGTTGGAAACCCTCTGACTTGAGCTGGTCGAGACCCCACCCCATCTCGGTGAGGTACTCGATACGGGCCGTCTCGAAGTAGGAGAAGTAATTGGTGTGATTGACGTGGTCGTACGGATCCAGCTCGTAGAAGCGCACCTTGACGCTGGTCGTGTGGACACGGCGGTCGTTTGGGAGCTCCTGGGACACCCTCTCACCTCGGGACGGGGAGACCCAACGCTACCCTCGCCGCCATGAAGGCCTGGCAGCTCGAGGACACCAAAGGGATCGACTCGTATGTGCTCAACGAGGTGGACGAGCCCGCCCCTGGCCCGGGCCAAGTCCGGGTGGCACTGAAGTACTCGGGTCTGAACCACCTCGACATCTGGACCTCCATGGGTCTCCCAGCCCCGAAGCACCTCCCCCACACCACAGGTGCTGACGGCGCAGGAGTGATAGACGCCATCGGCGAAGGAGTCGGAGGATGGGAGGTAGGCGACGAGGTCGTCATCGACCCGTCCATGTCGTGCGGCAAGTGTGAGTTCTGTCTCAACGACGACATCGTCTACTGCGCCGAGTTCAAGATCCTTGGCGAACACCTGCCCGGGACCTTCACCGAGAAGATCGTCGTCCCCACCATCAACGTGGTGCCCAGGCCGGCGTCCGTGCCATGGGAAGTCGCGGGCTCATTCGGGCTCGCCGGCGTCACAGCCCTTCGCATGCTGGAGAAGGCCGATCTCAAACGGGGCGAGAAAGTCCTCGTGGTCGGCGTGGGCGGCGGAGTGTCGGCGATGGCGATGTCGCTGGCGATGGCCCTGGGCGGAGAGGTCTACGTCACATCCCGCTCGCCGGAGAAGATCGAATGGGCGATTTCGGAGGGTGCCAAGGGTGGGTTCGACTCTGCCGAAGAGTTCGGCAAGGAGATGGCCGACCTCGGTGGAGCACACCTGGTGGTCGACAACGTCGGGCCGGCCACACTCAAACAGTCGATGCGAGCCGCCCGTGCCGGGGGCAGGATCGCCATCTGTGGAGGCACCAGTGGAGCGAAGTTCGAGCTCAATCTCCCGGTACTCTTCTTCCGACAGTTGGAGTTGGTCGGATCGTCCATGGGTAACCACGCCCAATTCGCCAGAGCCCTCACCTGGCTCGATCTGGGCAAGGCCAAGGCCCCGGTCGCCCGAGTGTTCCCGTTCGACGAACTCCCCGACGCTCTTCGCTTCCTCGACGCCGGAGAGCAGACCGGCAACATCGCCCTGGCTCACTAACCGAAGGTATCAGCCGGCCCGCTCCGTCCTCTATCAGATGCCGATGCGTCGCATCGGCATCGAGAGGGGGAAGCATGACGACAGTCAGCACACCACGAGAGGCTGGCAGGACCAGCCGCAGAGGGAGAGTCGGACGGGCTCTCGCCGCTATCGCGCTAACCGTCGCAGCCGGTTTTGGCATTGCCGCCGGGATCTCTGCGATTCAGGACGAGCCGACCAGTCCCGTTTCCGAGTCGGTTCGCACCGACCGGATCCAGGGTGCCTGGGGCTCGCCGAGCTCGGCTGCGGCAACCCGCGACGGCAACATCCATCCGGGATCGCGGTAGAGACGACCACACCCGATAGCGACCGAGGACCCGGGCATGCCCGGGTCCTCTCGCGCCCGGCCTCGAACCGTTCCGACAGAAGACATGTATCAGGGGCTCAGACCCAGGCTCTTCCGGGAATGCCGACCAGAGCGGCCGGCGAAGAAGGGGGAGATTGGCATGAGTTATGCCAGCACAGCACAGACCGGATCACTTGGTCGACAGGCGTCGAGCGATGGGTTCGGTAAGAAGGTCGGGGCGGGAGTTCTGACCGTCCTGGTCGGCGCGGCCATCGCTGCCGGAATCGCAATCAGCTCATCTGATGGCGCTTCCACCAACAGCATGTCCACCGATGCTGACCGGGTACTCGTCGGAAAGATCACAGCCACCGACGTCAGCGCAGACGCCGACACGGTCCTCAAGACCAAGACCGGCTCAGGTGCCACCACGAGTGACTGGTCGTTCCCGACCACGTACGACGGGCTCGTCGAAGGCGGGTTCATCCCGGCACCAGCCGAGTCGACCAGCGACTGGTCATACCCGACCAAGTACGGCGACCTCGTGCAGCAGGGATACATCCCGACACCACACCAACCGGCTGAATTCGCAGAATCGCCGGGACAACCACGTTGACCAAACGGGTCTCGAGCTCCGATCGTCCTCCGGGACGGTCGGAGCCGGGGTCTCAGCCCGCGTTCTTGGGAAGACGCACCATCGGGATCAACTCCGCCAGCTGATCGGCCTCTGCCTCAACCGTTTCGGCCGGGTCATCGAGCATGAAAGCGGAGAGTCGCTTCAGCGCCTTCGGGTGCCGTTCGGCGTACTGCCCCATCAATTGATGAGCCCGCTCCCGCGGAACCATCTGGACCGTGGTCCGGTATCTCCGGGACCCGAGATGGAAAGCCACTTCGGGATTGGCTTGCACGTTCTTGAGCCACTGCGCTTCGGCTCCCCAACCAGCCGCCACGTAGATGGCGTCAGGGTCGTTGACGACCACCTCGAGCACCGTTCGTCGGGTCTCCCCGGACTTCCGGCCCTTGTGTTCGAGCATCGTGAAACGCTCGCCCATGACCAACCCGAGGCCAATCCGGTAGAGGCCGATCGGGGCTCGGAACAGCATCCGCTTCCAGCCTGTTGGCGAACCTTGCTTCTCCAGACGTGCTGTGGCCATCGGCGAACCCTAAGCCAGGTCGATCACCGTCACCCCGACACCCGTGAAATCGCCCATCCGCTCCAGAACGCCGGAGGCGTCGTCGAGGGTGACGGTTCCGGTGACCAGCCGACCCGGATCGATCCCACCTGAGTCGATCAGCTCGAACACACGGGGGTAGTCCGAAGCAGGCATTCCCCTGCTTCCCATGATCTCGACTTCCCCCATGATCACCGACTCCATGGGTATGGCTGGAGCCGCGTCCTCGGCGAGCAGCAGACCCACCTGGACATGACGGCCATGCTTGCGTACCGAACCGATCGAGTTCAACGCCGTGGCAGTCCGACCAACGGCATCGATGGAAACGTCAGCACCACCACCGGTCGCGTGGACCACTGCTCTCACCACATCCTTCCTTCCGCCGTCGATGACCACATCCGCACCAAGCCGGCTGGCCAATTCCAGCGAACGAGGGTCGACATCGACGGCGACCACCCGACCTCCGATCGCCTTGGCGATCATCACTGCAGAGAGCCCGACACCGCCGCACCCGTAGACGGCCAGCCACTCATCGGCACCGAGACGACCCCTGTCGACCACGGCCCGGAATGCGGTGATGAACCGACAACCCATGGCGGCGGCGTGCACCGAGCTGAGCGAATCCGGAATGGACACCAGGTTGAGATCGGCATGCCGAATCGCGACCCGCTCCGCGAACGATCCCCAATGGGTGAAACCCGGGGTGAACGACCGATCACAAGTGTTGAGGTGCCCTTCCCGACAGGACCGGCAGGCTCCACAACCGACCGAGAAGGGGACGGTCACCCGATCGCCGACCTCCCAGCGGGTCACTCCGGGCCCGACCTCGTCGACCACGCCGGCCATCTCGTGCCCCGGAACATGAGGGAGCGATGGCAGGGGCTCGTGCCCCGTCCAGGCGTGCCAGTCGCTGAGACAGATACCGGTGGCCTCGACCCTCAACACCACCCCTCCGGTCGGGACGATCGGGTCGGGATAGTCACCGACCTCTAGTGGTCGGCGATACTCGGCAATGGCGGCGGCACGCACCCAAGCGACTCTACGGTCGCAAACGAAGTCCGACCGTCTCCGAATTCGGGCTCTCTGCCCCCTGAAATGCACGACAATGGGCGGATGCTCGGCAAGACCGTGGTTGCGACATTTGCGGTCCTCGCTCTTCTCGCCGTGCTCGGCCTTCCCCTCTGGATAGCCGCAGTCCGTAAGAGACGCACTGACACCATCCGCCGATTCGCTATCGCCGGGGCGGTTCTGGCTTTTTCCTGTGGGGTCATCGCCGGCTCATCGGACCGCTTGATAAGCCAGTGCAAGGCCGCCGGATATCCCAACTGCGTCGACCCCGGCGCCGCAGGGATGCAGTTGGTCATGATCGGGATCTACGCCGTCGCGGCGTGGGTCGTCGCCATCCCGATGTGGCGCGATTGAGCCCGGAACGGATGGGCGGTGAAGGAGCCGTCCTGATCGAGGAACTGAAGCGGGTTCGCCTCGAAGGCCCTAAGGCCAATGCGGCGATTCTCGTCGAGGGAGCAAGCGACCAGCGCGCAGTCGAGGCTCTGGCGAGACGTCGCCACCGCGATCTCGCAGCCGAAGGGACTCTGGTGGTCCCGATCACGGGCGCCACCAACCTGGACCGGTTCGTCGACCTGCTCGGGTCGTCAGGCCTGGGCCTTTCTCTGGTGGGGCTCTGCGACCAGGCAGAAGCGGACCTCTTCGCAGCGGCCCTCGACCCGGACCGCTTCTTCGTCTGCCTGCGAGACCTGGAGGAAGAGTTGATCCGAGCTCTGGGAGCAGAGAAGGTCATCGAATTGATGGCCGGTCAGGGCCAGATCGGGCGGTTCCATCGTTTTCAGAGACAGCCCGCCCAACGTCACAAGACACTGGAGCAGCAGGTCTGGCGCTGGCTGGGGAACCACAAGATCCGATACGCACCTCTGATGGTCGACGCACTGGATCTCGACAAGGTGCCCACGCCTCTCGAGGCGGTGCTGGCGGCGGTATGAGATCACAGTCCGACACCAGGTGAAAGAGGCCCGCCGAGTCGGCGGTCCCTTTGGCTCCTCACTGGATTACGTCGGCAGTCGTGAACTCCGGCTGCTGCCAGGGGCGAGTGCGACCTGACCGATGACGTTGAAGTCAACCTTGCGCTTGTCGGCGTGCTCGGTGATGAACTCGCATCAGGAACGGGCGGATGACCAGATTCGGGTGACCGTCAACCCGTTTGCCGATATTGAGCAGCTTGGGGGGACGGATATACTTGCCCGGTCGCCCGAACATCCGGGCAAGCTCCAGGGCGCGTAGAACAGTCTGGAGTGTTCGCCGGCCTGTCAAGCCGGAGGTCGCGGGTTCAAATCCCGTCGTGCCCGCAAGCCCGATTCTGCGAAGATTCGGGTAACTCGGTCAGGTAGCTCAGTCGGTAGAGCGCCGGTCTGAAAAACCGGAGGTCGACGGATCGACGCCGTCCCTGACCACCAGCAAACGCGGACCTGAGCGAGGACGGGCGACCATGAGCGGCTCATTCTTGATCAGCAGGTCATCGGTTCGACTCCGGTAAGCGGACCGAAGGAAGGTCGATCTCCTGGATCGCTTTATCTTCAACGAGAGCGAGCCCTGAACCGTCGCAGAGTGCTCTCATGTACCTGAACGGTCTCCCCGGTCACTCGTGGCAGCGTGTGAAGAAGAACTCCGATCCGCTGGGTGTCACGTTGAAATGGTCAACCAGGTGTGTGCTCACCCTGGTGCCGTCTTCGAGTGTCCCGTTCGCGTTGAACGTGAACGTACCGTTGACGGTCTTCCCGTTGTTGTTGAACCCTCCCCATACCGCGAAGTGCCCGGTTGCGGCCTGTTCACCTGGCTCTAATGGGACTGCATCAAAGGTTCCTGTCTGGGTGAAGGTGAAATGAACGCGCCCATCGTCGAATTCGGTCACATGAGTGATCTCATTGAAGGTGAGAGCGATTTCATGGGTCGCCCCCGATTCACAGAAAGGTGTGTCTATGACCGTCAAGGTCAAATCCTGATTTGTGATGGTCTCGGTAGACGGTGGGGCGGCCAATGCCGGGGACGCCACCCCGAGAATCAAGAGAATCGCACCGAAACGTTTCAAGGCCCTCATAATGCCCTCCTCTTCAGCGGTGCTCTCATTTCCCCGGATGGAACCGCTCTCGATTTCCTAGGGCGTTATCTGACATGGCGCTCGCCTAGATGAATGGAAGCCTCAAGCTTCGCAGACGAGGTGCGGTGCCTTCTCCGCCCTGTGTCCCTCTCTTATACAGTCGGCCCTGGGGGATGGTCAATAGCGGTATCACCAACATGCTTCGAGTTGGTCCATGACACCAGAGGCAGGGACTGGGCTCCGCGTTTACGTGCTGGAAAGCGGTCCGGAGCTGGATCCAGAGCGCCGAAGGTGAACATGCTTGACAGGGAGAAGTTCGACCACTCTCTGGGTTGACATATCACTCTTCGTAGTAACCTGTCACGAGGGGGACAGGCCGGGAGGCTTCGGTAGGAAGAAGGAGCCATGGT
>DASTOM010000023.1:0-52703 GCA_035762545.1 Acidimicrobiia bacterium
CCCAGATACTCACCCCTGGAATGCTGAATGAGCGCCCGGTTGCCGGGATTCCCATGAAGTCGCCCTGGTGGGTCCCGGTCATCGTGACCACGCTCACGACCTTGTCCCCTTCTGCGATTTGCTCATCGACGGTTGCGTTCAGGTCCGGAAACGAGGCACGGATGCTCGAGATGAGTTCCTTTGTGCCCTCGATGCCGCGAGGAGCGGGTTCGACTACACCCCGAATCATCTCGAAATCAGGATGACACGCGGCGCAGATGGCGTCGAACGAGCTCATGTCGCCCTGGGTTATTACGTCGCTGAACCAGCGTCGGACAAGAGCTTTGTTCTCGTCGGTGCTAATGGCCTTCCTCCTACGGTAGGTGCCAGGACCATACACCAGGGCCGTGGAGAGAGTCTGCGAGAACCGTTTGGCCATCTGGAGGGGGTGCCCTTTGGTCGGGACCTGAGATCTTCCCGGAGGAACCATTCGAGCGCACCGATACACGTCTGAGCGGACTGTTTGCCACATGCGGGAATCCTTGATCGATCAGGCAATCCGACCGCAGCCAGATAAATGGACCGGCGCCCCGCTCTCCGGTCCCCATCCCGGGTGCCACTCTGGGGGGGCTACTCCCTCGAAACGTCATCGTGCGGGTGGGCAATCGCTGTTGTCTGGCGGTCAGGGGTTCACTTGCACAGGACCACCGTCCTGTGGTGTAGGTGCGCCGTGCCTCCAACACGGCACGTTCCGGCCGCATCGAGCGGAAATAGAGCCGGATCTTGCATTCTCTAATTGACGTAGCTTCAGACTTAGAAGTCCATCGGTTTGGGGCATGGGTGGCAACGACTCTGACACTCGGTTTGCGGCCCGGTGAAACTTCGGGTCTCAGCTGGCTCGACGTCGACCTGAATTCGGGAATGGTTGTCGTACATCAATCCTCGCTTGGATCGAAAACACGCCTCGTGTCAAGACCACGAAGACTGGCAAGGTGCAAACTCTCGAACTTCCACCTCCGAAGGTCGGAAGCGCCACGTACATCGACAAAGACAGAGGCACGAGCGGCTCCTAATGGGCGAGCGATGGCCTGCAACGTGGTCAGATCTGGTGTTCGTATCTGAGAGCGGGACATCGCTGCATCCGTCAAACCTTCGAAGGCTCGTCGCAGCGCTGGCGCACGAGGCTGGTGTTGATGGGCATCTCACGCCATGCGACCTACGACATACGGCAACAAGCCTTCTCTCGGCTTCAGGCGTTGCCCCCGAGACGCTCGCCGACCTGCTTGGACACGTCGATACTCGAATGGTCCACCATCACTATCGCCATCCGGTCACGCCATCGATTGCTGTGGCTCGAGACCGAATGGAGGATCGACGGACGTGACATTGCTTCCAAGTTGGGGATCGAAGAGCCCGAATTGACCCGATCGATTGGGCACTTGTGCCGGTCCGGTCATACCCGTGCCATTGACGCTTCTGGTGGGGACAACGAGGAGTACATCGTCCGGGGTGTCTCGCCATCCGGATCGGAGGCGCTTGGTGAGTGCCCCAGCGCCGAAGCCGTAGCAGTTGTCATGCCGGACATGACTCGAGATCTCGCCGCTCAACTAACCGACCGCAGGAAACGGAGCCTTCTCGAGATGCTCATCGAGAATGTGTCGACGGGGTTCTCACAACTGTTGCGACTCGGTATTTCCCTGGGTCTGAGCTCGCCAAGCAAGTGCCGGATTGCGGTATCGGGCGAGGTGCAGATTGGGGTGCCAATAGCCCTCAGACTTCGTGTTCCGGAATAGACAACCTTCTTCGGTCGATGCTCCTAGGAACCGCCATTTCGCCAATTACGCCCTGGAGAGAGTGAGACTCCGTGATTCGCAGTGCGATCCACGGCAGCAACTGCCTTTCTGACTTTCAGTCAAGGGGTCAGGGGTTCAAAACCCCTCAGCTCCACTCCTCGAGGCGTACCGTCATACCTCCCACGCCTCTCTCGCCTCATTCAGGGCGGCGATGCCGACGAGAACGGCGGCGAGGGGATCTGCCCACCACCAGCCGAGCGTTGCGTTCAAGGCGAGCCCGGTCAAGGTGGTGACCGAGAGGACACCGTCGAGAAGAGTCATCGAGGCCTCGGAGGCCAGGGGCTCAGAACCGAACTCCTGTGCCGTGCGCTTCTTCAGGATCGCCAGGCCGAACATCACGATCGCCGTCATGGTCAGGTAGGCGATCCCCCATGGGGACTCCTCTGGTCGTCGCCCTGAGATGAGATCGTTGACGGCGGCGACGATGAGAACGACTCCGAGCACGGCGAAAGCGACCGCGATGAGTCGAAGAGCGAGCCTGGTCCGGCTGTCCTGCTCGAACTCGTCGGCACGCAGGTGCCAGACCACCACTCCGGAGGCGAACAGCTCCACCACCGAGACGGTGCCGAAGCCAATCAGGGCGAGGGAGCCGGCGACGGATCCCAACGCGATGGTGATGAAGGCCTCTCCCGCATTCCACACGATGGTTCCCCATTCCAGGATGAGGATGCGGCGGCGGAGCCGAGAGTCGGGTCCATCGGTGGCCATCACCATGCCCTCATCAGATGATGCGACCCTGGTGTTCGAACACCGGCGTCCCGGTCAGCACCCGGTCCGGGCCGAAACGCCCCAGGTCGATGCTCGGTGTCGACCCGGTGATCAACTCGGCCAGGTGTCGACCGATGGCGTGGCATTGCTGGAAGCCATGACCGCTGAAACCGGTGGCCATGTACAACCCCGCCGTTTTCGGCCACTCGCCGACGATCGCATTGGCGTCCAGGCGGTTTTGTGCGTACAGCCCGGCCCAGGAGCGAATGACCTCGAGACGGTCGAACGCGGGCAGCACCGTGGCCAACTCGGGCCAGATCACGTCGTAGAACCGCGATCTGGGGGCGGGGGTGAAGTCGAAACCGACCGGATCGGCGTCTGTCGACCAGGCCATGAAGAATGTGTTGTCCGCCTCGGGTAGGACATACACCCCTGAAGGAAGGAAGAAGCTCGGGAGGTCCACCGCTCCGTCGACTTCCCCGGAGACGACGTAGACGGTGCGCATCACGGGATCCACGGGGAGATGGACGCCAGCGGTTTGGAGCAATCCAGGTGACCAGGCACCGGCACAGACCACGACGACATCGGCCTCCAGAACCGTCCCGTCGTCAACCTCGACCCCGGAGATCGCGCCACCGGCGGTAGCCAGCGACCTGATCGATCCCCGCATCGAGGAAGCTCCTCTGGCAAGAGCGTTTCGCCGGTAGCCCTCGACGACCGCAGAAGGGTCGACCGATCCGTCGTTGGGGCCGAAGGTGCCACCCATCAGTTGATCGGTGGCCAGAGCAGGCCACCTCGAGGTGACTTCCGGCATGTCGAGCCAGATCGACTCGCAACCCAGCCGATGCTGGGTCTCCAGCCCCCTCCTGGCGTGCTCCGCTCCGTCCTCGTCGACAAGAAACAGGTTGCCTTGCCTGCGCATCGCCGGATCAGGGGAGAAGTCACCGATCGCCATGTCGGTCCCAAAGGTCTCGAGGCACTCCATGGCGTACTTCGAGATGAGGATGTTCTCCTCGAGATTGAACTGGATCCGGACATTCCCGTCCGACAACATCGTCGATGAGAACCTGAGGCTTGGGTCCTTCTCGATCACGGTGACCTCGACTTCGGGGGCGACTGTTCTCAGGTGGAACGCAGTGGCCCATCCCACCGCTGCGCCGCCCACCACCAGCACCCGACTCATACCGAGCGCGTGATCCCGCCGTCGACCCGGATGTTCTGACCGGTGATGTATCCGGCCGCATCCGACAGGAGAAACGAGACGGTTCCAGCGACCTCTGCGACCTGACCCGACCTGCCCATCGGGATCCGGGCGAGGGTGTCACTGTTGACGTCGTAGCTCTCGATGAACCCCGGCAGCACGTTGTTCATCCGGATCCCATGGGCGGAGTACCGGTTGGCGAAGAGCTTCGCGAAGGAGCCGAGTCCCGCTCTCAGGGTGGACGACACCGGAAACGCCAGATCCGGCTCGAAAGCGGAGAAAGTCGAGATGTTCACTATCGATCCTCCACGTCCCATGTGTGGAACCGCCACCCGCGACATGCGAACGACGTTGAGGAGCACCAGATCGAGACCCATATGCCAATCCTCGTCAGTGAGAGCGAGGAGGTCGCCACTAGGCGGGTGGCCGGTGTTGTTGACGACGGAGTCGATCCTGCCAAACGAGCCGAGTGCGACATCCACCACTCGTTTCAGATCAGCCGGATCGGCGACAGACCCGGTGATAGCGTCGCATCCGAGTTCCTCACCCAGGGAGGCCGCGCCGCCTGAGTTGGACATCAGGACCAACTGGTGTCCTTCGGAGTGGAGCAATCGGGAGATGGCCTCCCCCATGCCCTTTCCTGCTGCGGTGACGATCGTGACGGGGTTCTCTGGTCTCATGCCGGCACGACGCTAGACGTGGCTGCAACATCGTCCCCAAACGCGACCCCTGGCAGACACCGGGGGGTTTCTACTGATGTGGGGTGACGTCGGTCACAGGTCGCTTCCGGGCTTGGTGCGTTGATGGATGTAGCCCGCGACGAGGGCGAACATCTGGATGCCGGCCCACGCCACAACCACGTAGACCAGGATCACCAGAGCCACCAGAAGGCCGCCCATGATTCCCACGAAGACATCGTCGGCGTCGGCGATGGCCTGGATGAAGCCCGCCACGACGCCAAGGATGCCGAGGATGATCACCACGATGGCGATCGTCTGATAGATGCCCGAAACCGCGCCCGCGCGATTGGCGAGGCTCTCACGATCAGTCATCTGGGCCCTTTCTGTTGGGATGACCGGAGCGAGCCTACGTAGGCCACTCTGTTGAAGGCCGGGCATTGTGTGGTGGCTACCGTTGAGGCGCCATGAGAATCGCCATCGGCACCGAGAAGGGTGCCTATCTCCTCGACGACACCGGCGATGATTGGTCGGTGTCCGGTCCGATGTTCCCTGGATGGAAGGTGACGGCTTTCGGGACGGCCCCGGACGGTACCCACCTTGCCGCCGTGGGGAGCAACTGGTTCGGCGTCGGTGTGCACCGCAGCGCAGATTTCGAGAACTGGGAGCAAACCGACTCGCCACCGGCATGGCCGGAGGACAGCGATCGGGCGATGGAGCAGATCTGGACGTTCCGGACCGTCGGCGAGCGGGTCTGGGCCGGGGTGGCCCACGCCGGTCTCTTCACCTCCGACGATGGTGGTGTCACCTGGTCGCCGGTCGACGGCTTGAACGAGCACCGAACCCGGTCCGATTGGGAACCGGGGCTCGGTGGTCTGTGTGCTCATCGCATATGGATCGACGGCGAACACCAGTGGGTGGCCATCTCGGCTGTCGGGGTCTTCCGTTCGGACGACGGTGGCGCAACCTGGGAACCCCGCAACGACGGCGTGAACTTCGTCGGGGCACCGGAGGAGAGCCCGAGGCCAGAGGTGGGCTATTGCGTGCACTGCGTGGCCCACGATCCGGAAAACCCGTTCCGGATCTGGCGTCAGGATCACTCCGGCGTCTATCGAACCGACGACGGCGGCGACAACTGGACCCGTATCGAGTCCGGGCTCCCCGCGAACTTTGGTTTCGTGATGTGGCGCGACGATGGCAGCGGCCGGCTCTTCACGGTACCTCTCGAAGCCGACGCCAACCGGATTCCTGTCGAGGGTCGGCTGCGGGTGTACCGATCCGACGACGATGGAGACACGTGGGAGGTCTCCGGCACCGGTTGGAGGGACGACCCACAGTTCACCGGGGTCTTGCGCGGGTCCTTCGACGGCGACGACCGTGGCACGTTCTGTTTCGGCACGACCGGAGGGAAGGTCTGGTTGACCGGGGACAACGGTGACACCTGGACCGAGCTCGGGGCATCGTTCCCCAGAATCGGAGCGGTCAAGGTCCTCGGGTGACCGCGACGATTCGCCTCCCCCGGATGTTGGCCGACGCCGCCAACACCGAGATCCGTCACCAGGTCGGTGACGGGACCGTCGCCAGGTCACTGGCCGATCTGTTCGCCGCGCACCCCGGGATCAAGAACCATGTCCTCGATGACCGTGGCGAGATTCGACCCCACGTGTCGATCTTCGTCGACGGTCACCGGGCCGGTCTGGACACGGTCGTGGGAGAAGGCTCCGAAGTGCGCGTCCTCAACGCTGTGAGTGGAGGCTGACCTAGAGCGTCAGCCTCACGATGGGTCTCGTGTCGTTGCGACGGAGCAACTCGGTGAATCCGTAATCGGCAAAGAGACCGTACGTGCCGGTGAAGTAGTCCACCACCGATTCACGGGTTCCGTCGACCGGGTAGGCCTCGATCACCTCGGCTTGGTTGTGCTTGGCGAACTCGATCGCGGACTCGAGAAGTCCACGTCCGATTCCCTTCCTGCGCTGTCCGGTGCGCACGACGAAGCAGTTGATCGTCCACGGTTCGACGTCATCAACCGGCTTGAACAAGCGGCTCCGTCCCAGGGTGGGGAACTGGGCCCTCGGCCCGACCTGCACCCAACCGACGGGATCATCGCCGACGTATCCGAGCAGACCAGGCGGTGGGCCTTCGAGTGCGATGTCCTGGAAGCGATCCCTGTTGTCACGCTCGTCGTCGTACCCCCCATCGGGTCTTCTCCAGTGCATGCAGTAGCACCTCCGGGCGACTCCGCGCTGGCCGAAGACCTCATCCATGTCCACCAGGCGATCCGGCGTCAGCGGGTGTGCCGTCATCGGCCCGTCGGTGGTTACGGTCTGGTGACTCCAGTGAGTCATGATCAGGCTCCGATCGATTCACACCAGGTGCCGAACTCGATCTCCACGATGTCGGCTCCGGCCTCGGGTTGGGGCCGGACGAAACCGTCGATCGGGTAGGTCCCGCGCCGGCTCCGAGCCAGGGAGCGATTGACCCTCTCTTCATGTAGACGCTTGGCTGTTTTGTGGTCGTAGAGGTACATCACCTCGATCTCCTTCTGTCTCCCGATACCTGCGAAGCTACCGGTAAATGCGGACAGGATCAGTCCGCATAATGTGGGAGCATCATCTCTGATGGACTCTGCGGAACGACTGCTCAAACTGCTCGGGCTCCTCGAGGGCCGGATCGACTGGACCTCTGAGGAACTGGCCAGACGGTTGGAGGTGACCCCTCGCACCATCCGCCGAGACATCACCCGGCTCCGTGCCCTGGGCTATCCGGTGGAGGCTCTGGCGGGCCCCGGTGGGGGATATCGGCTCGGTTCGGGGGGAAAGCTGCCCCCGCTCCTCCTCGACGATGAGGAGGCAGTGGCCGTGGCCCTGGGTCTTCGGGTGTCGGCCACGTCGGCCGTTGGAGGTTTGGAGGAGGCGTCGCTGTCCGCCCTGACCAAGCTCGAGCACGTTCTCCCCCCAAGGCTCCGATCCCGGCTGGAGGACATCTCGGAGGCGACCACCTCGCTGCTCGGAGGGTCGAGATCGGACGTCGACCACGCCGATATCGCCCAAGTCGCGGCCACGATCCGTCGCCGGGAGCGTCTCCGCTTTGGCTATGTGAACAACGAAGGCCGAGAGTCGGACCGGCACGTGGAGCCGAGCCGCCTCGTCCATGCCGGGCGCCGGTGGTACCTGGTGGCATTCGACCTCGACCGGGACGACTGGCGCACCTTCCGTCTCGATCGGCTCAATGATCCTATGGCCACCGGTATCAGGGCTCGGACCCGCCCGGGACCAGATCCCGTGGAGTTCGTCCAGCGGGGGATCACCATCGAGTCGTGGGACTTTCGCGCCTCGGTGGTTCTAGATGCCGACGAAGCCGAGGCGAGACGCGTCGTGGCCCCGACGGTAGGGACCATCGAACCCATCGACGGAGAGTCGAGCCGTCTCATCATCGGGGCCGACGAGATCTCCTGGCTCACCCGGTATCTGCTGAGTCTCCCCTTCCGGTTCGAGGTGGAGGAGCCTCCTGAGCTACGTGAGGCACTGGCCGATTTCGGTCGCACTCTCGTCCAGCGTTTCTCGGATTGAGGTCAGACCGGCCTGGGTAGGGTCTGGCCCATGTTCAAGGAGTTCAGAGAGTTCATCGCCAAGGGAGATGTCATCCTGCTGGCTGTGGGTTTCATCATGGGGGTCGCTTTTCAGTCGGTGGTGACCTCCCTCGTCGAGAACGTCATCATGCCGATCGTGGCGATCCCGTTCGGAGAGCCCAACTTCGATGCGCTCCAGGTGGAGGTCGGCGAGTCGATCATCACCTACGGCGCATTCGTCACGACAGCCGTGGTGTTCATCCTCACTGCGCTTGCGGTCTTCCTATTCATCGTGAAGCCCTACAACGCCTACAAGCGGCGCTCTGGGACGGACCTCGAGGAAGAAGCCGCGGGCCCCACCGAACTGGAAGTGTTGACCGAGATCAGGGACACACTCCGGTCCAGGCCGATCTGAGGGAGGCTGTCGCTAGGCGCTGAGGATCAGGGGGATCACCCGGTCGGCGAGGAGGCTGCCCTCTTCGAGCCTGGCGATGAGACGCTCCCGCAGCAGCCCTCGAAGGTCGGCGAAGACGTCGGTAGCCCCGAACATCAGGGCGTTCCGGGTGGACACGAGTGCCGCCCGGTATGGGCTGGACAGGAGGGCGTCCATGGCCGTGATCCAGACACGACGCCGACGATCTGAGTCCGCAGCGTGGAGGTTGGCTTCGAGACCGGCGAGCACGAAGTCGAGCTCGTCGTCCCGCCCGGCGACCGTGAGGGTTCTCGCCTCATGTAGGTGGCGGGTCACGTTATGCCGGTCCCGATCCTCCATGGCGGCGATGTTGCGTCTGACGACAGTGAGTGCGGTGTCGATGGCGAACAATCGGGCGCTCTCTCGATGCCAGCCGTCTGTCGACTCGGAGCGCATCTCGATGAGGAGCAGTATCTCGCTCAGCTCGGAGCTTCCGCCCTGATATGAGGTCCCAGCAAGACCGTAAGTCACTCTTTTCCGCCTCTCTCCACCAACCGCAGGAGTAATCAGCCGACTATGCCTGTGGATCGCGAGGCTGTCATGAGTCCACAGACTCAAACCGCTCATTTGAGCCGATCGACCCAACGAGAGACCGCTCTCCGTCTCTCGGCGTCGAGTCTGCATAGGCGGCGGGTTTTCGGGACGCGGTGCAGGTTCGAGGTGAGTGATCGTCGGGCCTCAGTCGTACCGGTAGAAGCCCTCGCCGCTCTTCCGGCCATTTAGACCGGCCTCGACCATGCGGGTGAGCAGGGGCGGTGATGCGTAGAGTGGTTCTTTGAACTCATCGAAGAGCACGTCGGCAACGAACTTGGTCGTGTCCAGTCCCACGAAGTCGGTGAGCTCGAGCGGTCCCATAGGGTGATTGGCCCCGAGCCGCATCCCGGTATCGATGTCTTCGGCGGAAGCGACCCCCGCCTCGTACATTCGAATCGCCGCGAGCATGTACGGCACCAACAGCATGTTCACGACGAATCCGGCGCGATCTTTGGCCAGGATCACCGTCTTCCCCAACCCTTCGGCGTACTCCCTCGCACGTTGCTGTGTCTTCTCGGCCGTGCGGACCGTTGTCACCAACTCGACCAATGCCATGACGGGGACCGGGTTGAAGAAATGGAGCCCGACCACTGACTGGGAGCGGGTGGTCGCCGCGGCGAGACGGGTGATCGGGATCGACGACGTGTTGGAGGCGAGGATCGCCTCCGGGTCGGCGACGATCTCGTCGAGATCACTGAAGATCGACCTCTTGATCGGCTCGTTCTCTGTGGCTGCCTCGATCACGAGTTGACGATCGGCCTGCTCCTCGAGGTCGGTCGACAGGGTGATCCGGCTGAGGATGTCTGCAGACTCGTCGGCCGCCAACTTTCCCCGTTCGACCGCCCTGTCCAGTGATTTCTGGATCCGACCCAACGCGGCCTCGGCGGTGGAGGCGTCGACCTCGTGGACGACGACAGAGCTGCCGGCCCGGGCACAGACCTCGGCGATCCCCGATCCCATCAGACCTCCGCCGATCACACCAACTCGTTCGATTCCCATTGAGTTCTCCTGATTTGCTCCGGCGACCATCATGGCATCAACAGTTACTCTCATCTGTTCCGATGTCGTACGACCACAAAGCGATCGAAGCGAAATGGCAGGGGATCTGGGAGGCCGACCGGACCTTCTATGTCCACGAGGATCCGTCGCGTCCCAAGTTCTACAACGTGTGCATGTACCCCTATCCGTCGGGTGCGATCCATCAGGGGCACGTCCGCAACTACACCTACGGAGACCTGCTCACCCGGTACAAGACCATGAACGGATTCAACGTGTTGTCGCCGATGGGATGGGACAGTTTCGGTCTCAACGCCGAGAACGCCGCCATCAGCAGTGGTGTCCACCCCCGGATCAACACCGAGGCCCACATCGCCACGATGCGGGCACAGATCAAACGGCTGGGATCGATGTACGACTGGGACCGGGAGTTGGCGTCCCACGACCCGACGTTCTATCGCTGGGACCAGTGGCTGTTCCTCGAGATGTGGAAACGCGGCCTCGCCTACAAGCAGGAGGCCCCGGTCAACTGGTGCCCGAAGGATCAGACGGTCCTGGCCAACGAGCAGGTCATCGATGGGCTCTGTGAGAGATGTGACACACCGGTGATTCACAAGAACCTGGCCCAGTGGTTCTTCCGGATCACCGACTACGCCGACCGGCTCCTCGCCGACATCGAGACCCTCGACCACTGGCCCGAGCGGGTGAAGACGATGCAGCGCAACTGGATCGGGCGCTCCGAGGGAGCGAGGTTCACCATCGAGGTCGACGGTGGCGGCTCGTTCGAAGTCTTCACCACCCGGCCCGACACGGTGTTCGGGATGACCTTCTGCGTCCTCGCACCGGAGCATCCACTCGTCGAGTCCCTGATCACAGCCAGCGAGACCGAGTTGGCAGCCCGGGAGTACATAGCGGCCGCCAACCGTGTCAGCGAGATCGAGAGGCTGGCCGAGGGGGAGAAGACCGGGGTCTTCACCGGTGCCTACGCAATCAACCCTGTCAACCGTCGCAAGGTGCCGATCTACATCGCCGACTACGTGCTGATGGGATACGGGACGGGAGCGATCATGGCCGTCCCCGGACAAGATCAGCGTGACTGGGACTTCGCCACCAAGTACGGGATCGACATCATCCGCACCGTCCAACCCCCAGACGATTGGGACGGGGAGGCCTACGTCGGCGACGGCCCGACGATCAACTCGGGTTTCCTCGACGGGCTCGACATGGCGGCAGCCAAGGCCCGGATCATCGACTGGATGGTCGAAAATGGGATCGGAGAGGCCACGATCAACTATCGCCTGCGCGACTGGCTCATCTCACGGCAGCGATATTGGGGGTGTCCGATCCCGATGGTGAACTGTCCGGATTGTGGTCTGGTACCGGTCCCCGAGGACCAACTACCTGTGCTCCTCCCCGACATCGAGGACTACTTGCCCAAGGGACGCTCGCCGCTGGCGGCCGTTCCCGAGTTCGTGGAGACGACCTGTCCCCAATGTCAGGGCCCGGCAGAACGGGAGACCGACACGATGGACACGTTCGTGGATTCGAGTTGGTATTTCTTCCGCTATCCGGACGCCGGAAATGACCAGGCGATCTTCGACCCACCCAAGCCTGCGTACTGGATGCCGTTGGACCAGTACATCGGTGGTATCGAGCACGCCATCCTCCATCTCCTCTACGCCCGTTTCATCACCAAGGTCCTCCATGACATGGGGATGGCGAGTGTCGAAGAGCCGTTCAGTCGGTTGTTCACCCAGGGGATGATCACCCTCGACGGCGCAAAGATGTCCAAGTCGAAGGGCAACGTCGTCGACCCGGTCGAGTTGTTCGCATCCCACGGGGCAGATGCCCTTCGGCTCTACCACTTGTTCATGGGGCCGCCCACCGACGATGCCGCCTGGAACGAGAACGGAGTCGACGGGACCCGCAGATTCCTCGAGAGGGTCTGGAAGATCGCCGGGGACGAATGGGAGTTCATCGAGCGTGAGCCCGACGATCGCGACCGGGATCTGCTTGGTCTGGCTCATCGCACGGTGCGCAAGGTCACCGAGGACATCGACCGATTCCACTTCAACACGGCAGTGCCGGCCCTGATGGTGCTCTCCAACGAGTTCAGCGATTACCTCGGGGACGAGCCGATCGCGGCAACACATCGCGAGGTACTCCGCCTCCTTCTGTTGCTGTTGGCGCCCATGACCCCACACATCGCCCACGAGATGTGGGAGGACAACGGGTTTGGTGGGATGCTGGCCACTCAGGCCTGGCCGTCCTGGGACGAGGAACTGGCCCGAGAGGAGACGGTGACGTTGGTGATCCAGGTCAACGGAAAGGTGCGCGACCGTCTCGATGTGTCGGCCGACATCACAGCCGTGCAGGCCGAGCAGCTTGCGCTCGAATCGGAGAAGATCCAGGACTGGATCGACGGCCAGGAGGTGCGGCGGGTGATCGCCCGCCCCCCGAACCTCGTCAACGTCGTGGTCGGATAGCGCGGACCGCCGTATGAACGCGGGACGGATCCTTCGTCGGGCCGGTCTCGACACCGACGAGCTGAGGGTGACTCTTCTCCCGGTCAACCCCGACCGGGTCAACATCTGGCCGGCGTCGAGGCTGATGATGGCCACCTGGCGCCAGGGCATCAAAGGCGTCACCTACGGCCGGGTGGTGTTCGTGAACCCCGAGATGTTCCACGCGGAGCCGAAACGGCTGGCCGGTCTCGTCATCCACGAGCTCGTCCACGTCCGCCAGTTCCACGACCGCGGCTACGTGGGCTTCTCCACCAGATACGTGACGGACTACGTCAAGGGTCGTGTCGGAGGCAAGAGCGCCCGGCAGGCCTATCTCGACGTTACCGCCGAGGTGGAGGCGAGACAGATCGCGGCCCGGTTGTCGAAGCTCGCCTGAGGGACTTCAGACGATCACGACGTCTTCGAGCCCTGACTCCGGTTCGGGGTACCGCGGGCTCATCGCCTCGAGGGTCTGGATCAGGATCGACGAGACCACCAGATTTCGGTACCACTTCCTGTTCGCGGGAACCACGTACCACGGGGCGTAGTCGGTCGAGGTCTGCTGAATCGCGTCCTGGAACGCACGCTGGTAGTCCTCCCAGAGCTCCCGGTCGGCGAGGTCCGCCTTGTTGAACTTCCAGTTCTTGTTCGGCTTTTCCAAACGGGAACGCAGCCTCTTCTTCTGCTCGTCCTTTGAGATGTGGAGGTGCAACTTGACGATGGTCGTGCCCTCGTCGCTGAGCATGCGCTCGAACTCACGTATGTGGCGGTAGCGACGCGACCACACATCATCGGAAACCAGTTCCTTGACCCTGACGACAAGCACGTCCTCGTAGTGGGAGCGGTTGAACACCTTGATGAAGCCATCGGCTGGTGTCTCCCGATGAATGCGCCAGAGATAGTCCTGGGCGAGCTCACGGTCGTTGGGCTTGCCGAAGCTGACGACACGAACACCCTGAGGGTTGACCCCGCTGAAAACATGACGGATGGTGCCGTCCTTTCCGCCAGTGTCGATCGCCTGCAGGACCACCAGCAACGACTGCTTGGACTCGGCCCAGAGACGTCGCTGAAGCTCTGCGAGGTGACGTTTCAGACCCTCGAGGGCCACCCTCCCATCCTTTTTCTGCCCTGCGAAACCGGCCTTGGAGCCCGGATCGTGGGAGCTGAGATCGAATTGGGCACCCTCGGGGACCCGATAAGCCGCGACGTCGATCATGGGCGGGTGACCCTAGTGCTTCGAGGGGGTTCAACCCGTCGACTGGAGTAGGTAATGAGTAGACGATGGGGGAGTCGTCGAACCGTCTTGTCCTTTCCGGTCTTCTCTGCTGTGGCGCACTCGTGGTGGGTGGATTTTTCGGTTGGTCCGATCGGCCCCAAGGGGGTGTGACGGACTCGACTGCCGCCAGCGTCGCGTCCGCATCGATGATCGATGTCCACGTCGCCGGTCTGGTTGCCAACCCCGGAGTGGTGAGCGTCCCCGAAGGAGCGATCGTTGCCGACGCCGTGGCTGCGGCCGGGGGCCTTCTGGTGAGCTCCGACCCCGACGGCTTGAATCTGGCCGCGCCGCTGAGTGCCGGTCAACAGATCGTCGTCCCGGGAAGGGGGGCCGCAGGAGTCTCATCGGGCACCGGTGCCGTCGACCGTCTCATCTCTCTCAACCAGGCAACGGAGGCCGAATTGGAGGAGTTGCCCGGCGTGGGCCCGGTGCTGGCGGAGAGGATCGTCTCTCATCGGGACATCCACGGTCCGTTTCAGGCGGTCGAGGATCTCCTTCAGGTGCCCGGAATCGGTGAGGCGAAGTTCGCCTCGATCCGCGACCTCGTGCGTCCGTGAAACTCGGCGCGGTTCTGCCGCCATCCGTCTCCCGACCCTGGTTGTTCGGTGCGGCCGCCCTCTGGATCGTGATGGCGACCGTCGGTCAGCCGGCGCCCTATCCGGTTGAAGCCGGTCGTTACGAGGGTGTGGTGACGCTGGTCGCAGAGCCGAGATCGGGCCGGTACGGACCCTGGGCTCTGGGCGAGATCGCCGGCACGAGGGTTCTCCTGTCGGCATCGGTCATCGACGCCAGCCGGGGAGACGATCTGATTGTCGACGGGCTTCTCGATGGGAAGCCGGGCATGGCAGCGGGACGACCATATGGATCGACCCTCGACGTAGCCAGGATAGATCTCGTCCGTCCAAGCGACTTCTGGCTGCACCGTGCCGGTGAGGCTGTTCGAGGCAGGGTGATGACCTCGCTGGAGCCGTTCGACGCCGGACGCGGCCTTCTCGCCGGATTCTTGATCGGTGACACCACCCACGTGAGTGAGCCCGACCAGGCGGCGATGCGGAGGAGCGGACTCTCCCACTTCGTCGCCGTGTCAGGCTCGAACGTGATTCTGTTCCTGACCCTGCTGGCGGTACTCGCCGGACCCCTGGCCTGGGGGCCGAGACGACGCGCGGTCGTCGGCCTGGCCGGACTCCCCATCTATGCGGCGGCCACCGGGTTCGAGCCGTCCGTCATGCGGGCGTCAGTGATGGCGGCATCTGTTCTGACTGGTCGATTGGTAGGGATCGTCCTCGAGTCCTGGCAACTGCTCGGACTCGCAGTCGCCCTCCTGGTGGTAGTCGATCCCGCTCTGACGTCCAATGTTGGTTTCCAGTTGTCGGTGGCAGCCACCGCCGGTGTCCTGGTTGGGACGAGATGGCCGGTGTCGGGGAAGATCCGACGCGCCCTGGCGGTGACCGTTGCTGCGCAGGTGGCAGTGGCCCCGCTCATCCTCGTGCACTTCGGTTCTGTTCCCCTTGCCTCTCCGTTGGTCAATCTGCTCGCCGCTCCAATGGTGACTGTCGCAACGGCACTGGGCGCGATCGGAGCCATGGGATTCTCCCCACTGATCGCTCCGGCGGAATTGGCGGCGGAGATGGTGTTGGTGCTTGCGAGATCCGCGGCGGGTCTACCCCAGTTACAGCCACTCGGACTGGTCGCCGTGCTGGTTGTTGCCATGGTCTTGCTGCGATGGCCCTCCACGACGACCTATCTCGTCGTTCCGGTGGCGATCGGAGTCGCTCTCCTGCTTCTTCCGCTGAGGTTCGGATTGGACGGCGGCGAGGTGGCGGTGTTGGAGGTGGGCCAGGGAGACTCGATCCTCCTGAGCGGAGGTGATGGACGCTATGCCCTCGTCGACGGCGGTCCGGACGGGGTGCTCATCATGGAGCGTCTGGCTGAATATGGCGTGACCCGGCTCGACCTCGTTGTACTGACTCATGTCCACGCCGACCACGTCACCGGTCTGCTCGACGTCGTCGCCGGTATGGAAGTCGGCCAGGTGTGGATCGGTGATGGCGTCCACGAGACGGAGAGTTCACGACGGTTCCGTAGCTCCCTGCAGCAGCGGGGCGTCCCGACGACGTCGCCTGCGCCTGGCATGTCCTATGACCTGGGCGACATCGATCTGCATGTCGAGGGACCGGTACGTCCCTACAAGTCTCCGAACGACGAGTCGATAGTGATCACCGCGGTTGGTCGATCCCGGACGATGCTGCTCGCCGGTGACATCGAAGTCGTGGCACAGACCGATCTGGCGCACCTGAGAGCGGACGTGCTCAAGGTCCCACACCAGGGTGCGGCGACATCTTCTCCCGACTGGCTAACGGGTGTGGGTGCCGACGAAGCGGTCATCTCTGTGGGACCAAACCAGTTCGGGCATCCGGCGGATTGGGTCATCGAGACCCTCGTGGCTAGCGGGGCCGAGGTGCTGAGGACGGACCAATTGGGGAACGTCGTGGTCAATCTGAACCAGTGAGCCCGTGACCCATCTGAAACAGGGGCGGATTGGGCGAGGAGCCCAGTGGCAGGTCGTCGACGCTTGCCGGCCAGTCCAGGGGGAGTCTCCCCGTGAAAGGGACGTCACCGAAGAGCACGTCGGTGAGACCGGCTCCCTCACTCCCGGGGAGCCAGGCGGCCACGGCCGCGTCCCACGAGTCGACGTGGTCGGTGATGATCACGGGTCGGCCACTGACGATCACCACGACTATCTCGTCGCAGAACTCCATCATCGAGTCGACGAGCCCGACCCCAGGCAGGGCGAGATCGGCCGAATCGCCGACCCCCTCCGCATAAGGTTCCTCGCCGAGTGCTGCAATGCACACATCGGGTGTCGCCCCTGCGTTGCCTCCGGTCAGACGTCCGTGCCGGTTGTAGATGACCTCGGCGTCAGGGAGTCGTTCCTCGATCGCCTCACGAAGGGTGGTGGCGCCTGTGATGTCACCTGACCGTCCTTGCCAGGTGATGGTCCAACCGCCCGCCATGATCCCCGCGTCATCGGCGGCGTTTCCGGAGAGGAAGATGGTGTCGGCGGAGTCGTCGAGGGGAAGCACACCGTCGTTCTTGAGAAGGACCGCCGAAGCCGCCACGGCGCCGCGTGCCAGAGTGCGATGCCTCTCTGCGCCAACTCGTGAGAGCAGAGCCGGATCCGACGACGGCTCCTCGAACAATCCCAGCCGGAACTTGGGGAGGAGGACCCGCCGAACTGCTTCGTCTATTCGCTCTTCGGTGATGTTTCCTGATGCGACGGCCATTGCCAGCGTCCACATGTAGGTGGCCGCGTCGTAGGGGACCATGTTGAGGTCGATGCCGGCGTTCACAGACTTGACGACCGCCTGGTGGTAGTCGGCATCGACTTGGTCGACCCCGCCCCAGTCGGACACCGCCAGCCCCTCGAATCCGAGTTCCCCGCGCAAGACGCCGGTGAGGAGCTGTCTGTCCGCGTGCACCTTGGTGTCGCCCCACGACGAGAACGAAGCCATCACCGAGCCGACCCCGGCGTCGATGGCCTCCCGATAGGGGAGGATGAGCTGTTCGAGAAGGTCCGGGTCATCGGGAGTCACCCCCTGATCCAGGAGGTAGGCGTTGGTGGTGGATGAACCGAACACTGTGGATCCGTCGCCGATGAAGTGTTTGGCGGTGGCGAGCACCGACGTCCCTTCGTCCAGGGACTCTCCTTGCAGGCCGCGGACGTAAGCGGCACCGAGCTCGGAGACCACTGAGGGGTCCTGTGAGTAGACCTCATAGGTCCGGCCCCACCGGATGTCAGACGGGATTGCCAGCACGGGCGCATAGTTCCATCGGATGCCGCTGGCGGCAGTTTCCACGGCCGTGGCGCGCCCGATCTGCTCCACGAGGTTCGGGTCGCCCGTGGCGCCGAGACCAATGTTGTGGGGGAAGATCGTCGCCCCCATGAGGTTCCCGTGACCGTGCGCCGAGTCGACCCCATAGAGAATCGGGATCCTCAACCGGGCGGCGAGGGCCTCCGCCTGGAACTGATCGACCATCTCCGCCCAGGCCGCCGCGTCGTTTCGCTCCGGGCTCCCGCCTCCTCCCGAGAGCACGGCCCCAAGCCCGTAGACGGTGACGGCTCCGGAAGGGAGGCTGTTCTTTTCGATGAGGGTCATCTGGCCGAGCTTCTCGCGCAATGTCATCCGCCCGATCAGGTCTTCGACTCGTTGCTCAGGCGAGAGGTCTCGGTCCAGATACGGGGCATCCGAGCCGGGCGATCCCAGGCCCGCCTCGGCGCTGCCCCAGGAGCCGAGAGCCTCCAACGCCGGCTCGAACATGTCCGACCACACGCTGTCGGGATGATCCGGTCCTACTGCGAGGCCGACGACGTAGACGCCAATCTCGCTTTCGCTGATTGCGACTCTTCCCCGACCTAGCGTGCCATCGAAGACCCCTCCGGCCGACTCATATCCGAAAACGTCGAAGGTGTGATGCTCGCCCTGATAACCGGGGAGCTCCTCGACCGGTAGGCCGCCGATGAGCTCGATGACAGTGGCTAATACGTCGTTCTCAGTTGCTCCGGGAATGAACTGGGTGGTGAAGTTTCCGAATCCGACTTCCTCTTCGATGAGGAATGTGCCATAGCCCACTTCTTCCCAGTCCTCGGGGCGGATGCCGGTGAGCCCGGTGACGTGATCCTCGAGGGGAACCATTCCAGCCATTTCGCCCCGCCCTGTCGTGCTGGTCTGGGGTGCCGAAGTGGTTGTTGTGGTCTGGGAGATCGGGGACTGAGTGCATCCGGCAATTGCAGTCACGGCCAGTGCGACGAGGGCCCAAGATCGCCTACGGTGCCGTTGCATCATGAGTGCTTCTCAGGAACAAACCGGTCATGACGTCAGACACGTCGTGCTGGTCGGGGCCATGGGTGTCGGTAAGACGACCTTGGGGCGAGCCCTCGCCAGTCGGCTGGAGGTCCCGTTCTTCGATTCCGATACCGAGATCGAGTCGGCAGGGGGCCGTACCGGCGCCGAGATCGCGCGTGAAGACGGAGTCCCTGCGCTTCATGAGGTCGAGCTGGGGGTATTCGTCGAGATGACAGGCTGCGCCCGACCGGCGGTCATCGCTCCCGCGGCCAGCGTCGTGGATCAGGACGAAGGAAGACGTCTCCTCGATGCGCACTTCACCGTGTGGCTTCGAGTTCCTCCGGAGGTGGCGACTGAACGTCGCGGCGCCGGCAGTCATCGCCGCCCCATCGACGTCGGGGAGCGACAGGCGAGAGACGAGAGCCGTCGCCGCTGGCTGGAGAAACTGGCCGACCTGGAAGTAGACAACACCCGGCCACTCGAGATAGTCGTCGATGAGGTCGTGGCTGGGATCGGACACGTACTCGGCACTTAGCGCTCCAGGTGCAGCGCCAGGTCTGCGTGGAAGTCCGGTAGAGAGATCTGACAAGGTCCTCCAGGACAATCGATGACAATCTCGCTGAACCATTCCCCGGTCCACGTGTCATACGGAGTCACCTTCCAGGTGCCGGCAGAGACCGGGTCGAATGTGACGTTCACGTCGGACCTCACGGTCCGGTCGGCGCGGATCTCCTCCATGGTCGCGGTTTCCAATGCGAAGTCCTGCACCCACCCGACACCACCCCGATCGCCGATGAGACCCCACCCACGCACTGCAGGATCCGAGGTGATGACCTCGACGCGCTCGGGGTCGTACACGACGAGAGGCACCTGCTCGACGAAGTCGCTGAATCGGCGCATGTCCTGCTTCATCGGTTCGTCGAACGTGCCGAACGCTCTCTTGTCGTTCCATTCGGTGGGGGTGAGGGCGGCACCGGCGACCAGTGACGCCCAGTTGGCGTTGTGCATGAACTCGGGGTAGTACACCTGGGCTTCATTCCCGTATTCACCCGCCCAGTTCGGCTTCGCCTCGCGGTCCCACATCAACTCTGTCCACTGGACAAAGTGCACCGTGTCGGCGATCGGGTTCTCGCCGAAAATGTGATAGATGTGCACCTGGGGCACGTCCATCGAGGCATGACCCTCCGGCCAGTCCTGAGCACCTGACTTGGTTGCAGTGGTCGGGTGTCGGAACGGGTCATTGTCCTGGAAGTAGGCGTTGACCTTCTCGTGCCAGACATCAGTGTGATCGTAAGACTCGGTTCCGTTGATCTCCGTGACCGTCTGCCACATGACCAGAGCGGGAGAGTACGACCACCGAGCGATCACGTAGCGGTAGAGGTTCTCCTGCCACGCCCAAGCCTCGGGGTCAGTGAAGAAGCCGTCGATGTCAGTCAGGTCGTTGAAACCGTTGAAACCCCAGCGATCGTCACCCCACTCGTGCGCTCCGGTCCGAAGGAACTGGTGTCCCCACATGGTGAAGACGATCGCGATGCCCTTGGCCTCGGCGTCAGTCATCACGAAGTCGATGATCTCCATCTGTGCCGGTGAGTACTCGGAGTACGTGCTCTGGATGAAGTTGTTGCCCCACAGGGGCCACCACATCTCGTAGTTCTCTCCCGTCTCGGCCATCTCGCTGAACTTGCGCAAACCGTCCCCGGACGGGTCGGCGCCACCCAGGCTCATGTCGAGATCGGCATGGCCACGCCCGTACCAAGGGGTCCCGTCCTCGTAGGCGAAGTACCGGGGGGAGTAGTCGGGGTCGACCTGGTCGCCGATGCGGAGAAAGCCAGGATGGTCGGAAGGTGCAACAGTGATGGTTCCGACAACGGGTTCGCTGGTCCCAGAATTGTCGGTCACGGCGATCTGATAGGTCCAGTAGCCGGGCTCGTTGGGGGTGAATCTGACCTTCCACGATGCATCGCCGTCCCAGAAACCGGGGATGGAGAGCGATTGTCCTCCCTCGTGGGTGAAGGCGGCGTCGAGGGTCACCTCCCTCTGGTCGAACGGGTTGTCGTAGGTCGCCGTTAGATCGACGGTCAACTCGACCTGCTCGTAGCTGGCTAACTCGAAGGTGTCTGAACTGACCGATTCGATGCTCGGACCGGCCTCGACGGGGGTCGTGATCGACGACGGCGTTCGCGGCGTCTCCGAGACTTCGGTGCCCGTGCAGGCGGCCACCGCCATGACAAGAAGTGCAACGAGCAACCTAGAAGCTCTCATAGAGACGTCTGGCGTGGTGGGAAGGAGCCCGATAGAACTCGTCGGCATCGATGTCGAGGATCACCGACCGAGACGGTTCGACGACCATCGGCTTGGTGGCTGAGAAATCCTTGATGGCCCGGGCGTGCGGTTTCAAGGACCCGTCGGGCCGGACCAGACCGAAGTGGCGCTCGTGTTTGGCCCCGGCGTCGTCGCAAGGTGGGCGGTCCCACAGTTCCCGGGCATAGTCGGCGAAACACCAGAGGAATGCCCCGGTCGACCCTACGTCGACGAGCCGGGGGAGCGTCGCGGCCACATACTCGGCGAACTCGTCCTCGTTGGCCATGAACTGGGCACGGTCTCGGCCGTATGAGGTCCAGGCCCAAGTCGTCGATTCACCTCCATCGGGGGCGGTGCAACCGCCCCATTCCTCTGCCAGGCAGGGCTTGCCGCTGAGAGCCGAGGTCAGCGCACAGAGGTAGGGGACGAAGTCCGGGTCGAGATCTCCACGAGCCCATGGGATGTACATCGGGTAGCCGTGCATCACCGCGACGTCGGCCGCTTCGAAGACGTGGTCCACCCGCAGACCGTTGTTGTCGAGGAGGTTCGCCGAATGAAGGCCGGTGGTCACGGGATGGGAGGGGTCGATCGAGCGCACCAGGTCCGTCATCTCCCGGGCCCAGGTGCGACCCGACGCCTCGGAGGGCGGGTAGGCGAAGAGATCGGGTTCGTTGCCGAGGTTCCACATCCACACTCCGGGGTGGTTCCCATACTCCCCGACGACGGTCTCAAGCAGGAGCCGCTCGGCGGCGAGAGCCTCCGGGTCGTGGAACATGTTGCGATACGCGCTGTCAACGACGCGCCCGCGGCTCAAGACCTGACGAACGTGTGGCGAAGGTTGGCGAGCTCCCGAGTCGAGGAGCCAGCGCGGTGCCCAATTCGGTCCGCTCATGTGCCCGGTGAAGAAGGTGACATCGAGACCGAGTCCGCGCCCAGCGGCGAGATCGAGAACCACACCGAGGTCTCGAAGGCGCTCCGGGGAGACGGATTCGGGGGTCTCCTGCCAGTCGTCCCAGAGGAGGAAGATCCTCACGACGTCCATGTCGAGGTCGGCGATCAGGTCGAATTCCTCGGCGACCTCAGCGGGATCGAAGTCGGACCACCAATACATCGCCTTGCGGCGCGGCCAATAGTTGACACCGGTCAGAAACGGCGTTGCCTGCACTGCCTGCGCGTCCTCCTCTCGGGTGACCGGCGACTATACCTCTGAAAGCGCTTTCCTGAATTTGTACCTTATTTCACATACGAACTCCTTGACATGCTTGGCGAAAAGCGAATATGTTGAGAGCGCTTTCAAGGAGGAGGTCTCGCGTCGATGGCGCGGACGCTGGATGATCTGGCTGAGCTCAGCGGGGTTTCACGGGCGACAGTGTCACGTGTCATCAACGGTGGTTCAGTGTCTCCCCAGACCCGCCAGAAGGTCCTCGACGTCCTGGAGACCACCAACTACCGACCCAATCTCGCCGCACGGAATCTGGCGAGCGGGCGGTCGGGCGTCGTTGGTGTCGTCATGCACGGCGGGGCACCTGTCTCATTCTGGGACGCCTACTTCTCCCAACTCCTCACCGGCATCTGCGACTCGCTCACCTCACAGGCGGCGGGCATGATGCTCTGGCTGGGTGACCGCACCAAGGAGGAGACCCTCGATCACATCCTCGGTATGGGGATGCTCGACGGGGTGATCGTCACCGCCGACACCATCGACGATCCGCTTGTCGACGGTTTGCGCGCCTCCGACATGCCCGTGGTCCTCGTGGGTCATCGTCGTGCCGATCGTGATGCCAGCTATGTCGACGTGGATCACGAGGCGGCGGCTCGGGCCATGGCCGAGCATTTGATCACATCGGGCCGGACCAACCCGATCCACATCTCAGGACGTCCCGATAGCGTGTCCGGACGGGATCGCGCCATTGGGTTCCGTAAGGCCCTGCAACGCGCCGGCATACCGGCCGAGGATGCTGTGGTCGCCGGCGACTACTCAGAAGAGGCCGGCTATCAGTCCGTGAAGGGTTTGATCGCGGACGGGCGCCGTTTCGACGCCCTCTTCTGTGGAAACGACAACAGCGCCCTCGGCGCATATCGCGCCCTGGCCGAAGCAGGCTTGAAGGTCCCTGACGACGTGGCCGTCGCCGGCTTCGACGATCTCAAGTTCGCAGCCGAACTGGACCCGCCCCTGACCACAGTCCGTCAGGGTGTCGGCGATATCGGGCGGGAGAGCGCCCGAACCCTTCTCAGTCTTCTGGATGACCCCGAGAGCGGCCCGCGGAGGGTCCTGCTGCCCACCGAACTGGTGGTGCGCAGGTCGACCGGGTCATGACTCGGGTGGCCATCGCAGGAGGATCCACCCCGGGGAAACCCCGGGCGTACCGGATCGGGCATCTTGCCCGATCAGAGCGAAACAAGGAGGAGAACCAGTCGCAATGAGACGATGGAAGAGCTTCGCCGCGGTGGTGGCTCTGATGATGATCGTCGCTGCCTGCGGAGGCGGCGGAGACACATCTGACACCACCACCGGTGGCGACACTGACACGACCGAAGGGTCGACGGACACCACACAGGTGTCTACCGATACCACTGCAGATTCGGGCGCGTCTGGTGACAAGGTACAGATTCGGTGGTACATCGGTCTAGGCGCCGGCGGCCAACCCGAGCAGAGGCAGGTCCAGGAGGACATCGCAGCTGCGTTCAACGAGTCCCAGGATGAGATCGAACTCGTCCTCGAGATCGTGGAGAACGACGTCGCGTACGACACCCTGGCCACTCAGATCGCCTCGGGGAACGCACCAGATCTGATCGGCCCGGTGGGTCGTGACGGATCCAACTCGTTCGCGGGTCTCTACCTAGACCTCGAGCCGCTCATCGAGTCGACCGGCGTCGACACCTCGATGTGGGAAGGCGCTGCGGTCGACAACCAGCGTGAGCAAGATGGGACCCTCGTGGGTCTCCCGTTTGCCTCGTTCCCCTCAACGATGTTCTACAACACCGAGTTGTTCGACGAGGCGGGTTTGCCTTACCCGCCGGCCAACTACGGTGAGCCGTACGGCGTCGGCACCGAGTGGGAAGGAACCTGGGACTTCGCCAAGGTCGAAGAGATCGCCAAGATCCTGACCGTCGACGCCAACGGCGTCGATGCCACCGATCCGGCGTTCGACAACGACAACACCGTCCAGTGGGGTTTTGTCTGGCAATGGACCGACCGTCTGTTCCAGCAGGGCACATCCTGGGGAGCGGGAAGCCCGCTAGCCGATGACGGCACCGCCGACATCCCACAAACATGGGAAGACGAATGGGCCTGGTACCAGAATGCGGTGTGGGAGTCGGGCTTTGCCCCGAGCCAGACCGAGATGGATGGCCCGCTAGGCGGCAATGCCTTCCAGACCGGGACCGTGGCGATGGCTCCGACTCACCTGTGGTACACCTGCTGTATCCGTGACGATGAGAACGGGATCGTGGGCGATTTCTGGAATCTGGCAGCGATGCCCGAGCACAACGGGACGATCACGGCCAACCTGCACGCCGACACCTTCCGCATCCTGGCGTCAACCGAGCATCCGGAAGAGGCGTTCACGGTGATGTATTACCTGCTCACCGATGCCGCCCTCGACCTGCTCTCGGCCTACGGCGCCGCTCCAGCGGACCCGTCGCTGACCGAGGCGTTCATCGCCGGACTCGACGAGAGATACCCCCAGGGTGTGAACTGGGATGTGATCCTGGCGAGCGCCGCATACGCGGATTCTCCGAGCCACGAGGCATTCGTGCCGGGCTGGGACGAGTACAAGTTGGCGATGGCTGATCTGCAGAGCGGCCTCCTGTCCGACCCTGCCCTGGATCTGGCGGGAGAGATCGCCGAGCTGGAAGCCAACCTGACAACCGTCTTCCAGGAGAACGCCGAGTAGGCGGTTCTGGGAATTGTCAGTATCCGTTGATCAGGGAGTGGCCGGTCCGCCGGCCACTCCCTTCGACCCAGGGCAAGCGAGAGTTTCCCTGGCCAAGCGTCGCGGCCGCGCCGGGCTCTGGTTCGTCATGCCGTGGATCGTCGGATTCTTCCTTTGGTACGCGATCCCAATGGTCGCGTCGCTCTGGTTCTCCTTCACCGACTTCAACCTGGTCAGTGGAGAACCGACTGAGTTCATCGGTCTCGACAACTGGCAGAAGCTGTTGGTAGACCCTGAGGTCCGCCAAGCCACCCTCGTGACCCTCAAGTACGGGGCGATCGCCCTGCCTGTGGCGATCGTCTTCCCGATGTTTCTCGCCTACCTGCTGGTCTCGGCGCGTCTCCGCTGGCGGGAAGGATTCCGAGCGCTTTTCTTCATGCCGTCGATCATCCCGTTCGTCGCCGCGGTCCTCATCTTCGGCGGCGTTTTCAACGGCCAGATCGGCTGGGTGAACCGGATGCTGGCCGTGGTCGGCATCGATGGGCCCAACTGGTTTCTCGACCAGACCTGGGTCTATCCCGCTCTGGTTTTCATCGGTCTCTGGGGAGTGGGCAACGCGATGCTCATCTTCATCGCGTCGATGAACTCGGTCCCGGCCACCCTGTACGACGCGGCCCGAATCGACGGGGCCTCGCAATGGTCGATCTTCAGGCACGTCACCCTGCCCGTGATCTCCCCGGTGATCTTCTACAACCTCGTGATCGCCCTGATCGGGATCTTCAACTACTTCCTGGTCCCCTTCGTCCTGAACAACGGCTCAGGCGACCCCAACGGCGCAACGCTGTTCTATGCCCTCTACTTCTTCCGGGTCGGGTTCCGTCTATTCGACATGGGCTACGCGGCCACTCTGGCGTGGGCCTTGTTCCTCTTCGCGGTGGTCGTCACCGGACTGCTCTTCTGGTCAGCCAAGTACTGGGTCTACTACGAGTTCGAGCGGTGAGATGACTTCGACTCTCGAGAAGAAGAAGGCGAGACCGGCCCTTCTGGCTCCCGAACCCAAGTATTCGAAGCCAAAGAGAGGTGGTTGGCTGGTAACAGGGACGACCACATTCGTCCTCTTCATCTTCCTGATGCCGCTGGGTTACATGCTGGTGACGTCGGTCAAATCGGAGCAGATGATCACTCAGGTAGGGGGTCCGATCCTCCCACGCAGCCCAGCCACGTTCGAGTACGAAGGAGAGCTACTCGATATCTACACGGTCCCGATGCCTGACGGCTCCGAGGTCGAATTGGCAATGCTGCAGCCAGGGCGACAGGTGTCGACGTTCATCGATCCGTCGAACCCCGAAGCCGGCCCCATCGAGTGGGAAGGCAACTGGCGGATACTCCCACCCGCATACGAACTGGACCCGCAGTGGCAAAACTTCCCACGAGCGTGGAACTTGATGGAGTTCCCACTCCTCCTCCGCAATACGCTCGTCATCGCCGGATTGGGGACTATCGGTGCTGTCGCATCGTCGGTGCTCGTCGCCTACGGATTGGCTCGATTCCGGGTGCCCTTCGGCCGGTCGATCATGGTGGTCCTGATCGCGACGATCATTCTGCCCAGATTCGTGACGCTGGTCCCTACCTACGCTCTGTTCGTGAGGATCGGTTGGGTGAACACCTGGCTGCCCCTGATCGTCCCTCACTTCTTCGCCAACGCATTCAACGTGTTCCTATTGCGCCAGTACTTCCTGACTGTGCCAAAGGAACTCGATGAGGCCGCCACGATCGACGGCGCCGGTCCCTTCCGGACGCTGTGGTCTGTGATCCTCCCACAGATGAAACCGGCAATCGTGGCGGTCTCTCTCTTTCATTTCTACTTCGCGTGGAACGACTTCTTCGAGCCCATGATCTATCTGTCGACCCGTCCGGACCTGCAGCCGATTTCGGTTGGGCTGCGCACGTTCAACACTCTCTACGACAGCCAGCCGAATCTGATTCAGTCCGGTTCCCTGCTTGCATTGATCATCCCTGTGGTGGTCTTCGTGTTCGCACAGCGCATCTTCCTCCAGGGCATCGATTTGTCCGGAGTTCAAAAGTAGGAGCTCATGACCACTCAGCAGATTCCCAAGACGCTGTCTCGTTCGTCCGATTTCCCACCCGATTTCCTCTGGGGCGTCGCCACCGCTGCCTATCAGGTCGAGGGTGCTTGGGACGAAGGAGGTCGCGGGCCGTCGATCTGGGACACCTTCTCCCAGACACCGGGGAACACACTCAACGGTGAGACGGGTAACGAGGCGGTGGACCACTATCACCGCTACGTCGAGGACGTCGCCATCATGCGTGACCTTGGGGTCAACGCTTATCGGTTCTCGCTCTCGTGGTCGCGGCTGATTCCCGACGGCACCGGCGAGATCAATCCGGATGGCGTGGCCTTCTATCGGAACCTGGCCACCGAGCTGATCAGCAACGGCATAACCCCTGCCGTCACCCTCTATCACTGGGATCTGCCCCAGGCGCTCCAGGACCGGGGTGGGTGGCTCAACCCTGAGTCAGTCGAATGGTTTGCGCAATACGCATCCGTCGCCAAGGAGCAGCTGGGCGACTTGATCGGGATCTGGACGACCCTGAACGAGCCGTGGTGTACCGCATTCCTCGGCCACTCGGCGGGAGAGCACGCCCCAGGGGGAAAGAACGCCGCTGACGCCTTCGTGGTAGCCCACCATCTGATGCTGGCCCATCACGCCGCGATTCGGGCGATGCGGGCCACCAGCCCCCGACCCGACGATCAGCTCGGCATCGTCCTCAACTTGATTCCCGCATGGCCTGCCGACGAATCAGCCGAGGCGGCTGAGGCAGCGAGGGGGGTCGACGCCATCCAGAACCGTCTCTTCCTCCACGCGGTCATGGACGGCGAGTATCCCGAAGAGGTCCTGGAGTACCACGCCCGACACGATCTGGAGGATCGGATCGACGTCGCCGAGCTGGCCAAGACCGTGGAACCGATCGACCTCTTAGGCATCAACTACTACAACATCAACCACATCGCATACGAGCCCGGTGCCGATCCGATGCCCGCCTGGCCCGGCCCTTACAACGCCACATTCGCCCGCCCGCCCGGTGAGCTGACACAGATGGACTGGGGTGTCGAGCCGGAGGGTCTGACCTGGATGCTGAAGACGGTGGGGGGTCGCTACCCCGAGATGCCGCTCATGATCATGGAGAATGGCGCCGCCTACCCCGATGTGGTCGAGGAGTCCGGTGAGATCAACGACGTCAAGCGCACCGAGTACGTCCGGTTGCACATCGGTGCCATACATGAGGCAAGGGAGGCGGGAGTGAACGTGGTCGGATACTTCCTCTGGTCGTTGCTCGACAATTTCGAATGGGCCCGGGGTTATTCGAAGCTGTTCGGGATCGTCCACGTCGACCGCTCCACCATGAAACGGACAGTCAAGGCAAGCGGTCGCTGGTACCGGGCCTTCCTCGCCAGTTAGACGAACCCCGGGTTCCAGGCGTCGGTGAGCGACGGTCACAGCCCAATGTTCAGTCAGAAGAGACCTAACCTCGCCACGTGTCCGACCGTCTCGTCCTCGGTGACCGCCAACTGCCTCTCGGCGGGGTCACCCATGTGATGGGCGTGGTGAACGTCTCGCCCGACTCGAAGAACACCCATACCGTGGCGAGAGGAGTCGACGAGGCGCTCATGATGGCGGAGAGATACCGCGATTGGGGAGCCACCCTCATCGACTTGGGCGGACAGTCCTCGCATCTCGACAACCCGACCATCGAGGCGATCGAGGAGATCTCCCGGGTCGTCCCTGTGATCGAGGCAATGGCAGCCGAAGGTCACCTGGTGGCGATCGACACCTGGAAACCGGACGTCGCCGCGGCAGCGATCAAAGCCGGTGCGGTGATCGTCAACGACACCGGAGGCCTGGCAGATCCGGAGATGCGTTCGGTCGTGGCCGATTCGGGTGTGGCCACCATTGCCGTCCACGTCGAGGGTGACAATCCTCACGACGTCGAAGAGGTTGAGATCCGCCCTGACAAGGCCGAGGTAACAGCAGCTGGCTTTCGCCTCCTTCTCGAAGAGCTCGCTTCCGAAGGGATCGAGAACGTGATCCTGGACCCGGGCATCGCCCTCAATTACCGCGGCGACTACGTGGCCTATTCGAGGATGCAACTGGAGGTCATCGCCGGGTCGGATCAGCTCCGGGATCTCGGCAAACCGGTTCTCATTCCCATCCCACGAAAACGGGACGGACACCGAATGGCCGTGTACATCGGTATCGCGCTCGAGCACAGAGCCGACATCATCAGGGTGCACGACGTGGCGATGGCCTGTGACCTCGTGCGGCTTTTTGGTCGTACCCCGTGACTACGTTGGTGTCATGGCACTGACGATCGTTGCCGGCCCGGCCAGTCCCGGACCTGGTGAGCGTGGACAGATGCTCGAGATCGCATCGAAACACCTCGCTTCCTCAGGTGTGGCACGAGACCAGGTCGTCCGGATCGATGTTCCCGGTCGGGGCGCCGGAGAGACCGGTGACGGTGCGCTCAGATCCGAGATCGAGCCCATGATCCCGCTCCTCCAATCGGGCTCGTTGTTCGGTGAGAAGGTCGGGCTGGAGATCATCGACGCTCAGAGCCTGCAGAAGGCGGAAGCAGACACCCTGATCGAGTTGATGCAAAGCGCCGACCTCGCATCCATCGAGATCGTCCTCGTGTTCGGAGGTGCAGTCCCGAAGGCATTCAAAGACCTGGGCGGTCAGACCCTCTCCGTTGCGAAGATGTGGGAGCGCCAGGCAGGCCAATGGTTGACGTCCGAGGTCAAGACCCGTGGGCTCGAGATGGACAGGGCGGCGACAGATGCGTTGCTCCAGAGATTCGGCACCGACACCGCGAGCATGGGACAGGCACTCGACCAGCTGGAGGAAACGAGCGGGCGGATCACGGCCGGGCTGATTCTCGACCGTTTCAAGAACCGGCCTGACGAGCCGGCGTGGAACATCACCGACGCAATCGGCAAGGGGGATGTCGGAACCGCTCTACGTCGCCTCTCCGACTTCCTGGTCCATGGTCACCCGCTCGTCTACCTCGCCGCCCTCGAGTCCGATCTCAAGAAACGCGCCCTGGCGGCGACTGCCCCAGATCAAGCGACCCTGAAGCGGTGGGTGGGCGGCTCCGATCGCCAGCTGAGCCGGCTCTGGGCACAGCGTGGAAAGGTCAGGGAGTCTTCGTTGCGGAGGGCCCAGGAGGCTCTGGTTCGGGCGGACCGGGTGGTGAAGACGCACCCCGAAGAGGTGCATCGGGTCACCCTGGAGAGACTGACCGTGGCCTTCTGCCGTTGGTACGGCTGATCGCCGGTCCCGACGAACCACGATCGCTCGAGTTCACGGCGAGAACTCCGGATTCGCTACTTGGAGATGGAGGCGGAAAGGCGCGACTTCTTGCGAGCGGCGGTCTTCGGATGAAGGACGCCCTTGCTGGCGGCAGTGTCGATCTTGCGTTGGGCGCTGCGGTACAAATCGTCTGTCGGCTCGCCGGCGGCGGCCGCGGCCTCGACCTTCTTGATGCTGGTCTTGAGGTCGCTCATGATCGACTTGTTGCGCTGACGCCGTACTTCGTTCTGCCGGTTGCGCTTCTCTTGTGACTTGATGTTGGCCATGGCTCTTCCGAACGTGTGAAACCGAACTGTCGGTGGGGATCCGGCACGAAGACAGGTCGATGCGCCGGATCGGGAATGGTAACAGTCGCCTGTAGAATTGACACATCCCGCCCCAATGACCGACCAAACGCGCATCCGAAACTTCTCGATCATCGCCCACATCGACCATGGCAAGTCGACGTTGGCCGACCGACTCCTTGAACGGACCGGTGCTGTCTCGGCGCGTGAGATGCGGGAGCAGGTGCTCGACACGATGGACCTCGAGCGGGAGCGTGGCATAACGATCAAGGCTCAGACGGTTCGTCTCGAACACACCGCCCGGGACGGTCAGGAATACGTCCTCAACCTGATCGACACGCCTGGTCATGTCGATTTCTCCTATGAGGTCAGCCGATCCCTCGCCGCATGTGAGGGCGCCCTTCTGCTCACCGATGCCGCCCAAGGTGTTCAAGCCCAGACCCTGGCCAACTCCTATCTCGCCATAGATGCCGGACTCGAGGTGATCCCGGCGATCAACAAGATCGATCTCCCGGCCGCCGACCCCGAGCGCGCCGCCGCCGAGGTCGTAGGGATCATCGGCGGGTCGCCCAACGACGTCCTCCGCATCTCGGCCAAGACGGGGGAGGGGGTCGACGACCTGCTCGAGACCCTGGTGAAGGAGGTCCCGCCTCCGCAGGGAGACCCTGAAGCACCACTCCGCGCACTCGTTTTCGACAGCTACTTCGACGCCTACCGCGGCGTCGTCTGCTACGTGCGGGTCGTCGACGGCCAACTGGAGTCGGGAGACAGTCTCCGCTTCATGGCGACGAGCGAGATCCATGAAGCCAACGAGATCGGGTTCCTGACGCCGAAAGCCCGGCCGGTGGCCACCATCGGCCCGGGCGAGGTGGGCTATCTGATCACCGGGGTCAAAGAGATCGACCGGATAAAGGTGGGGGATACGGTGACGAGTGCCAGACGCCCCGCCGAGCATCCACTTCCCGGGTACGACGAGCCCAAGCCGATGGTGTTCTCCGGGTTGTTCCCTACCGACGGCGACGACTTCGAGAAGCTTCGTGAGGCGCTGGAGAAGTTGAGGCTCAACGACGCTTCGCTGGCGTGGGAGCCGGAGACGTCGAAGGCACTCGGGTTCGGGTTCCGTTGCGGCTTCCTCGGCCTGCTTCACATGGAGATCGTCAGGGAGAGGCTGGAGCGGGAATATGACCTCGATCTAGTCGCCACCGCTCCGTCGGTGGCCTACCGGGTGACCATGCCTGACGGGACCATTCGCGAGATCAAGTCACCACAGGACCTGCCTGACCCGACCGATCGCACCGCGATCGCCGAGCCATATGTCAAGGCGATGATCCTCACTCCGACGGAGTTCGTCGGGCCGATCATGGAACTGACGACGACCCGACGGGCGATCGTCGGCAACATGAACTACCTGAGCCCGGAGCGGGTAGAGCTCGACTTCGAGATCCCGCTGGCCGAGATCGTTTTCGACTTCTTCGACCTGCTGAAGTCCAAGACGAAGGGCTATGCGTCGCTCGACTATGAACCTGCGGCTTATCGGGAGGCAGACCTGGTCAAGGTGGACATCCTGTTGAACGCCCAACCGGTCGACGCCTTCTCCGCGATCGTCCACCGGGACAACGCCCAGGAGTACGGGAAGAAGATGACGACACGTCTCCGGGCCCTGATCCCACGGCAGCTCTTCGACGTGCCGATCCAGGCGGCCATTGGCGGTCGGATCATCAGTCGGGAGACCGTCAAGGCTCGCCGGAAGGACGTCACAGCCAAGTGTTATGGCGGTGACATCAGCCGGAAGAAGAAGCTTCTCCAACGTCAGAAGGAGGGGAAGAAGAGGATGAAGATGGTTGGCTCGGTCGAAGTTCCCCAGGAAGCGTTCGTGGCCGCCCTGAAGGTCGACGACGAGGCATGACCCCCGCCGAAGCCGACGCATTCGCCGGACGTGCCGCCGCCTACGTTCACATCCCGTTCTGTTCATCGATCTGTCCCTACTGCGACTTCGCCGTCGTGGCGGGTCGTGACGACGAGATCGACCGCTACCTGTACGGCCTCACTCGCGAGGTGAGACTCTCCGCACCCTGGCGAGCCTTGGACGCCGTCTACTTCGGTGGGGGGACGCCCAGCCATGTGCCACCTGCCGGCCTGGCGTCTGTGCTCGACGCCCTCGCCACCCACCACGGCCTGGCCGGCGACGCGGAGTTGTCCCTGGAGGCCAACCCGGAGGACTTCTCCGTCGGAGCAGCTGTGATGTTGCGTCGGGCCGGGTTCAACCGGATTTCGTTTGGCGCCCAGAGCTTCGACGAGTCGGTCCTCACCGATCTGGGGCGGCGGCATGGTCCCGATCAAATCGGCGCTTCTGTCGCATCAGCCCGGGCAGCTGGGTTCGACAACGTGTCGCTCGATCTCATCTACGGAACACCCGGTGAGAGCGACCGATCCTGGAGACGGAGCCTGCAGCGAGCCGTGGAACTCGGCACCGACCACATCAGCGCCTATGCGTTGACGGTCGAGCGGGGAACGCCACTGGGGCGAACTGTGTCGGCGGGTGCGACCGCACCCGACCCCGACTCACAGGCTGACCGCTATGAGATGGCCGATGAGGTTCTGACCGCCGCCGGATTCGAGCGATACGAGGTGTCCAACTGGGCTCGCCCCGGTAAGGAGTGCCACTACAACCTGACCGTTTGGGCACAGGGCGAGTACGAGGCATACGGGAACGGTGCCCACGGGTTCAGAGACGGACGGCGTTACCGCAACCATCGCAGACTCGACGCATATCTGTCCGCGGTGGAGGGGGGGACCCTGCCCCGAGCAGGAGAGGATGAGATCACGTGCTGGGACGCCGAGTTGGACCGCCTCTTCGTCGGGCTGCGTCGGACCGTCGGTGTGTCGCACGGCCCTGGAACGGTCGAGCTCCTGAAGTCAGACTCGGGGAAGGAACTGGTGCGGGCCGGCGTCATCGTGGCCGATGACTCCCGACTCGAGGTGAAGAGGCCATTGCTCACCGACGCCGTCCATCGTTCGGTTCTCAGTCAATCTGCTCCTATCGTCGGGGGCGATGACGATGCTTGAGGATCGACGATCCGAGGTACTTCGTGCCCTCGTCGAGGAGCACATCAAGACCGGTGAGCCGGTCAGCTCCCGTGCAGTACTCGAACGGTCACACCTTTCGGTATCAGGGGCGACGGTGCGCAACGACCTCGCCGCTCTGGAAAACGAGGGCCTGGTACTCCAGCCGCACACCTCGGCGGGTCGCGTGCCCACGGCAGCGGGCTACCGCTACTACGTCGACCACATCGGACCGGGTCGTCTTCGCCATGCCGCCCAGGAGCGGGTGTCGAGCTTCTTCGGAGACGTCCACCTCGAGCTGTCCAAACTGCTCAAGGCGACATCGGACCTGTTGGTGGAGATCACCGACCTGCCCTCCGTCGTCGTCGCCCCTGGTTTAGCGCGAGAGAACATTCGTGCGGTCCACATCGTGCAGGTGTCCAACGACCAGATCCTGATGGTGGCGGTGACAGAAGGTGGGAGGGTCATACAGCAGCGAGGACGGGTGCGGGTCCCGGTGACCCCGCTCGAGATCGAGGAGGCCCAACAGATCGTGGCCGGAGCCGTCGTGGGCCAGGCACTCGCCGACACTCCCCAGCTTCCCGAGAACTTCGCGCACGGTCTCAGTGAACCCGTCCGAGAAGCGGTTCTCACCATCACCGACTGCCTCCATCTCGCCGGTTCCTCCGGGACCGAGATGTTCCTGGGAGGAACGCAGCGGATGGCACAGGTCTGGCAGGATCTGTCGACGGTGCAACGCATCCTCGAGATCATGGAGCGTGAGGCGGAAGTGATGAGTCTTCTGGCCGGTGCACCGGGCACCTCGATCCAGTTGGGCGAGGGTCTCGACATGGCAGTGGTGTCCAAGGCCTATGAGTCCGGCGGTGAAGGCGGGTCGGTGGGTGTCATCGGGCCGATGCGAATGAACTACAAACGGGTCATCTCGGCCGTGGAGGAGGTCACCCGGGAACTCGAAGAGCAGATCGGCGCCCGGTCGGACTGATATGGCCCACGACTACTACGAGGTCCTCGGGGTCGAGCGGTCGGCGACGACCGAGGAGATCAAGAAGGCGTTCAGGAGAGTCGCCCGCCAGACTCACCCTGACGCCAACCCGAACGATCCTGAGGCCGAGGCCAGATTCAAACTGGCCGCCGAGGCCTACGAGGTGCTCTCCGACCCCGGACGTCGTCAGCGCTACGACCGCGGGGACGCGATCGATCTGTCCGATCTCTTCGCCGGGCTCGGCGGAATCGACGACCTCCTCCGGTCCGTCTTCGGTGACTCGGGGCTGTTCGGCGGGAAGCCGTACCGGCCACCTCGGGGCCGCGACGTCCTGGTGAGGGCCAACGTCACTCTCGAGGAGGCCGCGTTCGGTACGGAGACCACGATCGAGTACCGAGCCCGCCAGTCATGTGAGATCTGTGAAGGCTCGGGTGCTAGCCCGGGGACCCACCCTGTCACATGCACCAGTTGCGGCGGCGCCGGTCAGGTGCGGATGGCGCAGCGATCGCTCCTGGGCACGATGATGTCGCTCGCCAACTGCCCCACTTGTGGTGGCGAGGGCACGATCATCGCCGATCCCTGCTCCGAGTGCGGGGGAGAGGGAGCCGTTGGCGGGGCGATGTCCGTGAGCGTCGAAGTTCCCGCTGGTGTCAGCACCGGGACGAGACTTCGTCTCTCAGGACGGGGAGAGTCGGGAGGACGATCGGGTCAGCCCGGAGACCTCTTCGTCGAGATCGACGTGATCGAAGATCCACGATTCGAGCGCCACGACGCCAACCTGATCCATCGCATCGCAATCGGCCTCGCCGAGGCCACCCTGGGAACGGTGGTCGAGGTCCCCGCGATCGACGGCGAACCCGCCGAGCTCGAGGTGCCGCCCGGGACCCAGCCAGGGACGTTGTTCACGATTCCCGGTCGCGGTATACCGCATCTTGGCCGCAGGCAGCGAGGAGATCTGATAGTCGTCGTGGATGTGGCCATCCCCGAGAGCGTCACCTCTGATGAGGAGGATCTGCTCCGAAGATGGGCGGACCTGCGGGGGGAGCGAACCGGGAAACGTGCTTCCGCCTCGTGAAACACATCCCACATCTCGTGGTCGGGGCTCCATGGCCGGACGAGGAGCTGAGACTTTCACCTGTCCAATGGCGCCATCTGACAAAAGTCCTCCGCAAGAACCGTGGTGACAGTGTCACTTACACAGATGGCCTGGGCACCAGGGGCCTGGGCCGGTTGGCCAACCAGTCGGTGGTTCGAGGCGACGAGGTCGAGGTCCCGCGGCCAAGCAACCTGACGGTTGCGGTCGCCCCCCCGTCCAACAAAGACCGGCAACGTTTCCTCGTCGAGAAACTGGCGGAAATTGGCGTCGCCAGGCTGGTCTGGATCGAGACCAACCACGGCAAAGAGCGAGTCGCGTCGCCATCCAAGGTGTTCGGATGGGTTCTCGCCGCCGTCGAGCAATCGCAGGGGTCATGGTTGATGGAGACCTCACCCGACCTGGTGACGATCGGGCAGCTCGAGGGCGCGGTCGTAATCTGCCACCCCGGTGGAGCGGCCGATCCCGGGTCTCCCGATGTCATAGTTGTCGGTCCCGAAGGGGGCTTTGGGGATGGCGAAATACCGCTCGACGCAGCCACCTGGGACCTGGGCCCCAACATCCTTCGTGTCGAGACCGCGGCCGTGGTGGCAGCGGCGCGAGTTCTTGGCTGAAGGGGCAAAGCAAATCCCAAATACCGCATCGCGGCGCTGCATCGGATAGGATTGCCGAGGCAGATGGGAGCGGACAACCAGTGGTCGAAGACTTCAACTACGCGCTAGGTCAACGACTCCGCGCAGCGCGCCGCCACAGAGGGTGGTCGCTGGGAGATGTAGAAACCCATACCGACGGTGAGTTCAAGGCCTCCGTCGTAGGTGCCTACGAACGTGGTGAGCGGGCAATCTCAGTCCAGCGTTTCGCCCGTCTCGCCCAGATCTACGGCTCGCCGCCCTCAGACCTCCTTCCGGCCAGCGCTGACCCGGAGTTGGTGATCGATCTCGATGCCCTGACCGTCGAGGACGGCGACCTAGTCGACCGCTACATGGCAGCCATACAGATGATGAGAAAACAGCCTGGCGTCGAAGAGGTCCGGGATTCGGACCGCGCCGTAATCAGCTCGCTGCTTCAATCGGTCAGGACCGACAACCACGACTGAATCCCCCCCTGAACTGGCCGTTCAGGGGCTATACGTGGCCAATTCCGTGAAGCCCGGTAGAATGGCCAATCCGCCTCAGTCGGGCGGTGACCCGTGTCCCCCCAAGTCATCGAATCGCGGTTACGCGTACCCAGCCATCACCTGCTTCTGGATCTGATCGGCGAATCCGATCGGCACCTCAGACAGGTCGAAGACCTCATTCCCGAGGTCAAGTTTGTCGCGCGTGGCGACGAGATCGTCCTGAGCGGGACAGAAGAGGACGTCGACAGGGCTCGCACCGTCCTCGATGAGCTCCTGATCCTGGTCCAGGAAGGCGAGGCGCTCGACGAAGGCAGAGTGCGTGAGGTGGTCAAGATGGTCACCGACGACATTCCCAGCCCCTCGGGTGTCCTCACCGACGGCATACCCGTCGGCAGGGGACGGCTGATTCGACCCAAGACCCATGGCCAGCAGCGCTACATGGAGGCGATCCGGGAGAACACTCTCACTTTCGGCATAGGCCCCGCGGGGACCGGCAAGACGTATCTGGCGATGGCTGCCGCGGTCGACAGCCTCATCAACGGTTCGGTGCGAAGGATCATCCTCACTCGCCCGGCCGTCGAAGCCGGGGAACGTCTCGGATTCCTGCCCGGCGACCTGACTGCCAAGGTCGACCCCTATCTCCGGCCCCTCTACGACGCCCTCTGGGACATGTTGGGACCCGAGGAGACTGCTTCTCTGATCGATCGGGGAACTATCGAGATCGCTCCGCTCGCTTATATGCGAGGAAGGACTCTGAACGATGCGTGCGTGATCCTCGATGAGGCTCAGAACACGACGCCGGAGCAAATGAAGATGTTCTTGACCCGACTGGGGTTCAATTCGAAGATGATCATCACTGGCGACATCAGCCAGACCGACCTCCCGGCGGGGCGACGGTCCGGATTGCGGGTCGTCAGGGAGATCCTCCGGGATATTCCCGGTGTCGCATTCTCCGAGCTCGGGTCACGTGACGTGGTCCGTCATCGCATCGTCGCATCGATCGTCGAGGCCTATCAACGCTTCGAGACCGAGGAATCGAAGTGAACCGATCAACGGTCGTCCGGGGATCGATCTATCTGGCCACGGTCGTGGCTTCCTGGGCAGTCCTCTCCCTGGGATCGGGTGCCGAGACCGAGGTGCTCATGGTCGGTGACGTCGCCGAGGTCGAATACGAGGCGGGTTCGACCCAGGAGGTCGAGGATGAGGCAGCCACCGAGGCACTCCGACAGGAGGCCAGAGAGGCCGTTGAGCCACCCCGTCAGGTGAATGCCGAGATCGAAGAGACGGTCAAGTCTGACATCCTCTCCGTCTTCGAAGACCTCCAGGCGCTGGCGATCGGGGAGGGGGCCACCGGGCCGGCCGATGTGATTCCCGAGCTTCCTCCTGTGGAAGAGGTCACTGAGACCACACAGGACAACACCGGTTCGACCACCACGACTGCAGTAGCACCGGAAGCGACACTCGCGGGGGCTGTCTATCTCGACATCGACGGGGACGGAACGTTCAACCCCGACGTGGAGGCGGAACGAGTCGACGTGGGACTGTCCGGCATCTCCCTGGAGGTGAGGACCCACGAGGGGGTCGAGACAGTCACCACCGACGCCCAGGGGCTGTGGACGGTCAACTACGCCGGTGGTCCCGCGGTCGTCGTCGTGGACGGTGAGGACCCGGACGTTCCCGAGGGCTACTTCATCAGTACCGACAACACCGGACAGCTCGTCGAGTGTGAGCCCGGGGCATCATGTCAGGTCGACAACGTCGGGTTCGGTGTCAGTCTCCGCAATGTGTCGGAAGTCGTCGAGACGATGGACGCCCGTCATGCCAACCTGGCCGATGAGACGATCCTCTTCCTGGCAACGACCGCCGCCGATGACGTGGTTCGCAACGCCCTCGGCGCTCCGCTGCATCTACCCGCCATCCGGGAGGCTGCCGAGACGGAAGCGTCGGTCCAACTCTTTGGTCAGATCGAGCCCGACGAGATCACCGAGGTCCAGAACGCCGTCCGCACCGACCCTCCATTTGTCTTCCACGACGACACCGGCCGAGATCCGGAAGGAAGCGTCGCGGCAGGCGAGGTGGTCGCCAGCAACCTCCAGGCCAACTACCTGGTCAACGCCGCTCTACACGCACAACTTCAGGACGAGGCGGCGGCCGGGGTCGAGCCGGTCATGGTCGAGTTCCGTCAGGGGGCGATCATCGCCCGGCCCGGTGACCAACTGACCGCCGTGCAGATCGCGGCGATCGAGGCCACCGCAGCACCAACTGTCGAGGAGCAGCCCTCGTTCGGGCTGTTTGCGGTGGTGACAGTGCTCGTCGGCCTGGTCGGGGTATATCTCGCCACGTTCCGACCCGAGTTCTGGGCCCGACCCCGCATGGTGGCCCTGCTCGGGATCATGATCGTGCTTGCCGCCGGCGCCGTCAGGGCAACTGTGGCGTTGGAGGACACGTTCAGCTGGTACGTGCTGCCCGCCGTTGCCTTCGGGTTCGTCACCGCAGTTCTCTTCGACCAACGCATAGCCATCCTGATGGCGATGTCGGTAGGCGTCCTCACTGCGCTGGGCACGCTCGACACCGGGATAACCGTGTACGCCATCCTGGCCGCACTGGCCCCGATCCCGTTCGTGTCGTCGGTGAGCACCCGTGGCTCGTTCCGGAACGCCGTCGTGCTGTCTTCGATCGTCGCCGCGGTCGTGGCCGCGACCACCTCGTGGTTCTTCCACGTGGGGCCCAACGATGCGACCTGGGACTTCCTCAACGTCATTCCGGTTCCATACGAGGTGGTTGGAATGTCGATGGCGTGGGCGTTCGGTGTATCGGTGATCGCATCGTTGCTCGGCCTCGCCGCACTTCAGTTCTTCGAGTCGGCGTTCGACGTCACCACCACCCTTGGTCTCCTCGACCTGACCGACCGGAATCACAAAGCCCTCCAGATGCTCCAAGAGAAGGCGTTCGGGACCTTCAACCACTCTCTGATGGTCGGGACCCTCTCCGATGCCGCCGCCCGAGCAATCGGAGCCAACGCCCTGTTGGCCCGGGCCATGGCCTACTACCACGACCTGGGCAAGACGGAGCACCCGACGTACTTCATCGAGAACCAGTTCGGCATCTCCAACCCCCACGACGAACTCGACCCGAAGGAGTCGGCCGAGATCATCCGTGAGCACGTCACGGCCGGTGTCACCCTCGCCCGTCAGTACAAGATCCCCACCGATGTCACCGAGGGGATCGTCAGCCACCACGGCGACGGTGTCATGCGCTTCTTCTACGAGAAGGCACGCCAGGAGTACGGCGTCGACGTCGACATCGACGACTTCCGGCACATCGGCCACAAGCCCCGAACCGCCGAGTCGGCGATCCTGATGCTGGCCGACTCGCTCGAGGCCGCCTGCCGTGCGATCTTCCAGTCCGAGGAGCCGACACCGAGCGCTATCGAGAAGGTCGTCGACCGGATCATGGACGAGAAGCTCGAGGACGGGCAGCTCTCGGAGTCTCCGCTGACCCTTGCCGAGATCTCCAAGATCCGCCAGGCCTTCCTCGAGTCGCTCATCGGCCATTACCATCAACGGATCGCATACCCGAACTTCCCCGGCAGCTGATGGACGACCCCGCACCGAGTACCCAGGGGCATCGCCCCCTCCTGGTCGTTTTCGTCTCGTGAGCGTCTTCCTGGCCGACGAGCAGTCCGAGACAGTCGGCACCCCCGAGCTGCATGAGCTCGCCGAAATCGTGCTGCGTGAAGAGGGCTACCCCGACGATGCGGAAGTCACGTTGCTCTTCGTCGACGAGTCCGAGATCGCCTCCTACAACGCACGATTCCTCGATCGGGATGGCGCAACGGACGTTCTCGCCTTTCCCGTGGAGGAGCTTCTCCCCGGTGTGGTCCCCGACCACGACCCGGTGGGGCCGCCGTTGCTTCTCGGGGACGTCGTCATCGCTCCGGCCTACGTGCGACGACAGGCCGAGCAGTACGGGGTGACCTTCGACGACGAGATGGCTTTGATGGTGACCCACGGGATCCTTCACCTCCTCGGCTACGACCACGTCGAGGAAGACGAGGCCGAGCGGATGGAGAGCCGGGAGCGGACGCTGCTGGCCAAAGTCGGAAGGGTCAGACGATGACTGTTCTCGTCGTCGTCGTGTCCGTTCTCCTCGTGTCACTGGCCGCGTGGCTGCGCGCCGCCGGGACGGCGATCACCCGGGTGCCGAGAGCGGATGCACTTCGGGATGCATCAGACGGGGTGAGTGGCGCCGACACCGTCGCCGAGCTGCTGGACAACAGGGAGTCGATCGTCCCCGCCGTCGGCATCGTGGCCTCGGCTCTACTCGTCGCCGGTGCCGTCCTAGCGACGGCCGTCCTGTCCCGCGACCTCGACCTGAGCGCCGCACTCCTCGTGGCCGTCGGTGTCGGTCTCCTCGCGTTCCTCTTCGGGGATCTGATTCCGAGGCGAATTGGTCGGCGAGGCTCGGCCGCCCTGTCCTATCGATCGCATCGCCTGCTCCGCTGGGCGGTTCGGCTCGGCGGTTGGGCGCACGATCTCCTCCCTGAAGACGAGGGCGACGAAGGCGATGACGAGCCCGATGACTCCGACGACACCGATGAGCACGAGAGAGAGCTCATTGACTCGGTGCTCGAGTTCACCGAGACCATCGTGCGGGAGGTGATGACACCAAGGCCGGACATGATCACCATCCCTGTCACCGGTTCGATCGAGGAGCTGATCGAGATCTCCACGACGGAGGGCTATTCACGTGTTCCGGTCACCTCCAACGGCGACGTGGTTGGGATGGTGATAGTGAAGGACCTCCTCAGGATGCTGACTGACGCCGACGACCGCCCGGCTTCCGTTGCCGAGGTGATGCGACCTGTCGACTTCGTTCCCGAGACCAAGCTGGCGGCGTCATTGCTCGCCGAGATGCAGGAATCCCACACCCATCAACTGATCGTGGTCGATGAATACGGCGACGTCGCCGGGCTGGTCACCATCGAGGACTTGCTGGAGGAGCTGGTTGGCGAGATCGCCGACGAGACCGACTCCGAAGAGGACCTGATCGTCGAATCCGGCGACGGCTGGCTGGTCGACGCCCGGCTCCCGGTGGACGAGCTGTTCAAGATCACCGGTGTCGAGTCACCCGATTATGAGGGCGACACGGTCGGTGGACTTGTCCTGGGTCTGGCCGGCCGGGTTCCGGAAGAAGGCGAGGAGTTCAGCTTCGAGCATCTCGACCTCACCGTGCGTCGGATGCAGGGCCGGAGAATCTCTGAAGTGGCAGTTGCCGCCAACCGCCGGGTCGAATCGGCGTGAAGTCCGGGTTCGTGGCCGTCGTGGGACGTCCCAACGTCGGCAAGTCGACCCTCGTCAATCAGTTGGTCGGCTCCAAAGTCACCATCACCTCGACCAGACCTCAAACGACCAGAAATGCGATCCGGGGGGTCGTCCACGGCGACGGCTACCAGATAGTCCTGGTCGACACGCCGGGCCTACACAAACCGAAGACCGAGCTGGGGACGAGACTCAACTCGATCGTCTACGGCACCCTGGCCGACTCCGACATGGTCCTGTTCGTGGTTGACGCCACCATGCCGATTGGGCCGGGGGACCGTCTCATAGCCGAGCGGCTCATCCAATCCGGAGCCGAGGTCGTCGTCGTGGTGAACAAGGTCGACAAGGCAAGCCGCCAGCAGACCGTCGAGCAGTTGTCACAGTCAGCGGAATGGCCCTTCGAGCACTTCTACCCGATCTCGGCGAGGACCGGTGACGGAGTTCGGGAGCTGGAGAGCCAGATAGTGGAACATCTTCCGGAAGGGCCTCCCTATTTCCCGGAGGACATGTCCAGCGATCAGCCCGAGTCGATGGTGATTGCCGAGATCGTCAGGGAGAAGTTCCTCGATCGGCTCCGGGACGAACTGCCACACGCTCTCGTGGTCCGGGTCGAGGATCTGAGCCAGCGCGAGGACGGTCAGATCGACATCGCCGCCGATGTGATCGTCGAGCGAGACAGTCAGAAGGGCATCGTCATCGGAAAGGGCGGATCCCTTCTCGGGACGGCCGGTACGGAAGCTCGGATCGAGCTCGAGAAGGTGTTCGGGGAGAAGGTCAACCTCGATCTGAGGGTGGTCGTCGAGAAAGACTGGCAGCGCACCCCCCAACTACTCGACCGTCTCGGATTCGAAGAGGGCTGAGGTTGGCTCACTACGAAGTGATCGTCGTCGGCGTCGGTGCGATGGGAAGCGCGACCGTCCACCACCTGGCACAGCGGGGGGTTCGGGTCCTGGGCTTGGAGCGCTACGACATCCCTCACGCGATGGGCTCCTCACACGGGGTGAACCGGATCATTCGCCTCGCCTATTTCGAAGACCCGTCGTATGTCCCGCTGCTGCGACGGTCCTACGAGCTCTGGCGCTCGCTCGAAGCTGAATCGGGGGAGAGACTGCTCGTAATCACCGGGGGAGTGGATGCCGCGCCGCCCGACCATCAGGTGTTCGCCGGGTCGGTCGACTCGTGCCGTCTACACGACCTGCCCCACGAGATCCTCACCGCCACCGAGCTCAACCAGCGCTTCCCGGGCTACCGGTTCCCCGACGGACACTTGGCCGTCCTCCAACCGGATGGGGGCTACGTCATGTCGGAGCGGGGAATCGTCGCCCACGTCGAAGCGGCAATGCGACGGGGTGCCGAGGTCCATGCCCGGGAGGCGGTGACCCGCTGGGAACCGACTTCGGATGGAGTCACGGTCACCACCGATCGGGGTAGCTACACCGCCGACCGACTCGTGGTCACTGCCGGAGCCTGGAGCATGGGACTGCTCGATCCCCTCGATGGCCGGGCGGTCCCGGAGCGGCAGGTGCTCGGATGGTTTCAGCCCCGGAGACCCGAGTTGTTCACCCCCGACCGGTTCCCGATCTTCAATCTGGAGGTGGAAGAGGGTCATTTCTATGGCTTTCCGGTCGAGACCGTGCCGGGGTTCAAGATCGGCCTCTATCACCATCTCCACGAGGACGTCGACCCGGACACGATGGATCGGGAGCCAAACCCCCGTGACGAAGCCGTCCTGCGTCAGGCGGTGGAGAGATATTTCCCTGACGCGGCGGGACCCACGATGTCTCTCAAGTCGTGCCTCTTCACCAACTCACCGGACGAGCACTTCATCGTCGACCTTCACCCGGACCTCCCCCAAGTGAGCCTGGCGGCGGGATTCAGCGGTCATGGGTACAAGTTCTCGGCGGTGATCGGCGAGGTCCTCGCCGACCTGGCAACGAGTGGAACCACACCACACGACATCTCGCTCCTCCGTCTGGAGCGACTTACAGCTACACCATCGTGAGACCGCCGGAGACCGACAGCACCTGACCGGTGATGTGTCCGGCTTCGGACGATCCGAGGAACGAGATGGCGGAGGCGATGTCGTCCGGCGTGGCCAGCTTCCTCAACGGCGTCTGCCGCTGCATGGCATCGGCCAACTTTCCGGTCTCGTCGAACCCGGCCAGGAACGGCGTATCCGTTGGACCGGGCGCGACCACGTTGACGCGAATACCACGCGTGGCCACCTCACGGGCCAGGGCTTTGCTGAATCCGATTATCCCGGCCTTGGCACCGGAGTAGACCACCTCGCCGGACGAGCCGACTCTGCCAGCATCCGAGGACACGTTCACGATTGCGGACCCGTCGGGCATGAAAGGGAGTGTGGCGTGGGTCACACCGATCGGGCCGAGCAGATTGACGGTCACTACCTTGCTCCAGAATTCCGGACTGGTCTCTGTGAAAGGCATCGCGGTGTCCCATCCGGCGCAATTGACCAATAGATCCACGCCACCGAGGACTGTGGCGGCCTCGTCACACGCAGGTGCGATCGTCTCCAGGTCGGCGAGATCGAGCCCGCTGACATGCCCGCCGATGTCGCTGGCCACTCGGGCCGCCCCGTCCAGGTCACGGTCGAGGATGGCGACCCGTGCTCCCTCGGCGGCCAGACGTCGGGCTGTTGCCTCCCCTATCCCGGACGCCGCACCAGTGACGATCACCCGACGATCCTCGTATCTCATGCGCCGATTATTGCCGTCGGCCTAATTTGGGCGCCCATGGACATCGACCGATACCAATACCTTCAGATCCAACTCGAAGCGAATGGGGTTCTGGTGGTGCATCTGGGGGATGGCACCAGCCTCAATGCGGTCACCGAGACGGGTCATCTTGAGCTGGTCGAGATGTGGCCCGAGGTGGACGCCGCCGACGACGTGAGAGTCGTGCTGCTCAAGTCGAAAGGGCGCGCCTTCTCGGCTGGCGGGTCGTACGACATGATCGAGAACATCATGGGTGACCAGAACGCTCATCGCCGCGTCCTCAAGGAAGCGAGGCACCTGGTTCGGAACATCATCGAGTGCTCCAAGCCCATCGTCTCGGCCATCAACGGGCCGGCGGTTGGTGCCGGGCTCGCCGCGGCTCTGATGGCGGACATCCCGATCGCGGGCAGGTCGGCCCGCATCATCGACGGGCACACCAATATCGGGGTCACCGCCGGTGATCACGCTGCTGTGATCTGGCCTCTCCTGGTGGGGATGGCAAAGGCAAAGTACTACCTGTTGACCAATGAGCCTCTGACTGGCGAGGAGGCTGAACGCATCGGCCTCGTCGCCAAAGTGGTCGACGACGACGAGCTCGAGGAGTACGCCCTTGGCGTGGCCTCGCGGCTCGCCGAGGGATCTGCGGAGGCTCTCGGGTGGACCAAGCACACGCTCAACCACTGGCTGCGAATGGCCTATCCGATATTCGATGCCTCGGTGGCCTACGAGTTCCTCGGGTTCGGCACACCGGACGCCGCCGAAGGCATGGCCGCGGTCCGAGAAAAACGGCGCCCCGACTTCGCCTGAGATTCAGGCGAGAGAGTCGGCGTGGTCGGCGAGGTCGAGGTCGAGGGCGGTGATGCCTCCCTCGGAGTGGGTGGAGAGCACGACCTTCACCTTGTTCCAGCGGATATCCAGGTCGGGGTGGTGGTCGGCCTTCTCCGCGGCCAGCGCGAGTCTGGTGACGAATCCCATAGCCTCTGAGAAGTCACCGAACTCATAAGTCCTGGTGATCGAATCATCGGACCACGACCACTCCGAATGTGCCTCGATGAACGCTGTGATCTCGGTCTCAGGCAGAAGGGCCATGTTCACGAGACTAGGCGGCTGTCCCGATACCCTGTCGGCACGATGGCAATCATCCACGACCAGGGGATAGTCCTTCGCTCGTATCCGTTCGGCGAAGCCGACCGTGTCGTCGTCCTGCTCAGCCCGAACAACGGCAAGATCCGAACCGTTGCCAAGGGAGTCCGCAAGACCAAGAGCCGGTTCGGAGGTCGTCTCGAGCCGTTCACTCACGTGGACCTGATCCTCTACGAGGGACGGAACCTCGACACGATCACCCAAGTCGCAGTGCTCGAGCCCTTTCCCAGGCTGAGGGAGGACCTCGATGCCGTGGTGGCGGCGGGGACGATGGTAGAAGCGGCAGATGCAGTGGCCCAGGAAGACGAGTCGGCCATCCGCCTCTTCCTGCTACTGCAGCGAGGCCTCAAGACCCTGGAGACTGGAGTCCGCGGGCCCGACCTGATCACCTCCTATCTCCTCAAGCTCGCGGACGTGGTGGGAGTGGCGCCTTCGTTGCTGCAATGTGCCAGTTGTGGTCGTGTCGAGGACCTCCATCGGTTCTCGTTCGGGGGTGGTGGATCTGTTTGCGACACCTGTCGTGTCGAAGGAGCGGTCCGACTACGGGCCGGGGTCACCAGGTACCTGGCGGCGCTGGCATCGGCCGAGCTCTCCGCATTGCCGCCCAACGACCTCGCCTACTCCAGTGAGGCGATGGGGATCGCCCGGCGGTTCGTCGAGTACCACCTCGACCGCAAGCTGAGCTCTCTGGCGGTGATGGAGTGACTCTCGACCTCAGCCGGATCGACATGTCCCGCATCCCCGTCCATGTCGGCCTCATCCTCGACGGCAACGGCAGGTGGGCGAATCAGCGGGGCCTGCCCCGCACCGCGGGCCATCTCGCCGGGGAAGAGGCTCTCTTCGACACAGTCGAGGGCGCCCTGGAGATGGGCATCAAATGGGTAACCGCCTACACGTTCTCCACTGAGAACTGGGCTCGCTCCGAGGAGGAAGTCGAGTTCCTCATGTGGTTCAACGAGGACCTGCTCACCCGGAGACGCGACGACCTCCACGCTCAGGGAGTGCGGATGTTGTTCGCCGGTGACATGGACGATCCCCGTATCCCGGATCGGAATCGGAAGCACATGGCCGAGGCGGAGAACCTGACCCGGGACAACACCCACCTCTCACTCGTCTTCGCCTTCAACTACGGGAGCCGCCGAGAGATCGTCGAGGCCGCCCGCACTGTGGCTCGCACCATGGATCCCGACGACATCGACGAGGAGGCGATCCAGGCCGCTCTCTACGTGCCCGAAATGCCCGACGCCGACCTGATCATCAGGTCCTCAGGGGAGCACCGGTTGTCCAACTTCCTCCTGTGGCAGGCGGCCTACGCCGAGTTCTACTTCCCCGGGATCCTGTGGCCCGACTTCGACCGGCATGCCCTCGTCGATGCCGTCGTCGACTACCAGCAGAGGGATCGCCGTTTCGGGGGCGCCGAGGATCGTCATTCGGATTGACTAACCGGCCGGAGTAGGCCACCGTTTCGGCGACAAATGCCAGAAGTCACACTCGATCTCATCTCGAATCTCGCCAAGAAGCGGGGTTTCGTCTTCCAGTCGTCGGAGATATACGGCGGCCTGCGTTCCGCATACGACTACGGGCCGCTCGGTGTCGAGCTGTTGCGCAATGTGAAAGAGGAATGGTGGCGCTCGATGGTCCAGCTCCGGTCCGACATCGTCGGACTCGATTCGGCGATCCTGCAGGCCCGTGAAGTCTGGCGGGCGTCCGGTCACGAGGAAGTCTTCACCGACCCGATGGTGGAGTGTCGAAATTGCAACTCCCGGCACCGGCTCGACAAGCTCGAGGATCCGGACAAATGCCCTACCTGTGGGAAGACGGGGGAGTTCACCGAGCCTCGGGAGTTCAACCTCATGTTCCGAACCCACATGGGGCCTGTCGAATCCGAGGAGAACCTCGTCTACCTGCGACCGGAGACGGCGCAGGGCATTTTCATCAACTACGAGAACGTGCGTCGGACCAACAGGCTGCGGCTCCCGTTCGGGATAGCCCAGATCGGCAAGAGCTTTCGGAACGAGATCACCCCCGGCCAGTTCGTCTTCCGCACCCGGGAGTTCGAGCAGATGGAGATGGAGTTCTTCTGCGCCCCGGAGGAGTCGGAGGAGTGGTTCCAGTACTGGCTCGACGTCCGATTCAATTGGTATGTCGCTCTCGGGATCAATGCCGACAACCTTCGTCTCCGCCACCACGATTCGGACGAGTTGAGCCACTACAGCTCTGGCACAGCCGACGTCGAGTTCATGTTCCCATGGGGGTGGGACGAGCTGGAGGGAATCGCCAACCGCGCCGATTTCGATCTGAAGCAGCACACCGAGCACTCCGGAGTCGACCTCCGCTACTTCGACCAGGAGTCCAACGAGCGGTTCTTTCCGTACGTCATCGAGCCGGCGGCTGGAGCAACTCGGACGACCTTCGCGTTCCTCATCGACGCCTACGTCGAGGAAGAGGTCAACGGGGAGAGCCGCACGGTCCTCAAGCTCCACCATCGGCTCGCCCCCTACAAGGTGGCCGTCCTCCCATTGTCCAAGAAGGACGAGCTGATCGAGCCGGCGGAGAGGCTGGCCGACGAGCTCCGCAAGAAGTGGATGGTCGAGCTGGACGTGACCCAGTCGATCGGGCGTCGCTATCGCCGCCAGGATGAGATCGGAACGCCGTACTGTGTGACCGTCGACTTCGAGAGTCTCGAGGACGGCGCGGTGACGATCCGGGATCGGGACACCATGACCCAGGACCGGGTTTCGATGGACAAGGTCGTCCCTTATCTCGAGGACAGACTCGTTTAACCCATGTTGAACAATCGTGGGAGAGACTTGCGGTCATGAAGCGATCAACGATCGGTTGGATCTTCGCCGCCGTCCTTGCAGTCGGAGGCGCCGCATTTGCCTATCTCTTCTGGTTTGCCGGAGGCTCGGGTGAGCCGTCGACCGAGCTGACCACGCCCGAGCTGGCGGCGACGACGACCACCGCCGATGTCGACACTGAGACAACCGAGGCCAACGCCGGGACGACGGATGGAGCCACCGGGACGACCCAGGCGGCATCGGCAGCCCAGGCGTTCGTGATCGACCAGGGCCAGAGCATTGCCCAATTCGAGCTCGACGAGGTGTTGAGCGGAACCCCGACCCATGTCACGGGGACGACCGATCAGGTGGTGGGGCAGGTGAGAGTAGACCCCGCCGACCTGTCGACGGCCGAGTTCTCCGACGTGATCATCAACGCCCGTACCTTCACCACCGGCCGGGAGCAGCGGGACCGCGCCATCCGCGGGCCGATCATCCTCGACTCCGGAAGCGATGCCAACGAGCTGATCACCTTCACCCCCACGTCCGTGGACGGTCTGTCCGGAGCGGTTGAGGTGGGCGACACGGTCGGGTTCACCGTCACTGGTGACCTCACCATCAAGGGGATCACCCAGACCGTGACCTTCGACTCATCTGTCACCTATGTCGACGCCGGCACTATCGAGGGAACGGCAACGACCGAGGTCACCCGCGACATGTTCGAGATCGGGATCCCGAGTGTCCCCAGCGTCGCCGATGTGACCAACGAGGTCCTGCTGACTCTGACCTTCGTCGCAGTCGCCGGCTGACACAACAGGCAGCGCCGTTCGCCCGACGGCCTCCTTATCATCGGCTGCAATGGCAGAGCGTGGTGATATCGATCGGGTCCGTGAGGCGACGGACATCGTCGAGCTCATCTCCGAGGTCACCCAGGTCAAGAAATCCGGCCGCTCCTACATGGCGGTGTGCCCTTTTCACCAGGAGAAGACGCCGTCGATGTCGGTCGATCGGGCTCGTGGTCTCTATCACTGCTTCGGCTGCGGAAAAGGGGGTGACGTGTTCGCCTTCGTCCAGGACACCCGAGGCGTCGAGTTCGGGGAGGCTCTCGACATGCTCGCCTCCAAGGCCGGGATCACCCTCGTCAGAGACCCTGCCGAGGCCCGGAAACGGGGAAGGCGGGCGGCCGCGATTGAGGCGATCCGACGCGCCGTCGATGTGTACCACCAGCGTCTCAAGAAGTCGGATGAGGCCGGGATGGCACGCGCCTACCTCCGCACTCGCGGCTACGACCTAGATCTGATCGATGAGTGGAAGCTCGGTTTCGCCGGCACAGACTGGGACACTCTCGCCAGGACCCTGCGCACCGAAGGTGTCGCCGAGACGGCAGTCCTCGATGGAGGGCTCGGGCGACGGGGCCGTCACGGTGTCTACGACTTCTTCAGGGGGCGTCTCATGTTCCCGATCCACGACGTTCGTGGTGACCCGATCGGTTTCGGTGGTCGCAAGCTCGAAGGAGTGGCCCGGGATCAGACCAACAATCCCGATGCCAAGTATGTGAACTCGGCCGACTCTCCGATCTATCAGAAGTCCCGGGTGCTCTTCGGTCTCGACCGGGCCCGGCAGGAGATGGGGGACGATCACCCGGCCGTGGTGGTCGAGGGCTACACCGACGTCATCGCCATGCACCAGGCCGGCGTGAAGACTGCCGTTGCCACCTGTGGGACTGCGCTGGGCGATGGCCATTTCGATCTACTCCGCCGCTTCACCGACCGTGTGGTGCTGGCCTTCGACTCCGATGAGGCGGGCTCCAAGGCGGCACTGCGCAGCGACGATCTGGAGTCACCGTTTCGACTCGACCTCGACCTCCGTGTGGCGTTGATGCCAGATGGGCTGGATCCGGCAGACCTCTATCAGGAGGGCAGGGCGGCGGAACTCGTGGCGGTAGTGGAGAAGGCACGCCCGCTTCTCGAGCACCGGATCGAGAGCGAGGTCGCCCGTCACGACCTGACCGGCCCCGAGGGCAGGGCGAGGGCCCTTCATGCCGCGGTGGCTCAGTTGCAGCGGGTCGACGACCCGATCGCGAGACGCGAGTACAACCGATTCGTGGCCCGTCTCATCGGTGTCGACCTGGCGACGGTGGAAGCTGCAGCGGGTGGCAGGGGGCAGCGGCCGAGACCCGAGAGCACACAGGACCAGCGACCACTCGACCGGGCCGAGGCAGAGTTGTTCCGCGTCGTGCTGGGTAATCCGGTCGGAATGGAGATCTCCGCCACCGACTTCGCCGATCCCCGACTGAAGAGAGCCTTCGCAGCGATCGAGGATCAACTCCAATCCTCGCCGCCGGGAACACCTGTCGATCCGTCACGAATCGACGATCCCGATCTCGAGTCCATGGTTCGAGGGCTCGCCCTGGACGGTCGTCCTCTCCCGGAATGGTCGGAGGTGCGTGACCGGGTTCGTCTTCGTCGCCTGGATGCCCACATCGACGTGTTGGAGGCGGAACTAGCGCAGACGGAGGAAGGAAGTCAGACCCATTCCGACATCTTTCGGAAGTTGATAGCTTTACAACAGGAGAAACGCTCCCTGGGGCAATGAACGAACGGAATCTGGCAACAGCTACCGCTTCCCTCGTCAAGAGAGGAAACCATCGTGGCTTCTTGACCATGGCCGAGGTCCAACAGGAGCTCGAGGATGTCGAAGCGCCCGGCGAGGCCTTCGAGAAGGTCGCCGATGAGCTCCGACTGAAGGGCATCAAGCTGATGGAGGAGGGCCCCGGGGTGGTCGAGGAGACCATCGAGGTCTCCCAGATCTCGGTCTCCGACCCGGTTCGTCTCTACCTCAACGATCTCGGGCGATATCCGCTGCTCACTGCACAGCAGGAAGTCGAACTGGCCATGCAGTTGGAGGCAGGGGCCAAGGCCCAGGAGAGGTTGAACAGCGAGGAGGCCGTTCTATCACCGGAGGACCGTGCCCTCCTGACCCATCAGATCGTCGTGGCCAAGACAGCGCACGACTCATTGGTCAACTCCAACCTCCGGCTGGTCGTCTCTCTGGCCCGCCGTTACGTCGGCCGTGGCATGGCGCTGCTCGACCTGATCCAGGAGGGCAACGTCGGGCTGATGCGGGCCGTCGAACGATTCGACTACCGCAGGGGCTTCAAGTTCTCGACATATGCGACCTGGTGGATACGACAGTCGATTTCACGTGCGATAGCCGACCAGGGTCGCACCATCCGGATGCCGATCCACGTTCTCGACTCGGTCAACAAGCTGACCCGCCTACAACGGGAGATGACCCAACTACGGGGAACTGCACCGTCGATCGAAGAGTTGGCCGACGAGCTCGACCTTCCGGTGGAGCGTGTGGCCGAGTTGCTGCGGATCGCCCAGGACACGGTGTCGTTGGAGACGCCGGTGGGCGAAGACGACGACGGAACGCTGGGAGACCTCGTCGAGGACGTCGATTCGGAGATGCCGGCGGATGCTGCCGCCTTCACCTCGCTTCAGGATCAGCTGGCCGCAGCCCTCGAGGGTCTGAGCGAGCGGGAGCGTCAGGTCTTGGTCATGCGCTTCGGTCTGGCAGATGGCAAGCCACGCACGTTGGAGGAGGTCGGGGTGCACTTCAACGTGACCCGGGAACGGATCCGCCAACTCGAGACCAAGGCCCTCGCCAAGCTACGTCATCCCGACAAATCCGGGCGTCTCCAGGGCTTCCTCGAAGACGCCTGACGACGTCCTCTCCTTCGAACCTGCACGCTGTTCCGTTTCTGACCACGCGGTGCAGGCTCGACGTGAGTGGGAGTTCCAAAGGGCCATTGGTAACCTGACGCCTTCGCCCGACCCAAACACAGGCGATCCGCGGTAGCTCAATTGGCAGAGCAGTGGACTGTTAATCCATTGGTTGTAGGTTCGAGTCCTACCCGCGGAGCTCTGTGATGTCGCGGGACATCGTGGACTGATGTGTCAGGGCATCGTAGACGGGCTTGGTTTCGCACGGCCTGTTGTTCT
>DASTOM010000024.1:0-348909 GCA_035762545.1 Acidimicrobiia bacterium
CCGGGCTCGTAGACCGCGATCAGCTCACGCATGATCTGCTCCCGATGTGACGTCTTGGCCCCCGGTGCCTCCAGGTAGCAGATGTAGAGCTTGAACCGGTCGCCGTCGACCCGCTTCAGCCAGCAGTCGGCGGCCGGATGCCGGAACGGGAGCCTCTCCCTGGACAGGTCGTCGGCGTGACCCACGTAGAGTACCCCGAAGCGTTCCGGGTTGGTGTCGGGCTCTGGCTTGTAGAGGATGGCGTAGACGGCGGGTCGCTCGGATGGGGTGAAGCCGGCCAGGATCCTGGGGCCTTCGAAGGCATAGCCGGCCAACGAGCCGAGCCGGATCATCAGAGCTGACCGTCTTCGAGACCGATGCCGTCAGGGATCTCCTCGTACCAGTCCATGGCCTCTTCGTCTCCGTCGGTCTCGACGTTGACTATCGGCCATGCCGGCAGCCCGGCCCGGTCCGCCGCCGCGGCGAACACTTCGATGGCGATCTCCACTGCCTCGTCACTCGTCTCGGCCTCGACCACGATCTGCGCACCGTAGGAATGCGTGCCCATACCGCTCGCCACCCCACCGTGGGCTGCCACGGCGTCGGCGAGCTCGACCACCTCTTCGAGACGGATCTCCCGATCCCCCTCCGCCTGCAATGCAACGGTCCACTTCATCTCAGCGCCGGGATCCTCTCGGCGATTTCTTCCAAGCCGGCGAGATCGCGGCCCGACATGACCAGATCGACATACGGCTCGACCACCATCATCCCGAGGGTGGTCGGCCGGTAGTCGATCTCGGCCCCGACATGGGGGTTGACCCAAACGATCTTGTGCGAAAGGAGCGAGAGCTTCTCCATGGCCGTATCGAGCACGGCGGGGTCGCCACGATCCAGACCGTCGGAACAGATGATGACGATCGACCCCCGAGACATACCCCGACGCCCCCACTGCTTGACGAAGGTGGCGATCGATTCACCGATCCTGGTGCCTCCCTCCCAATCGAAGACGGCTCTCGCCGCCCGGTCGAGGGCCTCGTCAGGGCGGCGACGCTCCAGGGCCGGCGTGATCCTGGTGAGACGGGTTCCAAAGCAGAACACCTCGACCCGGGTGCTGGCCCGCCGCGCCGAGTGAGCGAACTGGAGCAGGTGCCGGGAGTACTCGGCCATCGACCCTGACACGTCGAGGATGAGCACCAGTGGTCGCGCCTTCCGCTTCCTCTGGCGCCAGAACAGCTCCGAGGGCTCACCGTGCTGTCGCATCGTCGCCCGGACGGTACGACGCAGATCGGGGCGGTCGACTGTGTGGGACGGACGGGTCCTCCTGGTCCGGCGTCGGGGAGGGATGAGGCTCATGCGCTTGATGATGCGACGTAATGCAGCCATCTCCTCGTCGGTGCACATCGGAAAGGATTTGTGGCGCCACAGCTCGATGTCCGACGCATTGAGCCCCAGCCTGGCCTCTTCCTCGTCGTGTCCCGGCATCCCCGGTTCGGTTGCCGGGATCTCGATCACGGTGTCGTTCTCGATCTGGGACCGCTCCCAGGTCTTGCGCACCCGCTCGGGAACCCGCGGGTCGTAGCCGAGGAAGAACCGGCGAAATACCCGGTCGTAGATCCGGATCTGGTCCCGCTTGGTGATCAGCGTGGTCCTGCCGGCCCAATAGAGATCCAGCAGGTCACCCGGGTTGAGGGCGGCCATCGCAGCCGAATAGGTCAGCAGCTCCCCGGAGCCGAGGGGCAGGCCTTCGGCCCGAAGCTCGCCACAGAACTCGACGAGCATCTCGACGAAGGCGCCGGCACCGGGGATGTCGGCGGCGGTCGGCCCATCATCGGGCATCGGGCACGAGCTCCTCGAGATGGTCGAGGACGGACTCGAGGTCGTCACGCTCCTTGACCACCGCACCGAGGGTGTCCCGGACTGTCGCCCGATCGAGATCCGTCGCTCCGATCACGTCCAGGGTCGCCACCCAGTCCAGGGTCTCGGCGACGCCGGGGGGCTTGTCGAGGTCGAGGCCACGAAGGCGATTGACCGCGTCCACGACCTTTCGGGCGATTGTCTCCGTTGCCTCCCGGTTACGGGCGAGGACGATCTCGACTTCCCGGTCCGGCTCCGGGTACGCAACCCAGTGGTATAGACACCGTCGTTTGAGGGCGTCGTGTAGCTCCCGGGTGCGATTCGAGGTGAGGATGACCAGCGGTCTGGTGTCGGCGACGATCGTCCCGATCTCGGGGATCGTCACCTGGAAGTCGGAGAGCAGCTCGAGGAGGAACGCCTCGAACTCGTCATCGGCACGGTCGATCTCATCGATCAACAGCACTGCCCGGTCACCGGCCCGCACCGCGGTCAGGAGTGGCCGTTCCAGGAGGAACTTGGGGCCGAAGAGCTGGTCGACCTGGTCGTCGGTAGCCAGCTGCTGTTCGGAGAGGGCCCGGATCTGGAGCATCTGCCGTGCGTAGTCCCACTCGTAGAGGGCCTGATTGGTGTCGATGCCCTCGTAGCACTGGAGACGAATCAGGTCTCGACCGAACACCTGGGCCAGAGCCTTGGCCAACTCGGTCTTACCCACTCCCACCTCGCCTTCGAGGAGGAGGGGGCGACCCAGGGTCATCGCCACGTACACGGCGGTCGCCAACCCCCGATCAGCGAGGTACCCGCTACCGGCGAGTCGATCGGTGAGTTCGGCGACACCCGCCGGAGCCGAGTCTGCTGGGTCGCTCAGCTAGGCGTCCTCACCGAGTACGAGATCGCGTATCGACCCGCCCGAATCGACGAGTTTGCCTTCACGAGCGAGTTGCGCCTTCCATGCCGCGCCGATGTCGGTGCCCTCCTCGGCGTAGCCGTCGAAGCTGACGCCCTTCATGTTGCGACAGGGTTTGGTCGGGCTGCAGTCCTCGTCGAGATCGAAATGATCGTGGTTCACCATCCAGACGGACTGGAGCACATCGCCTGAGGTCTCGTCTCGCGCAGTCATGTGGGTCCTCCCTGGATGTCTCGGTGCAGACTCATTGTAATGGCGCTGGCGATCAGGCCCTAGAGGCGGCGATCGCCTCGGCGACGATGGCGACGGCCACCTCGCCAGGACTGTCGGCACCGATGTCGAGACCGGCGGGGCCGTGAACTCGCTCCAGGTCGGTGACTCCTCGATAGGCGAGCCAGTCGGCGCGATCGGCCTGCATCTTCCTGCTGCCTACCGACCCTATGTAGCCACAGCTGCCTTGGAGGGCGGCCTGAAGCCCTGCGCCGGCCAGTTCGAGGTCATGGGCGGCGACCACCACCTTGTCCTGACCGGAGAGGGGTGCGATCAACCCCGAGGCGGTGTCCCGACTGGCAGTCACCTCGGCGCTCCAGCCCACCAGGGGGGCCAACGAGACCAGTGCGTCGACAATGGGCCCGGCGCCGACGATCACGAGTCGAGGGACCGCATCGAAGACCGAGACCACACGGGTGTCGGTCATGAGCGACCCCGATGGATGGTGGTCGAAGAACTCCCGGGCTTCATCGTCGACATCTCCGACGTTCCTCGCATCGAAGACTCGCGACCCGACGATCTCACCTCCCTCGAGATCGACGACGAGGGCAAACCGATCCCGTTCCGTGGCCTTGGCCCAGAGCTCCGCCGGCAGGGTCTCCGCAGGTGCCATCAGCACCTGGGCCCACCCGGCACCGGGAAGCTCTGCGATCAGTGCGTCGGTCTGCGTGACCTCGAGATCCACGAGTCTCCCGGTGCTCATGCGCCCGGCGAGCTCGCTCAACTTCCCGTCGAGGGCGCCACCGAGGAGCGAACCGATCTTCCCGCCACCCGGCGTGAACACGACCGCCTCCGACCAATCCTCGACCGGTAGACCCTCCGAGCCGACGAGCCATGCCACATCGGCCCTGGTTCCGGCTTGCAGACACGCTGAGACCGTGATGGCGATGTCGTACACGGCGCAGACTCTAAGGCTGAACGTGGCTAGCGTGATGGGCATGAGAAGCCAGCTCGCCCTTCGCAACAAATGGAAGGAAGAGGGCAAAGACGTCGCGGTGGCCACGGTGATCAGAGTCCACGGCAGCGCCCCCCGACCTGAGGGCTCCAAGTTCCTGGTCTCCTCGGCCGGCGACATGGAGGGATCGGTGAGTGGAGGTTGTGTCGAAAACGACGTCTACCTTCACGCCCGGGAGGTGATCGAGACCGGCAAGCCGAAGACCGTCACCTACGGAATCGCCGACGAGGACGCATTCGAAGTCGGGATGTCATGCGGCGGGACCATCGACGTCTTCATCGAGCCCTGGTAGGGACGTGACCGACGTCAACGAGGCGATCCAGTCTCTGCTCGACGCAGAGGTCTTCGGGTCGGTCGTCACGTTCACCGAAGGTCCCAACACCGGTGACAAGGCGGTCCTCAATGCCGACGGCGAAGTTCTCGCAGGAGCGCTGCCGGACGATGCGGCAGGTGACATCACCGAGGACGCCATCACCCTCATGGGCCACGAACAGCATCGGAGCCTCGACTACGGCTCCCACTCCGTCTTCATCGAGACCCTGGCACCACCGCCGGACCTCCTGATATTCGGTGCGGTTCACATCGGTCAGGCTCTGGCGGCGTTCGGGTCCCAGATGGGCTACCGCGTGACGGTCGTCGACTCCAGGGCACCTTTCGTGACCGAGGACCGGTTTCCGACCGCCGACAAGCTCCTCGTGGGTTGGCCCCGTGACCTCATGGACCAACTCACCTTCGATCGCCGCACCTGGGTGGTGGTCCTCTCCCACGATCCCCGTCACGAGACACCACCTCTGGAGGCGGCGCTGAAAGCAGACACCCGTTACATCGGGGCGATGGGCAGCAGACGCACCCACGACCTCCGGGTGGAGCGACTCACCGCGCTCGGATTCGGAGACGACGAGATCGCCCGAATCCACTCCCCGGTCGGTCTCGACATAGGCGCTGAAACGCCCCAGGAGGTCGCCGTGTCGATCCTGGCCGAGATGACGATGGTCCGCTACGGCGCGGGCAGCGGGATCTCCCTCAAAGGTGTGGACGGTCGCGTCCACAAGCAGCGAGGCGACACCTAAACCTCTGCCGCGACAAGGGGGGAGCTCTTCAGAAGCCGCCTCCCAACCCCTACCCTGCGTGCCATGCTCCTGGAGCGGGACGGACTACTCGCCGAACTCGGTCGGCACCTCGCTGAAGCCGGGAAGGGGAACGGCTCGATGGTGCTCATCGCCGGTGAGGCCGGTGCCGGCAAGACCAGCCTGGTGAAGGCGTTCGCGGCCTCATTGGACGACCGAACACTGGTGGTCCAGGGCGCCTGCGACCCGCTGACCACACCCCGACCCCTCGGTCCGCTGCACGACTTCGCCGCTGACCCAGACTCCGGACTGGCGGACATCGCTACCGACGACATGAGCCCATTCGAGATGTTCGAGATGGTGCTCGAACGCCTGAGGCACTCGATTCGCCCCATAGTCATGATCATCGAAGACATCCATTGGGCCGACGGCGCGACGCTCGACTTTCTTCGCTTCGTGGGCCGGCGTGCGGTCGACACGAATGCGGTCATCTTGTGCACCTACCGGGATGATGAGGTCGGGCCCGACCACCCCCTGCGACCCGTCCTCGGCCAGTTGATCCCCCTCGGATCCACGTATCGAATCTCTGTTCCGGCCCTCACCGTCGATGCAGTGCGTCAGCTTGCCGGCGAACGCAGCGTCGATCCGGCCGAGTTGTTCCGCTTGACGGACGGGAACGCCTTCTTCGTCACCGAGGTTCTTGCCAGCGGAGAGTCTCTCCCGGCCACGGTCCAGGAAGCGGTCGTCGCCCGGGTCGCGCGATTGGACGAGGCCCCGCGGCGAGTGGTGGAGGCAGTTTCGACCGCGCCTCGCTCTCTCGAAGTGGACCATGCCCTGGCGCTTGTCGGCGGGTCTCATGCCGACGTCGATGCTGCGCTCGCGGCCGGCGTCCTCATCGGTGACGGCCACACCCTGCGCTTTCGTCATGAACTAGCCCGGTCGGCGGTGGAGTACTCCATGCCGCCGGCGCGACGTCTCAGCATGCATCGCCGGATGCTCGGGCTCCTCGCCGAGGATCAGGGCCCGGACCTGGCACGTTTGGCCCACCACGCGGTTCAGGCGAACGACGTCGAACTGATCCTCGAATACGCACCTCTCGCTGCAGAGCAGGCGGCGAAACAGGGGGCGCACCGCCAAGCCATCGCCTTCTACGAGGCGGTAATCGACCGGGAGGAGCTTCAGGAACCCGGAGTGGTGGCCGACCTGAGGGTCGCCCTTGCGACAGAGCATTTGATCGTCGATCAAACCGACGTTGCCTTGGCCGTGATCGAACCGGCCATCAGCCATCTGTCCGCCCAGAATCGATCTCGGGAACTGGGCCTCGCCCTGATCACGCAGTCGGCAGCATTGTGGCGCCTCAATCGAACAGAAGAAGGCGACCGGGCGCTCGCGGAGGCAGCCACTCTGCTCGAGCGCAAGGGACCCAAAGACGTCTTGGCCCGAGTCCTCTACCGCCAGGCCTACAACAAGATGTTGGCCAGGCGGGGTACCGAGGGCAGAGCCCGCCTCGCTGCCGCATATCAGGCCGTGGAGGGAAGTCCTCCTCCTGATCTGGCATGGTCGATGTCAATGGTGGACGGCTGTCTCGACGTGGTCGTCGGTGACGCCGCCACCGGTATCGAGAAACTGATCCAAAGCGAACGAACTGCCAGCTCGCCCAATCAGACCGCCCTCGCACAATCCATGGCCGGCTCTGGCGGCGGCGAAGCTCGACTCTATGAAGCCGCCCTGGCCGCCCTCGATCGGTCAGTCGAGTTTGGCCTTCGTCACGACGAGGACTACTCGGTGGCCTACAGCCGTTCGTGGCAGGCGCGGATCGCCCACGAGCAGGGCCGGTGGGACGAGGCAGTCGGCTACGCCGAGATGGTCGGGAATACGGTACGTCACGACCAGGGCATCGCGTATCTCACGGCGATGAGTGCCCTGGGCCGGGTGCGGGTCCGTCGTGGCGACCCGGCAGGTATCCAGCTCCTGGAGGAGATGGTCGAAATCGGTCGGCCTCACGAGCTGCAGCACGTGTGGAACGCCATTTGCGGACGGGCAGAGCACTTCTGGCTCACTCAGAGATCCGAGCGCGGTCTCGCGCTGCTCGCCGAGGCCTACGAGAGAGCACTGGGCACCGAGAGTGCATGGGCCCGAGGTGAGATCGGGTTCTGGATGTGGCGCACTGGCCAAATCGACGGCCCACCTGCCGGCGCCGCCGAGCCCTTCGCATCGCAGATGGCAGGCGACTGGCAACGGGCAGCAGATCTCTGGCGTGAGATCGGGTGTCCCTATGAGGTTGCCCTGGCCCTGACCGATGGTGACACCGACTCGATGCTGGAGGCCCTGCGGATCTTCGACGAGCTCGGCGCCAGACCGATGTCCGATCGGGTGAAGCGGCAACTGCGTGAGAAAGGGGTCGACTCGATCCCGAGGGGCCCCAGCCAGGCCACGCGCTCCAACCCCGCCGGGCTCACCAACCGCCAACTCGAGGTGCTCGCGCTCATGACAGAAGGGCTGAGCAACGGGGAGATCGCCAACCGCCTGTTCCTTTCGAAAAAGACGGTCGAACACCATGTGTCAGCGATCTACTCCAAGCTGGGTGTCACGACTCGGGCCAGAGCGATCGCGGCAGCCTCAGACTTCTAGGGGTCGGCGGTCTCCGAAATAAGGGAGGCGCCCGATGACTCTTCGAGTGCCGACCCATACCTTCGCAGTCGTACCGGAAGTGCCGGTCGAGCAAAGGAGAGATTGAGATGCCCCGCTACATGGTCGAGAGGACATTCCCCACCGGGTTGGAGATTCCGAGCACGGTCGATGGCTTGAAGGCCTGTCTCGGTGTGGTCGACAACAACGCCTCGGAGCAGGTCACCTGGGTCCAGTCGTTCGTCACGGACGACCACCAGAAGACCTTCTGCGTGTACGACGGGCCATCGCCAGAGGCGATCCGTCGGGCCGCCGGGCTCAACAGCCTCCCCATCGACAAGATCTCGGAGATAAGCGTCCTCGACCCATATTTCTATGTGGGCGCGGCCAACTGAGCCGAGGTGGGCGGATAGACAGGGAAAGCGAGAAGGTCAGGCGGCCGCCTGGCCTTCTCGCATGCGGAACCGAGCGCGTCGTCAGGTCGTTGACTATCAATGCCGAAGCGGGTCGCGACTTCTCAGGGTGCCAGCATCCGGTCCCTGCTCCTCCCCGGCTGGGGGCAGATGGCGACGACCCACCCGATAGTCGGCCGACTCCTCGTACTGGTCACGGGTCTCGCGTTCATCGCACTGCTGACCGCCTTCTTGTTCCTGGGCCCGATGGAGATGCTGGCCTGGCTGGCGAATCCGGACGTGCTCTTCTACCTGGTGGTCGCCAACGTCCTGTACCTGCTGATGCGATTCGTCAGCGCCGGCTTCGCCTACCGGGAGGGAGCCCGGTCCCGGAAGTGGATCCTGGTGCCACTCGTCGCCGTCATCGTCACGATTCCGCATATCGCGGTGGCGTGGGTGGGCTGGGAAACGAGGGACGCGATCCTCACCGTGTTCGCCGCCCCCGAGGAGCCGATCCCGACAACCACCACCACGAGTTCGACCACAACGACCACCACCACCATCATCGAGCTCTCGCCAATCGGGACGATCCCCGGCCAGAACGACGCTGAGGTCGAGAACCTGAAGGTCACTCAGGGTTGGAGACCGTTCGGTGAGGATCGGCTGAACATCCTCCTCCTCGGCGGGGACGCCGGCCCGGGGCGCAATGGCCTGCGCACGGACACGATGATCGTCGCCTCGATCGACCCCGTCAGTGGTGACGCTGCCCTCATCGGCCTCCCCCGCAACTACGGCGGGATCACTCTCACGGACGGCACCCCGATCCCCGTCACCCAACTGGGCCATGTGTACGGCTGGGGCCGACGGAACGAAGTCAGGTTCGGAGGGGTGGATCCGGGAGCGGAGGCAGTCAAGGACGCTCTCACCCATATCACCGGACTGGCCATCGACCATTACGTCCTCGTCGACCTGACCGGGTTCGCGGAGGTCGTAGATGCTTTCGGTGGTGTGAGCCTCGACGTCCCCGAGCCCGTTGACGGTCCGTTGTATGACGTGAGAACAGGCGGATACCAGATGGTGGTCATCCCCGCGGGGCGTCAGCACCTCGACGGCGCACACGCCCTCGCCTATTCGAGGGCGCGGTACGGGTCTTCGGACTACGCACGGATGGGCAGGCAAAGGTGTGTTCTCGCCTCGATGGCGGCACAGGCCGACCTGCTCACACTGTTCGGGAGATTGGGGACGATCCTGGACGTGGCGGCGGCCAACCTCACCACCGACATGCCGTCCGAGATGATCCCTGACCTGATCCGACTGACTCCGCGAGTCAGCGCGTCGACGACTCGGCTGATCGGCTTCGACGGGGCGTGGGCCAAGGGATTCACGTCCACCGGACGCGCCATTCCTGACATCGACCGCATCCGGGAGGCGGTCAGGACGACGATCGAAGACCCCGACGCCGCCGGATCGGTTGGCGCCGCGACGGCCGAAGCAGGCTGCTGAGCACCTAACGTCGGGGCTGTGACCAGCAGAGACGAGGCACTTCGTTCCGACATCCGTCGTCTGGGCAACCAGCTCGGCGAGGCACTCGTTCGTCAGCACGGCCAGGACCTCCTCGACCTCGTGGAGGAGGTTCGCTCCCTCGGCAAGTCCGCACGCAGGGGCGGCAGCCACGAGGCCGCCACCGATCTCAATGCATTGCTCTCCAAACTCGACGTAGAGGAAGTGATCCCGCTGGTCCGGGCCTTCACCACCTACTTCTACCTCGCCAACGTCGCCGAACAGGTGCACCGGATCGAAGAGATGGCGAGCGACGACCGTTACCTGAGGGCGACCGTCGACAGGATCCTCGAGGCCGCACTCCCTCCCGAGCTCGTCGAAGACGTGATCGCCCGATTCGAGGTGCGTCCGGTGTTCACGGCCCACCCCACCGAGGCCGCTCGTCGCAGCATCCTCACCAAACGAGGGTCGCTCGCCGACCTCATAACCCAGCGGTTCCAAACCGACAACCCGGACCAGATCGACCTCATCGACCGGAGATCGGCAGAGTTGATCGATCAGATCTGGCAGACCGACGAGCTGCGGACCGAGCGGCCCACCGTCGTCGACGAGGCGCGATCGGCCCTCTACTACCTGGTGGCTCTGGCCGAGGACGTCCTCCCTGACCTGGCGGAACGTCTCGCCATCCAACTCGGCCGTCTCGCCCCGGACACTCCGGCCAGGCCGCTCCGATTCGGCACCTGGGTCGGCGGCGACCGCGACGGCAACCCCGGGGTGACCGCGGACACCACCCTGGAAGCATTGGCTCTACAACACGACCGTGGACTGACACTGCTGATCGAGCTCGTCGAGGAGCTCAGCGAGGAGCTCTCGATGTCCAGCGAGCTGACCCACCCGTCTGCCGAGCTGGAGAAGGCGCTGAAAACCGACCGTCAAGCACTGCCCGACGTCTGGCAAAGAGAGCGCGCCCGCACCGCTGAGGCGCCATACCGTCTCGAGTGCTCGTACATCCACGCCCGGCTCATCAACACCCGGGCCAGGATCAAGTCAGGTTCCGCACACGTGCCCGGGTTCGACTACTCCCGCCCCCAGGAGCTGATCGAGGACCTCGATCTCATGGGCGAGTCCCTCCGGCACTCCCGCGGGGAGCTGATCGCCTCTGGCTCGCTGGCGAAGGTGCGGCGGGCGGCCGAGATGCTCGGCTTCCAGATGGCGGTACTCGACATCAGACAGCACTCCGCCAAGCACACCACAGCCGTCGACGAGTTGTTCGCCGCGGTCGGCACCGACGTCTCCGGGCTGAACGAGGCGGACCGCTTCAAGCTCCTGACGTCCGAACTGAACGAACCTCGCCCGTTGTCGGGCCCAACCACGGCGCTGAGCGACGACAACTCCGAGACCCTGGCCACGTTCCGGTCGATTCGAGAGGCACACGAGCGGTACGGGGAGCAGGTGATCGAGAGCTACATCATCTCGATGACCGAGTCACCGGCCCACGTGCTCGAGGCGGCAGTGCTGGCCCGGGAGGCCGGATTGGTCGACATCGGGCGGGGCATCGCCAACATCGGGTTCGTCCCGCTGGTCGAGACGATCGATGACTTGCGGCGGTCGGGCGACCTGCTCGACACCCTCCTCACCGACTCCAACTATCGGCGTCTCGTCTCCCTGAGAGGGGATCTGCAGGAGGTGATGCTCGGCTACTCGGACTCGAACAAGGTGGGTGGCATCACCGCCTCTCAGTGGGAGATCTACAAGGCGCAGAGGGTCATGCGAAACATCGCGGAGAGACACGGCGTGAAGCTCCGTCTCTTTCACGGCCGGGGCGGGACGATCGGACGGGGAGGCGGGCCCACCCACGCTGCCATCCTGGCCCAGCCATTCGGGACCGTCGACGGCACCATCAAGATCACCGAACAAGGCGAGGTGATCTCGGAGAAGTACGGCAACCCCGAGATCGCCGCTCGCAACCTCGAGCTCATGGTGGCCTCCGTGCTGGAGAGTTCCTTGCTTCATCGCCAGTCCCGACGGTCCAGGGACACTCTCGACCGTTGGACAGAGGCGATGGACAGCTTTGCCGACGAGGCATACGACGCCTACAAGCACCTGACGGACCATCCGAGCCTGGTCCCGTACTTCCTCTCCTCGACCCCTGTCGAGGAGCTGGGGAAGATGAACATCGGAAGCCGCCCATCGCGCCGTCCTGGAGCGCTCGGGGGCGTCGAAGACCTGAGAGCGATCCCGTGGGTCTTCGGCTGGACCCAGACCCGTCAAATCGTTCCGGGGTGGTTCGGGGTCGGTTCCGGACTGCGACGGGCCCGCGAGGCCGGCTTCGGCGAAGACCTGGAGGAGATGACGTCGGACTGGAGCTTCATGCAGACGTTCCTCTCCAACGTGGAGATGACACTGTTCAAGACCGATCTCGACATCTCGGCCTCCTACGTCAACGAGCTGGTCGCCCCCGAGCACCGAAGCCTGCTCGAGGTGATCCGTGAGGAGTACGAGGTCACCAAGCACGAGGTGCTCGCATTGCGTGGCGCCGCGGAGATCCTCGAGGACTCGCCGCTGCTGCAACGAACACTCGGGGTCAGAGACATCTACCTCGACCCGATCAATTATCTCCAGGTCTCGCTACTGGCCCGGAGTCGGGCCGGTGAGGAGTCTCCAGAGCTGGACCGAGCTTTGCTGCTCACCGTGAACGGCATCGCGGCCGGAATGCGGAACACGGGTTAGGCCAGGGCCTCCAACAACACCTGATTGAACCTGCCCGGGTGTTCCATCGGGACACCGTGATGGGCGTCCGCGATGATCACTGACCGGGCTGTCGGCATCGCTTCGAGGTATGGCTTCTTGTCTTCCGGGGGGATGTAGTCGAGGTCGGAACTGATGACTGTTATCGGCACATTCGTCTCAGCCATGGCTGCGGCCACGCCCTCCCATTCGAGGATGGCCTGAAACGTGGCCTCGTAGGCGCCCTTGTCGTTGCGGGACCAGCGATGCACCATCTTTGCGCGCTGTTCACCCATCTCCGGGGCGGGGAAGAGACGTTTGCTCAGCACGTTGCCGATCTTCTCCATGGACAGGCGTCGTGTGATCACCTTCCGGATGGCGAGTTGGATTCTCTGACTGATGCGGGTCGTCTCGAACGCAGGCAGCGCGTTGATCACGACGAGCCGGGAGACGAGATCGGGTCGATCGGCGGCAATTTGGAAGGCGACCATCCCGCCGAGGGAGATGCCCACCAGGATCGCCGGGGAAAGGCCGAGAGTCTCGATCAAGGCGACGATGTCGCCGCTGAGTTGGGTGACGCGGTAGGGACCTGCCGGTTTGGCGGTCTGCCCATGGCCGCGGAAGTCGGGCACGACCAGGTCGTATCCCGTCTCGAGCACCGGGGTCTGGTACTCCCAATCCTCCGAGGACGACCCGAGGCCGTGGAGCAACACGAGAGGTGGGCCACTCCCCGACCGCTCGTAGTGGAGCGTGATGTCGTTCAGAGTGACCTCGGGCATGGCAGCACCGTAACCTCGGGCACATGCCGATCACCATCCTCGATCACCCTCTGGCCGCCGACCTGCTGACGATCCTCCGGGACAAGGACACCGAGCCGCCCCAATTCCGGCAGATCGCCGAGCGGCTCGGGTACCTCCTCGTGGCCGAGGCACTGTCCGACATGTCCGTCGACACGGTCGAGATCGAGACCCCGTTGGAGAAGACGCAGGGAATCCAGTTGCACCGCCCCGTGGTCGCCGTCGCCGTGCTCCGCGCCGGGCTGGGACTGCTCCACTCCGTCCTCACCCTGGTTCCCGATGCCGCGATCGGGTTCGCCGGCGTGCAGCGAAACGAGGAAACCGCCGAGCCGATGGAGTACTACACCAAGTTCCCGACCCTCGACTCCGCCCGTGTGCTCATACTCGAGCCGATGCTCGCCACCGGCGGATCGCTTTCGTGGGCGATCGAGAAGGTCAAGGAGAACGGCGCAAGGGACATAGTGGCCTGTTGTGTGGTCGCCGCTCCCGAGGGGGTGACGGTGATCGAGCGTGACCATCCTGACGTCAGGATCGTGGCGGCCGCCCTCGACCGCGAGCTGAACCCGCACTTCTACATCGCGCCGGGCCTGGGCGACATGGGAGACAGGCTCTTCGGGACCCTATGACCGACTTCGCCGAGGAGGTGACGAGGGTCATCGCCTCGCTGGAGCCAGGCGATGTGATCACCTACGGCGAGGTGGCTGCCGAGGCCGGCTACCCGGGTGCTGCTCGGGCCGTGGGCACCCTATTGCGGAACTCCGAGGGTCTTCCCTGGTGGCGGGTGGTGGGTGCGGGTGGACGGATCCGCACCCCGGATCCGTCACGCCAGATCAAGCTCCTCACCGACGAGGGTGTGCTCGTCGTCAACGAGCGGGTGGTGGGATAGTCAGCTCTTAGGATCCGAATTGATGCTCTCTTTCGATGGTGACAGTCGGCAGACAACTCGACATTGCCCGGATTGCGGACAATCACACGAGTCTGTCACCGGTTTCGTGCTCAAAGAAGACTCGGCCTACGCCGTGTACTACGTCGACTGGTACCCCCACTCGAATGAGGCCTACGTCGACGCAATCCTCGGGTCATGGGATGGACCGGGATACGACGACAACGTGACGTTCGGGTGCCGTCTCGGCGAAGTCGAGGGGTACGCCGGTCCACAGGCCTCTTTGGTCACCGGCGGCGCCCAAAGAGGTGACAAGCCGATAATGGGCACGAAACTGGAACGGGACGACGCTCTCCGGCACCCGTTGGTCGCGGAGTTCTGGGAGTTGGTCGACTGGCTGATCGTGAATGACTCCCTACTGCACGAGAGGGTCTATCACATGGACGGGACAGCCGGCTCGACCGACTGACTCAAATCTCGATCGCCGCTTTGGCGGCCTCGGTGAGAACCGCAACCGCCCGATCGACGTCTTCCTCGTCGGTGGCCCAGTCGGATACCGAGATGCGCATGAGACGCATCCCGTGCCAGGTAGTGCCGCTGAAGAAGACCGAGCCGTCCTCCTGAATCAGCTCGATCACACGATCGTTGAAGGCGTCGTGATCCCCGGCCGGGTCCAACCAACGCACCAGGACCTGGTTGAACGTCACTTCGTTCTGGATCTCGGCGAGTCCGGTCTCGGAGATCTTCTCGGCGAAGAGCCGAGCCATGGCACACGTATGGTCGACGAGTTCGGCCACACCCTTTCGGCCGAGGGACTTGAGAGTGGCGAAGACGGCGAATCCCCTGCCGCGACGGGAATGCTCCGGGTTCCAATCGAGCGGGTCACGGGTGTCCCCGACCCCCTGGACGAGATACGACGCCTGACTGCTCATGGCCGCCCGGTGTGGCGCCTGGTGGGCAGTGATGGCGATACCCGAGTCGTAGCCGACGTTGAGGAGTTTGTGGGCGTCGGTCGACCAAGAGTCACACCGGTCGATGCCGGCCAGGACGTCACCGAAGGCCGGGGAGGCGAGGGCGAAGAGACCCACCGCTCCGTCTACATGGACCCAGGCAGGGTTCCCCCGCGCTCTGTGCTCGTCGACGACGTTCACGATCTCGTCGTAGCGGTCCATCGATCCGGTGTTGATGTTGACCACCTCGATGTTGACGATGGTGGGCCCTTCGGTCCGGCTCAGGGCCTCACGGAGGGCCTCCACATCCATACGCGACATCTCGTCGCATGCGACGGGGATCGCACTGGAGTCTCCGAGCCCGAGAAACCGAAGGGCCCGGTTCACCGTGGCATGCCCATCCGCCTTGACCAGGGTCGTGATTCGAGGAGCCCCCTGGAGACCATCTGTCTCGACGTTCCACCCAACCTCACGGACCACATGGTCCCTGGCGGCAGCGAGACAGGTGAAGGTCGCCATCTGGCCCCCGGTGACGAATCCGACCGCACTGTCCCTCGGGAGGTTCAAGAGATCGAGCAACCACGCCGCTGCTGCTTCCTCGACCAGAGACGCCCCCGGGGTCACGGTGTAAAGACCGACGTTCTGATCCCATGTCGCCGCCAGCAGGTCGGCGCCGAAGCTGGCAGGGTGGAGACCCCCGATGACGAATCCGAAATAGCGACCGGTGGCGTGTCCGACGACATAAGGGTCCATCAGCTCGGCCAACTCGGAGACCACCTCCTCAGCGGGGGTGCCCTCGTCGGGCATTTCGCCCAGTGCCGCCCGGAACTGGTCGACGTCGGGCCGTCGATAGACATGACGTTCGGGGAGGGACGCCAGATACTCGGAGGCGTGCGTCATCGCAGCATCGATCACCTTGTCCCAGTCAGACCGCCGCATTCGGTCGAACTTAGCCGTGTTCTCGGGGATCGCCGAGAGGAAGTGGCTACGAGCCTTCGACCCACACGACGCAGCTGAGGGTCGCTCCTTCGTGATGAGCCGTGACTTACCAACACCCTCCTCGGGGACCTGGACCCCGACAATGATGAAGACCCCGATGTCCCCACGTTCCTACCGGTGGCTGTAGCAGCGGAGCGGTCGAGGTTTGGGCTGTAGACCTCGCTGAGCGACGTCTACAGCCCTGGGCCGCGGGTAAAGGCGCGAAAACTTGACCAAACCCCCTGGTCGGCACGACACTTGAAGCGATCAGGCACTTCCTCAACACCTTCGACTGGTCACGACCCGATCTCGACGCACTGCTCGCCGAAGCACGCGCCTTTCGCGACAACCCGAGGACGTCTGATCTCGAGGGCAAGACCATCGCCCTCCTCTTTCTCAACAACTCGCTTCGCACCAGAACGTCGTTCGAGGTCGGGGCCTTCCACCTCGGAGGCCACGCCGTCGTTCTCACCCCTTCGGGTGGCATGTGGCCCCTCGAGTTCCAGAAGGACGCCATCATGCTCGGGGACGCCGAGGAGCACGCCAAAGAGGCCGCCAAGGTGCTCTCTCGCTACTGCGACCTCATCGGGATCAGGGCTTTCCCCAAGTTCGAGAACTGGGAGGAAGACCGAAAGGACATGATCCTGAACGCCTTCGCCGAGCACGCCGAGGTGCCCATCATCAACATGGAGACCATCACCCACCCTTGCCAGGAGTTGGCGATGGCCATGGCCATGCAGGACCGCATGGGCGATCTCGAGGGGAAGAAGTTCCTCCTCACCTGGAGCTACCACCCCAAGCCACTCAACACCGCGGTGGCCAACTCCGCGCTCGTCGCCGCCGCCAAGTTCGGGATGGACGTGACTCTGCTCTGCCCCACCGAGGAGTACGAGCTCGACCAGCGCTACCTCGACATCGCCGAGGCCGACGCCAAGGCCAACCGTAAGAAGATCACGATCTCACACGACATCGACTCGGCATACGACGGAGCAGACTTCGTCTACGCCAAGAGTTGGGGCGCCCTCCCCTACTTCGGACGCTGGCACGACGAGAAGCCGATCCGCGACCGCTTCAAGCACTTCATCGTCGACGAGGCGAAGATGGCCAGGACCGATGGTGCCCTGGTGAGCCACTGTCTGCCCATGCGACGCAACGTGATCATGAGCGACGGTGTCTTCGACTCACCCGCTTGTATCGCCTACGACGAGGCCGAGAACCGTTTGCACGTCCAGAAGGCGATCATGAAGGCCCTCGCCTCCGGAGACTGACATGGCACCAACCAAGGACACCCGCCAGACCATCGTCCAGTTGCTCTCCAACGTCAGCGACGGCAAGGAGATCCACACCTATCTCCAGCGGTTCTCCGAGCTGGAGCGCACCCGTTTCGCCGTGATCAAGATCGGCGGGGCGATCCTGAGGGACAGACTCGACGAGACCGCGGCTTCTCTGGCCCTGCTCCACACGGTGGGTCTCACACCGATCGTGATCCACGGCGGGGGACCCCAACTCGACGAGAGGCTCGCCACCGACGGCGTCGCCACGGAGAAGGTCGACGGGCTCCGGGTAACCACTGCCCCGGTCCTAGACGCGGCTCGCGACGTCTTCACCGAGCAGAACATCGAGCTGGTCGAGGCGATCCGTGCCCAGGGGGTAGACGCACACGGGCTCACGCAAGGCGTCTTCGACGCCGATCTCGTCGACCGCGACAGGTATGGGCTGGTAGGTGAGCCGACATCTGTCCACGTCGACCTGCTCCGATCGATAGTGAAGTCTGGAGCCATCCCGATCCTCACATGTCTCGGTGTGGCGTCCGGCGGTCAGATGGTCAATATCAACGCCGATGCGGCGACACGCATCCTCGTCCACGAGGTGCAGCCGATGAAGATCATCTTCCTGTCCGACACCGGGGGGCTGCTCGACGGCGAAGGCAACGTCATCGACTCCATCAACCTCGCCACGGACTACGAGGAGCTGATGGCAGCCGACTGGGTCCATTCCGGAATGCGTCTCAAGCTGGCCGAGATCAACCGGCTGCTCGAAGACGCCCCACTGACGACGTCAGTATCGATCACCACGCCGTCCGCGCTCGCCCGGGAGCTGTTCACTCACGGCGGGGCGGGAACCCTGGTCCGAATGGGTGAGGCGATCAATCGCATAGACGAGAAGAACGTGATCGACAGAGACCGACTCGTCGCTCTCATCGAGAACGCATTCGGGGAGCCACTCGTCGCCGGCTGGTGGGAGGAGGTCGACCTGATCAGCGCCTATGTCTCCGAGAGCTATCGAGCGGCGGCCGTCGTCGCCGAGCTCGACGAATTCGTCTACCTCGACAAGTTCGCCATCGACGAGACCGCCAGGGGCGAGGGTCTGGCCCGAACGGTCTGGGACCACATGATCAGGGACCATCCGAGCCTGGTCTGGAGATCCCGAGCCGACAACGCCTTCAACGCGTTCTACGACAAGGAGTGCGACGGCTCGATGAAGGTGGACCGTTGGACGATCTATTGGAAAGGCGTTTCGGATTTCGAGATAATCGGCAGAGCCGTGAAACGACTCGCCGAAATGCCTGCCTCATTCGAGAGGAATCACGATGCCTGACATCCATCGGGTGGGCGTCGTCGGGGCGCGAGGGCACACGGGGGCGGAGTTGCTCCGGATCATCGAGCGCCACCCGTACCTCGATCTCGTATTCGCCGGGTCCCGAGAGTTGGCGGGTGAGCCGGTCCCCTCGTTCGACCATCTCATTTTCGAGAACCTCGGACCCGAGGACGTCGCGGCGAAAGACCTGGACGCGGTGTTTCTCGCCCTGCCCGACGGCATCGGCGGGCCCTGGGTCGAGGCCACCTCCTCGGACACAGTGATCGTCGACATCTCCGCCGACCATCGATTCGGCGATTGGGTCTACGGTCTGCCAGAGCTGTTCCGGGAAAAGATCGCCGGTGCACGGCGGATCGCCAACCCCGGTTGCTACGCAACGACGCTGCAGCTGGCGATAGCTCCGTTCGTCGACGATCTCGACGGGGTGCCAACCGTCTTCGGCGTCAGCGGGTACTCGGGGGCGGGGACAACTCCGTCTCCCCGCAACGACCCCGAAAACCTCAAGGACAACCTCATCCCCTACAAGCTCACCGGGCACAACCACGAGCGGGAGGGTGCGCTGCACCTCGGCACAGCCGTTCGCTTCATGCCCCACGTCCATCCGGCGTTCCGGGGGATCCTGTGCACTGTCCACATGCCGTTGTCGGCTGCCACCACGGTCGAGGAGGCCCACACCCGCCTCGTCGAGGCCTATGCCGCCGAGCCGCTGGTTGAAGTTCAGGAGGAGATCCCCACCCTCAGGGACGGGACCGGGCTGATCGGCGTCCTCCTTGGAGGGACCACCGTCAGTGAGGACGGTGTGGGGCTCACCGTTGTTGCTGCCGAGGACAACCTGCTGAAAGGCGCCGCCGTCCAGGCGGTGCAGAACCTGAATCTCGCGCTCGGAATCCCCGAGACATCAGGAATCCTGTGACAGACCACGAGACCGGGATAACCGTCGTGGGGCGGGGCACCGCCGATGCCACCCCTGACATTGCCCGGGTCGACCTCGGAGTCTCGGTGAGGGCCGACTCGGTTTCCGAGGCGAATGCCATGGCGACCGAGCGTGCCGCCTCCTTGATCGAAGCTGTGAAGAATGCCGGGGTCGACGCGGCAGACATCTCGACGACGGGATACAACGTCCATCCCGAGTACGACCACGTCGAGGGACGACAGAGACTCCTTGGCTACCGGGTGAGCAACGACCTCCAGGTGGTCCTGCGCGACCTGAGCAACTCGGGCGTGATCCTCGACGAGGCACTGTCGGCCGCCGGTGACGAGGCGACCGTCAACGGGTTCACACTTGCGATCAGCGAGGAAGCGCCGGCGAGAGACAGCGCCCGTGAAGCAGCTTGGGCTGACGCCAAGCGGCGGGCCGAGCAGCTGGCCGGACTCGCCGGTCGCAGCCTCGGAGCCGTGGTCAGCATCGTCGAGAGCAGCGGCTCCTCACTGCCGCCACGACCGATGCTGCGTATGGCGATGGCCGAGGCCACACCGATCGAGGCGGGAAGCCAGTCGATCTCGGTTGTCGTGGAAGTCCGGTTCGAACTGGTCTGATCAGCCGACCTTCGGGGCAGGCATCGTCGGTGGCTTTGCTGCCGGCCTTTCCTCCAACTGGCGGAGAGCCTCCTCCATGGCACGGTCGAGCTGGGGGTCGGCATCTGAGAAGTAGTCGGCTGGGCTGTGGATCACCTCGATGTCAGGGTCGACACCGTGGTTCTCCACACCCCAGTCCTTGCCCTGGAGCCAGAAGGCGTACCTCGGTTGGGTGACCGACGTCCCGTCGACCAGGTCGAAACGACCGTCGATGCCGACGACTCCTCCCCAGGTGCGTACCCCGACGACGGGTCCGATCCCTACTGCCTGTGAGGCGGCATTGATGATGTCCCCGTCGGATCCGGAGTACTCGTTGGCAACAAGGACCACTGGGCCACGGGGAGCCGCGTCGGGATAGCTGGCAGGCTCTGCGTAGTGCCGGCCGACAGTCCAGCCGACGAGTTCCTTGGTCAGTCGAGCCAGAACCAGCTGGCTGGTGTGACCGCCCCGGTTGTATCTGACATCGACGATCAACCCCTCACGTCGGGACGCATGCCGCAGGTCCCGATGGAGCTGAGCCCAACCGGACCCCATCATGTCGGGCACGTGGACATAGCCAAGTCGCCCCCCGGAGTGCTCGGTCACGTACGCGCGGCGGGACCGCACCCAGTCCTGATATCGCAGGACCTCCTCGTCGTCGAGCGGTACGACCACGACACGTCGGTTCTTGCCTTTGCGGCGGAGCACCAACTCGACCGGTTTGCCCGCCGCACCCATGAGCCTCGTGTTGGGGCCAAACGCCAGATCGACGGGTGCTCCGTCGACAGCGACGATCAAGTCCCCGACCCGTGCGTCGACACCGGCTGCCCGCAGCGGGGATCTGGCCTCCGGGTCGCTCGACTCTCCCGGGAGGATCCGATCGATCCGCCAGCCCTTCCTGGCGGGCGAGAGGTCGGCCCCGAGAAGCCCGATGCGGCGACCTTTGTCGCCGGGCGGATCAGTGGGTATCACATAGGCGTGGGAGGTGTTCAGCTCGCCGACGGTCTCCCAGAGCAGGTCGACGAGGTCATCGTGGCTGCCGAGGGTCTCCACGACCGGGCGCCAACGATCGACCACCTCCGCCCAGTCGACCCCGTCCATGTCCTCGCGCCAGAAGTGATCGCGCATGAGGCGGGCGTTCTCGTCGAACATCTGCGCCCACTCGACCCGAGGCGATACCTCGAAACGGAGACGGCTGAGATCGACGCGGACCAGACTGGGGTCGTCTTCCTTCGGCTTCTGATCGGCCGGGCTGACCGTGACCGTGTCCTTGTGCCTGACAACGAGCTTCGTCCCGTCACCCGAGACGGCATAGAAGCTGACCTTGTCGGCCACGGTCTCGACTGCACGCTTCGAGAACGACCAGAGCTGGAGCCTGTCCGGAGTCGGATCCCCTTTGACGCCGGCACGTCGACTCCCCAGCGCCCCGGTCTCGCCGGCTTCCTCGATCCAGAGCACGCCGGCCCTGCAGGTGGCGAGTCGCCGGTAGTCACCCGACCTGACTGGGAACGGGACCGCCCGGTCCTCCGCCCCCTCTGCATCGAGGTCGGGGCTCACCGGTGCGCCTTCCCCCTCTTCGTCTTCACCCCTTTCCTCCTTGGGTGGGTCGCTGATCCGCCAACCCTCGGCGCTCGGCCCGAATGGGGGCGGTTCCGTGGCCGAAATCGGGATCAGCCATGGTCTCGTCGTCCCACCGAAGCTGAGGGCGAACTCATGACTGTCGTAGGTGGGGTCGAACGTCCGCTCGGACAGGAACACCACGTGTTTTCCGTCGAAGGAGAACGCCGGGTCGTGGTCGTGAAACGTCCCCGAAGTCAGGGCGACTGCATCTCGCTTCGCCGACGTGTCGAGAATCATCAGGTGATGGAGCTCGGCCCCGGTCGCAGTGGGTTGCGACCAGAGCAGGTAACGCCCGTCGGGCGAGAAGCTCGGTGACGTAGCCTCGCCCCGAGGGGAGTGCGCAACCTCCCGCACCGGCTTCTTGGCGCCGTCCGCCAAGTCGACCAGGAGGATGCGGCCGTCGTGCGTGATCACCGCCACTCGCTCACCGGCGGGGTCGGCGGCGAGATGGAGCACGCGTCCCAGCTTTCCCGCTCCGATCCTCCGCGTCTCACTCTCCCCGAGCAGGTGCTGTATTTCGAGGGAATCCTCCCCGTCGGCGTCAGTGACGAACGCTCCGTATCCGGACTGTCCCAACACCACCGGCTCCCGCGCCCTGATGCGGGAGTCGACGAGGAGCCCCCGCGCCGGTCCTTCCCGATGGGTCAGCCAGAAGACGTTGCCACGCCAACCCACCAGGCTGGCATCACCACCGTGGTCGGGGCTGATCCTGACCAGATTCCTGGTCGCCTTGGCGAGGAATGGCTCCGGAGAGCCGCCGGGAACCGTGATGTCCAGTGGTGTCGGGTCGGCGTCGACACCGTCGAGCAGCCAGATCGTGCCCCGACTGTGCCAGACGACACGCCGGCCATCGGTGCTTGCGTCCCGAACGTATCCCTCGCCCGGACCCTGATCGGTGACCTGCCTGGCCTCGCCGTCGAGGTCGTCGAAGATCCACAGGTTCGCCTGGGCCGACGCCTGGTCTCTCGATCCGGGAAGACTTGCGGCGCGATCCGAGACGAAGGCGAGTCTGTCGCCCAGCCACATCGGATCGACGAGCGACGCCGGCTCCTCGCCAAGGAGGCGTTCCCATTCCCCGGTGCCTGCCCGGTCCAACCACAGCCGCGGAGCGGAGCCTCCCCGGTACCGTTTCCACCAGGCCGGGGGTCGCGAGCCGGGCGTGACCAGAGCGGTGGCGCCGTCCTCGCGGAGCGCGACGCCCCATGAGGGGCCATAGGAGAGCCGCTCCACTGCCCCGTCGAGGCCGACCGACTTGACCACCAGATCGCGGAGGTTCTTCTCGCCAGCATGTGAGGCGGCGAGCACACGACCGTCACCGGTCCAGCCGAGGACCAGGGTGTTCTTGGCCCCCCACCACGTGAGGCGGCGCGGAGATTCGTCGCCGCCGGTGGCGACCACGAACACTTCGGGTTGACCGTTCCTGAAAGACACGAAGGCAACGTGTTCGCCATCAGGGGAGAAGCGAGGTGACCGGATCGGTTGCTTGTCGTCGGTGAGACGCCATGCCCTGCCTCCGGCGATGGGAGCTAGCCACAGGTCGTCGGCGGCTACGAAAGCGACGAGGTCGCCGTGAATGTGCGGATATCTGAGGTAAGTGGCCACCCGGCCACGTTAACCCCGGGCCGGAAACTGACCCTCAGCGCAACATCCGGCCAAGCGCGGCAAACCGAAGCATGTGGGCTTGGCCGGCGTGCAGGGCATACTCATCGACCATCTTTATCAGGGTGGCCCCAAGTGGCAGCCCGTGCCCGGCCCCCGGGCTGTCCAGGTCGGGCATCGCCGCGATGGCGACGTCGGCTCTCTCCAACTCAGCCATGTAGAGCCCCACGTCCAAGGTCACCGTATCGACACCTCCCCCGGCGTAGTCGTCCTCCCCATGGACCAAGTGACGCTCACCGCCTCCGAGACCCCAGCTGAGATAGACATGCTCCATCTGTGTCATATGCCGGACCAGGCCAAGTACCGACAGTTCTACCGGAGGGACGGACCACTCGGCCAGTTGCTCGTCGCTGAGGTCGCGCAGCTTTCGTTGGAACTCATGACGTTGGTAGTGCAACCAACCGGTCAGCAGGGTGCGCATGTCGGAGCCGGGCTCGGGCTCGTTCGCAGGACCGAACCCGAAGAGTGAGGCTACGGATGAAGTCATGGACGACGAGTTCTACTCGCGCCACAACTAGCTTGACGCCTCCATGACTTACACCGCAGTCGAACTGATCGAGATGAAACGGGATGGTCACGCACTGCCCGATGACGCCATCGAGTGGCTGATCCGCGCCTACACCGACGGCGATGTGCCGGACTACCAGATGTCGGCCCTAGCCATGGCGATCCTCTTCAACGGGATGACCCCCGACGAGCTCGCCACCTGGACGAGAGCCATGCTCGAGTCCGGAGAGGTGATGGATTTCTCCGACATCGCAGCCAGCAAGGTGGACAAACACTCCACCGGGGGTGTCGGCGACAAGATCTCGATACCGCTGGCGCCCCTGGTGGCAGCGTGTGGGGTCGCCGTCCCGATGATGTCGGGCCGCGGGTTGGGCCACACCGGGGGCACGCTCGACAAGCTTGAGTCGATCCCCGGCTTCGTAACCGGGCTCGATCCCGATCGGTTCAGAGGGATCCTGACGGAGCACGGCGTGGTTCTCGCCGGTCAGTCGGGCAGTCTGGCCCCCGCGGATCAGAAGCTCTATGCGCTGCGCGATGTCTCTGGCACCGTTCCGTCGATCCCGCTGATCGCCAGCTCGATCATGTCCAAGAAGCTCGCCGAGGGCCTCGATGGCCTCCTGCTCGACGTGAAGACGGGCGCCGGGGCTCTCATGAAGGATATCGAGCAGTCACGGGAGCTGGCGCACACGATGGTCGGGATCGGAGAGTCCTACGGGGTCAAGACAATCGCATTCATCACATCCATGGAACAGCCCCTGGGCAGCGAGGTGGGGAACGCCAACGAGATCCGAGAATCCATCGACGTGCTGAGTGGGGGCGGCCCTGCGGACGTCATCGAGCTCACCATGACATTTGCCGAGGCCATGCTGGTTCTCGGTGGGGTTGACGGTGGTCGGGCCCGCCTGAGCCAGGCGATCGAGTCGGGCGCCGCCCTCGACAAGTTCATCGAGGTCACGATTGCCCACGGGGGAGATCCGAGAGTGATCGAAGACCCATCCTTGCTGGCCATGGCCCCGGAAGAGGCGGTGATCGCCGCTCCATACGGCGGGTATGTGACCCGCTGCGACGCCCTGACCATCGGCTCCGCTGGTGTCAGGCTCGGGGCAGGACGGGCCGAGAAGGACGACGTAATCGATCCCGGTGTCGGCATCAGCGTCAGAGCCAAGCTCGGAGACATGGTGTCTGCCGGTGATCCTTTGGCGGTCGTGCGCTACACCGAAGAGTCACGCTGGGCCGATCAAAGATCACGTCTCGCCTCTGCCTGGGAGATATCCGAGGAGAGACGACCGCCACCACCCCTGATCACACAGCGCATCGACGCCACCACTTTTTGAGCGAATACTCAAGTGTGAAGGCAGTAGTTACCATCGCAGCGGCAATCAACCAACAGGAGATGCGGAAATGAAGGTCGTCGTCTGCGTGAAGCAGATCCCCGACCCCGCCACCCCGTACAAGCTCGAGGAAGGCACCAACTGGCTGGTTCGGCCGTCGGAGCAGGTTCTCGATGACACCGATAGGTACGGAGTGGAGATGGGCCTACAACTCGCCCAGGCCAACGAGGGCACAGTGACCCTGGTGAGCATGGGTCCGGCCGGGAACGCGCAGGGCATTCGTCAGGCGCTGGCGATGGGTGCCGACAAGGCGGTGATGGTCGAGGACGACGGCCTCCGCGGCTCCGATGCTCTCACCACCGCTCGTGTCCTGGCGAAGGCTATCCAGAACGAGGGATTCGACCTGGTGATCGCCGGCACCGAGTCCACCGACGGCTACTCCGGGGTGGTGCCTCAGATGCTGTCTGAGTTGCTCGACGCTCCTGCTCTCACCTATGCCACCAAGGTGGAGACCGACGGTTCTGCGGTGACCATCCATCGCCAAACCGCAGCCGGTTACGACGTTGTTGAGTCCGATCTCCCCGCGGTGGTGTCGGTGACCGCCGGTGTGGTCGAGCCCCGCTACCCGACCTTCAAGGGGATCATGGACGCCAAGAAGAAGCCGGTAGAGACCCTGACTCTGGGTGACCTCGATGTCGACAAGGCCGATGGCCAGAAGGTGGCGTCCATCACCGACGCACCCGAGCGTTCCGCCGGCCGCAAGGTCGAAGACGACGGAGAAGCGTTCAACGAGATCATCACCCTGCTCCAGCAGAGGAAGGTGATCTGAGATGGCCAATGTCTGGGTGTTCGTCGAAGAGACCAACGGCGCACCATCGACTCTGGGCCTCGAACTGCTCACCAAGGCCCGTGACCTCGGTGAGACAACCGCCATCTATCTGGGAGCAGGTGGGGACGAGGCGTTCTCGACGCTCGGCGCCCACGGGGCTGCATCGGTGCTGCACGCCAACGCCGGTGACCGGCTTCCATCGGGACCGGTCGCTGCGGCGCTGGCTGAGAAAGCCGCAGCAGACTCCCCCGACCTGATCCTCTTCGGACAGGCTTACACCGACCGCGACATCGCCGGCAGGCTCGCCGCCAGACTCGGCGTGGGAGTCCTCTCAAATGCCTCCGACGTTCGGGTCACCGGTGACGGAGTCGAGGCCGATCACGAGATCTTCGGTGGCGCCCAGGTGGCCACGGCGGCAATGAGCGGCGGCCCGCACATCGTTCTGGTCCGCCCCAAGTCCTTCACCGCCCAGCCGTCAGACGGAGGAACACCGTCGGTTGCCGTGCTCGACCTGCCCGACGCGGGCAAGTCCGAGGCCAAGGTCACCGAGTCACACGTCGAGGAACGGGAAGGGCCTCAACTCGGAGATGCGGCCGTCGTTGTCTCAGGCGGCAGGGGACTTGGATCACCCGAGGCGTACGAACTCGTCGAGAAGCTGGCCAAGCCCTTGGGCGCCGCCACCGGGGCCACCCGCGCCATAGTCGACGCCGGTTGGGTCCCCTACGCCAAACAGGTTGGTCAGACGGGCAAGACCGTCAAGCCCGATATCTACATCGCCTGCGGCATCTCAGGCGCCATGCAGCACCTCGTCGGGATGAAGGATTCGGCGACCATCATCGCCATCAACAAAGACCCCGACGCCCCGATCTTCTCGGTGGCAGACCTCGGCATCGTCGGAGACCTCCACAAGGTCCTCCCCCAGCTGATCGAGGCCCTGGAGAACAGGTAGAGGCGGCCGGTCTCGGTCAGTCGCCGACGTCGGCCTTCTCGCCGAGTTCGACGATGACCTCGGACGGGTGGTCGACGTCGCCACGGGGCTCGACGACCCAGAACTCGGAGAGGGAAGCCGGCTCTTCGAGAAGACGACCTGCGATGGGGCTGGATGTCCGGTCGTAGTGCTCTTCGATGAGGCTGCGGAGCACGTCGAGCTCCTCCTCGGTGGGGCGACGCGCCGCCGGCGCGGTCTCTGCGAGGCGGGCCTTGAGCCCAACCCCGGGATCCCACACCATCGCCACCCCCCCGGTCATGCCGGCGGCGAAGTTGCGGCCAACGTCACCGAGCACGACAACCGTGCCTCCGGTCATGTATTCACACCCGTGGTCGGAGACACCTTCCACGACCGCTATCGCACCGGAGTTTCGAACCGCGAACCGCTGACCGGCCCGACCGGCGAGGAAGAGACGTCCCCCGGTGGCGCCATACAGGACGGCGTTCCCCGCAGCGTGCGGCACACCCCCCGCACGCGCCGGGGTCACCGAGAGAATCCCCCCGGCCATGCCCTTGCCGACGTAGTCGTTGGCCGGGCCCCGCAGGTCGAGGTTCACGCCGTTGATCAGCCAGGCGCCGAAGCTCTGGCCGGCCGTACCGTTCAGCCGAATTCTTATCGAGTCGTCGGCGAGCCCGACGTCTCCGTGGATGGCGGCGATCTCGCCGGAGAGACGGGCCCCGATGGTGCGATCGGTGTTCTGGATGGGATAGATCAGCTCGACAGTGGCATCACCCTTGATGGCGTCGGCGGCGTCGGTGGTGATCCGCTCCTGGAGCCGCGAAGCCGGCACCGGCTGATAACCCTCGTGGCGACGACGACCCTGGGCGCTGACCAGGATCGCGGCGAGGTCGGGTGCGAGCGGGTGTGCACTGTCGATGGGACGGAGCAGATCGGCTCTGCCGATGATCTCGTCCATCGTCCGCGCACCGAGCGACGCCAGGTGATGGCGGATCTCCTCGGCCAGGTGACGGAAGAGGACGATGACCTGATCGACCGACCCGGCGTACTTGGCGCGGAGCTCCATGTCCTGGGTGGCGATGCCCACCGGGCAGGTGTTGAGGTGGCACTGACGGACCATCTTGCAGCCGAGGGCGAGCAGGGGAAGGGTCCCGAAGCCGAAGCGCTCGGCGCCGAGCAGGGCGGCGACGACGACGTCCCAACCGGTGCGGAGGCCGCCATCGGTCTCCAGGATGACTTTGGTACGCATGCCCTTTGAGACCAGCGCCTGGTGGGCCTCGGCAACTCCGAGCTCCCACGGGGAGCCGGCGTGCTTGATCGAGACGAGGGGCGACGCTCCGGTGCCTCCCTCGGAGCCAGAGACGGTGATCACGTCGGCGTCGGCCTTGGCCACACCGACTGCGATCGTCCCGACACCGGGCTCGCTGACCAGCTTGACCGAGACCCGCGCCGTCGGCTTGAACGACTTGAGGTCGTAGATCAGTTGGGCAAGGTCCTCGATCGAGTAGATGTCGTGATGCGGGGGCGGGGAGATCAGCGTGATGCCCGGTTTGGTGTGCCGGAGCCGGGCGATCTCGTCGGAGACCTTGTGCCCGGGAAGCTGTCCGCCTTCACCGGGCTTGGAGCCCTGTGCCATCTTGATCTGCAGCTCCTCTGCAGAGCTGAGATAGGCCGGGGTGACGCCGAACCTGGCGGAGGCGACCTGTTTGATCCCCGAGTTGCGGGCGGTGCCGTACCGTGACTGGTCCTCTCCACCCTCGCCAGAGTTGGAGAGGCCCCCGATCGTGTTCATCGCCTCGGCCAGGGTCTCGTGCGCCTCCCGGGAGAGCGCACCCAGAGACATCGCCGCCGTGACGAACCGACGCATTATCCGCTCTGCGGGCTCGACCTCTTCGACGGGCACCGGGTCGACTGCGACAAACGTGAGCAAGTCCCGCACCAGGGCCGGTGGCCGCTCCCCGATGGTCTCCAGGTACTTGCCCCAGGCCTCGGGCTCCCCGGAACGGACCGACTTCTGCAGGTCGAGGACGATCTTGGGCCCAGTGATGTGGAACTCCTCGCCACGACGGTGCTTGTAGAAGCCACCGGCGACGGGCTCGCCTTCGGAGTAGACGGCGTGGCTCTGTAGGGCCTGTTCAGCGATCCGTTGGTATCCGATCCCGCGGAGACGTCGGGGGGCGTGACGGAATGCCCGGTGACACACCCCTTCAGAGATCCCCATCACCTCGAACAACTCGGAACCGCGGTAGGCCGAGAGGGTGCAGACACCCATCTTGGACATGATCTTGAGCAGACCCGTCTCAAGACCCGAACGGAAGTTCTCCTGGGCCGTGACCGGATCCACCTCGATCATGCCCGACCGGGCCAGGTCGATCACCTGATCGATGGCCAGGTACGGGTTGATCGCCGAGGCGCCGAATCCGATCAATGCCGCGATGTCGTGGGAGTCCCTGGGCTCGCCGGACACGACGACCAGAGAGACGTCGCCGCGGACACCCTGGTCGATGAGGTGGTGATGGACGGCTCCGACTGCGAGCAGGATGGGGACCGGGGCGTCGGCTGCGCTGGTCTCCCGGTCGGAGAGGACCAGGATCGACGCACCGAGCTTCACTGCATCGGCGGCCTCGCTGCAGATCTCGTCGAGCCTCTTCCTCATGCCTTCGGGGCCCTCGGACCTCGGCCAGGTGGCTGCGATCCAATGGGAGAAGAATCGCCGGTCGCCGGAGCGGACGATCGCTTCGAGCTCGGAGTCGGAGAGGATCGGGCTGGCCAGCTCGATCAGGTGCGCCTGGCTCGGAGAGTCTTCGAGGATCGATCCTCGACGCCCCAACTGGATCCGAAGCGACATGACCAGCTTCTCACGGATCGGGTCCATCGGCGGATTGGTGACCTGGGCGAACAACTGATGGAAGTACCTGGTGAGACGTCGGGGCCGCTCGGAGAGCACGGCCAGACCGGTGTCGTCACCCATCGAGCCGGTGGGCGTGGTCCCCTGCGCCAGCGGGGCGAGGATGAGCCGACGCTCCTCTGCCGTGTAGCCGAACACCCTGGTGAGGGCGCCCGCATCGAACCTGTCGTCGTTGAGTGGATCGAAGGGGCCCTGAATGTGGAGAGTCTCGGTGTTCACCCAGTCGTCATAGGGCAGGGCCTGGGCAAGACGCTCCTTCACCTCGTTGGAGCGCCCGATCTCCCCGGTCTCGCCGTCGAAGTAGATGAGCTCGCCGGGGCCGAGCTGACCGGTCTCGATCGCATGCGACTCCTCCTCCGGGCAGACACCGGCCTCGGAGGCGACGATCACCACGTCCGGAGTGATGGTCCAGCGTGCCGGTCGTAGACCGTTGCGGTCCATGCCGGCGAGAAGGGAGATGCCATCGGTGGAGGCGATGGCCGCCGGTCCGTCCCAGGGCTCGGTGAGGAAGGCGTGATAGGCGTAGAAGGCAGCGAGCTCCGGGGAGAGGTCGCTCACGTTCTCCCAGGCCGCAGGGATCAGCATCTCCTTGACGTGCGGCAACGACCGACCGCTCTGGAGCAGGAGCTCGAAAGCGTTGTCGAGACTCGCCGAGTCGGACAGGTCGGGCTGCAGGAACGGGAAGACGTCTTCGAGACGGTCGCCCCACACCCCAGGGGTAGCCCCACGCTCCCTCGCTTCCATCCACGACCGATTGGCCTGGATGGTGTTGATCTCGCCGTTGTGGGCGAGGGCACGGAAAGGCTGGGCGTTGTCCCAACTCGGGAAGGTATTGGTCGAGAACCGCTGATGGAAGATGGCGAAGGCCGTCTCGAAATCGGGGTCGCGGAGGTCCCAGTAGAAATCGGCGATCCGGCTCGCCGTGAAGAGACCCTTGTAGACCACGGTGCGGCTAGACGCCGACGGGATCGAGAAGCCACGATTGGCGCCACGCTCCATCCGCTTCCGGGCGAGGAACAGGGCACGTTCGAACTCGGCACCGGTCACGTCAGCCGTCACCACGGCTTGCTCGATCAGCGGCAGGACCTCCCGGGCGTGCTCGCCGAGGACATTGGGGTCGATCGGGACCGATCGCCACAGGATGAGACGAATCCCTTCGGCCTCCAGCGCCTCACTGACGAGGGAGCGAGAGGCGGCGGCGTCATCAGGCGGCAGGAAGCACATGACCACACCGATATGCGCCGGGTCGATCGCCTTGCCATGTGCGGACAGTTCCCTGGCGAGCAGCCTGTGTGGAAGCTGGGTGAGGAGACCGGCCCCGTCACCGGTGCCATCGGCGGCCCGTGCCCCGCGATGATCGAGTCGCTGCAGACACTCGACGGCGAGGCGGGTCATCCGGAAGGTGGCGGCACGGTCACGCGCGCCGATGAATCCGACACCACAGGCATCGTGCTCAGGGCCGAAATGTATGCCGCGTCCCGTCATGAGGCTCCTCAGAGGAACGGCAGATCATAGAGTCCGAAGCTCGATTCTCTAGATTCGAACCATGGCCATCGACCCTGCATATCGCACACAGAGGGGCCTCACCGATTAGATGCGCGGCCTGGTTCAAGGACCTGGGCTAAACGGGGAAGTTCTTCTCCCCCGCCTCGACGGGGACCTGCATCCAGTTGCCCGGGGGTGGGATCGGGCACGACCATCCGTCGCTGTACACGCACGACGGGTTGTAGGCCAGATTGAAGTCGATGGTCAAGGTCCCGTCCTCGTTCGGTTCGAGATCGAGATAACGACCCGCACCGTATGTGGAATGTCCCGATGTGGCGTCACGGAACGGCAGGAACAAGCCGTGCACCGTCTCGTACACCGTCAACTCGACCGGTTGACCGGCGATCTCGAAAGACACCGTCCCGAAGTTGGAGTAGACCTTCTCTCGATCGTCCGACGTCTGGACCCGCACTTCACTCCCATCGCCGGGCTCGACGGACGTCGTGAACACCAGGTCGGGGTTGGGATCGAAGTATGCGAGACCTTCGAAGTCGGAGTGATCGCCAGGACCGAGCGGCGTGTTCTGCCCGGTGCGGAAGAACTCGTCCTTCTGTCTCCGGAACTCGATCAGTTCGGCGGTCTCCATTGCGCAGACAACCGAAGCCGATCGGACACCATTCCGCAAGGCCGGGCCGCTAGAGATTGAAACGGTGCGGGAGGAGGTCGTCGAGAGTGTGCTCGCGGACGGTGCCGTCTCCGGAGGTGACGACCACTCGGTCGACATCGAACTCGGACATGATCTGCCGGCAGCGACCACACGGATAGGCCCCCTCGATGTCGGTTGAGTCGGGGCAGGACACGGCAACGGTGTCGATCTTGCGGACTCCATGGGACACGGCACTGTTGATGGCGGTGGCCTCGGCGCAGGTCCCGGAGGGATAAGCAGCGTTCTCCACGTTGGCCCCGGTGAATACCTCGCCCGCGTCACCGACGACGACTGCACCGACACGGAAGTTGGAGTACGGCGAGTAGGAGCCTTCGGCAGCGGCGCGGGCCGCCTCAACCAGTTGTTCTGTTGACATTGTCATGAGAGCAGTCCGTCCACGAAGCTATCCGGATCGAAAGGTGTCAGGTCGTCGATTCCCTCGCCGAGACCGACGAACTTGACCGGTACTCCGAGGGTGCGCTCCACCGCGACGACGATGCCGCCTCTCGCCGTGCCGTCGAGCTTGGTCAGAACGAGGCCGGTGATGGGCACGGCCTCGGAGAACTGCCCCACCTGGGTCAGGCCGTTCTGTCCGGCAGTCGCATCCAGGACGAGGAGGACTTCACTGACTCTGTCTCCACCGGCGACCCGGTGGATCTTCTCGAGTTCGGCCATGAGATTCTTCTTGCCGTGGAGCCGTCCGGCGGTGTCGATGATCACCACGTCGACACCTTTTGCCTTCGCCGAGTCGACCGTGTCGTAGGCAACCGAGGCGGGGTCACCACCCTCCTGCCCCCGGACCACCTGAACCCCGAGACGGTCGCCCCAGGTGGTCAGCTGTTCGGCGGCGGCCGCCCTGAAAGTGTCGGCCGCTCCCAACGTGACGGTCTTGCCCTGGTCCTGAAGACGTCTGGCCAGTTTGGCGATTGTGGTGGTCTTACCGGTGCCGTTGACTCCGACGACTATGACCACCGCCGGTGACCCGGTCAGGTGGAGGTCCCGATCCTTGCCCGCCAACTCTCCCTTCATCGCATCAGCGAGGCTGGACCACGCTTGGCTCACATCCTCGGGTTTGCTGTTGCGGACCCCGGCGACGATGTCCTCCGAGGCAGCCACCCCCACGTCGGCAGCGATCAACGCCTCTTCGAGCGACTCCCAGGTTCCTTCTTCCAGCCTGTCGCCGAAAGCTCTCCGCAGAGCGGCCCCGATACCCGTCGCAGGGCGCTTCTGATAGGCAACGATGTCGTGAGGGACGTCGGGTCCCCGCTCACCTCTTCCTCGAAAGGCGAAAATGGCTGCGATGACCACGAGGGCGGCGATCGCCACCAGGATGATGATTACGACTGGGCTGTCCATCGAGGGGAACTATGCCACCCGGTCGGGAGCGAGAACCGCCCGCATTTCCTTGCGGATCGCCTGGGACGAGCCGCCCGGTTCCATCGTCACCCCGTAAAGCACGTCGGCGGCCTCCATGGTCTGCTGCTGGTGGGTGATGATGATCAGCTGTGCTTGCTGCCGGAACTCGTCGACGATCCTGAGGAAGCGACGGAGGTTGGCGTCGTCGAGGGCCGCCTCGACCTCGTCCAGCACATAGAAAGGGCTGGGACGGGCGTCGAAGATGGCGAAGAGGAAGGCCAACGCAGCGAGGCTGCGCTCACCACCCGACAGCAGAGTCATGTGAGACACCTTCTTGCCCAGGGGTTGGGCGTCGATGTTGACACCAGAATGCGGGTCGTCAGGGTCCTCGAGTCTGATCCGTCCTCGACCGCCGGGGAAGAGGACCCCGAAATAGCGCTCGTAGGCCTCGGCGACTTCCTCGAAGGCTTCGTCGAATCGACTCTGGATCTCGTTCTCGAGGGCGCTGATCACCTTGCGCAGCTCGGCCCGGGACGACTCGACGTCGGCCATCTGTTCCGAGAGAAACGTGTGTCTCTCCTCCAGCTCGCGGTACTCCTGGGCCGCCAGCGGGTTGATCGGGCCAAGCCGTCTCAACTGCGCCAGACCATTCTCCATCAACTCGGCGAGGTCGGCGTCGGGGGCGACGTCCGGTCTCGGTGCTCCGATCGCGGCATCGATCTCCGAGTCGGCGTCACGACGGATCGATTCGACCACGGCCTCACGCCTCATCCGCAACTCGGTCAATCTCACGTCGAGCCCGGAAACCCTCGACCTGGCTTCGGCGATCGACTCGACCCGGGCTTCGTGGTCTGAACGAATCGCACCGAGTTCGCCCCGGATCTCGTCGTTGGCGGTGCGGAGGTCGGCCTGACGCTCCCGAAGCTCGAGGATCCGACGCTCCAGGATGCCGACCGCCCTCCGGGCGAAGCCACTCACGGACTCGAGCCGGGCGGGGTCGATGCCATCTCTGCCTCCCCCATCTAGCCGCGAGAGCTCGTCGCGGATTCGGTTCACACGATCTTCGAGAAGGGTCTTGCGTTCCACCACGGCGCGATGGGTGGTGGCGGCCTCCTGCCAGGTCGACCGGGCGGCCTCTCGCTCGGCGGCCAGGGAGACCCGACGGGCCTCCATCTCCTCCCACATCGCCATCCGCTCCGCTTCCTCGCCTTCGAGGGCTTCGAGCCGGCGTCGCAGGGAGGTGGCTTGGTCGGAGCCGGAGGAAATGGCTTCCTCGAGGGCCTCCCTTCGGTCGGCGAGACGGGCCTTTTCGTCTTCGAGACCCCGGACCGACGCCTGGATCCGGTTCATTGCCTCGGTGTGCCCGGCGATGGCCCCCTCGGACCGTTCCAGAATTTCCAACGCCTGCCGCTCGGCGTCGCGATTTCTCTCGAAGTCTCGTTTGGCGGCGGTGTGGGTCGACTCGGTGCGGGCGAGTTCGGTGGCGGCCCGCTCCACCTCGACCTCGGCCGACTCGAGCATCGCCGAACCGGTTCCGTCGGGATCGGCGATCCGCACCCCGGTGATCGCGATCACGTCACCTTCGGGTGTGACCGCCCGCAGTGCGGGATAGCGGGTGATCACGGACCAGCCGGCGCTCCAACCCTCGACGAGGACGACATCGCCGAGAAGGCGACTCGCCAAACCACGGTGGTGACCCGGGCCGAGACGGTCCACCAGCGCTTCGAGACCGAGCGCGGCTGCAGCAGCGGGGGCCGGCATCGCCACCTCACTCGTGGATGACACCACCGACACCGAACCACCCCCGGCGCCCTTGACGATCTCCACTGCGTCCTGGACAGACCCGACATGATCGAACGCGATAGCGTCCGACCAGGCACCCAGAGCGGCGTCGACCGCCTTCTCCAGGCCGGCGGGGATATCGAGTTGGGAGGTCAGTGAGCCCAATGCCCCGGCCGCAGACTCGACCGCCTTGCGGGCCTCGCTGTCGTAGCGGCCCGCCAGAGCGGCGGCGATGGCTTCGAGACGGGCAGTGGCTGCAGCGTGCCCGATCCGGGCGGCCTCCAGCCTCTCCTCGGCCTCGGTCCACCTCTGCTGCTGCGATGACCGGGCCGCAGTCGCTTGATCGAAGGTCTTCTGCAGGTCTGCCAGCGATGTGTCCATCGTCTGGATCTCTTCGTTGATCCGGTCGATCTCGACCTTCTCGTCGACAATCTGAGACTCGAGGACCTCACTGCGGTGCCGTACCCGGTCGAGCTCCCTCTGGTCGCGGTCCAGCGCCGACTCGAGAGCACTCAGCTCGCCCCGGACCGCGGCAAGGGCACCCTCGGGCGACAGCGAGTTCTGGGTGGCGATGACGCGCTCTTCGCCCTCGAGCCTGCGAAAGGCGATCTCGGCCCGAGCAGCCTCGGCTTCGGTCTCTCGAAGTTCGGTCCCGATCATCTCGAGACTCTCTGCGATGGCCAAGGTCTCCTCTTCGAGGTCGGCCCGCCGCTCGACGGCGGCCTCGCGACGACCGGTGGCGGCCCGGCTCCGCTCGACCGCGACCGAGGCGACCCTCCTCAAACGTTCGTTGGTGGTTTCCAGCAGGGCCGCAGCCGACGTGTCCCGATCGAGGTCGGCACCGACGATGGCTGCGCGATCGGTGAGTCCGGAGAGCAGTTCGGAGAGCTCGCTCACCCTTCGCTGGTCGACCTCCAGCCCTTCGCTGAGGATCGACTTCTCAGAGGTGGCGATGGTCAGGTCCCGGTCGAGCCTTGCGATCTCCTGACCGCCCAGGTAGAGCCGGAGTGCGGTCACCTCGTCCTTCAGCCCCTGGTACCGCTCGGCTGCGTTGGCCTGACGCTTGAGGGGGCGCATCTGGCGGGTGATCTCACCGAGGAGATCGGTGAGACGGACCATGTCCTCGTCGGTCCGTTCCAAACGGCGCTCGGAACGCTCCTTGCGCCGGCGGTGCTTGAGAATTCCGGCGGCTTCCTCGATGACGGCGCGGTGCTCTTCGGGCGACGCGTTGAGGACCCTGCCGATCTCTCCCTGACCGATGATGACGTGCTGATGACGGCCGACACCGGAGTCGGACAGGAGGTCCTGGATGTCGAGGAGCCGGCAGCCGACCCCGTTCAACTCGTAGTCGCTGGAGCCGTCGCGGTAGAGACGCCGGGTGATCGCGACCTCGTCGAGGTCGAGGTCGATCATCCGCTCGGTGTTGTCGATGACGAGGGTCGCCTCGGCCTTGCCCAGGGAGGGGCGGGTGGCGGTCCCGGCGAAGATGACGTCATCCATCTTCTGGGTTCGGAGCGTCTTCGTCGACTGGGTGCCGAGGACCCAGGAGAGGGCGTCGACGAGGTTCGACTTGCCCGACCCGTTGGGCCCGACCACGACGGTCACACCCTGGCGGAACTCGAGCCGGGTCCGATCGGCGAAGGACTTGAACCCGGCCAGTTTCAGTGACTTCAGATACAAAGGCGTTTCCTGGGCTTACTACCTGGCAAATGACACACTTGTGATTGCCCGGTCAGGCTAACTAGATCGGAGACGTTCCCGAACGTTTTAGACGTCGTATCTGCCTCGACCTCACGTCGAGCCTGCATACCGTCTCGCAGGGCAGGTCATGGTGCAGGTTCGACGAAGAGATGATCGTGACCTCACGTCGAGCCTGCATACCGTCTCCGACAACGGGACACCTTGCAGGTTCGGCGCGAGACGCGTGAGCCGATGCTTGCTCGATAGGCGGCCCCCCTCATACTGATGACGGCCCAGGCTGGATGAAGAAGTCGGTGAGGGTGACGTCCGGGGCGACGACGTCGGACTGGACGCCGGTGACCCGAGCCGCGATCGGGCCTGCCCAGGCCCAGTCGACGAGGCTGTCGATCCGATCGGGCTCTCCCTGGGCGAACATCTCAACACTCCCGTCGGCGCGGTTGCGGACCCACCCCACCAGGTCGAGAGAACGGGCGGTGCGTCGACAGCCCTGGCGGTAGCCGACACCCTGGACCTGCCCGGTCACGAGGATGCGAACCGCCTTCACGACCTCGCCTGACAGTTCGGGCAGAAATGGGTTGACCGGGATCGGATGACGATGCGTTCAATAGGAGTCCCGCAGACGTCACAGGGCTCACCCTCCCGACCGTAGACCAGGAGCCGGGTCATGTTGTCCCCGGCCTGGCCGTCCGGGAGCAGATATGCCAGATCGTCGAGGGTTGTTCCTCCGTTGGCGATGGCCGACTCGAGCACCACACCTATGGCGGCGAGAAGACGTTCGATGGATGCCCTTCCCACCTCCCCGCCGGGTGTACCAGGGTGGATACCGGCCCGGAACAGCGCCTCGTCTGCGTAGATGTTCCCCAGCCCGGCGATAGGGGCCTGGTCGAGCAGCAGTGCCTTGATCGGGGCCTTCCTCCCTTCGAGGCGATTCATCAGATCGGTCGCGTCGGGCGGTGCCGACCATGCGTCAGGACCGAGTCGGGAGAGGCCGGAGGTGCCCAGGTCGTCTTCGTCGTAGACGGCCACGAAACCAAATGTCCGCGGATCGATGAACCGGACCACGTGACCGTCGTCCAGGACTGCGGTGAAATGGGTGTGGGGTATCCCGTCTTCGCCGTCGATCGACCACCGGCCGGACATCCCGAGATGGGCCACCATGACCTGGCCGTCGTCGAGATCGACCCTGAGAAACTTGCCCTGCCGTCCCACGCTCTTCACCCGTCTGCCTCGAAGTCGGGCTGCTACCTCGGCAGCCGAGGTGTTGTGTCGGGCAGTCCGCTCATGGGTCACTTCGACCGAAGCGAGGGTTCGGCCGACAAGGGCGTCCTCGAGGTGGCGCCGGGTGATCTCGACTTCAGGCAATTCGGGCAAAGCTGCGGTTACGGTACCCCCGGCCATGGTCATAGCTCCTCGTCCCTTCGGTCAGGTGCTGAGTGATGCGATGAACAGCCTCGTCCGAACCTGGAGAGCGTTGCTCATCCCGGCCCTCGCGGTGTCGGTGCCCCTCAGCATCGCCACCGTGCTCGTCTTTCGCTGGACAGGTGGCGGAGAGTTCCTCGACCTGGCGGTCAACTCCCCGGACCGGCTCCAAGGACTCCCCCAGGAGGTCTTCACCGAGATCGTCAGGCCGTTCTACCTGGCAGCCGGGATCGCCGCTGCCCTCCAGGTCTTGGGTGGGGTATTCGTCGCGCTGGCGAGCCACCGGGCAGTGGCGAGTGATCTCAACGGGAAGACCCTGCGCGGCGGCGAAGTATCGGTCCTGGCCCTGCGCCGCTACTGGGTCGGGCTCGCGGCAACCCTGCTGATCGTGGTAGCGGTGGGAATCCTGATCGGTCTCGGTGTCTCGATGTGGCTGGTTCCCGTGTTTTCAGTCGGTGTTCCGAACGCCGGGTCGATCCTCGTCGCGCTGATCTTGCTGGTCATTCTGTTGGGGCCGGGAATCTGGGTCGGTGTCGCGATGTCGATGACGACTTCCGCCGTGGCCATCGAGTACCTCGGTCCGCTCGCCTCGATCCGGCGGAGCATGCGACTGGTGCGGGGACGCTGGTTTGCGACTGCAGGTTTTCTGCTCCTGGTCGGGTTGCTCGGCGGCATCGCAATTCAGATGATCCAGCTGATCGCCCTTCCCCTGGCCGCCGCCGGGGGCGGGAGTGGGGCTCTGACGGTGGCTTCGGCTCTGGGTGTGTTGACTCAGGGTCTCCTGGTCGCAGCCATCACTGCGATGTACACCCATTGGTACATCGACCTCCGGGCCCGAAGAGAGGGCGTCTCTACGACTGATCTCGGGTGAGTGCCTCGAGAGCCTGCATTGCCGCCGCCTGCTCCGCCTGCTTCTTGGAGCGTCCTTCGCCCTTCCCGTAGTCAAGCCCGCTAACCGACACGACGGCGGTGAAACGGCGGTCGTGGTCGGGACCCATTCCCTCCACCCGATAGACCGGCCGGTGCCCGTCACGTGCGGTCAGCTCCTGGAGACGTGTCTTGTAGTCCTTCACCCCAGGGTGCTTGGCTCTCTCCGCCACCCGTTCCGACCAGAGGCCCTTGATGAGCTCGTCGGCCGGCGGCAGCCCACCGTCGAGAAACACCGCACCGAGGATCGCCTCTACCGCGTCGGCCAGGATCGAATCCTTCTCCCGTCCGCCGGTCGCTTCCTCGCTGGGTGCCAGCTCGACTCTGGAACCCAGGTCGAGACTGCGGGCGATCTCGGCCAGCGTCCCGCGACTGACCACGGCGGCGCGCACCTTCGCCATCTGTCCCTCGGCCAGCTGCGGATACGAGGCGTAGAGAAGATCGGTCACCACCAGTTGGAGCACGGCGTCGCCCAGGAACTCGAGACGTTCGTTGTCGTGACGAGCCGGGTCCTCGGAGCTCACCGAACGGTGGGTGAGTGCGAGCTTGAGGAGGGCCGGTTCCCGGAACGTGTAGCCGAGCCGCTCCTCGAGGGTCATGGCGACGGGGCTGCAGAGGGTGCGTTGGATCCGAGAGCTGCCGAGATCCGGCCCGGCAGGTCCTTGTCGGCTCCGTCTCGGGCCATGACCAGCGCGTTGGCGATCGCCTTGCGGCTCGAGCTCCCGTGAGCGATCAATGCCGAGCCCTTCACCCCGAGAAGCGGGGCGCCCCCGTAGGTCTCCCAGTCCATCTTGTCCCGGACTCCGATCAGGGCGGGAAACACCTCGGCCTGGATGTCTCCGGGGAGCTCGGAGAGCGCCTCGAGGATGTACCTGTTGATCAGCGATGCCGTTCCCTCTGTCGCCTTGAGGAAGACGTTCCCGGTGAAGCCGTCGGTGACGATCACGTCGACTTTGTCGGTGGCCACGTCCCTGCCTTCGACATTCCCCACGAATACGACCGGACCCGCCTCGATGAGCTCATAGGCGGCGCGCTCCAGGTCCCGACCCTTGCCCCGCTCCTCGCCGATGGAGAGCAGCCCGACCCGGGCCGGCTCGGCACCAAGAAGCGCGTTCGCGGCGACCGAACCCATGATGGCGAACTGCGCCAGCTGCTCCGGGCGGACATCAGGGTTGGCCCCGGAGTCGAGCACCAGCGTCGGCGACCCGGGCGTCGGGAAGATCGTGGCGATTGCGGGGCGGGAGGCCCCGGGTACCCGGCCGATGATGATCGCCGCCGCGGCCATGGCCGCCCCCGTCGAGCCTGCGGAGACGAAGCCATCGGCCTCGCCCGAGGCGACGAGCTTGGCCGCAACGGCTATCGAGGCGTTCGGCTTCTCCCGAAGTGCCCGAGCAGGATCGTCACCCATGCCGACGACGTCGGGGGCGTCGACAATTGGAAGATTGGATTCATGACGTTCGAGTTGACGCTCGATCTTGGCCCTGTCCCCCACCAGGACGACATCGACCCCACGGGCGGCGGCGTCCAAGGCCCCGGCAACGGTTTCGGAGGGAGCATGGTCGCCCCCCATCGCGTCTAGGGCGATGCGGGCCAAGGCTCAGTTGGTTTCGATGACTTCGCGGCCGGCGTACGTCCCGCATTCACGACAAGCGCGATGGGGCAGCTTGGGCTTGCCGCACTGCTCACAGGGGACCGAATGGGGAGTCTCGACCTTCCATGCGGCCTTGCGCTGTCGCGTCCGGGAACGCGACATCTTCTTCTTGGGCACCGCCATTTGGGGCACTCCTTCTGTGGGTTGATCGATCAGGTATCGAAGAGATCTTTGAGCGCGGCGAAGGGAGAATCGGATTCCTCTCCGTGACCGTCACACGGGTCACTATTCAAGTCGCTTCCACAGATTGGGCAAAGTCCTTTGCAGTCGGCTCGGCACAGCGGAGCGGCCGGCAGGGCGAACGCCAGCTCGTCGGTGGCCGGGCCGGCGATGTCGATCCTCCTGTCGACGATTGCGTAGCCGTCTTCGTCAGGGATCCGCGAGAAGTGCTGTGATCCGACCGACTCGACCACACCGTCCCATTCGACCAGGCATCGGGAGCAGCTCATGTGAACCGGGGCTGTCACTTCGAAGTCGGCGATCACCCCATTCACGGTGCCGGTCACGACCCCTTCGACAGTCATCGGACCGATCGTCCAGGTCTCACCGACTCGCAAGGACACAGGATGGACTCCGGAGAAGTCACGGGTCGCCTCGGGGTGACCGACGAGACCCTCCACGTCGACGACGAGACGGGAGCTCACCGGAGCGATGTTAAGTGAGACCGAGGCTGGTCTAGATCGGGACTTCGGGCGGCCTGGGCCTGGCCTGATGGAACTCGGCACGCGAGTTCTGCACCTGAGCGGTCAATTCGACGAGGAGGTGCTCCATCCGCTGTAACTTCCGCTCGATGTCGTCCTCGGCCTCGAGCCTGAGTCGGCGGGCCTCCCCCTCGGCACGACGGACGAGGATGTTCGCCTCCTCGACGGCCTCGGCCACGATGTTCGACTCGGCGACCAAAGCGTCGGCTTCCCTGCGGGCGTTGTCGATGATCTCCCGCGATTTCTCGTTGGTGCGGGAGATGAATGCCTCACGCTCACGCACCATCCATCGCGCAGCGCGCAACTCGTCGGGCAGACTGGCGCGCAACCGCTCCAGCTTGCTCAGGAAGACCTCCCGGTCCACCAACGCGTTGGACGACAGCGGCATCATCTTCGCCTCGTGGAGATGGACGACCAGGTCGTCAACGATGTCGATGATGTCTTCGGTGTCGGCCGGGGTGACCGGGATCTCCACGGGATCAGTGGCATCCACGACCAGTTCGAGATCGGTCCTGGTATGTGACGTAGTCATGACAGTTTCTCCTTGAGTGCTTTCTCCACCACATCGGGAACCAGTCCGCCCACTGACCCTCCTAGACGCGCGATCTCCTTCACCAGCGACGAAGAGATGAACCGGTATTCGGGACGCGTCGGCAGGAAGAGAGTCTCCATCCCGGTCATGTGACGATTCATCTGTGCCATTTGCGTCTCGTACTCGTAATCCTCGATCGTGCGAAGACCCTTCACCACGACGTCTGCGCCGGTGTCCCTGACATGGTCGACCAGGAGGCCCGCGAAGGAGGTCACCTCGACGGTCTCGCCATACATCTCGCCGAGCAGACTCATTCGCTCGTCCGGACCGAACAGCGACCGTTTCGACGGGTTGTCGATCACGGCCACGATCACCCGGTCGAACAACGCGATCGCCCGGCCGATCACATCGGTATGACCGTTGGTCGGGGGATCAAAGCTCCCCGGGCACAGTGCCTTGGTCAACGTCTTCTACCTTCTCGTATCTGATGATTCTGGTATCCCCGTACCGTTTATCCGTGGCAACCCGCCAGTTTTTGGGTGGTGTCGGGGCGGTGTCTGTGTGTCGGCGGGAGACGACGACTTCACCGTCGACCAGGAGCAGTCGGTCGAGTGTGGCCAGGTCCTCGTTCATCTGCTCCGTCGAATCGGTCCACGGCGGGTCCATGAACACCAGATGGAACCGGTGGTTTGCCCTGTCCAGGTAGTCCTGAACGGTGCTCTCGATGATCGTCCCCCCGAGGCCGATCGTCCTGACGTTGGCGTGAAGTGCCTGCAGGGCCTTCCGTCCCCGCTCCACGAACACGGCTGAGGCGGCGCCCCGCGACAAGGCCTCCAGACCGAAAGAGCCGGATCCGGCGTAGAGGTCGGCGACCATCGCGTCCTCGACCCACGATCCGATGCTGGAGAAGACCGCTTCCCGCACCCGGTCTGTGACCGGTCGGGTGTCCTTGGTGTCCGGTGACTTGAGCCTCCGGCCCCGAGCCGTTCCGGCGATGATCCTCATCAGGAGACGAACAGCCAGTCGACCTCGTCGCCGAGCATCGCCGCCACCTCGTCGAGGAGCTCGAGATGCTCGCCAAGCGCCGGGTCAGAGTCGACCAAGGCGAATGCGTCCCGCCGGGCCACTGCCAGGATGTCGAAGTCGGCCAGGATGTCGGCGAGTTTCAGGTCTTTGACACCCGACTGGCGGGTCCCGAACACCGTCCCCTGTCCCCTGATTCGGAGGTCTTCCTCGGCAAGCCGGAAGCCGTCGGTCGTGGACACCATGGCAGCCAGACGTTCCTCGCCCTCGGTCGTGGTGGGGTCGGCGAGCAGGATGCACGCACCCGGAAACTCACCTCGTCCGACCCGACCTCGGAGCTGGTGCAGCTGGCTGAGCCCGAAGCGCTGGGCGTCTTCGATGACCATCACCGTGGCGTTGGGGACATCGATCCCGACCTCGATGACGGTCGTCGACACCAGGACGTCGATGTCTCCTGCCCGGAACGCCGCCATGACCTGTTCTTTGTCGGCCGATCTCAGCTGACCGTGGATCAGCCCCACCCGGAGGTCGGGCATGAGGGCGGCGAGCCGCTCGGACTCGGCGGTCGCCGATGCAGCCTCGACCTTGGGGCTGTCCTCCACGAGCGGGCAGACCACGAACGCCTGCCTGCCCTTCGCCACCTCCGACTCGATCAGCCTCCAGGCGGTCTGCTCCTCCAGTTTCGAGATCAGCCGGGTCTTCACCGGGGTCCTTCCCGGGGGCAGCTCGTCGATGATCGATACGTCGAGGTCCCCGTAGAGAGTCATCGAGAGCGTTCGCGGGATCGGTGTCGCCGTCATGATGAGGAGGTCGGGTTCGGCGACGTCCGCCTTCTCCTTGAGCATCACTCTCTGTGCCACTCCAAAGCGGTGTTGCTCGTCGACCACGGCGACGCCTAACGCCTTGAACGAAACGCCCTCCTGGATCAGGGCATGGGTTCCGACGATGAGATCGACCTGGCCAGCGGCGACGTCCTCGGCCAACTCGGCTCGGGTGATGTCGGGGTTGTAGTTGGTGACGGCGGTCGACCCGGTGAGGAGGGCGACATGAACGGCCGGCCCCTCCGATCGCTCGGCGAAGAGGCTGTCCATCCCGAGATGGGACTCCCCGAGGGCAGGAGACAGGCCGGCGTCGGCGAGCAGGCCACGGACCCCGAGGTAGTGCTGCTCGGCGAGGACTTCGGTGGGTGCCATAAGCGCCCCCTGCCAACCCCCTTCGATCCCGCGGAGAAGGGTGGCCACCGCGACCACCGTTTTTCCCGAGCCCACCTCGCCCTGGAGCAGCCGGTGCATGGGGTGGCCCTGGGCCAGGTCCGCCTCGATCTCGTCGAGGACCCGCTCTTGCGCCCGGGTCAGGTCGTAGGGCAGACCGTCGAGGAACCTCGTCACCAACTCCCCGGTGAACACGTGCTCGATGCCGATCGAACTCAGCATCTGGTGGCGTTTTTGGAGGGCGAGCGCCAGTTCGAGACGGAAGAGCTCGTCGTAGACCAGTCGTCGCCGCGCCGGCCCCACCTGGTCGAGGCTGTCGGGGAAGTGGATCTGGCTGAAGGCGTCGCTCCGCTCCATGAGGCCGTTGGCCGCCTTCAGTTCGGTCGGCACCGTGTCGTGGATCGGTTGGGAACGAGCGATGGCGTTGTGAATCGCCCGTCGCAGATACCCGGGGGCGACGCCCCCGACACTGGAGTGAACCGGGACGACACGTCCGACGGTCAGGCCCTCGGCCTCAGATCCCAAGACGTCTACCTCGGGTGATTTCATCTGCAGCGTGCCCCGGAAAGACTCGACCTCACCCGAGAGCGCCACCTCGGTCGCACTGTCCAATTGACGAACCCGGAAGCTCTGGTTGAACCAGACACACTTGATCCGTGCCGAGTCGTCCTCGACGACCGCCTCGATGATGTGGAGATTGCGGCGGGGCCGACGATCCTTCACCGACACGACCGTTCCGATGATCGTGACCTCCTGACCGATCGGGACCTGGGCGATCGGTGACTTCCTCGATCGATCGATGTAGCGACGGGGGACATGATGGAGCAGATCGGCGACGCTCGAGATCCCGTTCTGTTTGAGGGATTCGGCTCTCTTGCCCCCGAGACCCTTGACCTCGGCGACGTCGACGGCGGCGAGACGGCTCAGTGATGCCACGGTTGTGGACGTTACCGTCGGAGTGGGACTTGCCCGGACTGGTCGCTATCATCCGGTCTGGTCTACGGGTTTCCCCGTACGCTCAATGAACACTCCAGGAGTTCTTGTCATGTCTTATCGCTGCGAGGTCTGCGGAAAAGAGCCGAGTTACGGCAAGACCGTCAGCTTCTCCCACAAGCGAAACAATCGACGCTGGCTACCCAACATCCAGAGGATTCGGGTGAAGAACGGCTCCAACACCCGTCGCGCCCGTGTCTGCACCTCGTGCATTCGGGCCGGCAAGGTCGTCAAGGCGTAACCACTAGTCTCCGCTCCATGGACCAGGGCGTCGTCAAGACCTATGACCCGGTGACGGGTGTGGGCATCGTCGTGCGGGACGCCGACCGGTCCGAAGTCTTCCTTCGCTCGGGGTCCCTCAAGGGATCCGTCTTCCGCACCCTCCGCCAGGGCCAACGACTCCTCTTCGACACCGTCGAGGAGGACGGCCAGACCTTCATCTCCTCGGTCCGTCTCGGCCAGGACGGCTACTAGACCCGGTCGTCTCCGGTGACGACGGTGCAGAGAGGTGCCTCTGTGGCGCTTTCCCGCACGCTCGGCTCCATGGGCCTGAGCGAGTGTTCACATGTGTGCCTGTCAGCCACCTTCCTGCACACTCGATGATCGGGCAACGCCCAACCCCGGCACCACTCGTTCCGCTTTCACTAGTGTCGCTCGCCTACCTGAGCGATAGGAGGCTCACTTGGTCCAGGCTTATGTCCTGATCCAGACGGAGGTCGGTAAGGCAGCCGTCGTTGCAGAGGAAGTTCGCGAGATCCCCGGCGTGGATAGCGCCGACGATGTCACCGGGCCATATGACGTGATCGTCAAGGCCAGCAGCGAGGACGTCGACTCGCTAGGAAAGCTGGTCGTGGCCAGGATCCAGGCTGTGGATGGCATCACTCGAACCCTCACCTGCCCGGTAGTACACCTCTAAGCCCTAGCTCAACCAAGTTTCGAGGCGATGGTGCCCGCACTTCGGAGTGCGGTGCCGTCGCTGCCCGCGGTGGAGAAGACACGAGTCGGTCCGGACGCCGCCTCCGCCAGCATGTCCCGGAAGAGGTCCGCCCGGGAGATCGGTGGATCGATCCAGAGGTAGACCGACATCGACCCGGGGATCGTGTTCACCTCGTTGACGAAGAGCTCACCGTCCTTCTCCAGGAAGTCGATGCGTGCGATCCCGCGGAGACCGGCAACGTCGGTCACCCTTCTGGAAAGCTCCCTGATCCCCTTCTCGATGGTCGCGTCGATCGACGCCGGCAGCTCTCGGCCGGTGCTCACCTCGCCACCCCACGCCAGGTACTTCTGGTCGTAGCTGTAGATTCCGTCGCCGGAGCGGGCCGGGGCCTCGACGGCGGAGAGTTGCCACTCGGGATAGGTACGGACCGCCACCTGCAGGTCACGGCTTCCGGCGATGAACGGTTCCACCACTGCCCCCTGATCGAAGAAGCGGGACGACGCCTTCAGGGCCAGCACCGTGACCCAGTCTTCCGCGATCTCGATACCGATCGATGAACCACCGAACCGCGGCTTGACGATGAACGGGCCGTCGAAGCTGGGTGCGGCCTCCTCGCCGGTCGTCACCAGCGTGCGGGGTAGCGTTGGCAGCCCGGCTGCAGCCATCGCCGAGCCGAATGCGAGCTTGTCCATGCCGAGCGCCGAGGCGGCTTGACCCGGGCCGGTGTAGCGCAGACCCGCCAGATCGAGCATCCCCTGGAGTGTCCCGTCCTCGCCGGGCCCGCCGTGACAGGCGATCAGCACGGCATCGAGGGAGATCGGCTTCTTCCTGGAAACGAATCCCTGGCCCGGTGCCCCAACGAAGCTGATCTCACGGGCCTTGCGGGGCACGCCGTCGACGAAATCGCCCGCCTCGAGGTCGGAGTCCAGGTGGTACCAGTCCCCCGACTTCGACCAGTAGATCGTCTCGATCCCGTCGAGGGCGTGGGCGACCTGAAGGCCGGTGAGGATCGAGATGTCGTGCTCGTCCGATGGTCCGCCGAATACGACTGCTGAGGTCATTTGCTCATGGATAGTGGTCGGGGAGGTCGTTTTCGTAGAGGACCGCGTCGCCCGGGCCCATGTTCTGCTTGACCCAATCGATTGCCTCTGCTCTCGAGTTCACGACGGTAACCGACGCCGTTCCGTTGGCGGAACCTCTGAACAATGCCTCCCGGTTGGTGCGGCCGACGATCACCAGGTCATTGGCGAGCATCGACGCCTTCTTGGCGAACTCCTCGTTCTCCTCATCCTGCACCTTGCCCAATTCGACCATGCCCGGTGTGACGACGGCCTTGCGTCCTTCGGGCGAGGCCTTGGCCAGGGCAAGAAGCGCCGACCCCGCCCCATCGGGATTCGAGTTGAAGGTGTCGTCGATGATCGTGAAGCCAGCACCGCTCTGGATGATCGACTGACGGTGCTCTGCTTTCGGCAAATCTCTAGTTCTTCCCAGCACCGAGCCAGGGTCAACACCCAGCGCCGAACATATGCCGAGGGCCACGGCGAGGTTGACACCGAAGACGTCTTCAGGAGCATCGGTAACCCGGTTGCCGTCGACATGAATTCCGCCAATTGCCGAGACCTCGATGATTCGCATGTCGGATTTGCGCTCGTCGGCGACCTCCCGTAGCTCCGCGTAGTCGACACAGATCACGCCGACGTCTGCTCTGTCGAGGATCTCCGACTTGGCCCGGGCGATGTCTCTCGTCGTTCCGAACCGCTCCAGATGCACTGGCCCGATCGAGACCATGGCACCGATGTCGGGGGACATCCACTCACACAACTCGGCGATCTCCCCATATCCATAGGTGCCCATCTCAGCGATGAAGACCTCCGTCCCCGGGGTCAGGTTCTCGTTGATCGCACGAGCGAGGCCCATACGGTTGTTGAAGGAAGCCGGACTGGCCACCACTCGCATCGACCCGCCGAGGATGTGCGCCAAGTAGGCCTTGGTGGTCGTCTTTCCGTAGGAGCCGGTGATGGCCACGACCTTTGGCCCCACGGCTCGGAGCTTGGCGGACGCCTTCTCCACCCATTGATCGCCCTGACGATTCTCATAGGGGCGCAGCATCCAGAGGGCGACATCGATCAGCACAGGGAGAAGGACCAGAGCCAGCGCGACCAACCACTGAAGGTCGAGCAGCCCTCCGATGGCCAGCAGTACGAGATATGGGAACCCAGCCAAGAAAGCGACTCGACGAAGACGGGCGGTCCATGCCAAGGGTGATGTGACCCCCTTCACGGAGAGTCCGACAGGGCCGACTGCAATCACCACCGGGGCGACGAAGACAAACCATGGTTCCAAGAGTGCCGAGAAGAAGACCAACCCGATCGCAGTGGTGATGAGGAACCGATTGACGAAGCCCGTGCCGAACCACCACCGATCGGCGAACTTCCTCACCTCCCAGGGGATGTAGTGCTCCCGTTGGGCAACCCGCAGCCAGCGCAGACCAGCAGGGACCGCCGCCAGGACACAGGCTCCAACGAGCAGCCAGATCATCATCGCAAGGCCGACTCGACTGCGGATCGAAGGACCTCGGGCGCCTCCAAGGGCACGAAGTGGCCGACTCCGGGCAAGACCTCGAGTGTGGAATCGGACAACAGAGCCGAGGCTGCCTCGGCGACGGAAACCGGGACGTCGCGGTCGTTGGCGCCCCAGACCAGCCTCACGGGCTGCTCGATCCGGCTCAATTGGCCCTCATAGCTCTCGTTGACCACCTTGACCAGGATGTCTCTCATCAAGCCGTTGGCGGCCCTGTAGTCGGCGGAGCCTCGCTTCTTCTTCTGCCGCTCCAGACGATCGTCGGAGACCACTCCCACCTTGTTGAGCCAACGTGCGGCGCGGTATCCCACCGGCGGTCTCCGGCCGGTCTCGAGACGAATCAAGGGAACACCGGTCAACACCAACGGGCCAACCGAATCGGGGTATTTCGCCGCCAGACACACCGCGACCCTGCCGCCGAACGAATGACCTACCAGGACTGGAGGCCTATCGAATTTGTCGAGTATCCCGGCGAGAATGTCGGCATAGGACTCTGCGCCGATGACTTCGCCCGGCTCGGGCGAAGCACCAAAGCCTGGGAGGTCCGGTGCGATTCCAGAAACCCCATCAAAGACGCGGGCAAAATCGTTGCCCCGCCGCGCCCAGCCGTGCAATGCGAGCACCTCGGGTGGCCCATCGCCGTACACCTCGGCAAAGAGAGTGCCTTCAAGGAACGAGCGCAGAGCCAAAGAGAATCCTCTATCAGGGCGGGAGAAACGCCGAGAATACTTACGTGAGGGTGGAATCCGGTGACTAGCGAGAGCGTCTATCCCAGCGTGAACGAGTCGATGGCTCGCTTCAGGTCCTCGTTGCTGCGCAGGGCCTCTGCTGTCGCGTGGATAGTCCTGATAATCATCGGTTACCAGGCAATCCAGGTCCAGTTGCCCGACGGGAGCCAACTCTTCACCCAACCCGAGTTCTTCATCCCGATGATCGGGCTGGCCGTCCTCCTGGTCCTGTCATCGGCGATCCGCTGGGACCGAATCATGAGATCCGCGGCTGCGCCATGGGCGGCAACCGGATGGCTGCTCGGTCTGATCGCCGGAATCACCGCTCTGGCCCGCATACCCGACCTGGAAGCCGCCGCGTTGCCGATCCTGTTCGGCATCGCAGCCGTCTCCGGTCTGCTTCTGGTGTGGTGGGCCCATGCGTTGGTAACGGTGATCATCGGGCTGGCTGTCACATTCATCGCGATCACGAGTGGCGAAGCCGCCGATGTGACGGACGTCATCGCCACGATCGTCGTGGTCTTCGTCGTTGCAGCAGCCACTGCCCTGGTCGGGTTCGAGTTCGAGAAAGAGGCGCGCACCTCCTTCGGCAAGGAAGCGATGCTGGAGCAGCAACGGCTCGACTTCGAGCGTCTCTACGCAGTGAGTGCCACCCTCGCCAGAGCAGAGTCGCTCGCCGAGATCGTCCCCCACCTCGTAGGCACGATCTGCAAGTACCTGGACGCCCAGGTAGGGGTAGTCCTCCTCCACGACGGGGATCTGCAACGTCTCGAGGTGATGAGCCCGATCTGGGTGAACGGATATCCGCTGGACACCGAGGCGATATCGGTGGAGATCAATGCGCCGAGCGTTGTCGCCCAGACCTACCGCGCCGCCAAGCCGATCTATGTGAAACGGATCGATGACGACACAGACTCACACGTCCTCCTGAAAGACCTCGGGCTCAAACAAGCCCTTGTCGCTCCGCTCAAGGTCGAGTCGATGCGGGTCGGGGTGATCGTGGTCGGCGATCCCTATCAGGGTGACTTCACGGAGGAACAGCTGGAACAGTTGGGCTCGCTCGCCGCCCCCGCCGGTCTGGTCCTGAGTCAGATCGGGAGGTACGAGGCACAGGCGGAGATGACCCGTCGTCTCGAGGAAGTCGCCCAGATGAAGTCCGACTTCGTTTCGACGGTCAGCCACGAGCTTCGCAGCCCGCTCACATCCATCATCGGTTCCCTGGACACGGTCAATCGTCCCGAGCTGGCACCCACCGAGCCCACCTCCCAGCAGCTCCTCATAAGCGCTCGCCGCCAGGCCGGACGCCTCCAGCGGCTGATCGAGGACTTGCTGGTCGTCTCCCGGATCGACCGTGGCGCCATACCGGTCCACCCCGAGATCGTGGACATCCAGAGCATGTTCGAGGAGGTCAACCGTGTCGTCTCGATCGAACCCTCGATGACCGTGGAGCCCCCCGACCTCGCCGTCTTCGCCGACCGCGACCACTTCTCACGCATCCTGATCAACCTGGTCGAGAATGCTGCCAAGTACGCCCCCGATTCCCCGGTCGAGCTCTACGCGTGGCGAAAGAACCAGCGAGCCTTGATCGCCGTGGTCGACCACGGCCCCGGCATCCCCGAGGGGGCCCGCGAGAGCATCTTCGATCGGTTCACCCAATTGGATCAGTCGGACACCCGCTCGAGGGGCGGAACCGGTCTCGGCCTATCGATCGTGAAGAGCCTCACCGAAGTGATGCACGGGTCGGTCCGGGTCGAGGCCACCGAAGGCGGCGGGGCGACTTTCGTGCTCGATCTGCCGGGAGCCCCGGCGAACATCCCTGCGGCGCGGGTCTAGGCGTCAGCTGTAGGGATACCCGCGGCTACGGCGTGGAATCCCCCGTCGACATGCACGATCTCACCCGACGTCATCGGGGCCCAGTCCGAGAGGAGCACGCAGACCATCCGGGCCACGGGGTCCGGGTCACCTGTGTCCCATTTCAGTGGCGAGCGCTCGGCCCACACGTCGTCGAAGCCACTGAATCCGGGGATCGACTTGGCCGCAACAGTGGTCAGGGGTCCGGCCGACACCGCATTCACCCTCACGTTGTGAGGACCGAGGTCACGGGCGAGGTAACGGGTGACACTCTGCAAAGCCGACTTGGCCACACCCATCCAGTCATAGGCCGGCCACGCCTGGGTGTTGTCGAAGTCCATCGCCACGAGTGACCCTCCGCCCGCCTTCTCCATGAGCGGAAGCAGACCGACCGCCAGCGTCTTGTAGGAGAAGGCCGAAACCGTGAAGGCAGTCTGGGCCGACTCGGCGGGCGTGGCGAGGAAGTTCCCACCTAGTGCATCGTCGGGGGCGAACGCGATGGCATGGAGCGCACCGTCGATGCCTCCCCACTTCTCGTCCAGTGTCGCCGCAACCGATGCCATGTGGTCAGGGTCGTTGATGTCGAGCTCGAGAACTTCGCACTCGACGGGAAGCCGCTGAACGCTTCGCTCTGTCAGCCTGAGGCCCCGGCCAAACCCGGTGCAGACGATCTCAGCACCCTCCTCCTGGGCGACCCGCGCCGTGTGCCAAGCGATCGAGTCGTCGGTCAGCACACCGGTGATGAGCAGTCTCTTGTTCTCGAGCAGCATCAGAAGTTCACTCCAAACGTTTGGATGCCTCGGATCCCTAGACCCATCGTGAACAGTAGAAGCAATCCGTAGTACAGGGCGGGGCGCTTCCGGAACTGGGCGCGATAGATGTACGCGAAGGCGAAGGTCACGGCGATCACCACACCGTAGAAGACGTGTTGGTCGCCGGGATCGATGTCCCCGTTCGTCATCACCCACACGCCCAGCAGGACCTGGGCAAGGAGGCTCGCGATCGCCAGACCGACCGCCCAATAGAAGAGCCTGGGGACGCTCTCGCGGCGATACATCGCCACGCCCCACAGACCGATGATCCCGTTGATCCAGATTGCGACGAGACCCAACGAGGCATGGATGCCACTCACGAAACGGCAGCATAAACCCAGTCACTCACCGTGACCTGCGACTACACTGAGGGAAGGAGGCTGTTTCATGTTCGAGGCGGTGCAGTTCGTCGAGTCACGAGACAACGGAGAGCCGATCGAGGTCGTGCTCGGTGAGTTCGACGACGAGTTGATGGCGGTGGATGTGGCCCGGCAGGCTCGTGACAGCTATGCGGCGGGCGAATCGGTCGACTTTGCCTGGTGGGTGGTGCGCGAGAAGGGGGCCAAACTCGCCAACTTCATCAGTGACTCGACCAGCGACAGGGAGTTCGTGTTGGATCTTCGATCCGGCGAGCTGGTGGAGATCAAGTCATGACCCGAGGTGACTCTGAACCGCGCCAGCTTTGGCGGGGGGTTAGCCGCCGCTGACCTTCGGGTAAGGCCCGGCTTCATGGGAACGACCGTCACTGCTCGAACCCGCACCGATGACTGGTGGGTCAAGTTGCGAAGCCTTCTCGTGTTCGGCGCCGCCACCGCCCTGGTGGCGTATCTCGGATCGCTGGCGACACGGCAGGCCGTGGAGAGCGCATGGTTCGAGAGCCTCGACAAACCGGTCTTCTATCCCCCGTCGTTCCTGTTCGGTCTGGTCTGGACGATTCTCTACGTCATGATCGCGTTCGCCGGATGGCTGGCCTGGCGCAGCGATGGCGGAGTCCGAACCACCATGCCCTGGGCGATCCAGCTGGCCCTCAACCTCTCCTGGACCCTGCTCTTCTTCGGTGCCCGCCAACCCACGTGGGCACTGATATCGATCTTTGCCCTGCTCGGCGTGATCGTGTGGACAATGGTGGCAATGTGGCGTCCGAGTCGGACTGCCACGCTCCTATTCGTCCCTTATCTGCTGTGGGTTGGCTTCGCCACCGCGCTGAACGCGGCGATCGTCACCCTGAACTGACGCTGCGGAACGGCTCCGCGTACACGAAGGCCCCGGTGACACCCCGCCAGCCCGGAAGGGGAAGCACCTGGAAATAGTCGCCCCAGGATGGTTCGGGCGACACCACCCCGAGCGATGAGGCCGGGACGAATCCGAATCGCCGGTAGTAGCCGTAGTCGCCAACCAGACCTATCAACTGCTCGGAGATGTCTGTGGCGATATCGATGGCGGTGCGCATCAGTGCCGTTCCGATTCCCGCTCGTTGCCGGTCGGGCCTCACCGCGATGGGTCCCAGTGCAAGCACCGGTGTCTCCCCCACATGTGCGCGCGTGCAGAGACACTGTCCGACGACGCCGTCGCCGTCCTCCGCGACGAGGGACAGCGCTGGGATCCACGCCGGACCTCCCCTGAGACGCTCGATCAGGACATTCTCCACCGATCGTCCACGATCGGAATCGAAGGCCGCATCGACGACGGTCGCGATCTCGGAGATGTCGTGGGGGCGCTCGGCGCGGATCAGCACGTCGCGATCCTATGGTTCCGGGCATGGGCATCGGGTCTTTGCATTGCGTCGTCCTCGACGTCGGCGACCTCGAGGTAGCCGAGCGGTTCTGGAGCGAGCTGACCGGCCTCGAGGTCATCGGGAGCAACTACGCAGAAAGGTTCTCCTGGCTGGGAACCCCCGAGCCGTGGCATGCGGAGATGATCCTGCAGGCCCGCCCGACGGTCAAAGGCAGGGACGCCAACCGATGCCACGTGGACATAACCCCGGACCAGGGGGTCGACGCCGCCATCCAGGCAACTATCGCTATCGGGGGGTCCATCAAGAAGGAGCCGAGTATCTATCCCCGCCCGGGTTCCCTCCCCGACCGTCGCCCACTGATCGACTGGGCAGTCATGCAGGACCCATTCGGAAACGAGTTCTGTCTGGTCCACGATCTCAGCCGCGAGCAGTCTGATGCCGTACTCGCGGCCGCAGGGGCCGGTGTCACGGACGATCACGGTCTCCGCGTCGCTGCAGGAGTCACCTCCTGAACCTCAAGCATCACCGCCTCTCGATCCCCGCCATTGTCGAGGCAGGTGATGTGATCGACCCGCTCTTCGTGAACAGCCCACAGTTCGAACACGGGCCATTGTCCTCGGCTGTGGGGTGCAGCCTGACCTTGAAGATCGAGACGGCCAACCCGATCCGCTCGTTCAAGGGGCGAGGAGCCGACTACTTCATGCAGAAGGTCGTCGAGCGTGGTGAGTCACGACCGCTCGTGTGTGCCAGCACCGGGAATTTCGGACAGGCAATGGCGTACGCCGCCCGGTCCCACGGCCGCAACATGACCGTCTTCGCCGACCTGAACGCCAACACCTCGAAGCTGGGCCGGATCCGTGACCTCGGCGCGGAGGTTCGCCAGGTCGGGGACGACTTCGACTCCGCCAAGTCGGCGGCGCGGGCCCACTGCGAATCCGCTGGCGCATGGATGATCGAAGACGGTCGTGAGCCCGAGATCAGCGAAGGCGCGGGAACGATCGGCATGGAACTCACCGGTTCCGGAGCCACATTCGACGTCGTCGTCGTTCCTGTCGGCAATGGCGCCCTGATCAACGGTGTGGCGAGGTGGGTGAAACACGTGTCCCCGGCCACCGAAGTGATCGGAGTGTCCGCATCAGGTGCTGATGCGATGGCCGAGTCATGGCGATCAGAGAGGATCGTGGAACGGGCAAGTGTCGACACCATTGCCGAGGGCATCGCCGTCCGCATCCCCGTGCCTGAAGCCCTCGAGGACATGGAGACGATCATCGACGACATGGTGCTCGTCGACGACGTGGCCATGGTCGAGGCGATGCGTCTCATTGCCCGGACCACGGGTCAGCTCGTCGAGCCCTCAGGAGCGGCGGGCGTGGCCGCGATCCGATCGAACCCCACCAGGTTCGAAGGTCGGACCGTCGCAACGGTGCTGACCGGCAACAACCTCACGGAGGATCAACTGGCCCGATGGTTGGGCTAGACGTCCGACTCCATCAGTAAATCGGCACGGCTATCGGATACCGAAGCCAAGCCCAGAATCAGCCATCCGATTCCGGGATAGGAGAACCACCACGGAGAAGCGACAAAGGCGTCGGTGATGTCGAGCGGCGACCAGTACGCCACGGCTCCGATCAAACCGGTAGCGAGAAGCGCCAAACCTCCCCATCGTCCCAAAGAGCCGTCTCCGATCAGACCGATTCCAGCCGCCGCGAATACCACCGGCACGACGAAGAACAGAATGCCGACCGCCACCACCACCAGGAGATACGTCAGGGCGAGGTCGGGAAGACCCGAGCCGTATGAGAGCATGCCGAGTGCGAGGAGGAACGCGGAGACCGACAACGCTCGCACGCTGAGCCTCGCCCACTTCGAGATCAGGTCCGTGGACAACGACGCTGCACCCCAGCCTGCCAGCAAGCCACCCAACAACGCCAACCCGACCACCGGGAGAGGGAGCGGGTCCTCAGCGGAATCGAAAGCCAGGCCTGCCGCGACTGACCCTGCGAGCCAGGTTGCGCCTCCAGCAATCAGAAGGAACCCAGCCCGTCGCACCTCGATTACGTCCCTGAGTCTGACTCCATCAACAGATCCGCGTACTGGTCCCGCACGACCTTCTTGTCGAACTTGCCGGTTCCGGTCTTGGGAATCTCATCGACGAACACGATCTCGTCCGGTAGCCACCACTTGGCGACCCGGGTGGAGAGGTGGTCGATCAACTCCTCCGACGTCGCTTCGGCCCCTTGGGCGAGGACCACGAAGGCGGCGGGACGCTCCTGCCACTTCACGTGCTTCAGCCCGACCACAGTCGCCTCGGCCACCGCGGGATGTGCCATCAGTTCGTTCTCGACATCGAGAGAACTGATCCACTCGCCGCCCGACTTGATCACGTCCTTGGCCCGGTCGGTGATTCGTATGTAGCCCTCGGGTGTGATCTTGCACACGTCTCCAGTGCGGAGCCACCCGTCCTCGAAGGACTGAGGAGTCCGATCGTCCTTGTAGTACTCGGCGGCGATCCACGGCCCTCTGATCAGCAGCTCACCGAACGCCTCTCCGTCGTGAGGGAGCTCATCACCCACCTCGTCGACGATCTTCACCTGAAGGCCCGAGGTGGGGATTCCAGCCGTCTCGAGTCGATCGAGTTGATCCTGGAGGTCCCACTCCTCCATGTGGGGCTTGAGATAGGCCATGGAGGCAACCGGGTTGGTCTCGGTCATCCCCCACCCCTGGATCACCCGTATACCGCGGTCCCGCCAGTACCCCTCGATCATCGACCGGGGGACGGCAGAGCCTCCACACAAGAAGGCCCGGATCGAGGAGACGTCGATCTCGGGATGGGCATCGAGATACTGCTTGATCCCCATCCAGACCGTGGGCACTCCGGCACTGAACGTCACCTTCTCCCCCGTGAACAGGTTGACCAGACCCTCGGGTGACAGGTCGGGCCCCGGGTAGGTCAGCTTGGCGCCCTTGGTCGTGGCCATGAACGGATAGCCCCATGCAGAGGCATGGAACATCGGGACCACAGGAAGCACATTGTCGGTGGGCTCGATGGCGAAGTTCGCCAGGTTCGAGATGGTGTGCATGTAGGTGGACCGCTGGGTGTAGGCGACGCCCTTCGGGTTGCCGGTAGTGCCCGACGTGTAACAGAACATCATGGGTGACCGCTCGTCGAGCAGCGGCCACTTGCCGTGCTCGGCCTGGTCGGCGATCAAGTCTTCGTAGGCGACCGAGCCCGGGATGGCATCGGACGCCTCCGGGCCCATGATCACGAAGGTCTCGACCGTCTCGAACCTGTCGGCCATCGGCGCCAGCAGCGGAACGAGATCGGGGTCGACGAAGATGGCCTTGTCCCGGGCGTGGTTGACGATGTAGACGATCTGGTCGGCGAAGAGACGGATGTTGATCGTGTGACAGATCCGGCCGGTGTTGGCGGTGGCCCAGTACAGCTCATGATGGCGGTGGTTGTTCCAGGCGAAGGTGCCCACCGCTTCGCCCTGACCGACACCGAGGCTGTCGAACGCGGTGGCGAGTCTTCTGATCCTGGAGTCGATCCCGGCATATGTCCATCGGGAGACCGACCGGTCAGCGTCCACGGACACCACCTCCTGATCCGGGTAGATCCAGGCCGCGTGGTCGTAGAGCGTGGACAGCAGGAGGGGGAAGTCGTCCTGCATGTGCATCAGCTGCCACCTCCGAGAAGCTTGCCCTTCTGGGCTTCGAACTCCTCGTCGCTGAGCTTGCCCTGGTCGTGCAGCCGGGAGAGACGCTCGAGCTGGGAGACGGAGTCTGAGCCGCCGCCACCTCCGTGGTCGTTCGAATGAATCCTCACTTCCCTGACCTTGTAGATGAGGGACTGGACGGCCTCGGGCTTGGGGATGTCCTTGTACCGGGTCTGACCGTGTGTCCCGGCCGACTCGATCATCAGGTCGCCAGTGCCGAAGATCCTCTCGAAGATCGTCTGGTTGAAGGCGACGTTCTGGATCACCTCGAGCGGGATCTCGGTCCCCTGTTTGGCGATCAACCCGGCCCTGTAGATGATGCGCTCGTTGGTGATGACGTGATTGGTCGTCACCCACCGGGTGATGCCTCTCACGATCAGGACGATCACCAACCCGGCGACCGCCCACAGCAGCCATGTCGGCCAACCGAGGACCAGGACCAGAACAGCGAGCGCGATCCCGATGAGGATGATGAGACTCTCCCGCAAGATCCCGGACCAGTGCGGCCTGAATTCGGTCTCGATGACTTCGCCCTCGCTGAGGAGACGTTTCGGGTAACCCATGCACCGAGAATACCGGCGCACGGGTTTCCTGGTCGCCGTGTCGGATGTCATGTCGAACCTGCATGCCGGACCTCGCTCCGGGACACGGTGCAGGCCCGACAGAAGGGCGTCCGACGGGAACCGGACGAGACGCCCGGCGAAGGACCAGCCCAGAACGCGAGAAACCCCGAGGGAGCATCGGCCGAAGCCTCAACCCTCTCGGGGCTCTCATTTCCGATCGGCGTCGGGCCGGGGACCCAACTCCGTTCGGAGATGCAGCGGGACGAATCCCACTGCGTCGTGATTCGTGAGAATCACGTGGCGTCGGTTTCACAACCTGGCCCCTGGCGACCTCTCGGTCTCCCTGGGCCGACCTTCCGGTCCGCCGTGGCGAATCTTGCGACAAGCCGTGGTCCGTTTCCGCTCGACGATCCCGAAGGATCCCCTTCCGGTCCTGGACCGACCGTGCGCCTGCAGTTTCCCGCATGCGTTCGGCTGACCTTCCTGCCGGTTTTACCCGGCTCTCCGGTCCGACCAGTCCTGCGGTTACCCGCCGTGTCGGTCGCCGTCGTCGGGTTTCCCCGTCGACGTGGCGGGAAAAGTAGACCACGCCCCCCACCCTGACAAATCGAATGCGTCATTGTTTTTCGCGAGTTGTGAATCAGTTTTCGCGCCCGGGTAACCGACCCGTAGGTTTGCGGCAATGGGAGCCCTCGCAGACTGCGAAGCCATCGTCGACTCGTTCTTGGGGCAGCGGGTCAACTCGATCACCACTCTGGCATTCGTGGTGGCGGCGTTCGTGGTCTGGCGGTGGTCGACACGGGTGTGGGTCGCTATCGGTCTCTCCCTGACCGGTGTGGGATCGTTCTTCTTTCACGGACCGATGCCCTCGTGGGCGCAGGTGGCACACGACGTTTCCCTCTGGTTCCTCGTCGTCATCGTCATCGTCGAGATCGGACGCGACCTGTTGAGAACCAGAGAGTGGCGCCCCCTTGTCGGTCCGCTGACATTGCTGGCAGTCGTGGCGGTGATCGGTCGACTCGGAGCGACCGGGAACCCACTGTGTGATCCAGCCTCGATCTGGCAGCCACACGGCCTGTGGCACATCGGTGCGGCTACGGCGGTGACATGGTGGGCGGTTGCTACGGCACCCAAGACCCCCATGACGGATCACTCATGACGCGGAAGAGCCCCAAGGGAGCCGTGACCGAAGTCTCAGCCCTCTTGGGGCTTCCGGGCCACTCACCCGGAAAGCGGGCCCCGGGATGGGTGACCTTCCAGAGTCGCCTTGCGGCTACTCCTTCCCCGACTGAGGTTGCCCTCATTCGGTAGAGCGGAAAGTACGCAGGGGGGCACAACCCGTCAAGCCGTCGCACCCCATTGTTTTCGCGTCTTACGGGCAGATTTCGCGGTCGTAAATGGCGGCTGCGGAGCTCGGGTCATCGTTAGCGTCGAACGTCCATGTGGTCTGACCGGAACGTTCGCGCCGTGGTGTTCGCACGCCTCATCTCACGCATCGGTGGTGAGGCGGCCTTCTTCGTCGGCATCTGGGGCAAGGCGGCATTCGAACTAGACGCCAACGCGAGTGAACTGGCGGTCGTGATGGCGGCGCTCGGTGTGGCCTCGCTCATCGGGGCGTCCGTTGCCGGCGTCCTCGTCGACAGATTCGATCCACGACGGGTCGTGATGGCGGGAGAAGTCCTCTTCGTCCCTGCGGCCCTGACGTTGATCTGGGCCGATTCCATCCCCTCGCTCGCGGTGGCGACGTTCGCACTTGGCTTGGTGGGCACGCCGGTCTTCACGGCCATCTCTTCGTTCGCACCGTTCCTGACCGACGACGAGAGCAGGCTCGCCAAGATCAACTCCTGGATAGAGGGGGCGTCGTGGCTGGCGTTCGTCCTCGGCCCGGCCGCGGGCGCCCTTCTCGCCGGGACGCTCGGGATCGACTCCATCTTCGTCCTCGACGCTCTCACCTCCCTCGTTGCCGCCGCAGTGCTCATTCCGGTGAAGGTCCGCCGCCTGTCGTCCACTACCCATTCCGGAGGGCTGACCGAGCTGAGAGAGGGATTCGCTATCGCGTACGGGAACCCTCGGCTCCGCTTCTACATATGGCTGGGATCGTCGGTGTGGCTGATGTTCGGCGTGTTCGGGGCGCTCGAGCCGCTGTTCTACAGAGACGTCCTCGGAGTCGAGGTCGAGGCGATCGGTTGGGTGAACTCCGTGTTCGGTCTGGGCCTGGTTGGTGGGACTCTCATATCCGGCAGGCTCCCGGAACGGTTTCGGACGGCCACCTGGCTCACCATCCTCGTTGGGCTCAACGCCGTGGGTGTGCTGGCCTATGTCGGGACCGACCTGATCTCCGTCGTCGTCGTGGCGGCCCCGTTCTGGGGGATCATCATCGGGATGATGGCGCCGTTGCATCGCACGATGGTCCAGGTCAACTCACCAGATGAGGCCGTCGGTCGGATCATGGGTGTCAGCCACATCCACTCCGAGGTCGGCCATCTCCTCCCTCTGGCGTTCGCACCTGCGATAGCGGCCGTCCTCGGCGTGCAGAAGACCCTCCTCTATGCCGGGTCCATCGTGGCCGTCGTAGCGATCGTCTTCATCGGCCCGGCGCGCCGTCTCGACCGCACTCGGACCTTCCATGTGCCGCCCACCGGGTTGCCCGACCCCGAAGAGGAACCGAAGTCGATCAGTCACTGACCCGAATCTGTCGGGGGTGGTTCCTATGATCGGGAACCGTGACTGTGGAACTGGAAGACACCCGGGTCGAGACTCCCCTCGAGATAGCGCTCGAGACCCTCTCACCGAGTCGAGCCGGCGACTTCAAGACATGTCCCCAACTGTTCAAGTTTCGTGCCGTCGACCGGATCCCCGAGCCGACATCGATCTATCAGGCCCGGGGAACCACAGCCCATCTGGCGTTGCAGCGACTCTTCGACGATCCGGTGAGCGATAGGACCCCGGATCGTCTGTACGACCTCTTCCGGGAGGCCTGGACCGAAATCAGGGGTGACGAGGAGTTCGAGGGTCTGTTCGCCGACACGGACCAGGAACGAGAGTGGGGAATCGAGAGCATGGCTCTCCTCGCCAACTACTTCGACATCGAAGACCCGACGACGTTCGAACCGGAGGACCGCGAGCTCGACATGCTCGAAGACCTCGACGGCATCGTCATCAGGGGAATTCTCGACCGGATCGATCGGGACAGTGACGGGCGGCTGGTCATCACCGACTACAAGACCGGGAAGGCGCCACCCGAGCGTTACGCGCTGTCGTCGTTCTTCGCCCTCAAGATCTACGCCCTTCTCATCCGAAACCGTCTCGGTGAGACTCCGAAAGAGGTCAGACTTCTCTATCTGAGCGGGCCCACTCTCTACCGGCTGCCCATCGACGACCGCCAACTCGACGCCATGGACGGACAGCTGCGTGCCCTGTGGACGGCTATCGAGAAGGCGATGTCATCCGATCGGTTCCCGCCCCGGCCCGGCAGCCTGTGCAGCTGGTGCTCCTACCAAGAGATCTGCCCCGCGTTCAATGACGGCTGAGGGCGGGACGACCCCCTCCAACCCCCGCGCCGAAGCCAGTGATGCGGGTGAAGCCTGTGGCTTAGGGGAACACCCCTCGCACCAGCTTGGCGTCGGCGACACGTCTGATGCCCTTGATCAACGCGGCGGTGCGCATGTCCACGTTCTCGGCGATGGCGATCCCGTGCACATCGTCGAAGGCCCGGGTCATGATCTCCCGGAGCCGGCCCACTGTCTCGTTCTCGGTCCAGAAGTACTTCTGGACGTCCTGTACCCACTCGAAGTAGCTGACGGTGACACCGCCCGCGTTGGCCAGGATGTCGGGCACGATGAAGATGCCCCTCTCCCGCATGATGTCGTCGGCCTCGAGCGTGGTCGGGTTGTTGGCCCCTTCGATCACCAGCTTCGCCTTCACGTCGCCGGCATTGTCCGCACGCAGGACATTCTGAATCGCCGCCGGGACCAAGACATCGACATCGAGAGCGAAGATCGCATCCCCGTCGATGAAATCGGCATCGGGGTATCCCTCGAGGAACCGGTTCTCATCCACCCACTTGCCCACGGCGTCGACATCGAGACCATCGGGGTTGTAGACGGCACCCGAGATGTCGGACACGGCGACGGGCTTGGCCTGCATGTCACGGGCCGCTACTGCCGCATAACGGCCGACGTTCCCGAAACCGTGGATCGCCACCTTGGCTCCGACCGGGTTCATCTCGATGGTGTGAGCAGCCTGGGGCAGGAGGAACATCAACCCCCGGCCGGTGGCTTCGCGTCGGGCGATGCTCCCACCCAATGCAGGTGGCTTACCGGTGACGATCGCGGGCACAGCGTGGCCGACATGTTGGGAGTAGGTGTCCATCATCCACGCCATGACCTGTTCGTTGGTCCCCAGGTCCGGAGCCGGGATATCGGTGTCGGGACCGATCACGTTGATGATCTCCATCGTGAAGCGCCGGGTGACACGTTGCAGCTCTGCACGGGAGAGGTTCATCGGGTTGATACGGACTCCACCTTTGGCACCACCGAACGGGACCCCGACGATGGAGCATTTCCAGGTCATCCACATGGCGAGGGCGGCGACCTCACCGAGGTCGACGTTGGTGTCGAAGCGAATGCCTCCCTTGGTCGGGCCCATCGTGGTGAGGTGTTGCACCCGGTACCCGAAGATCGTTTCGACCTCGGTGTAGTTGTCGTGCCGGAACGGGAAGCTGACGACAGTCGACTTCTGCGGCACCCGCAATCTGTCTGCCACATTGTCGTCCAGCCCCATCAATTCGGCCACGCGGTTGAACTGCCCGACGGCCTCGTTGTACATCTGTGAGTCGAACTCAGGTCGCGACGACTCCACAAGTCCTCCATCTAGAGATTGCGGTCTCCGATCCTATGTCTCCGGGGTCACAGGATGGTGCCACGAACAGAATCTGTCGGTGCCAGGTCGTACCTTGAAAGATATGGATACGAACTTCGAGACAATCGATCGGACCACGATCTTCGACGACCCCGTCGGCTATCTCGCCTGCTTCGGAATCTCCGCCGAAGTGGTCGCTGTCACCACCCTCCCGGTTGCCGCCTGAGTTCTACGATCGGAAGGGTGAGCGAGACGAGGCTGCGCCCCGATGACTGGCCGTCGGCCATCGCGGCATCCGACGGCCGTCAGATCGTGGTCGCCGGGCCCGGCACCGGAAAGACCGAGTTCCTGGTGCGTCGCGTTGCACACATCCTCGAAGCGGGAAAGGCCCGACCCTCCGAGGTCATCGTCCTCTCGTTCTCCCGCCGTGCCGCGGCCAAGCTGGCCGACCGCATCTCGTCACTCGTCGGAGGCACGGGCGTTCCTGTCGACGTCACCACGTTCCACTCCCTCGGGCTCCGACTGATCGAGACCGCCACCGGTGGTGACCGACCGGTCCCTTTGACCACCCCGGAACAGGTTGGTCTGGTCCGTCAGGTGCTCTCCCAGGAGAACCCGGCCGATTGGCCGGTGACCTACCGGGGCATCCTCGACACTCAGGCCTTTGCCACCGAAGTCGGAGATTTCCTACTCCGCTGTTCGGAGCGTCTCCTCTCCCCCGACGACCTGGCGACCATGGCTGCCGAGCGGGCCGACTGGCGGGGCCTGCCTGCTTTCTTCGATCGGTACCTGGCCCATCTCGACGCAGTTGGGCGCACCGACTACGGGGTTCTCCTCGCACATGCCGTCGACCTCCTCCGAAGCGAACGTGGAGAAGAAATCGCAGCCGACTACCGGTACGTGGTCGTGGACGAGTACCAGGACACGACGCCGGCACAGGCTGCGATGGCGGAGTTGCTGTCACGGTCCCACGGGAATCTCACGGTGGCCGGTGACCCCTATCAGTCCATCTTCTCCTTCCGGGGCGCCGAGGTTCGCAACATCGCCGAGTTCACGGCCACGGCCGACACCAGGCGGATTGTTCTGGGAATGAGTTTCCGCGTGCCCGAGCCCATCATGACAGCCGCTCTGCGGGTCGTGTCCGGCGGAGATCTCCCTGGATCGGCAGGCCCGGTAGAGCCGGCATCCCATCCGGGCAGGACCGAGACCTATCTCTTCGACCAGGAGACTGCGGAAGCCGAGTGGATCGCCAGAGAGGTCGAGCACCTCATCCGGGTCGAAGGCATATCACCCGCCGAAATCGCCGTCGTGGTCCGCTCCAAGCGCGAGCTGATCGCCGAGTTGTCCCGGTCCCTGGACCGTCGCCGGGTTCCCCACGACCCACCTGATTCGAGGCTCGTGGATCATCCGGCGGTGCGGCTGTTCCAGGACGTGGTGACAGTCGCCGTCCACGACACCCGACCCACCGCTCCCACCCCCGTCGACTCCGCAACGTCAGACCATGCCATGCGCCGGGTACTTCTCGGTCCGCTGGTCGGGGTCAGCGTTGGCCTGGAACGGGAGTTGTTGCGCAAGCGTCGGCAGACGACGGTCCGATGGCACGAGCTTCTCGCCGGGATGATGCCCGACCTGACCGGTTTGATCGAACTGCTGTCCGACCCGGCCTGGGCCGACGAGACCGGTGCCGCCGAAGGATTCTGGGTGGCCTGGAGCACCCTCGACGGCATCGCTGATCTGGTCAACGACCCGGACCGTGACGAGTGGCGCCGCGCCTGGACTGCCTTCGGCCAGATGATCGGGCGACAGGCGGAACGCGACCCGTCGGCCACGTTGGCCCGATTCTTCGAGATGGTCGACGAGGACGACTTCGAGGCCACACCGCTCATATCACACCGCCTGACTCATGGGAGGGTGAGCCTGACCACGCTCCACCAGGTGAAGGGGCTCGAGTTCGAGGTGGTGTTCATCGCCAACGCGACAGAGGGTGTGTTCCCCGATCTCCGCCGGAGCCGCCGAATGCTCCGACCCGAACTACTCTCGCCGGAACGGACCTCCGACCCCGAGGCGCAGCATCTGTTCCAGATCCAGGAGGAGATGCGTCTCGCCTACACCGCGATGACCCGGGCCAAACGCCGGGTGGTCTGGACCGCGACCCAAGCGGGGATCGACCAGGGAGAGAGGAGACCGTCTCGATTCCTCCTCGCCGTTGCCGGCGGCCAAACATCCGGACCCCCCGCGGAGACGCCCAGCGAGCCGGTGACGATCCGCGAGACGGAGACCGCCCTGCGCCGGACCCTCCTGGACGTGGCTGCCGGTCCCGCACCACGGATCGCGGCCGCACGTGTTCTGGGAAACCGCCACCAGACGTGGTGGGATGCGGGCGGGTTCGCCGGGGCCGTCGAACCCGGTCCGGATCAGGGGGTCATCACCTCCGACTTCAGACTCTCCCCGAGCCAGGCAGACTCATATCGGCGCTGTCCCCGCCGCTACGTGCTGGAGCGGCGGTTGCGACTGGGCGATCCCGCCTCGGTGTGGGCACAATTCGGTTCGCTGGCCCACGACGTGCTGGAACGGGCCGAAAGCGAGGTGATCGGCACCGGGGCCCGCCACGCCAACCTGGACCGTGTGCTCGAGATCCTCGACGAGGTGTGGTCGAGCGCCGATTTCGGCTCACCCGATCTCAATGCTGCGTGGAAGGCCAAGGCGTCGGACATGTTCACCAAGCTCTACGAGCATTGGCCAGGTAGAGGAGAGCCGGTCGGAGTGGAGCGGGACGTCGAGGCGGACATCGAAGGGGTGCGGTGGATCGGACGGGTCGACCGACTGGAGCGATCCGTGGAGGGTCTCCGGGTGGTCGACTACAAGACGAGCACCAGCGCACCGAGACTGGACGATGCCGCCAAGTCGATCCAGCTCGGCTTCTACGCCAAGGCCATCGGTGACGTGGCGGACGAGCCGGTCATCGCCTCGGAGATGTGGTATCCGCGCACCGATGCGAAGAGTGTCACGACTCGCAAACTCGCGCTACATCTCCTCGACGAGATCCTCGATGAGATGGCCGCGATCACCAGGGAAGTGCGGGCGGAGAACTGGGACCCGCAGGTCAGCGGTGACTGCAAGCGGTGTGCCTTCCGCCGATCGTGCCCGGCGTGGGTCGAGGGGCGGGGTGCCTTCCTGCCATGAGCATCGTCCCCACTCCGGAACAGCAACGAATCCTCGACCTGGGCCCGACCTCGATCCGGGTCAGAGCCGGGGCAGGCACCGGGAAGACGACGACCGTTGCCCTGGTCATCGCCAACCTCGTCGCCAACCACGGGGTGGAGCCCGAACGCATCCTCGGGATGACATTCACGAACAAGGCCGCGGCCGAGCTCGCCCACCGTGTCGCCGAGATGCTTCCACCGGGCATCGACCCGGCTCGTCAGGTGGAGGTGCACACCTATCACGGCTTCGCGGCCCAGGTGCTCTCCGAGTTCGGTGTCCTCGCCGGCGTCGAGGCCAGGGCCGCCGTGATCACGCCCACATTCGCCCGACAGATAATCCGCGACGTCTTCTACGACACCTCGTACCAGCACCTCGACATGACGAACCAGCAGACCCTCGACCAGATCAAGAGGCTGGGTGATCAGTTCGGTGACCACCTGTTGCGACCTCACGATGTGATCAGAGCGGCCGGTATCCACGCCGGCGACGACATATGGGACAAACGTCTCGAGATGGCGCAGACGCTCCAGCGCTACAGCGATGCCAAGGCCGAGCTGGGAGTGGTCGACTATTCAGACCTGGTCACACTCTCGACCCAGATCCTCCGCGATCATCCGCCACTGGCCGAGATGGTCCGGGACCGTTACCGGGTGCTGGTCCTCGACGAGTATCAAGACACCAACCCGGCCCAGAGAGTCCTGATCACCACCATCTTTGGTAACGGCTTCCCGGTCGTCGCCGTTGGTGACGAGGACCAGACGATCTACGAATGGCGTGGTGCGTCAGCGGAGAACTTCGAGTTGTTCCTCGACCATTTCCCCACCGCCGATGGGTCACCGGCCCACGACGAAGGGCTGACCCTCAATCGCCGTTCCGGGACCGAGATCCTCGACATCGCCAACGACATCCGCCAGACGGCCAATCCCGGCGCCGACGAGCTGCGACCGGCGGGCACCGAACCCGCCGAGGTGACCACGTACTGGGCCAAGGACGCCCTCGCCGAGGCGGAGTGGATTGCCCGCCAATTCGAGGCCCTCCACGACAGAGGAGTCCGCTGGTCGGACATGGCGGTCCTGTTCCGCAAGAACAAGGACTTCTCGATCGTCGTCGACGTGCTCGGACGTCATGACATCCCGCTAGAGGTGGCCAACGTGGGGGGACTGCTGTCGGTACCGGAGGTCTCTTTCGTCAGGGCATGGCTGACGATTCTCCACAATCCCGAGGACTCAGCCGCCCTCGCCCAGGTCTTGTTCGGCAGCTCATATCGGCTCGGAATCGCCGATCTCGCCTTCCTGACCCGATGGTTGACCACGAACCAGGTCGTCAACGACGACGCGGAGAGCCCGGAGCTGGTCACCCTCGTGGAGGCGATCGAACGAGTCGACGAGATCGAAGGCCTCCCCGACGAGGCGCGCCGACGTCTGGAGCGTTTCCATCGCACCTACCGCGACCTCCTGGTGGAGACTCAGGGAGTCAACCTGGCCGAGACCTGTCGACTCATCCTCGACCGCACCAACGCCTGGGCGGATGTGGAGAGCCTCCCGCCCAACCCCCGTCTCACCGCGAGGCTGAACCTCTACCGGTTCCTCGACCTCGCCGACGATTGGAGCCCGCTGTCGGGGCGACCTTCTCTGGCGGCGTTCCTCGACTACCTCCTGGCGATGGAGGAAGAGCCCGCGGAGGAACTCGACTCGGCACGTCTCTCCGGGGAAGATGCCGTGACCCTGGTGACCGTTCATCGGGCCAAGGGCCTGGAATGGGAGAACGTGGCGATCCCCGCGGTCGCTGACGGGAACTTTCCTTCCAGGTCGGGGGCTTTCCCCGACCCTGATCGATTCCCCTATCAGGTCCCGGCCGAGCTCCGACTCGACACCGTCGTCTCCGACCTGCCGGACACCGATGATGGACGGGCCGCCTTCTACAGGGAGAGACACGCCTCTCAGGAATGGAGAGTCGCCTACGTGGCGGCCACCCGTGCCAAGAAGCGTCTCTTCGTGAGCGGCGCATATTGGTACGGCCTTCCCGAGCCCAGACTCACACCAGCCGAGCCCTCACCATTGTTCGAGCTGATCGAGGCCCACCCGTCCAGCGTCAGCGACGGTCACGTCGACGTCGGTCCCCGACCGGCGATCATGCGGACCCCGGACCAGACGGTGACTCCGGACCCACTCTTCGCCGACGGCTGGCAGTCTGCTCTCCGTATGGCGGCCGATCGACCCGAAGAGCTCGATGCGATGGCGGACAGGGAGGCTGTGCGTGACGAATACGAAGATCTGGTCAGACGGCACGTCGATCGTCTTTTCGAGCTCGACGACTCGACCGACGCGGCCCCGGAGCCCGAACCGAGAACCGTCTCGGTGACCGGTCTCGTGACCTACGCCCAATGCCCGAAGCGGTTCTTCTGGACCGACATCGATCCTCTGCCCCGGAAGCGCAACCCCGCTGCGATACGAGGCAGCGAGGTGCATCGTCGAATCGAGCTGCACCAGCTGGGACAGGTCCCATTCGAGGACTTCTCTGAGGACCTCTACGACAACGTCGCCGACGACGGGGAGGGTGTCGGGGCATTCGCCGCTTACGAAGGCTCTCGGTTCGCCAACACCCGGGCGGCATTGATCGAAGCTCCCTTCACCGTGGCCCTCGACAACGGGCATCGCATCCGCGGACGCATCGACGCCATCTACGCCGACGGCAAACGTTGGGAGATCGTCGACTTCAAGAGCGGTCGCCGCCGTGACGACCCGGCCCGGATGGTGCAGCTGCAGGCGTATGCCGTCGCCGCCGACGATGTCGACTTCGGTATCGCCCGTCCCGAGGAGCTGGACGTGACCTTCGCCTATCTAGGTGGCGGGGTGGACGAGCACACCGAGCGCGCCGACCCAACGTGGGTCGACTCGGCCCGCAGAACGCTCCACCAGCTCACCGACCGGATCGAGAGGGGCGACTACGAGGCGCAGCCCGGAAGCTGGTGCGGACAGTGTGACTTCCTCCAATTCTGCGAACCGGGGCAGGTCGAGGTGGCGACGTGACTTTCATGGCCGTCGCCCTCGGCTACCTGATCGGATCGATTCCGACGGCGGGGTGGCTGGCGCGTCGGAAGGGGATCGACCTGCGGACGGAAGGCTCCGGCAACCCGGGGACGAAAAACGCACTCGGGACCGGTGGCCCACGTCTCGCCGCCGCTGTGCTGGTCGTGGAGGCAACGAAAGGCTTCGGAGCGGTATGCCTCGGATCGGCGATGGGTGCCGACATCGGGGCCGTGGCGGCCGGAATCGGTGCGGTTGCGGGCAACGTCTTCAACATCTGGTACCGATTCGAAGGAGGCAAGGGACTCGGGATCTCCCTCGGGGTCCTGGCCGGTCTGTGGCCCGTCGTCCTCCCGGTGATCCTGGTTGTCATAATCGTGGCGGCGGTGATCACCCGTTCCGCGGGGCTGGCGGCTTTGGCCGCCATGGCCGCTCTGCTCGGTTCAGCCCTCGTGTGGGCGGCACGGGACTGGCCTACGTTCGGGCTCGCCTCCACCGGGCCGCAGTTGATCGTGTTCTCACTGGCAGTGACCGCCGTGATGGCGTGGAAACACGGGACGGACTCGCCCCTCAATCCAGCCTGGAATTCGTCACGGAGAACAGCAGTGTGACCGGGCCCTCATTCACCGATTCGACCGACATCGACGCCCCGAACACCCCTGTGGCCGTGGGGATTCCCATCCTGGACAACGTCGCGACCATCTGATCGAGCAAGGGTGCGGCGACCTCTGGGGGAGAAGCAGCCGTGAACGAAGGTCTTCTTCCCCTTTTGACGTCGCCGAGCAACGTGAACTGACTGACGACGAGGACCTCGCCGGACACGTCGCCTATCGACAGGTTCATCTTCCCCACCTCGTCGGGAAAAACACGGAGACCCGCGATCTTGTCCGCGGCCACCGCCACATCCTCGGCACTATCGCCATTCTCGATGCCCACGAGAATGAGAAAGCCGCGGCCGATCGACGACACGACGACACCGTCGACGGTCACCGATGCCCGACCAACCCGCTGCAGGACGACTCTCACCTGCGCGATTCTGGCACTCAATAGAGTGGAGCTCTCGTGACCCGCAAAGGATCGACAGACACCAGCATCCTTCATGGACCGGCAAACGCCGATGTGCTCTACCTGCTCGACGCGTCCACCGACTACGAGGCGGCGATTCTCGAGAAGTGGCTCGCGAAGGAGGTAGGGAGGACCCGGACCCGCCGCATCAAGTCATCGAGACGACGCTCGGGCAGGCAGGTCGAGGTCTCCGACCTCGACGACCCCGACCTGTACCTCATCCCGGTTCGGGTGGTATGGATGGCGCCGGAGAAGCGGGGACGACGTTCGGTCGACTGGTCGGACGCCTTCAAGCCGGGGGACCCGCGCGACCCGCGGGGTCTGCGCGCTCGATACATTCGCATGTTCCGGCCGGGACGGGTCCGACTGATCGCAGCTCAAGGGGCGACACTGGGGTCCCTCGAGACCGCCTACGTCGAGTCCGGGGAGATCGACGGTCTCGGCCCGTTCATCACGCGACGTGCCTGGCGCACGCTCGACAAAGTGGAACGCACCCTGAGAGGCAATCGGTACAAGATCCCCCGGTTCGTCCCCGAGGCGATCCTCAGCCGTGGTGAGTTCGCCCGGACACTGGACGAGTACGCAGACGAGTCGGGGACCGATCCCGCCCAAGCCAGGGCCACCGCCGCCAGATACCTCAAGGAGATAGCCGCCACCCACAGCCCCTACGTGATCGACCTCATCGCAAATGGGATCCACACGCTGTACCGCCAGGGCTACGGGGACATCAAGTACGACGACGAAGAAGTCAAGAAGGTGGCCGGATTGGGGCTCGAGAACCCGGTCATCTTCCTGCCGTCACACCGCTCCAACCTCGATCGGCTGAGTCTTCAGTTCATGCTCTGGGAGAACGACCTCCCACCGAACCACACCGCCGGGGGGATAAACCTCAACTTCTTCCCGATCGGCCCCTTGCTACGCCGGACCGGGGTCTTCTTCATCCGGAGATCGTTCCGCGACAACGAGCTCTACAAGATCGTGCTCCGGGCCTACATCGACTTCCTCATCGAGAAGCGCTTCCCTCTCGAGTGGTACATGGAGGGCGGGCGTTCCCGATCGGGCAAGCTGAGCCCGCCCCGCTTTGGCCTTCTCAACTACGTGCTGGACTCGATTCACCGAGGGAAGAGCGAGGACGTGAAGCTGATCCCGGTCTCGATCACGTACGACCAGATCCAGGATGTCCCCGACTATGCCCGTGAGGCGCAGGGGAAAGGTAAGGAGTCGGAGTCGATCGGCTGGCTGTTTCGAGCCATCCGCTCCATGCGACGGAGATACGGCGACATCTACATCCGCTTCGGGGAGCCGGTGTCAGTGGCTCCAGCGCTGGCGGAGATCGGAGACGACGAGACCTCGGTTGCCCTCCAGAAACTGGCCTTCGAGGTGATGTACCGGATCGGCAGGGTCACTCCGACCACCCCGACCGCGGTCGTCTCGATCGCACTCCTCTCCGCACGTGGTCGCGCCCGCACTGCGGACGAGCTCGCCGACGAGTGCGCTCGTCTCGTCGACTTCATCCGAGCCCGGGGGATCCCCACGACTGAGTCGCTGGACTTCTCGACCGCCGAGTCGGTGACCGGGATCCTGGACTGGCTGGCAGAGCATCACAACGTTTCGAGCCACGAGGCATTGGGCCGCCGCGTTTTCTGGCTGGACGATGAGCAGATGATCCGGATCTCCTACTACCGAAACGTCGTGGTCCACTTCTTCGTCAACCGGGCGATCGCCGAGATCGCCTTGACCTCGCTGATCGACGATGGTGACCGCGACCCCGAACACGCGCGGGACCGGATGCTCGCCCTGAGGGACCTGCTGAAGTTCGAGTTCTTCTTCCCGGAGAAGGACCAGTTCCTGGAGGATGTCTCCAACGACATCGCCGTCGACATGCCCGACTGGGAGGACGTCCTCAGCGCCGCCGGAGCTCTCGGCGTCCTTGCCAAGATGGGCGAACCGGTCGCCTATTGGGCGCTGCTCCCGTTCCTCGACGCCTATCAGATCGTGGGTGACGAACTGGAGAGTCTCGACGGCCACTTCGACGAGAAGCGCTTCCTCCAACGATGCCTGGACCGAGCCCGGATGTATCGCATCGAAGAGCGTCTGTTCTCGGGTGAGAGCGCCAGTCAGGTGCTGTTCAAGTCCGCGCTGGCACTCGCAGCCAACCGCGGCCTCCTCGAAGACTTTCCCGGGGTGGGAGAGCAGAGAAAAGCCTTCGCCACGGAGGTCCGGGACGCCCGTCACCTGGCCGCTGAGGGGCTCTAGGACGTCAGGGCCGCTTGTTCCAGCGCTGACGGGCCTCGGCGATCATCTCCGCCGAGGACTTCGGTCGGCCAACGTCGTGGATCTGGGCGAGTAGCTCGTCGACCTCGTCCTGGTCCGTGGTGTCGATCTCGTCCCTCATCGTCGCAACGAGCTTCTGCTCGATCTCGGTTCGGCTCGGCTCGACGACGATCGGGGCCGGCCTGGCGGTCATCGGGGCCGGGTTGGCACGGGTCTTCGGTGGGTCAGGCGTTCGCTCGACGTTTGGCACGGGCGTGTCGTCCCCCAGGGCATCCCGCTCCATCTGGGAGGCCCGGGCCCTGACGACACGTGAGATGAGCAGGAGGATCAGGCCGGCGAACCATGGGAAGCCGGGCAGGCCGAACATCGGTCCCAAGACGCCGAAAGCGACCCAGAGCCAGCCGATGATCTGAAGAATGCGACCTAGCGCAGCCATTTCCCTATTCAACCACCGACAAGGGTTTCACGGGCGTGTGATCGCCACCCGGAGACGCCACGCGGCGAGTGCGAACAGGACGGCGGCGTATGTCACGAGCACCCCGAGCTCGGGGAGTATGTCCAAGGTATTGCCACCGCGACGCACCAGCTCGGCGTAGCCGTCCAGGGCCCATGCGTGCGGCGTGATGTGAGCCACCTGCTGCATGGTCGGCGAGAAGAGCTCGAGGGGGAGCATGCAGCCGCCGAGGGCCCCCAACCCGATGCTGAGCATCACCCCGACTCCGCTGGCCTGCTGGTCATTGCTGAACACCGAGCCCATCAGAACTCCGGCAGCGGCACCGACTGCGGAAAAGACGATCAACAGCAGTGTGGCCCCGATCGGGTCTCCCCAATTCACCTGGAAGATGATCAGGGTGAGCACGATGATGTAGACACCCTGCACCATCGCCGTCCCGAACCTCCCCACAGATTCCCCGACGACGATCTGCCCCAGCGAAGTGGGCGTGGAGAGCATTCTCTGGCTGATCCCGAGTTGGCGGGTGAGGATCAGCGCGGCCGAGCCGGCCAGGGCTGTTAGGAAGGTGAAGAGAACCAACTGTGAAGACGCTCCGAGGTCGAACTGGCCAAGTGTGTCGGGAAAGAGGGACTCGCCGACTGCCATCACCTGGACGCCGATCTCAGGGGCTCCTTCAGCGATCTCGATTGCTATGCCCAGGGTTTGGTCGAACGGTGCCCCGGTCTCGACGGCTGCGAATCGCGCAGCCCCGACCGGCTTCATAACGTCGGCGACAACTGCTCCCACCACAGCCTGCAGCTGGGGACCGGTCCCGTCGGTGCGAGAGACGTAGCCAATTTCCACGGGCTCCCCGGCCGCAGCAGTGTCTTCCATCGCCGCGGGCAGACTCACACCCGCCTGCGCCGCGCCCTCCTCTACCGCGGTGATGAGCTCGTCTTCACCGGCGTAGGAGCGAACGTCGATATCGTCGATCCCCTCCAGTGCCTCGACTACGGCGGTAGCGATGCTCCCGTCATCGGCGGCGTAGACGCCGACTACCTGATTGACCCCACCCCCGAACTGGGCGCCGATCAGAAGGATGATCGCAATGGGGAAGATGAACACGAAAAAGATGTTCGATCTCTCCCGAATCATCCGCTTGATGTTCGACATCCCGATTGCCCACACCTTCATCGGACGAACCTCCGCCTCAGGAGGATCCAGGAGACCACGCCGGTGACTACGGCGAAGACCATGATCGCCCCTACTGCGGGCAGTGCTGCAGTCCACGGAGCCCCGTCGGCGAGATTGGCGAGACCATCCATGAACCAAGCATGTGGGGTGATCAGCGTGAGTCGAGACAGGAAATCGTCACCAGAGCCCAACTGGAAGAACACGCCCCCGAGCATCCCCAGGATCACCGCGATGATCGCACCGAGGTTGCCCGCCCCCTCAGGTGTCTTTGCGATCGCCGCGACCAACCCCATGATCCCAACGGCTGCGAGCACACCGGCGATCACCAGCAATGCCACACCGAGCGGGGCACCCCAGGTGGCGCCAATGAGCAATTGCGTGGCTACGACGAGAACCGTCATCGAGATGAGGCCCAGGACGATGGCGAGCAGGGCCTTCCCGAGGACTATCGATGTCCGCCCGATCGGCGCGGCTTGGAGACGCTGCAGGGTTCCCTCCCGCTCCTCCTCGAGGAGGCCGAGCACGCCGAACTGCACCGTGAAGAAGAGGAAGAACACCGCCATCCCGGCGGCGAAGTAGGTGGTGCCATCGAGCTGCCGGGTCGCCGCGGTGACGTCCACGAGCGAGTAGGAGAAAGCCGCGGTGGTCGGGTCGGTCGTGAGTGAGGCGAAGAACTCGGGGGTCACCGTGGCGTTGGACGCCGCGGCGGTGGATGCGATGGCGAGTTGTGTCGCTTCGATACCCGTTGCGTACTGCTGGGCGATCGACTTCGCGATCTGGGTCGACGTCGGGGCGTCCACGCTGCCGACCACCGATATCGACGCGTCGGCGTTGGCCGTGACACTCTGTCCGAACCCCTCCTCGATCAGGATGAACGCATCGATCTCACCCTCGTCGACCGCAGTTTCGGCCGAGTTCGCGGAGTCGAAGGCCTCCACCGTGAGGACTCCCTGGGCTTCGATCTCGTCGAGAACGTCACCAAGCCCTCGAGAGATCTCCGAACCGTCTCGATCGACCAACCCGTACTGGAGATTCAACTCCTGGGTGAACGCACCACCAAAGACCAGGTCGAAGACGAATGCCAGCACCAACGGAGCGATGATCCCGAGGATGATCGCCGAGCGATCACGAACCCTCAGCTTGAGGTCTTTGACTGCGATACGGGTGGCGGCGCCCATTCAATCGCGCAGGGCTTTGCCTGTGAGATGCAGGAAGACGGCTTCGAGATTGGGCTCGACGACCTCGACTCCGTGAATCGTCCCACCCGACTTGTTCACACAGGAGAGGACGTCAGGCAGGATCGGTGAGGCGTCTTCGGTCATTATGTCGAGCCTGCCATCGCTCTCGAAGACGTCGGAGACGCCGGGTATGCCTCGGGCCGCGTCCGCGGCCGCTCCCAGATCGCCGCTGCCGCTGATGATCACACGATCCTTCTCTCCCACCATGGAAACGAGCTCACGCCGCGTTCCCTCCGCCTTGATCACGCCCTCGTCGATGATCGCCACTCGATCGCATAGACGCTCGGCCTCTTCCATGTAGTGGGTGGTGTAGAGCACTGCCATGCCCTCGGCCGAAAGACTCTCCACCGACTCGAGGATGGCATTGCGCGACTGTGGGTCGACGCCCACAGTGGGCTCGTCGAGGATCAACAGTCGGGGTCGGTGGAGCAGACCGATTCCGATGTTGAGCCGACGTTTCATCCCACCCGAGTACTCCTTGACCAGGTCGTCTTTGCGGTCGGTCAGACCGATGACGTCCAACACCTCGTCCACCCTCTCCTCCAGCTGGCGTCCCCCGCCCCCATAGAGCTTGCCGAAGAACCGCAGGTTCTCCGCGGCGGTCAGATCCGGGTAGATGGCCAGCTCCTGGGGAACCAGCCCGATGCTTCCCTTGCCAGCAGTGGTCCGGGTGGTGATCTGGGTGCCATCCACGTGAACCTCGCCACCGTCGGGCTCGAGCAGGCCAGCGATCATCGAGATCGACGTGGTTTTGCCCGCCCCATTGGGCCCGAGGAGCCCGAAGGTCTCGCCCGCGACGATGGTGAAGCTGACATCGTTGACTGCAACGAGATCGTCGAAACGCTTGACGAGGGAACGCGCTGTGAGAATCTCTGTCAGGATGGGCCTCCGTGTCCAGCCAGCGACTCTAACGAGACCCGATTCGGATCGTCACCGATTGTCCCTCCGTCGGCTCGGCGCAACAGAACCAGCTCTCGGTCAGCCTTGGGACCGGGTCCGTCTGGTCGAACTCGGGAAGCCGGCGGCCCGCGATCCTCGAGACGACATCCCTCATCTCGTTCAATGTCGTGGCCGCCTCCTGTCCGCAGTCTGACGCATCGGAGGCGATCGTTTCGAGTTCCTTCTGCATCACTTCGGCATCGGGGTCGGCGAAGAACCACCGCCAGGTCAGGGCGGTCTGGTCATAGGCAGTGAGGTGGGGGGTGACGGCCGGGTGCTCCTCGAGAAGTGAGCCCTTCGGAATCAGGAGCCGGATCGACATCTGGACCGGATCTGTGGCACCGGCCAGATCGTGGGTCGCGACGAACTCGAAGATCGATGCCACGTCGTCACTGCTCGTCCACGGCATGAACGGGAGCCAGGTGGGTCGGATGTGAATCCCCGCCGCTCGAAGCAGCCCGACTGCTGCGGTCATGTCGGAGACGTCGTGGCCCTTGTCCAGGATGTCGAGTGTCTGCTGGTCGACACTTTCGAACGCCGAGACCACGAAGAGGAGATTGAGCGCCGCAAGACGATCCCACAGGTCGCGGTGGGCGAGGATGTGCTCGACTTTGATCGTTGCGTCGAAGGTGAGATGCGGATGGGCCGCGTGGGCTCGTTCGAGGATGTCCAGAGAGTGCGCGGGGGCGTTCAGGAAGTCGGCGTCACCGAAGGTGATGTGTCCCGCCCCTGCCGCCACCAGATTGTCGATGTCGGCCAGGACTTCCTCTTTGGGCACGATTCTGATCCGTCCGTCGTATACCGATGGGATCGGACAGTGCCGGCAACGGTGACGACAGCCGTGCGACGCCTCCACGGCTCCGGCCAGAACCGTGCGACCCCCCGTCTCGAGACGGGCGTAGTCGGCGAGCCCTGGGAGCCCGGACCGGTCGGGGCTGACGAAGGACGACTTGCCGAGGTGACGACTCTCGATCATTCCCCCGTCCTGAACCCACTCGAGAAGTGCGGGCTCGTACTCCCCCTCGAAGCGGGCGGCGACCTCGGCACTCGCCACTCCCGCATAGAGACCGTAGACGGCGATCGGGAGGTGCGGTCGCACCCGCGCCGTCTCCCCCACCACCTGGTCCGCGAGGCGCGTCGCCGTGTGCATCGGCACCGAGACGGCTAGCCGGTCCGCCCAGTCGACATCGGTCGACGTGAGCTCGCCAACCGCGAGGTCGACCGACCTCACCTCGTGTCCGGCAGCGCGAAGAGCGGCGGCCGGCGACGCGACGTGGATCGGCTGACGGCCGAGCTCGTAGGTGGAGACCAGAAGGACCCGCATCGATTCAAGGATACGGCCTAGGAATGGATAGCCTCGCCACCACATGTCGGAGTACATCGATCTCCCCACGGGACCGCTCCACTGGAAGGACTATGGCGGGTCAGGCCCCCTCATCGTCTTGGTCCATGGTCTCGGCGGATCAATCGCCAACTGGGACAAGCTCGGCCCCCGTCTTGCCCGATACGGGCGGGTGACCGCCCCCGATCTGCCCGGATTCGGATTGTCGCCTCCGGGCGCCGATTGGACTCTCGAGACCCACGCGCGGGCACTCGACGAGTTCATCCAGCACCTGGGAGCTCCGGCGATTCTGATCGGGAATTCGATGGGTGCCCTGCTGTCCGAGATGGTGGCTGCCAACCACCCCGCCCTGGTCCGGGCGCTCGTCCTGATCTCACCGGCCACTCCGCCGCGTTTTCCCGACCCGTACATCCACTGGCCCACCGCGCGCCGTCTCATGCTGAACTCCACCCCAGGCGTGGGCACCGCCCTGAACCGCCGCATGATGTCGAGGATGTCTTCACGAGAGCTGATCAACGAGTCGCTGGCGAGGATCACGCACAAGCCAGGGCGCGTCCCGCTGGAGATGGTCGAGTCGTTCGTCGAGATCGCAGAGATCAGGAGCAGCTACCCGTGGGCTGCCGACGCCGTCCCCAAGACGGGCCAGTCGATCCGGCGCCATTTCATCCACCGCCGTGACTTCGTGGCGATGATCCGGGACATCAAGGCCCCCACACTCGTCATCCACGGTGTCGAGGACCCGATCATGTCCCGGACGGCCGTCGAGTGGCTGTGCTCGCTGCGACTCGACTGGACCCTGATTCAGATGGACGACACGGGCCACACGCCTCACATCGACGCCCCGGTGCGGTTCGTGGGAATCGTCGAGCCGTGGCTGGAGGACCACCTGAAACAGGAGATGACGGTCTAACTAACCTGGCCCCATGCCTTCAGAACTCGGCGAGATCGTTGGAGACGATTGGAGCCACCAGCTTCCCGACATCGATCCGCTGGAGACGCAGGAGTGGCTCGACTCACTCGACGCCGTCGCCGCCGAACATGGGCCGGTTCGCGCCCGCTTCATCCTGGCCCGGCTCCTCGAGAGAGCTCACGACGAGCATCTCGGGATCCCGGTGGTCGTGACGACCCCATACATCAACACGATCCCGGCATCGCTTCAGCCCGAGTTCCCCGGAGACGAGGAGATCGAACGGAGGATTCGGCGATTCATCCGATGGAACGCCGCGGTGATGGTGGTCAAAGCCAACCACCGGGAGAAGGGCATCGGCGGGCATCTGTCCACATTCGCCTCCTCGGCGACCCTCTACGAGATCGGGTTCAACCACTTCTTCAGGGGGAAGAACGCCCCGGGTGGCGGGGACTACATCTACATCCAGGGGCACGCCGCGCCCGGAACGTATGCCCGGGCCTACCTCGAGGGTCGATTCGACGAGAAGCAGCTCGACAACTTTCGCTTCGAGATCGGAGGCGACGGACTGTCGTCTTACCCTCATCCCCGTCTCATGCCCCACTTCTGGGAGTTCCCCACGGTGTCGATGGGACTGGGCCCGATCAACTCGATCTATCACGCCAGATTCAACAAATACCTGGAGAACCGCGGGCTCGATGACACCTCCAACTCGCGGGTGTGGTGTTTCATCGGTGACGGCGAGACCGACGAGCCGGAAACGCTTGGGGCCATCTCCCTGGCGGCACGGGAGAGACTCGACAACCTGACCTGGGTCATCAACTGCAACCTGCAGCGTCTCGACGGCCCGGTTCGTGGCAACGGCCAGATAATCACCGAACTGGAGGCGGTCTTCCAAGGTGCCGGCTGGAACGTGATCAAGGTGATCTGGGGAAGCGGCTGGGACGACCTCCTGGCGAAGGACGACGAGGGTGCCCTGGTGAACGTCATGTCGAGCACCGTCGACGGTGAATACCAGCGTTACAAGGCGGAAGACGGCGCCTTCGTCAGGGACCACTTCTTCGGCAAGGACCCCCGCACCAAGGAGCTCGTCGCTGACATGTCGGACGACGAGATCTGGAATCTGCGTCGCGGTGGGCTCGACTATCGCAAGATCTACGCCGCGTACAAGGTGGCGACCGAGCTGAACAACGGAAGACCCACGGTCATCCTCGCCAAGACGATCAAGGGCTGGACCCTGGGCCCGGATGTCGAGGGACGAAATGCGACCCACCAGATCAAGGAGCTGACCAACAAACAACTCATGGCCCTGAGGACCACCCTGCATCTCGAGAACGAGATTCCGGAGGAGTCGCTGAGCGGCGACAACGTGCCCCCCTACTTCAGACCAGGCCCGGGCACTCCAGAATACGAGTACCTGATGGCGAGACGGCAGGAGCTGGGCGGCCCTATCCCGGAACGGAGAGTCCCGCCGGTCGACCTGCAACTCCCTCCGGACGAGGCATACGAAGAGGTGATGGCGGGATCGGGCAAGGTCGAGGCCTCGACTACATCGGCTTTCACCCGCCTGCTCCGCTCCCTGGCCCGCTCCGAGGGATTTGGGCCACATGTCGTCCCCATCGTGCCCGACGAGGCTCGCACCTTCGGGATGGACTCGTTGTTCCGCGAGTTGAAGATCTACGCCCCACAGGGCCAGCTGTACGAGCCGGTCGACGCCTCGATGCTGCTCTCGTACGCAGAGGCCCAGAACGGCCAGATTCTCGAGGAGGGGATCACCGAGGCCGGCTCGATCGCTTCATGGACGGCAGCCGGGATGTCGTATTCCACCAGAGGCATACCGATGGTCCCGTTCTTCATCTTCTACTCGATGTTCGGGTTCCAGCGGGTCGGAGATCTCATCTGGAACGCCTCCGACGCCCGGGTGCGAGGATTTCTCCTAGGAGCCACGGCCGGACGCACGACGCTCGCCGGGGAGGGGCTGCAGCACCAGGACGGCCACAGCCTCGTCCTCGCCTCGACGGTGCCGGTCTGCCAGGCCTACGACCCTGCGTTCGCCTACGAACTGGGCACCATCGTCCAGCGGGGCATCAAACGGATGTATGGAGACGAACCGGACGACGTCTTCTACTACCTCACGGTCTACAACGAGAACTACGCCCAGCCGCCGCGTCCCGAGGGGGCGGAGCAGGGGATCATGGACGGTCTCTACAAATGGGCCGACGCTCCTGCGGGTACCGACCAGGACGTGGTCATTCTCTTCTCCGGGACGGCCAACCTCGCCGCCCGCGAGGCCCAGGAGGAACTGGCACAGCACTACGGGGTGGGCGCCGAGCTGTGGTCGGCGACCTCGTACAAGAAGCTGCGCGAGCAGGCGCTCAAGGTGGAACGGTGGAACCGTCTCCACCCCGAGGCCGAACCGCGGATTCCCCTGGTGACGAAACTGATGGACGGAACCACCGGGCCGATCGTGGCCGTCACCGACTTCATGACGATGGTCCCCGATCAGGTCGCCAAGTGGATCCCCCGGGACTACATCGTCCTCGGCACCGACGGGTACGGCCGCTCCGATAGCCGTGCCAACCTCAGGAACTTCTTCGAAACCGACACGGGCCATGTGGTCATGGCAGCACTCTCGGGTCTGGTGCGTTCCGGCCGGATGAAGCCCGGTGCGGTGACCGATGCCATGGAGCGCTACGAGATCGACCCGGAGGCCCCCGACCCGGCACACGCTCACAAATGACCAGATATCGGGATCTCGTCGCCGCCGCCAAGGCCCGGATCGAGGAGCTGAGCCCGGTCGAGGTTCGAGAGCGGCTCGACCAGGTAACCGTCATCGACGTCCGCGAGTCGGACGAGTTCGGTCAGGGTGCGGTTGCCGGAGCCCTGTTCCTGCCCCGTGGTCTCCTCGAACGTGACATCGATGCGATGGTTCCCGATCGCGCCACTCCGCTGGTTCTGTACTGCGCGGCCGGCAACCGCTCGGCGTTGGCCGCCGCGACCCTCCTCGACCTCGGGTATGAAAGTGTCACTTCGATGATCGGCGGGTTCGACGGTTGGAAGGCCGCCGGCCTGCCCTGGGGGGACCCGACCGGGCTCACCGCCGAACAGAAGACCCGATACGCCCGACACGTGCGACTCCCCGAAGTCGGCGAGGCCGGTCAGCTCCGCCTCCTCGAAGCACGCGTCCTCCTCATTGGCGCCGGAGGCCTCGGATCACCGGCGGCCCTCTATCTGGCCGCGGCAGGCGTAGGCACCATCGGGATCGTCGATGACGACGTGGTCGACTCCTCGAACCTGCAGCGTCAGGTGATCCACAACGTCGAGCGGATCGGAATGGCAAAGACCGATTCGGCCCGGGAGACGCTTACCGCACTCAACCCCGACGTGAAGGTCGAGACCCATCGGGAACGCCTCCTCGCCGGCAGCGCCTTGCGGATCATGAGCGGCTACGACGTCGTGGTGGACGGTGGCGACAACTTCCCGACCCGATACCTGGTCAATGACGCCGCCCTTCACCTCGGTGTCCCCGTTGTCCACGGTTCGATCTTCCGATTCGAGGGCCAGGTCTCGGTGTTCTCGCCGTGGGAGGGGCCTTGTTACCGCTGCCTCCATCCGGAGGCCCCGCCACCGGAGGTTGCTCCTTCGTGTGCTGAAGCCGGGGTTTTCGGGGTCCTCCCGGGAGTGATCGGCTCGATCCAGGCGATGGAGACGATCAAGCTCCTGCTCGGTATCGGCGACACCCTTCTGGGTCGTCTCATGGTCTATGACGCCCTGGAACAGGACTTCGCCACGATGACCGTGAAACGAGACCCGGATTGTGCGGCATGTTCCGATCGGGACCGCCTCCCCGACCTCGTGGACTATGACCAGACCTGCCGCGTTCCTGCCTGACGATCTCGGCCAGGAGATCATCGACCACTGTCTCTCCGAGTTACCCAACGAGGGCTGCGGGCTCGTGGCGGTATCGGTCGGAAGGGTGGTCAGCGTCTACCCCACGTCGAACTCGGACTCGTCCCCGAGCTCGTTCACGATCCCTCCTGAGGAGCACTACGCCGCCTTGACCGACGCCGAGTCGAACGGCTGGGAGATAGGTGGTGTGTTCCACTCCCACCCTGCCGGACCGGCGGCGATGTCGTCGACCGACCTCGCCAGGGCGCTGGAACCGGACTGGACCTACTTCGTTGTCGGACTCGACGGCGACCGCCCGACGATCTCGGCCCACACGATCTGAGTCAGCAAGCACGATGGGAGTTGGCTCCGCAACCAGTCGTAACGCGTCCGGTCACCCTTCCCCTCCGCCACGTAGCGCTGCCGGAAGGCTTTCGGCGGCGTCCCGATCCGGCTCGGGGGTTGTTGTCCGTTAACGGCCGGTCACGGACAACATGGTGATCATGGTGGCTCTGCCGCATGCACAGGCCATACTGTTCCGATGCGCCGAACCACGGAAGAGCTCGAGAGCTTCCTCGCCAACATCCTCGCCGCTCCCAAGGACGCCGGTCCGATCGAGATGATCGTGCGTCGCCCCGGGGAGGATCAGCGGGAGATCGTCGAGACCGCTGAGCTCAGCGCCAGCGAAGGCCTTGTCGGAGACAACTGGATCATGAGGGTGGACGAGACCGGTGAGCCGCACATGGCCGCCCAACTGACACTGATGAACGCCCGGGTCGCCGACGCGGTCGCTTTGACCCGTGATCGCTGGCCCCTGGCCGGCGACCAGATCTACGTCGACCTCGACATCTCACACGAGAACCTCCCGGCAGGCTCCCGTATCAAGGTCGGCGAGGCGGTAGTCGAGATCTCAGAGGTGCCCCACACCGGGTGTGCCAAGTTCTCGGGGAGGTTCGGCGCCGACGCCCTCCGCTTCGCCAACGTCGGCCCCGGAAGGGAAAACCGTTTTCGCGGAGTGAACGCCTTCATCGTCGAAGGTGGTTCGATCGCCGTCGGCGACAAGGTCACCAAGCTATAGCCGACTCCCCCGGGTCGGCTCGACCCATCAGATTGCAGCGAACCAGCCCATCGCTCCCCGATCGGCGAGCCAGTGCTGGTGCGGATGGAACATGTACCTCCCGTAGTCCGGGAGGCTGAACTCGATCATGGCACGCTGACCCTGGGCGAGGGCGATGGTGTCGTCCCTGAAGGTGGCGCTGTCACCGATACCGGCGGGATACACATCGAATGTCTGGGAATGAAGATGGAACGACGCCAGCGACTCGTATTCGAGGAGATTGACGATGTACGCCCTGACCGGCTCGTCTCTGCTCACCTTGATCGGGAACTGATCGAAGAATCCGGCGATTCCGTTCCAAGCCACCACGCCATTGCGGCCGATGGTCTCGTTGGAGAAACCGGACAGGAGCAGGGAGACCTCTTGAGCGGGACGCCGCCCACCCATCGGGTCGACGATCATCATCCCGTAGAGCCCTCGGGCGATGTGCTCGGCCAGCGGTGCAGTGTGGCAGTGGTAGGGATGCAACCCGGCGGGGCCGGCGTCGATCTCGTAGGTGAAGTCCCCACCCGGCGGGATCGGCTCCCAACCATCCATCTCGGGTCTGTGGGCGCCATGGAAGTGGATCGAGTGGGGATGCCCGGTGTGGTTCTCCAGGTGAATTCTGAGGACATCCCCCTCCGAGGCCCTGATGATGGGTGCGGGAACCGTCCCGTTGTAGGTCCACGCCTCGATGAAGACCTCGTGGCCCACCTCGATGAGACGCTCCTCCACCCGCATCTCGATCTCCCTGACCGTTCCCGGGGGTCGACCGTCAGGTGGAGGGGGGAGGGTGAGTTCGTCGAGCGCATTTGCGCCGAGACCGCGTGGCGGTCCGAATCCCTGCCCGTAGATGGTGTCGAGAACGTCTTCACCGACAGTCATCTCGTGGTTCGACTGATAGACGTCTTCGGTCGGGGACGGGGACGGGGACGTGGCGTCGCGGGCCGCGGCCCCGATCAACGACCCTCCGAGCAGTGCGGCCCCACCGAGACCTGCCTTCTTGAGGAGGTCGCGCCTGGACACCCCTTCCGGGGACGAATCGGTCATTCCTAGACGATTCCCCCGACGAGCATCCCGAGGAAGACGAACACGAGGTAGACGCCCATCCCCCCGGCGAGGAGGACCCAGCGGTAGGTGGCGGGGATCCTGCTCCGACCGAACACGTAGTAGCCGATCACCCCGAGGAAAGGGATGGCCAGGATGGCGAGCATCCACCCGACGACGGCACCCTTGCTGAGGTCGTCACGTCTCGAGATGAGCTCCCAGATCGCGATCACCACCCATGCGGCATACAGGGCGAGCGGTAGCACGTAGGCGTAGAGGCCCAGGAAGCCTCCGATCGTCGAGGCGAAGGTGACGCCCATGATGTTGAATCCCTTCTGTTGGGTGACTTCGATTCCTTCTGGAGTCGCCGGCAACTCGATCGAGTCGATGTCCGGCTCGGCCGCGGCGAACACATTCACCGCGGGGACTACTGGAGCCTCGGCCCCGCCCGGCATCTGAGGCTGGGGCTCGGGGTGGGGCAGATCGCCGTGGAAGACCTCCGGGGTCATTTCGAGATTCGCTTCTATGGCCCTGCCGAGGAGGGCGCTGAGCGACCCGATCTCGAAGAGGGCCGGGAACCGCACGCCTTCACACCTCTGGGTGAACTGCATCGCCGGGGGCATCGTCTCGACGATCGAGTTCCCGGCGAAACAGGTTCCCGATTGGGCGGGTCCCGACATGGTGAGACTGGCGAGCCCCACACCTTCGACAGTGTTGTCGACGATCGTGTTGCCTGCCGTCATCCAGACGTTCTTGTCGACCAGCGGATGGAGATAGATGCCCGACATCGGATGGTTGACCACCAGATTCCTGGCGACGAAGAAGTCACGTGCGCCGGTCAGGATCATGCCGTTGCCCTGAGCGATCCACTGGGCGCCTTTGAACGGGAAAGTCCGGTGCCCGTTGTCGTGGATGACGTTGCCGACGACCGTCACGTCCTCGACCGGCGGCAACAGCTCTCCGTCCCACGAGTTGGGGGAGATCCCAGATCCGTTGTACCGGAACACATTGTTGACCAGGTACATGTTGGTCGAGGCATTCGAGCCGGAGTAGCCGAGTCCCGAGTACTCGCCTATCGAGTCGGTGATCACGGCGTCGCACGGATTGCACTGGCCGACGTAGAAGGCAGCATCGGGTGACCCGGTGGCATAGGAGTGTTCGAACAACCCGTCGCCGGAGTCGAAGGCGTAGATCCCGTAGTCACCGTTGTTGACCGCGGTCACATAAGAGGCGCGGTAGCCCCGCACCCCGGACCAGTAGACCCCGTTGAGTGTGTGGTTTCGGGTCGTCAGGTTCTCCACGACCACTCCGTCGGTGAACAGCGCCTGGATGCCGTTGGCCCGCTCGAACTCGCCGTCGATGATCACCTCGTTGCGGTCCACGCCCCGGATGGTCACACCCGGAGTTCTCACATCCACCGCCTCGCGATAGATGCCACGGTCGATGAGGACCAGGTCACCGGGCTCGGCTGCATCGACGGCCGCCTGGATTGTCGGATAGTCACCCGGAACATCCCTCGTGTTGCCGGACCACTCTGCTGGCGACTCCGTGGACGGGTCGCCCACGGCGGCGGGGGAAGGGTTCCCGGGTGGCGGGCCGGCGCAGGCCGCAAGCGCCAGGGCTCCGGCGACGATGAGGAGAACGAATCCCCCCCGGCGATCACCCCTCGCCGACAATGAGGGTCCCGGCCATTCCGTCACCTTCAGCATTTCCGTGCAAGGTACAGAAGAACGTGTAGGTGCCGGCGGTGTCGTACGTCAAGAGTGCCTCGTCACCCTCGAGTTGCTCGAGGCTGCCGAACACCGACTCGGTGGACCATTGGCCGCCGGCGTCGACGGCATTGTGCGGGTTGCGACCGGCTCCTACCCAGGTGACGGTGCCACCGACCGGGATCTCGATCTCGGTGTACTGGAAGCGATTGTCGTACATTGCGACGGTGACGTCCTGGGCCTCGATGGACTCGCCCTCGTCGGACCCCCCACACGCGACCAAGAGGATGGCACCCGCGAGTGCGAGTGCCCGAAGATGCGATTTCACTCTTTGGAACCTCCGAACAGGCCCTTCAACCAGGACCAGAGTGATGAGAAGAACAGCGAGATACCTCTGACCTCGCCGGCTGCGATGCCTTCTGCCTCCCGCTCAGAGGAGGCCCCCAATTTTCCCTCGAGACATCCGACGAAGTCGCCGATCAACCGCTTCGACATCTCGTTGATGAGACCGGTTCGACCGAACTGAGCCGCCGGCCCCGAGAGCGTGACATCGGCGTCCACGGTCACTTTGGAGCCCGCGGGGTCGTCGAATATCCCGTAAACGACTTTCACCTGACCGCGGCTCCCCCCCTTCTTGTCGACGCCCTTGCCCTCGATGGTCGCGGTGTGGTTGGCCTCGTCAGGGCTGATCGTCGCCGTGCCCTCGAAGGCCGCCGTCATCGGGCCGAGCTTGACTGCCAGTGTGCCGTCGTAGCTGCCGTCGTCATGGGCATCGGTCAACTCGGCGCCGGGAAGGCACTGGGCAACGGAAGGCACGTCCTGGAAGAAGTCCCAGACCTCAGCCGGCGGCCGCGCAACGACGAATTCCTGTGAGATCTTCATTTTTCTCCTGCTGGATTGATGAAGGGTTGCGAGCGTAGCGGCCGGTTCGCCCTTACCTCAATGGTGGCGGTTGTCTCCGGAGAGCAATTGCAGCGCATGAGGGAGGAGTTCCAGCACCGACTCCAGATTCTCTGTGGCCCCCTTGGGGGAGCCAGGGAGATTGATGACGAGCGTGGTGCCGATGGTTCCCGCTGCGGCCCGGGTCAGGGCCGCCATCGGAGTCGACTCGAGGCCTTTGGCGATCATCGCTTGCACCAGACCGGGTGCCTGCCTCTCGAGTAGGGCAACGGTTGCCTCAGGGGTCACGTCGCGCAGACCGAATCCGGTGCCCCCGGTGGTCACGACCAGCTCGGCCGTGGCACAGGCGCGAAGAATCGACGCCTGAATCTCCTCGAAGTCGTCAGACACGAGGTCACGGCCGACCTCGTAGCCCGCACCGCGGAGAACGCTTTCCAGGGCCTCACCCGAGCCGTCCTCACGTTCGCCAGCGGACACGCCGTCGCTGACGGTGATGACGACTACGTGCCGCCCCACGCCCTCGGGTCGATCGAGACCCCGCCCTGGAGAATGGTGAGGTTGAACACGAGCAGGACGAGCAGGAAGGTGGCCAGACCCCATGGCCACGGCGTTGTTCTCTCGTCCTCGGGACCGATGACGGTGGCGGTACCTGGGGCCGCGGCGAGGGTGAACAGAAACATCACGGCGGCCACGGGAAGACCGGGCAGAACCAGACCCTCGCTGTCAGGAAGGAAGAACGGTATGGCCGCGAACGCCGAAGCCACGGCAGGGATGAGTGCGATCCACAAGGCAAATACGAGACGCTTGCGACCGGTGCTCACCAGTCGCCGATGCGGGGTGAAAGCGAGGAAGGCGGCTGCAGCCGACAGAGCGATGAGGAGCAGACCGATACCGCCGCCCGCGGAGATGACGACATCGAGACCTGGCGGAGCGTCGAGAGTTGCGTAAGCCAGGGCGAGTGGGTCCGTGTCCGAGAAGGGAAGGAACACCGCCTGAGTTAGAGCCTGCCTCAGGACGTGAAGCAGCATCCAGAGCAGTACCAGACGCGAGACACCGTGACCGCGCTGAGTCGGGTAGACGAAGAGTGAGAAGAGACCAACGATGAGACAGAGGATGAACCCACCGGCCCATGCGAGGTCGCTGGCACCGGTGAATTCGACCCGGTTGTTGTAGAGCACGGCATCCCCGCCCAGGATCTCGGCAAGGATGCCGTCGCCGAGATCGTCGAGCAATTGGGCGATGACGATGCCGAATGTCGAGGCCAGGGCTGAGGCCAATACCAGGGGAACACCGATATGAGCTACGGCAGGAGGCGATTCCTTGGAGGTCTCGGTAGTCACTGGCGGAAATGCTAAACCAGAATGGTCCGGCTTCCAGGGGTCTCGGTTACCGTCAGCCCGAATGAGCCAGGAGTACGAGGCGGTCTACCTCCCGGGTGACGCGCCGGGGTCTTACATCTCGACACCACTGGCCAACGCCGGGTGGTACGACGAGGGCCAACATGGCGGCGCCTTCGCCGCGCTGGTCGTAGGCCACATCGAGACAGAGGTTCCCACCCTCACCGAGATGCAGGTCAACCGGGCGACCATCGAGATCTTTCGTGTGATTCCACTCGTCGAGCTTCGGGTCGACACCGAGGTCGTCAGAGAGGGCAAGCGAATCCAAACGGTCGTCGCCCGGGTCTTCGACACCGAGGGGACGCTGATGTCCCTGGCGACGGTCCAGCGGTTGCGAGTCGCCGATCTCAGAGTGCCGGACGACGCCCGACCGCCCGAGGTCGATTTCCCTCTCCCCCGGCACGTGGCTCCGAAGAGCGTCGAGGGCTGGGGAGTCGGTGAGCCGGGGAAGACGATGTTTCATCGTCACGCCATCGAGGTCCGAGAAGCGGTAGGCGGCTTCGATGCCAAGGGTCCGGGCAGCGTCTGGATCAGACTCACCAAGCCGATGGTCGCCGGCCGCGAAGTGACACCTCTGCAACGAGCCGTCGCCACCGCCGACTTCTGCAACGGAGTCAGCCGCGGGCTCGACATGGGAGCGTGGGTGTTCATGAACCCGGATCTCACCGTTCACCTGTCCCGCTATCCCCGCGGCGAGTGGATCGGGTTGTCGGCTGGGTCGTCTTACGGTGACATCGGACGAGGTGTTGCGACCGGGACCCTCTGGGACGAGTCCGGGTGGCTGGGCCGGTCTACTCAGAGTCTCTACCTCGATCGGATCGAAGGGTGACGCCTTAGGAAGCCAGGATCAGGGTGCCCACCAGCCAGACGAAGAAGATCCCAATCGAGATGGACAAGACCTCACCGGTCCGTCGCCAGTTCAGCGCCATCCAGGTCCCACCGATGGCGACCAGGAACGCGAGGGCTGCAGACCACCACGTTGGGACCAATCCGGCAGCGGCGGCACCGATGATGAGGATCACCACCACGACCACGAACCCGCCGGCGACGAGCGCATAGAGAACCTGACGTGGGGTCGGCTCGGGTGAGGCTTCCCCGCTCACAGGATCCCCGCCGCCGAGGCTGCCTGGCGATACCAGACGGCCAGAGAGTCGATGGTCTCGTGGGCGTTGAGGCCACTGGGATTGGGCACCACCCACAGTGAGGCACCTTCGATACCCGTCGGCTGACGGCCCAGGTCAGCGGCCCGATCCCCGAACGCCTCTCGGTAGGCCGTGACACCCGCCACGGCGACCACCGCCGGGCCGACCTCTGCGACAGTGCGCAGCAGGCGCCCAGCACCGGCGCGCAGCTCCTCGCGGCTCAACTCCGAGGCGCGGACCGTGGCACGTTCCACGAGATTGGAGATTCCGATGCCACGATCGGTGAGTGCCTGCCGCTGCTCATCGGACATTCCCGTGTCGGTGTCCACCTCCCAGTCGATCAGCCCGACGCGGCGGAGGGCCGGATAGAACCGATTGGAAGGGTGACAGAAATGGGTCTGCGTCGCCGCGGTCCACAAACCTGGGTTGATTCCCACGAAGAGCAGTCGGCAGTCGGCGCCTATCAGGTCAGGGACTCTGGCGTCACGGAAGCTCTCCAACTCCTGCTTGGTGAAGCCCACAGGTCGATATCTAGGCTCGCCGCCCGAGCACTACTTCTTCTGGCTCTGGTAGTACGGGTCCTCGCCCGAAGCATGGTCGGTGACGTCTACGACCTGGCTCAACTCCGGGATCGACTCGAGGATGATGCGTTCGATGCCCTGCTTCAGCGTCACCTGAGCGAGACCACAGCCCTGACAGCCACCGAACAGACGGAGATAGGCAATCGTGCCGTCGATGGAGACGAGCTCGGCACCTCCGCCGTGGGAGGCGATGGCGGGATTCACCTGCTCTTGGAGGACCTGTTGCACCCTGTCCACAAGCGGACCTTCGAGGTCTCCTGCGGGCGCCGTCATGGCCGGTGGCGCCGGGGAGTTGGGGTTGTTCATCGCCAGGCCCTGATCGGTCAACTCCAGGGCAGCGCCATCGAGCTTGCCCCGGTCGGCCTTGGGGAAGATCACTGCGAGCCCGCCGTGGCGTTCCTCTGTCCAGTTCTCGGCCTTGTCGGCCAGAGGGACGAATGCCAGCTCATAGGAGAACTGCGGGCCCCGGAAACCGGTCACCTCGATAGAGAGGGCGAACTCACCGTCGCCCTCCTCGTTGTCTCGGAGCTGAAGGATCATCTCGAGAGCGTCAGGCGCGATGCTCAGAACCGTGGGATCAGACATCTGACACAATGGTAGTCAGAGCCGTTTTCAACCCCCATACGCCCAAGACCCACCATGCCGCGCGTCGTCGTAATCCTCCCCACCAGAACCTACCGGGCGTCGGACTTCGTATCGGCGGCCGCCACGAGCGGGATCGACCTCGTGGTTGCATCGGAGGCCCAACCACCGATCGACATGGGCGATCGCTATCTGCGCATCGATTGTGGGGACCCTTTGGCGGCCGCAGAGGAGATCGCCATGCTCGGTGACCGTATCGGCATCGACGCGGTCGTTGCTGCCGACGACACCGGGGTGGTGACCGCTGCTCGGGCCAACGTACTACTCGGTCTGTCCGGAAATCCGCCGGATGCGGCCGAAGCAACCCGAGACAAGCTGACCATGCGTCGCCGTCTCGCTTCGTCGGAAATCCTCCAACCTCGCTTTCAGGCGATAGACCCCGAAACCGATCCGCTCGATCTGGTCGAACAGATCGGTTTCCCGATGGTCATCAAACCGAGGCACCGCTCGGCGAGCCAAGGGGTCATTCGTGTGGACCGGCCCGAGGATCTGACGGAAACGATCGAGCGGGTGCGCGAGATCGCCGGCGACGACACGACACTCATCGCCGAGGAGTACCTGCACGGTTCCGAGGTCGCCGTTGAGGGTCTGGTCACCAACGGTGAGCTCAGCGTACTGGCCGTGTTCGACAAACCTGACACATCTTCGGGCCCTTACTTTCCCGAGACGATCTTCGTGACACCAAGCCGGCTCGAGGAAGCGGACCTCGCCGAAGTGGAACGGGTGGCGGGTGCGGCCGTTCGCGGCCTGGGGTTGGCACGTGGGCCCGTTCACATCGAGATGAGGGTCGATCGAGGAAGGGCGAGGCTGATCGAGGTGGCGGCGCGGTCGATCGGTGGCCTTTGCTCCCGCAGCCTCAACTTTGGTCTGATGGGGACCACGCTCGAGTCGTTGATCTTGTCCAACGCCCTGGGAACGGGCCCACGAGCCCCGGCACGTCAGCCGGTGGCCACCGGGGTCCTGATGATCCCGACCCCGGCCACAGGTATTCTGAGAAACGTCGCCGGCGAGGAAGAGGTCCGTCAGATCCCTGGTGTCACCGGTGTCGACCTCACCATGGTCCCGGGTGACCTGGTGGTGGCGCCACCAGAAGGTGAGCGATATCTCGGGTTTGTCTACGCACGTGGTGAGCTCCCGGATCAAGTGGAATCGGCCCTGAGAAAGGCGATGGACGTCCTTGAAGTTCAACTTGAGGGTTAGGTCTTACGCGCGCCATCGCGTGTAAGACGATTTTGTCATTTGATAGACCCATGGAAACGATCCTGATTTTCGCCGGAGGCGACTCGATCAGCGGCTCGCTGAGCGATGAGATGCCCGAAGCCGACCTGGTCGTGGCGGCCGACTCGGGGTATGACCTGGCGGTTAGGGAAGGATTCGTCGTCGACGTGCTCATCGGCGATATGGACTCGATTCAGAGCGAGGTCATCCCCAATCACGTGATCGTCGAGCACCATCCGGCCGACAAATCGGCGACGGACCTCGAACTGGCCCTCGATCGGGTCGTCGCCGAGCGACCGGCTCGTGTTGTCATCGTGGGTGGCGCCGGCGGCCGGGTCGACCACGAGCTGGCCGGGGCGGCACTGATCACCAGCGAACGCTGGGAGGAGATAGACGAGATCGACTGGGTGACCGACCGGGCTTGGTCATACGTGGTGCGGAAGCGGAGGATCATCCACGGCGACGTGGGGGCCACGATCAGCCTCATCCCGATGGGCGGCCCGGCGACCGGGGTGACTACCGGCGGTCTCCACTGGCCGCTCGACAACGCCACCCTCCCCCACGGGACCACCCATGGGGTGTCCAACCTGTTCAGTGGACCGGTGGCAGACATCCGCGTCTCCGGCGGTTGCCTGCTCGTGGTGGTGCCGGCTAACCGCCCAGACCGTCGAGCACAGCCGGATGGAGAGCTTCGTAGCCGGTGAGGTACTCGACCCGCTCCTTCTTGAGTCGGGCCACAGTCGCCTCGTATTCCTCCAGACGGTCGAGTCGCTCGTACAGGCGACGGGGTTGGAGGAGTTCGATGTCGTCGACACCGGGGACCGATTCGGCGACGTCGTAACCGAAGTCCTGATCGGTCCGCCATTCGATGGTGCCCTCGACGATCGCCTGAACGATCGCCGAAGAGTCAACGATCCGAACCTTCTTCGAGTCGGCGCTCTCACCGCCAACGGTTCCGGTGTTGAGAACGAACGCCTCCAGATCGGGCATGGTCTTCAGCAGATCGAGCAGCCGGTTGCCCTGGAGTGCATCGTCGTCGAAGAAGAACGGATTGGTTCCAGGAACACGCAGGCTCTTACCCGCTTCCGCAGCACCGCCCGCCGACGTGCCCTTGGTCTCACCCAGCATGAAGTAGGCCGGGATCTGGTCGCGGTTGAGCCGGGCCACCGCCGGGATCACGTGGTCAGACCGGTTGAGGATCAGCAGGTATCGGGCAGGAGGAACGTTCTTCGGATCGCGGTGGCGAATGTTGGCCAGCGGGAACGTGCAGCGGCCATTGGCCGTGTACGAGGTGTCGAAGAAGTCGACGGAGCCGTCCTCGGCCACAGCGACGTTCTCGAGCCAGGCGTCGGACCTCGTCGTGCCGCCGTAGATGGTGGGCTCGTCCTCGGGATCGAGGCCATAGGTCTTGGCGAAACAGCCTGCTTCGGTTGTGTGGATAACGCCCCCCGGCATGATGGCGACGAAGTCGTCCTGGACCGGAAGCGAGCCGATCTGTTGACGGAATGTCGTGGTCGTCTTGCCGGTACCGGAGAGGCCGATGATGAGCATCGACTCCTCATGCCCGCTGCGGGTCGACTCGGCGGGATACGTCTTGAGCCCGGCATGGCAGGCGAGACCACCCTCGTCGAAGACGAGACGGTTCCACATTCGCAGACCGCCCATCTTCGACTCGCCGAAGTAGTCAGAGCCGATCACCCTGGTGACCCAGTTGTCTAGGTCGACGATGATCAGCCGATCGTCCGGCTTACCGGGCGCAGGCAACGTTGGTGTGTAGATGACAGTGAACTCCGGCTGCCAGGCATCGTCGGTGGGGAAGTACAGGTGGCTTTGCATAGCGGCGATGTTTGGCTGAACAGCCTCGATGAACAGCCGGCATCCGGTGCGGAAGTCGGGGTCCGGGCCGATGTACCCCTGAATGAGCAACATGTCCTGGTCGGCGATGTGGGCATCCTGGCGTGCTGCCCATTCCCCCGCTTCGGCCCTCGAGATCCGGTTCTGATGGATTTCGGTGTCCGAGACGAAGAACGTGGAGTTCTTCAACCGGGCGGTGACCAGAGCCTGGTAGTTGATGTTGCCGTATTCGGTCTCTGTCACCCTCGGCATGAGAGTGAGTGCTAGTTCGCGAAGGCGCGCCGGAGACGGATCGCTCTCGACGGTACGGGCAGCAGGCAGTTCGATCATGTCCTCCTCGCACTCCCTGGGTGAGCCGAGGAGGGTAATAGCTCGATGGGCCTACCCGGACGGGCCGTACTCGGCCGGCATCGGGAGGCCTTTCATCCCGGCCAGCAGATTGTCCACGGCTAGGTTGGCCATGGCGTGCCGGGTTCGCACTGACGCCGAGGCGATATGTGGCACTACCAGGCAGTTCTCGTACCGGAGAAGCGGGTGATCCGCCGGCAACGGCTCGGGATCGGTCACGTCGAGGGCGACCCCGGCGATCCCATCGCGTTCCAGGGCCGACACGAGATCGTCAGTGACGACAACAGGCCCTCGGGCCACATTGACCAGATAGGCGGTCGATTTCATCGCGGCGAGCTGCTCAGCCCCGATGAGGCCCCTCGTGCTGTCGTCGAGTTTGGTGCAGAGCACGACATGATCGCTGCGGCCGAGAAGTTCCTCGAGATCGACCTGCTCCCACGGGCCGTCGACCGGCTGAGGCGAGGTGTAGATCACCTCCATGTCGAACCCCGAGGCGCGACGAGCCACCGCCTGACCGATCCGACCCATCCCGACCACGCCGAGAACCGTCCCGTGCAGGTCGCCTCCGGCGAGGTGGAAGATCTCCCATGGGCCCCACTCCCCTGCCCTTACCTCGCGTTCGCCCTCGGGGAGGCGGCGGACGATGGCGGCCAGGAGTGCGAAGGCCGAGTCGGCGACTGTCTCGGTCAGCACGTCAGGCGTGTGCCCGAGCTTGATCCCCCGTCGTTGGCACGCTGCCACGTCGATGTTGTCGACCCCGACGGCCATCTGTGAGACGATCTCCAACCGAGGAGCCTTTTCCAGGAGCGACTCGTCGATCCGGTCGGTCAACATGCAGAGCAGTCCACGGGCCCCGGCGACTCCGGCGATCAATTCACGTTCGGGCACCGGCCCGTCACCCTCCCACACATCGATCTCGAACCCTTCGAGGCGGGCGAGACCCGGGATGAGCTTGGTCACATAGATGCGGTCCACCGGCAGATGAGGCTAAACGGTACGGGAGATGCCACCGATAACATCCCGGACATGCGGCGCGGGACAACCCTCATCGCGGCACTCATGCTGCTGACGGCATGCGGCCAGGCGGCTACCGAGCCGCCGGACCCCGGGATCCCGGAACCGCAGGTGGAACCGGTTCGGGACGATCCCCCCGTCGGCGATCCCGCCCCCCTCGAAACCCGACCCGTCTGGGAGGGGTTCGAAGCCACTCGACACGCCGATCCGACCCTCGTAGCGATGGCTCACGGCCCCGTCGACGTCTATGCCAGCACCGAGGACACCGCTCCGATGACGACGATCGATCCGGCGACGATCCTGGGCACGGTGACGGTCCTCGGAGTGGTCTCCGCGCCAAGCGATGGCTGGGTCGAGGTGATGCTTCCGATCAGGCCGAACGGAACGACCGGATGGGCGCGGGCCGACGAGTTGTCGTTCTACGTCGCGGACAGCCGGATCGTCGTCGACCTCGGTGACAGGCGACTCACCTACATCGTGGACGGAGACGAGGTGCTGTCCACCGAAGTGGGCATCGGCAGCGATCACAACGAGACCCCGGTCGGCGAGTTCTTCGTCACCGACCTGGTCACGGTGACCACGGCCAACAGCCCGTGGGGCCCTCACGCACTGGGACTGTCCGCCCGATCAGACACGATCACCGAGTTCAACGGTGGTGACGGAATCATCGGCATACACGGCACCGACAATCCCTCCTCCATCGGCGGGAGCATCTCCCTGGGTTGCGTACGGCTCCCCAACGAGATCATCACCGAGCTCTATGCGATGGTGCCCCTGGGCACGCGTGTCGAGGTCAGGGCCTGACGATCAATCGCGGGTCGCGACCAGCCCGTGAGAGAGCACCGTCTGCTCCCGCTCCCGGGTCGTGGTCTCCACCATTATGGCTTCGTCCGTTTCCCAGATCTGGCTGACGAGGGTCTCACCGGGAAAGACGTGGCCGGAGAATCGTGCCGATATCGATCCGACCTGTTCGGCCTCTCCACCCAAGGCGGCCTCGATCACGGCGAGGGTGACGACTCCGTATGTGCAGAGACCGTGGAGGATCGGACGCCCGAAACCGGCGACAGCCGCGAAGGCGGGATCGGCGTGAAGCGGGTTCTTGTCACCCGAGGCCATCCGGTAGAGGAGCGCTTGCTGGGGCAAGGTCGGTGACTCCACCACGTGGTCGGGCGCACGATCAGGCGGGCCTTTCGGTGCCGACGCACCCCTGTCTCCGCCGAACCCGCCCTCTCCTCGAACGTAGACCCCGGAGGTGTTGGTGAACAAAGGGGTATCGGAGCCCTCCAGCGTGGACACGACCTCGATAACGAGCAGGGCTCCCCGGCCTTTGTCGAGAACGTCGACGATCCGCCCCGTCTGTTTCACCGACCCGCGGACCGGGATCGGGGAGTGGATCTGCAACCTCTGGTCGCCGTGGAGGATCTGCGACAGTTGGATGTCCAGGCCCTCGATGGCCCCGACTCCCATGACCATCGCAAATGGAGGGATCGTCCCGAAGGCAGGTACGGCCTTGAGCTCGGCCTCGTAGGCATATTCGAGCTGTCTGGGGTCGTCGGGCGGGACACCGGCCCCGACCCCGAGGTTGTAGAGGATGACGTCCTCCTCCGACCACGAGAACGTGGTCTCCTCGAGGGTCGCTCCGACTATCCGGTCGACGTCGATCGGCATCAGCCGGCCATGACCTGGCCGAGCATCATGATCTCCTCGTTGCTGTTGGATGGGATCTGGTACTCGGTCACGTCGCGGATCTCGTCGATGTGTGCAGCGACGTCCTCGGCGGTTGCCACGACTTCGGGGCCGGCGAACCATCCCTGGTTCACCCCGACGAAAACCCGGCCGTAGCGACCCCCACCGACGGTGAAGATCTCATGGGTGTACGGGTTCTCCTCGGAACACAGGAAGACGACCATCGCGGTGACCTGTTCGGGGTCGACGAGATCGGCCATCGGGCCGAGCAGGTCTTCGGTCATCCGGGTCTTGGCGACCGGGGCGATCGCGTTCGACTTGATGCCGTACTTCGCTCCCTCGATGGCGAGCACGTTGGAGAGACCCATAAGACCAGCCTTGGCGGCCCCGTAGTTGGCCTGTCCGAAGTTGCCGAAGAGCCCGGACCCCGATGACGTGAACACGAATCGCCCATAGCCCTTCTCCTTCATGATGCTGAAGGCCGGAGACGAGACGTAGAACGCCCCCTTGAGGTGGACGTCGAGAACTGCCTCGACCTCGGCCATGTTCATGTTGGCGAAAGACTTGTCCCGGAGGATCCCAGCGTTGTTGACGACGATGTCGACGGTGCCGAATGCGTCGATCGCACTCTGGACGACCGCGGCTCCGCCCTCCTCGGTCGAGACCGAGTCGTAGTTGGCCACGGCTTCACCGCCAGCCTCCCCGATCTCGGACACGACCACGTCTGCGGCGGACTGGGACGCTCCGGTCCCATCCACCGATCCCCCGAGGTCGTTGACCACGACCCGGGCCCCGCGTCGGGCCAGATCGAGGGCATAGGTCTTGCCGAGGCCGCCACCGGCTCCGGTGACGATCGCGACGCGACCATCGAAAGTGATTTGTTCAGTCATGTATCGCTCCGTGTGTTGATCAGAGACCGAGGGACTTGCCGATGATCTCTTTCATGATCTCGGTGGTGCCCCCGTAGATGGTCTGCACCCTTGCGTCCCGGAAGGCCCGGGCGATCGGGTATTCCTCCATGTAGCCCCAACCACCGAACAGTTGCAGGCACCGTGTCATCACGCTGTTCTCGAGCTCGGTCACCCACCACTTCGCCTTGGCCGCCTCTTCGGCGGTGAGCTCCCCGGCATTGAGGGCGATGATCTGCGAATCGACGTAAGTCTGGGCGATGTCGAGCTCGGTTCGCATCTCGGCCATGGTGTGCTTGACAGTCTGGAAACCACCAATCGGCCGGCCGAACGCCTGACGCTCCTTCACGTACTCGAGCGTCCAATCGAAGGCGGTCTGGGCGTGGGCGATCGATCCCGTCGTCAGCGAGAGCCTCTCCTGTGGGAGGTTGTGGACCAGATGTAGAAAGCCTTTGCCTTCCTCCCCGAGGAGATTGGATGCCGGCACTCGGACGTCATCGAAGAAGAGCTCCGCCGTGTCCTGGGCGTGAAGCCCGATCTTCTCGAGATTGCGGCCCCGGGTGAACCCCTCCATCCCGTCCTCGATGACGAGGAGGCTCATCCCGGTGTGTCGTTGGCTCGGATCCGTCTTGACGGCGGTAACGACGAGGTCGGAGTTGATTCCGTTGGTGATGAAGGTCTTCGAGCCGTTTACGACATAGGTATCGCCGTCCCGGATAGCCGTCGTCTGTATCCCGGCGAGGTCGGACCCCGCACCTGGCTCGGTCATGGCTATGGCGGTCATCAGCTCGCCTGATGCCAGACCCGGGAACCACCTTTCCTGCTGCTCTTCATTGCTGAGCTCGAGGAAGTACGGGAGAACGACGTCGTTGTGGAGCGTGATGCACATCCCCGAGGCGAACGCATCGGCCCGCATCATCTCCTCGACGATCACGGCGTTGAAACGGAAGTCGTCGACACCTCCGCCACCGTGCTCCTCCGGGACGGCCATCCCGAGCAAGCCGGACTGACCGGCCTTGCGGAACATCTCCTTGTCGACCTTGCCCGCGGCCTCCCATTTGGCCACGTTGGGGACGACCTCCCGGGCTACGAACTCCCGGACGCTCTCTCGAAAGAGGTCATGATCGGCGTCGAAGATCTCTCGAGTCAGGTCACACCCCGGCGTACATCGATTCGATCTGATCGGCGTATTTGTCCAGCACGATCCGACGCTTCAGCTTGAGCGAGGGAGTCACCTCCCCACTGTCCGGTGTCCACTCGTCAGGGACGACGATCCACTTCTTGATCTGTTCGACCCGAGCAACCGACTCGTTCGCCTGGTCGACCGCACGAGCGATCTCCTCCTGAACCTCGGGCAGTCGGGAGAAGCTGGCCAGATCGTGATACTCGAGACCACGGGCCGCAGCCCACTCAGGCGCCTCCTCGTGATCCAGGGCGATGATCATGCTCAGGAACTTCCGCTGGTCGCCGATCATGCAGGCCTTGGAGATCAGTGGGTGGTTGCCGAGCAGCGTCTCCAACTTGGCGGGTGCGATGTTCTTGCCCGCCGCGGTGATGATGATCTCCTTCTTGCGGCCAACGATCCAGACGTAGCCGTCCTCGTCGATCCGGGCGAGGTCGCCGGAGTGCAGCCAGCCTTCGCTGTCGAAGGTCTCGCGAGTGTCCTCGTCGAGCTTGAAATAGCCTTCGGCGACGATCCCGCCACGCATCATCAGCTCCCCGTCGTCGGCGACATCGACCTCGACGCCGGGAAGGGCCCTGCCGACCGAACCGAACTTGTTGGCCCCGGGGAGGGTGGCGGTCGCCGGACCGGTGTTCTCCGACATCCCATAGATCTCGTGGAGGGGGACCCCGATCACGTGGAAGAACTTGATCAGGTCCGGGTTGATCGGAGCCGCCGCGGAGATGGCGATCTTGACGTCCTCCATCCCCAACCCCTCGCGGACCTTGGAAAGGGCGATTCCGTCGAGCACGCCGGCGAGAGCGGGACCTTTCTTCCCCTCCACCTCGGCCTCCACCCGCTTGGTGTTGGCATCCAGGGCTCGCTTCAGGATCATCCCCTTGACCCCCTCGGCCTCGGCGAACCGGGCCTGGAGCCGCGAGTGGAACTTCTCGTAGACCCTGGGCACGCCCACGAACAGCGTCGGCTTTGCCACCTGGATGTACTCGAGAACCCCGGCGAGATTCGGGCAGTACCACACCTGACCGGCGAGATAGGTGCCCATGTAATGGGTGGCGAGGCGTTCAGCGATGTGGGCCAGGGGCAGATACGAGACCATGCGCGGACCCACTTCGAGGTCGGCGGCGCGACGAAGGCTTTCCAGGGTCCAGACCACGTTGCGGTGGCTGATCATCACACCTTTGGGCGTCCCGGTGGTGCCCGAGGTGTAGATCAAAGTGGCCAGCGTGTCAGGGCTGATGTCCGCGGAGGAGCGGTTGACCGCGTCGGGATCGCCCTCGAGATGACCGATGCCTCTGGCGATCAGCTCGTCCCAGCCGAGCACCCAGTCGGCAGTGTCGTAGTTCTCCGCCCCTGACATCAAAACGACATACCTGAGGTTGGGAAGCTCGGACCTGATCTCCTCGAAACGCTTCATGAAATCGAGGTCCTCGAGGATGGCGACCGTCGCCTTGCAGTTGTCCGCGATGTACTGAATCTGATTCACGGCGAGGGTGGAATAGATGGTCACCGGAGTCGCTCCGGCGTGCACCGCGGCAAAGTCGGCGATGACATGTTCGGGACGGTTGCCCGACATGATGGCGACGAACTCACCCTCACCAACACCGAGCGTTTGCAGACCCGCGGCAACCTGATGGACCCGGTTCCGGTACTCAGACCAGGTGAATGACTGCCAGTCCCCGTCTTTCCAGTGGATGGCGGGTTGGTCCGGGTAGGTGTCGGCGTTCCTGTTGAAGGAGTCGACGATCGTCTTACCCTCCACCAGAGCATCGATCTCGGCTCGCTCTGCCAGCACCGCAGCGTTAACGGTCACAGTTCCTCCGCACAGGTTGGACTACAGGTCAGGGTCCGGAGTGTACCGATGCGCGACGGACTACACCGGGGGCCGGTCAGCTCGCTGCAGCCACCGCACCACCCGATATCAGATCTGCGATATCGGCTTCGGAGAAGCCGAGTTCGCCGAGGATCACGACCGTGTCCGATCCCGGCATCACCGGGGCTCGCGGAGCATCGCAGGGAGTGGAACTGAACCGAGGAGCCGGGGCCGGTTGCAGCATCCCACCCACCTCGACGAACGTCGATCGATCCGCCACGTGAGGGTGGTGTGGCGCCTCGGCCAAAGACATCACCGGGGCCACACACGCGTCGGTGCCGGCGAAGTGCCCTGCCCACTCGTCCCGTGTTCTCTCGAGAAAGATGGCGGCAAATGTCTCACGCATCTCCGGCCATGAGTCCCGATCGTTCTGCGGGCCCACTTCCTCGGGTTCGATGCCGAGTCCGTCGATGAGTGCGGAGAAGAACTGGGGCTCCAATGCCCCTACGGCCACGTGCTCGCCATCTGAAGTCTGATAGGTCCTGTAGAACGGCGCCGCACCATCGAGGAGATTGGACTCCCTGCTCGGCCGCCACCAGCCGTCTGCCATGTATCCGTGGTGTGACGCCGTGAGTAGAGCCGAGCCATCGACCATCGCCGCATCGACTACCTGGCCTTCGCCGGTTTCCCGCGACCGGATGATCGCGGCCAGGACTCCCAACGCCAGGAACATCCCTCCGCCGCCGAAGTCTCCGACCAGGTTCAGGGGCGGGATGGGTCGGTCGGCCGGCCCCACCGCATGCAGCGCCCCGGACACAGCGATGTAGTCGATGTCGTGGCCCGCCATGCCTGCCATGGGACCACTCTGACCCCATCCCGTCATCCGTCCGTAGACCAGGGCCGGGTTTCGGGCGAGGCACTCGGCGGGGCCGATCCCCAAGCGCTCGGTGACACCGGGCCGGTAGCCCTCGATCAGGGCGTCTGACCTTTCGACCGATCGGAGCACCACCTCGACACCATCGGGATGTTTGAGGTCGACGGCAACCGAGAGACGACTTCGATTCATAACGTCGTTGGGCGACGGGGGGAAGAGGCCCGAACCGGAGGGACGATCGAATCTCACCACCCGTGCTCCCAGATCGGCCAGCACCATCCCGGCAAACGGCCCGGGCCCGAGCCCGGCCAATTCGGTGACGACGACGCCTTCGAGTGGACCCGGCATCAGCCTTCGATGATCTCGGCCGACGATACGACGAGCGGGACCTGTGTCTGGTCGGGGGCCATGGAGAAGGCACCGTACATCAGAGTCGACAGCACCGCGTTGGCGGCATCGTCGGCAGTAGATCGGGGGTCGAGAGTGGTCGGCTCGCCGGGCAGGGCGACGACGATCGAAGACATGCCCGTCCAGGCCGCCACGTTCCACAGATCGCTGGATCTGGTGTAGTTCGGAATCGGTCCGGACAGCTCCGAGGTCCAGGCCAACATCGTTGGCTTCTGATATAACGGGATGACGGCCAGGTCATCCAGATAGAGACGGTCGACCTCGTTGTAGGCGGCGGCGCGCCGATCAGGATCGGTCTCGAAGCGGGCAACCTCCAACGCGGCGTCGGCCGCCTCCGAGCAATAGGCGTTGACGTTGAGGTCCGACTCAGCACATTCGAACCGCTGGTCGGTGGCAGCCGGGTCGAGCAGGTCTTTCCAGGAGAAGTTCGCCATCTGCCAGACGCCGGCGCCCCCGAAGAGGTGTCCCCGTGTGACGAACTGAGAGGGGCTTCGCAGATCCGGGACGAGTTCGATCCCGATCGCCTCGAGGTCCTCACGGACCGACTCGAATGTTGCGATGCGAGCCGGGTCGTCGTTCGTAGAGGTCCAGACGAAGGACATGCGAGTCGCCCCGCAGACCTGTATTCCGTCGTCGGCCCGCTCACATCCGTTGTCCACCAACAGACTTTCCGCGGCCACGGGGTCGTGGGTGACTCCTTCCAAGTGGCTCTCATAGGGGGCGGACCCGGTCATCCAGACCGTGTTGTCCAGTTGGGGTGAGCCCGGATCGAGCAACCCGACCGTCTGATCCACTATGTGGCTTCGATCGATGGCGAGGGCGATCGCCCGTCGCACCCAATCCTGGGCCAGCGTGGGGTCGTCGAAGTGAAAATCGATGTGCTCCCAGAACGGGCCAGGAGCCAGCGCAAAGTCGACCTCCTCGACCGCGGCGAGCTGTTCGACGATCTCCGGCGTAGGGCGAACTCCGATCACGTCGACGTCACCACTGAGCAAGGACTCGACCATCTCTTCGACATCGGGCATGAACAGGAAGGTGATTTCGACCACGTCACCAGCGGGTGCACCTGAGCGAAGGTCGGAATCACCCCACCAGCCGTCGAGTCTGACAACTTCTATCCGATCCCCCCGTACCCAGTCGACGAACTCATACGGCCCACTCGAGGGGATGACGCTTGACGGGTCGGTGCCTTCAGGGACGAGACGCTCGAACAGGGTCTGCCATGGACCGTAAGGCTGATCGAAGACCACCAGGGCGTTCAGTGGATCGAGTACCTGGACCTCGCGGACGAGGTCGTAACCCTGGGTCCCGAATCCGGTGAGGGGGTCCCGGAAGTAGTCGACTGTGGCAGCGAAGTCGGCTGCCCTCACGGGCCGCCCGTCCGACCATTCCGCCCCCTCCCTCAACTCGTACTTCACACAGAACTCGGTGGGACACGTGATCGGCGGTGGTGATGGCTCGACGGTGGTTGTCGTGGTCGGCGGGATGGAGACGGTGGCTACCGATTGGGCGGGTCGGGGCAGCTCGGGTCCGGCCACCACAGGAGAGCAGGCGGTGACGAGCGCGATCACACACACGAGCCACAACCACTTCGGCGACGATCCCATCATCCGCGATGAAACGACCCGACGGGCGAAATGGCAAGGATTTGCGGGCCCTGGGTGTCTGCCTCGCTCACCTGAGGAGGGGATCAGGCAGACACTCGTCGGCTACCGGTCCAACTTGACGCTGCTCATCCAGACCCGCGGGTAGAGATGATGACCACCGACGATGGCGTTGACGGGGAAACTGACATCCCGGTGGTACGCCTCGACGACTCGGGTCCGAAAGAGCACCACATACGGGAGGTCACGGGCGACTATCGCTTCCATGTCCCGGGTCAGGACCGCCGCCTCGTCGATCGTCTCTGCGGTGAGGAACGCGTCGGCCACTGCATCGAACTCGGGGCTGCGATAGCCGGGGGTGTTGTAGCCACCGAAGTCGACACTGTCCTGATTGGAGTGGAAGAACGCGGTCAATGAGGTTCCGGGCAGCGACGGCTCAGCCCCGCCCCAGCCGAGAATGTAGATGTCCCAGGCGAGTGCGCTCTCGGGGGTCTGCGGTGGGAACACGGCTTCCACGATCGACTCGAAGTCGCTCGGCTCGACCACGACAGTCACTCCGAGATCGGTCATCCAATGCTCGATCCACGTCGCGTACGTGGCCCGATAGGGGTCGTGGGCCTCGCCCGACGAGAGCAGTGTGAGCGGGGGGACGGGGACTCCGTTGGGCATCGTGAGCCCGGCACCTGGTACGACGTCGACGAACGCGCCGTCGTCGTCGCGTTCGACCACCGGCTTTGTCGCCCAGGTGTAGCCGGCTTCGCTGAGGATCTGGATCGCCGTCTCGAGCCGCTCGGGCTCGTCCATGGGCCCATCATCCGTCCATCCCGCCTTGGCGACCCCGGCGTTGTGGAAGGCGGTGAGCTCGGGATGGACGATCGTATAGGCGGGTACCACGACACCGTCCAACACGTCGTTCGCGACGAACTCCTTGTCGATCACGGCCGCGATCGCCGCCCGAAATGCGAGATCGCTCATCGGGGCCTTCCTCAGGTTGAATGCCATATACCGGAAACCCTCGCCCTGGCTCACCGAGAATTCCAACCCGGGATTGGTAGCGAGTTCTCGGCGCAGCCCGGTGGTCACACCGGATGGGTCGAACACGAAATCGATCTCGCCGGCGTATAGCTGCTCATAGGCCGTCGCCCGGCTGTCGTACTCGATCCACTCCACTTCCGACACGAAAGGACCCTGGAGGTATGTCACGCTCACGTCGCCACTTCCCGCGCCGCCGTAGACACGATCCTCCCCCCGTTCTGCGTTGGCCACGCGGATCGACCCGTCTCTGTAGAGGGTGCTCTCGGTACCCATGTCGAAGAAGCTGGGATTGGCGGTGGTCACTCCCCCTTGACCCGGCTCCCAGGCGCTGACTATCGAGGCTCCGACCGATGGTTCGCCGACACCGGAGACGCCGTACAGGTGAGCCCTACCCGCTCCCATTTCGATGTCCGCAACATAGGTCGAGATGTCCTCTTCGGTCACATCGGCCGCAGCGATGTCGTTCCCAGCGACATCGTCGGCCAACGAAGCGTCGACGATGGCTTGAATGGCAGCTGCCGGGGTGATCCCTGCACTGGCGGCCGATGCGGCTTCCCGGGCAGCCTCGACGTGCCCGGCCCAGTAGTGGGACGGCACGAAAGGCGCGAAACCGACACCCGTTTCCCAGACAGCCAGGCCCGGGTCCGACGCGAACTCGATTCGGACGGTGCTCGCATCGGGGGCAGTGATGCTGAGCACGTCGGACGGCAGGTTCTCGGCATGCTTCCCCCCGAGGTCGAACTCTCTGACGGTGTCGAAGTAGAAAACGAGGTCCGCGGCCGTGAGCGGCCTGCCGTCCGACCACGTCATGTCCCGACGGAGCCGCTGCTCCACCACCCAAACGTCACCTTCCGGGACCGCTTCCTCGGGCATGTCGCTCGCGGCCGCTGCCGGGATGTAGACGAAACCGGGAACGGAGGAGACGAAGAGCGAAGTCTTCCCGTTCCCAAGGAACGCATCGTTGGCGATCGATTGATGTGTGTCTAGAGATGCCCACCAGTTGTCGGTCGTGATCCCGGAAGCCAGTCCGATGCGAAATGTGACCTCTTCCGGTGGTGGCGGTGTGTCGTCGACCGTGGTGGTCGTCGCTTCCTCATTCGCGGTATCGGTTGTGGTGGGCTCGACGACCTGGTCAGCGCTGCATGCGGAAGCCATCACCGACAATACGACGAGGGCGAGCAGTATCGGGGCGAGGGCTCTTCGTTCCATCACTCAGGGTCCCAGAGAGATCGGGAAGTGTCAGACCGCGGAATCGGCAACACGTGAGGAGACGTTAGGTGGCGCCTGATCCTTAGACACGCCCATCCGCCGAGGTCTCACCCGCCCTCGACCGCCTCGGAGTCGTCGAGAATCACGTCGTATGACCGGCGCGACTCGCCGATGATCGCCTGGATGATCCCGGCCATGGGAAGGGCGAGAATCACCCCGATACCGCCCAGCAACGTGCCACCGACGATGATCGCTGCCACCGAGATCGCCGGATGGATCTCCATGGTCCGCTTCGTGATCCGGGGTGAGATGAGGTAGTTCTCCACCTGCTGATAGGCCACCAGGAAGAGGACCACCCAGAGTGCGGTGGCCGGGTCGTTGAAGGTGAGGGCGACCAGGGCCGGCAGGATCGCGGCGAAATAGGTGCCCACCACGGGGACGAACTGGCTGAGCACGCCCACCCAGACACCGAGGGCCACTGGGAACGGCACCCCGAGAAAGCTGAGCAGCGCAGTGGTCAGCGTGGCCGAGATCACCGCCAGGATCAGTCGCGAGTAGATGTAGCCGCCCATCTTCTCGACCGCCACGTCCCAGATCCGGATCGCATGGCGCTGTTGCTCTTCGGGCATTAACGACAGGACGGTTCTCTGCAGTTGGGGCAACTCGGCGATCATGTAGAAAGAGAAGAGGGCAACCGTCGTGGCGAAGAAGATGAATCCGAATACCGATGCGGTGATGCCCACCAACCCGCCCGCCACCACTCCGGTCACGTTCTGGACCGACGAGAGAATGTTCCGGCCAACTGTCGCCGGGTCGATCGTTGATAGATCGAATCCGAATCTGTCCTGGAGAAACAGGAGGAACGACTCGACCAGTCCCGGGATCGCGTTGATCATCTCCTGGACTTGATCGACGAACAGCGGCACCAGCGCCCAGAAGAAGCCGACGGTGACCAGCAGGGCCACGAGAAAGACGAGGCCCGTGGCTGCCCCCCGGCGCCATCCCCTCTTCGCCAGCCAGTGCACCGGTGGTTCGAACGCAACCGTGACGAACACGGACACGACGACCATGAAGATCACGGTGCTGAGACGAAAGATGAGCCAGACGACCGCGGCGACCCCGACGAGGACCAGGGCCACCGTGAGCGTCCGCCTGATGAAGAGCCGCTGATCGGCTGCGTCCGTGGTGCCGGCCATTGCCCGGAGGGTAGGAACGAACACCGACGGATCTTCGGCATTCCTAATAGCCTCGAACCTTCGAGGAGAGTGATGGAAACGTTCGATATCGCCTGGCGACCTGACCCCGCGACGATGGCCACCGCCAACACCGGGCGGTTCATGGAGATCCACGGGATCTCCACCTACGAGGACCTGGTGACCCGGGCGGCGGGCGATCCCGAGTGGTTCTGGGCTGCTGTGGTCGACTTCATCGGTCTTCCGTTCCACCCACCCTGGACTGCTGTCCGTGACACATCACGGGGACACCCGTGGGCGACATGGTTCGTCGGAAGTGGCTTCAACCTCTCTGTCGCCTGTGTCGACCGATGGGTGGCCGACGACCCCGGCCGGACCGCGGTCCGATCGCAGAAGGAGAACGGCGAGACCCGCGAGATGACGTTTGGGGAGTTGGCAGCCGAGGTGGAACGTCTCGCCGGGGCCATGACCGGTCTCGGAGTCAACCGGGGCGATGCGGTGGCCGTGTATCTGCCCATGTCACAGGAGGCGGTCGTCGCCCTGCTCGCCGTGGCCCGTATCGGCGCCATCTTCATCCCGGTGTTCTCGGGCTACGCAGCCGAGGCGGTCGCAACCCGGCTGGACGACCCCAAGCCGAAGCTGATGATTTGTGGCAACGGCTTCCAACGACGCGGGTCACTCGTCGAGATGAAAGAGACCGCCGACGAGGCGATTGGGCTCGCCGGCGGGATCGACCGGGTCCTGGTGGTCGACTACGTCGATCGGACCACGACGCCCATGACTGCGGGGCGTGACTTCTGGTGGCACGAGATCGTGCCCACCGCCGAGCGGGTGCCGGCAGTGGAGACATGGGCCGAGGACCCCGTTCTCATCGCCTACACGTCCGGTACCACCGGCCGCCCCAAGGGGGCGGTCCACGTGCAGGCCGGGCTCACCGTCAAGATCGCCCAGGAAGGCGCTTTCCAACTCGACGTCAAACGAGACGACGTTCTGATGTGGGCGACCGACATGGGCTGGATCATGGGCCCTTGGATGGTGATCGCAGGGTTGGCCAACGGGGCCACCATCGCCACCTACGACGGCGCTCCCAACCATCCCGGCCCAGACCGGATCTGGCAGGTCGCGTCCGAGCTGGGCCTCACGATTCTCGGTCTGTCACCAACACTTGTCCGCGCGCTCCAGCCTCATGGCGCGTCCGAAGCCCGCAAACACGACCTGAGCGCGCTTCGCCTGTTCGGTTCGACCGGCGAGCCCTGGAACCCCGAGCCCTGGTGGTGGCTGTTCCGCGACGTCGGCGAAAGCCGCCGCCCCATCATCAACATCTCGGGAGGAACCGAGGTCGGAGCCTGCATCCTCTCGGCCAACCTCATGCAGGGCCTCAAGCCGACCTCACTCGGAGGACCCGCCCTCGGCGTCGACGCCGACGTGTACGACGACGCCGGCAAGCCGATTCGAGGCGAAGTCGGAGAGCTCGTCATCCGGGGATCATGGCCGGGGATGACACGTGGGTTCTGGGGTGAGCCGGAGCGATACATCGCGACCTACTGGTCACGTTTCGCCGACACCTGGGTCCACGGCGACTGGGCCTCGGTCGACGAAGACGGTTTCTGGTATCTCCACGGACGCTCGGACGACACTCTCAACATCGCGGGGAAACGGATCGGTCCCGCCGAGGTCGAGTCCGTGGCGGTGGCGTTGGATGAAGTGACCATGGCGGCGGCGATCGGAGTCCCTGACCCGGTGAAGGGCGAGACCATCTCTCTCTACCTGGTCCCGGCCCCCGGGGTCACCCCTGACGACGAGCTGACCTCCCGGGTGGTCGAGGCATGTGACCGGGGCCTGGGCAAGGCGTTCCGCCCCGCCTCGGTGAAATGGGTCGACGACCTCCCCCGGACCAGATCCCAGAAGATCATGCGTCGGGTGGTCAAAGCGATTGCCCTCGGTAACGACCCGGGCGACCTCACCTCGCTCGAGAACCCCGAGAGCCTGGAGGGTTTGGGTTGACCGCGGCCAGGGCCCGCGTGATCAAACAGGAGGTGCCGGGTCGTACTGGATGTCGCGTTTCACCTGGCGGGCACGCTCGGCGGAGTGGAGACGGGACACGAGGTGGAGGGCCATATCGATGCCCGCCGAGACGCCTGCCGCGGTCACGACTTCTCCGCTGTCCACCCAGCGGTCGTCGGGTCGGGGCTCGATGCTGGGATCGAGCCCTACCAGGAGGTCCATCGCGCTCCAGTAGGTAGTCGCCGGACGGTCGGCGAGGATCCCGGCGGCGGCATAGACCAGTGAGCCGGTGCAGACCGAGGTCATCACGGCTCCGGTGTCGGCGAGGTCACGGACCAGGTTCAACGTCGGCTCGTCCTGCATCAAGGTCCGCGTCCCCCTTCCACCCGGGAACAACACGACGTCCACCTCTCCGACGTCGGCGATCGGGCGATCGGTGACGATCTTCATTCCCTTGGCACATGTCACGGTCGGTCCCGAAAGAGAGACCGTGAACACATCCACATCGTCGTCGGGATACTGGAGCTGCCACATTCGCAAGACCTCCCACGGCCCGACCAGGTCGAGCTCCTCCATCCCGTCGAAACAGATCAGAGCAATCTTCACTTCGGTGGCATCCGGGCAGCGGCGTCGAGCCGAATCACTTCACCGTTGAGCATCTCGTTCTCGATGACCGCCGACACCAGATGCCCGAAGTCATCCGGTGTCCCCAGACGCTGGGGGAACACGTGCAGTTTGGCCAACGAATCGCGCAGTTCCTGGGGTGCGCCGGCTAGAAGCGGAGTGTCCATGATGCCGGGCGCAATCGTGTTGACCCGGATCCCCCAACTGGCCAGATCCCGGGCCAGCGGAAGAGTCATCCCGACAACGCCCCCTTTCGATGCCGAGTACGCGGCCTGGCCGACCTGGCCGTCGAATGCGGCGATGGAAGCCACGTTCACGATGACCCCGCGTTCCCCGCTGGGTGCCGGCTCGTTTGCCGTCATGACCCGGGCCGTGTTCCGGATGACATCGAACATGCCGACGAGGTTGACTCCGACGGTGAACCGGAAGAGATTGAGGTCGAACATCTCGCCTTCGCGAGAGACAACCCTCTGTGCAGGAGCCACTCCGGCAGCGTTGACGAGCACGTGTACACCGCCGAACGCCTCGGCGGCACCGTCGACACCGGCCCGGACCGCTGCGGGGTCGGAGACGTCGCAGACGATGAACCGTGAGGCCTCACCGAGTTCCTCTGTGGCGACTTTGCCTTGGTGCTCGTTGATGTCCATCATCACGACCCGTCCGCCGTGGTCGACGATACGGCGGGCCGCCCCGAAACCGAGACCGGACACTCCGCCGGTGATCAACGCAACCGAACCTTCAATCTGCAACGCCAACCTCCATCGTTTCACCGGCGACGGTACACCGGTGTGATCGGCGTCTTCGACTCCGGCGTGGGCGGTTTGTCCGTTCTCAGATCGATTCGATCGAGGCTGCCTGAGAGCGACCTCCTGTACGTGGCGGACCGGGGTCGGGCTCCTTACGGGACCCGATCCATCGACGAGGTGGAGTCCATGTCACACGAAATCGTCTCCTGGCTGCTGGACTCCGGGTCGGAGTGCATCGTCATCGCCTGCAACACTGCCTCGGCCGCGGCCCTGGAATCGATTCGAAGGGCTCACCCTGACGTGCCCGTGGTTGGGATGGAACCGGCGGTGAAGCCAGCCGCGCAGTCGACCACATCCGGGACGGTGGCCGTGTTCGCCACCGCGGTCACCTTCCAGGGACTGCTGTTCGACTCGGTCGTGTCGCGCTTCGCTTCAGGCGTCGAAGTCCTGACCAGGGCGTGCCCTTCATGGGTCGAGGCCGTGGAAAGAGGCGATGTCGACTCGGCTGCAGTGGTATCCGACGAGGTCTCGTGGGCGCTCGACCACGGTGCAGACCGCATCGTGCTTGCGTGCACCCATTTCTCGTTCTTGAAAGAACTCATCGAGGACGTGGCCGGCATCCCCGTGATCGACCCGGCCGACGCCGTGGCGGCTCAGGTAGGTCGGGTCGCACCTACCCGTGTCGAGGGGGGCCGCACCAGCCTCGCTGCCTCCGGGGACCTCGAAGAGTTCGCCGCGCTCGCCTCCCGGCTCGCCGGAATCTCGTCACCCGTCATACCCTTCCCCGCATGACATCGTTCTGGGTCGACAACGAAGGTGTTCTCACCGGAGAAGGCCCGACCCTTGAAATCGACCTGGGCGCCGGTGCCGACCGCTACGCCCGGGCGCTGGAGGCCGTCCGATCGTCGGGGCGGGAGATCGCGTTCGCTTCGTTCACCTTCGACGCCACCGAAGACGGGTCCGTCGTCTCGATCCCGACGTCTGTTCGACTCACCCGAGGTGTCGAGGCGGTCGGACCCATTCCGGCCATCGTCTCGATCGACACCGGGGCAGAGGAATGGACCACCGGATTCGAAAAGGCCATGCTCGAGATAGAGACCGGACGGGTTGAAAAGGTCGTCCTCGCCCGCAAGGTCGAGGTCACCTTCGAATCCCCGCCTCAGGCCTCCGCGATCGTGGCCAACCTGGTTCCGGCCAATCCCGGGTGCTACCTGTTCTCCGTCGGTGGCCTGGTCGGGGCGAGTCCGGAGCTTCTCGTCAGCCTACGGGACGGTTGGGTCAAGACCCTGGCCCTGGCTGGCACCGCAACGGACCCCCAGGACCTCGAATCGGTGAAGATCTCCGAAGAGCATCGACACGTCTCACGCTCGGTGATGGACGCGATAACCCGACACGTCAAGGACATCGAGATCACCGAGCAGGTGATCGTCCCCCATGGGGCCATGTCACACGTGGGCACCAGGATCGAAGGGCCAGTGGTGCCGGGAACCTCGGTCGCCACGATCCTGGCCGACCTGCACCCCACGGCGGCAGTGGCGGGTTCACCCACCGAGATCGCCCTGGACCTGATTCGCGAGATCGAGCCCACCAGCCGGGGACGATATGCGGGACCGGTGGGCTGGATGAACTCTGCGGGTGACGGTGTCTTTGCTATCGCTCTGCGCTGTGGCCAGCTGTCCGGCTCTCGCATGACACTCTTCGCCGGGGGCGGGCTAGTCGCCGGATCGGAGGAGGACGCCGAACTGCACGAAACCGATCTCAAGCTCGCCCCGATGTTCGACGCGATCGGTCACCGCCCGAGTTGAAGCCGGGACTGCAGGTCCTCCTGCCGGTCGACGGGGACGACGATGACATGGACCCCGCCCTGACTGAGACCCTCCTGAGCGACCTGGATCACGTCGGGGATGCTCATGACCGTGGTGACAGTGGCGTGGTGCGCTTCTGCAACTGCGGCGATCGAGCGCCCGCTTGGCGTGATGAACAGCCGCTCGAAATGAGGTGCGTGCACCGCCTGAGGCAGGGCGTCGAACAGCCCTCCGCCATGGTTGTCCACGACGACGAAGACGCAGTCGATTTGCACATCGATCATGAACCCGTTCGCATCGTGCAGGAACGAGAGGTCCCCCGCGAGTGCGACCGTCCGGGGATGAACCGACGCCACCCCCAACGCGGTGGAGACGAATCCGTCGATCCCGGACGCACCCCGATTCCCGAACACCGGACCCGGTCGGTTGAGATGGACGTCGATCTCCCGGACCGGCAGTGAGGAGGCGACGACTAGGGCGCCCCAGTCGAGCGAGTTCATGGCGTTGGCGACAGTGCCACCGGTCAGGCTCTGCTCGGTGGCCACAACCGACCGGACTCGGTCCCTGACGGCGGCGGCGCGGTCGAGCCAACCTTCCGCCCAACCGGGGCGAGCCCTCCCGGTCACCTCCGCGAGGACCGCCAACGGGTCAGCAGCGACCACTGCGCTCGCATTGCGGCCAGGGTCGATGTGCCGTCCCCAGGCGTCCACCCGGACACGGGTGGAGGCGGCGGCGACCAGATCTTCCAGGACCGGGTCAGGTCCGATCGCTCCGACAGCGACGGCGACGTCGGGGACGAGGTCTTCGGGTATGCCCTCGACTAGCAGGTGGTGGTAGGCATCGACCACTCGCTCGCCCCTGGCCCCGGATAGGGCGGTGGCGAGCACCGGCCATCCGAGTGAGCCGGCGAAGTCGATCACGGCAGCTCGGTCGTAGGACCCGTCGCCCAGGATCAATACCCCACGCTCCGACTCGAGGTCGAGTTCGACGACGGGGTGTGTCGTGGCTGGCGGGGAGGGCCGGGAGACCCTCGGAGTCGGGTACGGATAGGGGTCAGACCTGGTCCGGCCGTCGTCCGGCACCGGCACCGTCGGCTCCCGGAACGCGACATTGAGGTGGATCGGACCCGGACGTGGGCCGGTCGCCGCTGCCAGGGCATCCGAAACGAGCCGTCTCCACTCCGGGTTCAGGTCGACCCCCGGGTCGGGGGCCTCTATCCCGGTGAAGGATCTCACCTTGGTGCCGTAGAGGTTCACCTGGTCGATCGTCTGGTTGGCCCCGATGCCCCGCAATTCGGCCGGCCGGTCAGCCGAGACCACCACGAGCGGCACACAGGCCATGTCGGCCTCGACCACGGCGGGGAGATAGTTGGCGGGGGCGGTACCGGAAGTGGATATGACCACGGCCGGTGAACCTGAGGCTTTCGCCACACCGAGAGCGTGGAACGCGGCGGAGCGCTCGTCGATCGCCACCCTGACCTCCAGATCGGGATGTTCCGCTGCAGCGATCGCCAGGGCCGCCGACCTCGATCCGGGGGATACCACTACCACCGCCACTCCCCCGGCGGCGAGCTCGTCGAGGACGACCCGTGCCAACGCGGTGCTCGGGTTGGGGTGACTCAAGTGAGCACCTGGGCGGCGGCCCGCAATTTTCGAAGCATCTCCGCCCCGCGGTCACGGTCCGGGCGCCAGCGGCGGAGGAGAGCAGGGTCGGGCTCAGGACGTCGCACCTCGAGCAACCCGTCGGATGGGATCAGGGGAGCCAGGGTGGGATCCCCCTCGAGGAGTGCGACCGTCCCCAGACCACAGGCAAAAGGCAGGTCTTTGACCAACGAGGCAGCGAGGAGTCCCGCATACATCCCGACCGAAGTCTCCAGCGCTGACGAGATCACCACCGGGATCGAAGCCCGATTGGCCAGATCGAGCACCCGAGCCACCCCGCCCATGGGTTGAACCTTGAGGATCACGAGGTCAGCTGCCCCCTCTTCGATGACGCGCAGCGGGTGAGGGCTCTGCCGTACCAGCTCATCCGCCGCAAGAGGGACCGAGACCCTGGACCGAAGAATCTTCATGTCGGCGACGGTGGCCACGGGCTGTTCGACATACTGGAGATCGAACACCGCCAGGGCTTCGATGCGACGGGTGGCCGTGTCGAGGTCCCAGCCGGCATTCACGTCGACCCGGATCTTTCCTTCCGGACCGAGGACCTCCCGTACGGCGGCGACTCTGGCCAGATCGTCTTCTTCGGTGTCCCCGGGCTCTCCGATCTTCACCTTGGCCGTACTCGCCCCGGACTCGACCACCAGGGCCACAGCCGTGGCCGGGTCGGTGGCCGGCACGGTGACATTGACCGGAACGTGGGAACGTCCGGGAGCAGGGAGCTCGCCACAGGCGAGCTCGAGAGCGGCCGCGAGCCAGCGGGTGGTCACCTCGGGTGGATAGTCCGGGAACGGTGAGAACTCTCCCCAGCCTCGAGGACCTTTGATCAGCACAGCCTCGCGGTGATCAACCCTCCGGAAACGCTGCCGCATCGGAATCCGAACCGGGTGGAGCTCGAGGGCTTCGAGTGCTTCGGTCACTGGCCCTGCTCCTCCCGGATGTAGGCGATCAGACGGCCGACCTGGGCCTCGTCCAGGGAGGAGGAGAAGGACGGCATCCGCCCTCGTCCATTGACGATCGTGAACTCGAGGAACTCGTCGGTCTCACCCGCCGAATTCGAACCAGCGCCGAGCGCCGGTCCCACCCCGCCGCTCAGATCTGGACCGTGGCAGCGGGCACATAACTGTTGGAATATCTCCTCACCCGTTGCGTCCTCGGCCGGCTCGCCGATCGAGCAGCTGACCAACAGCCCGGCGGCGAGGGCGAGGCCGATCAGACGCCTCAATCTGGGGGAGCCTCCTGCAGGTCCTTCACCTGCTGGGATCGGTCCAACGGCACAACCAACACGGCATCGGGCGTCTCGACGACGATCAGACCCTCCACCCCCGCGACGACCAGCCGGCGGGACGTTGACTTGAGGAACGAGTTCGTGGTGTCGACGGCCGTCACATCGCCGGACACGTGGTTGCCACTGTTGTCGCGCTCGCTGACGTCGAACAAGGTGAGGTAGGACCCAACGTCCGACCAGCCGGCACGAAGTGGCACGACGACTGCTCGATCGGTGCGCTCCATGATCGCGTAGTCGATGGAGATCGACTCGACGGTGCCGAACTCGTCGAACAACTCGACCAAGCCGGTCGCTGGAGTCGGCAGCGAAGCGGCCACACCTTCCACGACCTCAGGGCAGTGGGCTCGGGCCTCGTCGAGGAAGACATCGGCACGTGCGATGAAGATCCCTGAATTCCACAGATGCTGGCCGTCCGTGGAGAGAATTGCTGCCGCTGCGGGGTCGGGTTTCTCGATGAACCGAGCCACGACGAGCCCATCTCCGATCGACTCCCCTACCTCGATGTACCCGTACCCGGTCTCCGCCCGGTCAGGCTCGATCCCGAAGGTGACGAGATGTCCCGCAGAGGCCAGGGTCACCGCCCGTTGCAGCGCTTCGCGGAACGCAGACCTGTCGAGGATCAGGTGGTCTGCGGGAAGGATCACCAGGACGTCGCCCGGATCGGCGATCAGCGCGGCGGCCACGGCGGCCGGAGCGGTGTTCCGGCCGGTTGGCTCAACGACGATCGCCAGGGCATCGAGCTCTGACTCTTCGATCTCTCTCGCGACGTGATCGCGATGAGCCGCGCCGGTGACGACGATTGCGTCGACGAGACCGGCTACACCGACGAGACGATCGAGAGTCAGGCCGAAGAGAGTGTCGTCGCCGATGAGCGGAGTGAACTGCTTCGGCACAGCGGGAGTCGACAGAGGCCACAGCCTCGTGCCGGAGCCGCCGGACAGGATGACGGGTCGAACATCGGACACCCGGCGAGGGTACCGGGAGTGCGGCCGATGCCCGTGCTACCTTCGGGCCCCCGTCCCCCAAGAGCCGATGTCAGCTGTCTCCGTCCACGCCCTAACCAAGTCCTATGGCCCACTGAAAGCTGTCAACGGAATCGACCTCGAGATCGCCGTTGGCGAAGTGGTGGCGATCCTGGGGCCGAACGGCGCAGGCAAGACCACCACGGTCGAGATGATCGAGGGATTCCGTCGACCGGATTCAGGGACCATCAGTGTGCTCGGTCACGACCCGTCGGATCGCCCGGCCGAACTTCTCGACCGGATCGGCATCGTGCTCCAGGAAGGCGGTATCGAGGAGGATCTCACCGTTAGGGAGGCGATCGAGGCGCAGCGACGCCCTTACGCCGAGCCGATGTCAGCCGATGAGGCCATCGAGACAGTCGACCTCGTCGAAAAGGCCGACGAGCGCATCAAGGGTCTCTCAGGAGGTCAGCGACGGCGACTCGACCTGGCACTCGGGATCGTGGGCAACCCCGACCTCTTGTTCCTCGATGAGCCAACCACAGGATTCGACCCGGCGGCCCGGCGCCGGTCCTGGGAAGCGATTCGGCAGCTTGCGTCGTCGGGAACGACGGTGGTACTCACCACCCACTACCTGGAGGAGGCCCAGCAATTGGCCGACCGGGTCGTCGTCATGTCGATGGGTGAGATCGTCGCCAACGGATCGCCCGACGACCTCGGAGAGAGAAGGTCCGGTTTGAGCACCATCAGGTTCAGAATCGACCCGAGCCGGGCTGGTGCCCTGGGAGTCGAGCCCGACGCCGGCGGGTGGGTTGTGACGGAGACACACGATCCGATCCGGCTGATCAACGAACTGACAGGCAAGGCACTGGCGACGGGGATCGCCATCGAAGACTTCGAAGTCGGCAAGATCACCCTCGAGGAGGCATACCTCAGGCTGGTGACCCACGATGGGTAGCGGGAGCCTGCTCGTCTCCGAGACGATGCTTCAGACGAAGCTTTTCTTCCGGTCGGCCGTCGCCGCGTTCTTCACGTTGGTCATGCCACTGATGTTCCTGGTAATGATCAACTTCTTCATCCCGTCCGACGAAGCATCGGGGTTCTCAGCCGCGCAGTACTTCACCCCTGCGATCGCGGTGTTCGGAATGGTCACGGCGACGTTCACCAACCTCGCGATCAACACATCGATGGCACGCGACGGCGGCATACTGAAGCGGGTCGCCGGCACCCCTCTCCCGATGTGGGTTCATCTGGGTGGGCGGATAATGTCCGCCGCCCTCGTGGGTCTGATCTCGGTGACACTCATGCTGGCTGTGGGCTGGCTCCTGTTCGACCTCGAGATCCCATGGTCCAGGATGCCCTTGTTCGCCCTGCTGATCCTCGTCGGTGCTGGCACATTCTCGGCGTTGGGGCTGGCCGTCGCCGCAGTGACCCCGAACGCACGGGCTGCCCCCGCCATCGCCAACTTCGTGATCCTGCCTCTGGCCTTCATCTCCGGGATCTTCTTTCCGCTCGACGGATCCCCGGAGTGGCTGCAGACCCTCGCCTCATGGTTGCCACTGGAGCCACTCGTGACGGCTGCCATCGCTCTGTTCGACCCAGCGATGCCGGTTGAGTTCCCATGGGCCGCGATCGGAAAGGTGCTCGCCTGGGGCGCGATCGGTCTTGTGATCGCATTGAGGTTCTTCAGCTTCGAGCCGGCGGGGACGAAGCCACGTGCTGCCGAGGTGTCAGCTGCCTACGGAGATTGAGACGTAGGCGCACTCCTCGCAGACGTATCTGGTGATACCGATGCCTCCAGGAGCCTCGACGAACTGATGGACGTGGTCTTTGGAACCGCCACGGAACGCGGCCTTTACCGCGCCCATGAGGCCACCCTTGTCTTTGGCATCGGCGAGCACGGGTTGCGGGGTGGGCGACACACTCGGGGCACCGTCCTCTAGATCGTTGAGATCCACGACCCGTGGCTCAGCTGCCGCCGCGGCAGCCTCCCGCTCCGCCACCTCCCGCCGTTCGGCCTCCTCCTCCTGGCGCCGCGCATGTTCCTCCGCCTCGATTCGCGCCTCCTCAGTGGCGCGGGCCTCGGCCTCGCGCTGCGCCTGCTCCTCGGCCGCGATCCGCGCCTCGTCAGCCGCCGCTCTCTCGGCCTCGCGCTGCGCCCGCTCCTCCGCCGCGATGCGAGCCTCTTCAGCGGCACGGGCCTCTGCTTCGGCCTGCGCCTCCTTCTCAGCAGCGATGCGCTTCTCTTCGGCGGCGCGGGCCTCAGCCTCGATCCGGGCCTCCTCAGCGGCCCTCTCCTCGGCTGCCCTTCGGGCCTCTTCCTCGGCGGCTATGCGGGCTTCTTCAGCAGCACGCTGTTGCGCCGCCCGCTCGGCCGCCTCCAACTGGGCGGCTCTCTGCTCGGTGCGCTCCCGTTCCAACGCAGCCTGCTCGGCAGCCAGTCCCGCGGCCTCGGTCTGGCGTCGCAACTCCTCTCGCTCGGCCTCGAGTCGCTGCATCTCCAGGCGATAAGCCTCGAGGAGGTTGGCCTCCCGCTGCTCAGCGGCCTGGCGTTCCTTTTCCAGCTGAGCTCGCTCCTCGGCGAGTCGACGTCTCTCTTCCTCGATCTCGGGACTGAAGACGGGCTCGGGTGCGGAAACCGATTCGCCCGGCGCGGGTGCGGCCTCGACCGGAGACACCGCACCGACTACCGGGATCGACGCATCGGTGTCTCTCCGGTCCCAATCGGTCTCGAAGTGCTCGGCCTCAACTGAAGCGGCTTGGCTGGCGGTGCCAGGCATGGAGGTCTCACCGGCAATGGCCCGTGGCCCGGTGGACTCGAGATTGGACTCCATGGCGTGCCGCAGGTCCTCGATTCGGGAGGGGATGAGACCTTTGCGGGACTTGCGAACCGCGATCGAGCGGGACCCGGGCCGTCGCGACTTGATCTTCGCCCACGTCTCGGCCATGTGCTCCACACCCCGGTAGGCGAAGTCGATCGGATCGGCCGCCACGAAGGTGACCTCGGTGCCGTCGAGGTCCACGAGGAAGGCGCTCGAAACCAGACGCTTGGCGTGGACGTCATAGAGAGACCAACGCCCCAGGGACTCGCCATCGACCACGATCTCGGCCTGGTCCTCGTCCACCACGAACTGAACCGGCACGCCGGGATGATCCAACTCGGGGAACTTCAGTTCACCGTTGAATTTCACTCAGAGACCTCTAATAGGGGCGGAGGCGGTGGAATTGACGCCACTAAAGATCCCACCGGATCACGAAATGTCAAGCCACATCAGACGTAGGCGTCGAGAGGCGGGCAGGCACACACCAGGTTGCGATCTCCACCGACCCCGTCGACCCGACCCACCGGGGGCCAGTACTTGTCGATCCGAAGGCTGTCGACGGGATAGGCCGCCAGCTCTCGCCCATAAGGATGCTCCCACGCGTCTGCGGTCACGTCCTCCGCCGTGTGTGGTGCGTTGACCAGTGGATTGTCGTCACGAGGCCAGTCACCCGCCCCGATCCTGTCCGCCTCGGCCCGGATGGCGATCATCGCGTCGCAGAACCGATCGATCTCCTCGAGGCTCTCCGACTCGGTCGGCTCGATCATCAGCGTGTTGGCGACGGGGAACGCAAGAGTCGGGGCGTGGAACCCGTAATCAGCGAGACGTTTGGCAATGTCCTCTGCAGTGACGCCACTGCTCTTGGTCACGGTGCGGACATCGACGATGCACTCATGGGCCACCCGGCCGTGGGAGCCGGTGTAGAGAACCGGGAAATGGGGGTCGAGACGTCTGGCGATGTAGTTGGCGGAGAGGATCGCGACCCTGGTCGCCTTCTTCAATCCGTCCGGTCCCATCAGCCGGATGTAGGCGTACGGGATCGGGAGAATCCCTGCCGAACCGAACGGAGCACCAGATATCGCACCGATGCCCGAGGCAGGCCCGGCCTCGTCGAGAAGAGGATGATTGGGAAGGAACGGAACGAGGTGCTCCTTGACCCCCACCGGACCGACACCCGGCCCACCCCCGCCGTGGGGGATCGTGAACGTCTTGTGCAGGTTCAGATGGCCTACGTCCGCCCCGAAATCGGCCGGGCGGGCGAGACCTACGAGAGCGTTGAGATTCGCTCCATCCACGTAGACCTGGCCACCGTGGTGATGGACGATCTCGGTGACTTCCTTGATGCGCTCCTCGAACACGCCGTGAGTCGACGGGTAGGTCACCATCAACGCAGCGAGATCCGCTTCGTGCTCGGTGGCCTTGGCCTCGAGGTCGGCCACATCGATGTTGCCCGAAGCATCGGAGGCGACGACCACCACCCTCATCCCGGCCATCACTGCAGAGGCGGCATTGGTGCCGTGGGCCGACGCAGGGATGAGACAGACGTCCCGGTTCTCGTCTCCCTGCGACCGGTGATAGGCAGCGATCGCCAGTAGTCCGGCAAACTCACCCTGGGACCCGGCGTTGGGCTGGAGAGAGACCGCGGCGTAGCCCGTGATGCTGGCCAGATAGCTCTCGAGCTCGCCGATCAGCTCCAGGTATCCCCTCGCCTGATCCACGGGGGCGTACGGATGGATCCCGGAGAAACCCGGCCAGGTGATCGGAATCATCTCGGTGGTGGCGTTCAGCTTCATCGTGCAAGAGCCGAGCGGGATCATCGTCCGGTCGAGGGCGAGATCCCGGTCGGCGAGTCGCCGCAGATAGCGGAGCATCTCGTGCTCCGACTGATAACGATGGAACACCGGGTGGGTCAGGTAGCCCGACCTTCTGGTTAGGCCCTCAGACAGGGCGCCGACGGCCTCGACCCTTGCCACGCCGATGACCTCGAGGAGACGCTCCACGAGTTCGTCATCGCTTCTCTCGTCGAGGGCGATACGAAAGCGGTCGGTGTCGACATGCCCCAGGTTGATGCCAGCGTCCCGTGCTGCCTCGACGATCTCGACCGCACGGCCCGGGGCATTCACTGTGATGGTGTCGAACCAATGTGCGTTGTCGACGACGAAGCCCCCGGCCTGCAGCGAGGCGGCGAGGACAGAGACCAGGCGGTTGCATTCCTCCGCGATCGCACGCAGCCCTTCGGGACCATGCCACGACGCGTAGAAGGCCGCCATCACCGCGAGAAGCACCTGCGCGGTGCAGACGTTGGAGGTCGCCTTCTCGCGTCGGATGTGTTGCTCGCGTGTCTGAAGCGCGAGTCGATATGCCATGCGACCCGCTCGATCCTTGGACACGCCGACGAGTCGTCCCGGCAAAGCCCTGACATGCTCCTCACGGGTGGCGATGAAACCCGCGTGCGGGCCGCCGTAACCGAGGGGAACGCCAAAACGCTGAGCCGACCCGACGGCGATGTCGGCTCCCCACTCCCCCGGCGGTGTCAGCAGAGTCAGGGCGAGGAGGTCTGTCGCCACGACGACCAGTGCACCCGCCCCCGCGAACTTCGCTGTGATCGCCGAGAAATCCCGCACTGCCCCCGAAGACCCCGGATAGTGCAACAGGACACCGAAGGCCAGCGCCGGGTCGGAATCGTCTCCGAGCTCGCGAACCTCGACACCGACGGCAGCGGCCCGGGTCAGGATCACCGACTTGGTCGCCGGATGAGTGTCGGGATCCAGGTAGAAGACCGACCGGTCCCCCCTGAACAGCCGCCGCGCCATGGCCATCGCCTCGGCTGCCGCCGTCGGCTCGTCCAGCAGCGAGGCATTGGCGATCTCGAGGCCGGTGAGGTCGGAGACCATCGTTTGGAAGTTGAGGAGAGCCTCGAGTCGGCCCTGGGAGATCTCGGGTTGGTAGGAGGTGTAAGCCGTGTACCAGGCCGGGTTCTCCAGGACGTTCCTCTGGATCACCGGAGGAACGATCGTGTCGTGGTACCCGAGTCCGATCAGCGACCGCACCAGCGAGTTCGCGCCGGCCAATTGGCGGAGTCGCTCGGTTACCTCCACCTCTGTCATGGCGGAGGGCAGCTGGAGATCCGTGTCGAGGATCGAAGCGGGGACGGTCTCTTCGATCAGGTCGTCGAGTGACGCCACGCCGACTGTGGCCAGCATCTTGTCGATGTCGGCAGAAGAGGGGCCGATGTGGCGGTCGGAGAATCGGTCGAATGGGCTCGGCATCGCAGTCCTCCGATCATAAGCACGATGTCTCATAGCCAGTGACCCATGCCAACCTCTCTGGGGTTCGGACGGAGTAATCCGCTCCGGACGCCCCAACCCCAAAGGCCTGGAGTCGGCCGCGGGATTCCCCCAACTTCGCGGGTAGACCACTCCAGGTACCTCCTTCCAGGAGGATCGAAGACCCCGGCATCCCCATGCCGGGGTCTTCACAATGATGATGAAAGGGGGACGACCCCCTCAAACCCCCGCGCCTAAGACAAGAGATGATGAAGGGGGGACGACCCCCTCAAACCCCCGCACCTCAGTGGGTCGGTGTGTTGGGGGTGCCGCTCGGGGGGAGACTCACCACCGCCACCGGCAGCTCGGACTGGGCGAGCATGTACGAGACCCGGTGCCCGTAGAAGGGCCGATTGGTGAGGGACCTGGTACTGGCACCAAGTACCAGTAGGTCGAAGGCGCCGGAGTTCCCGAATGCCACGATCTCCTCTTCGGCATTGGGCGACACTCTCACGCCCGTCTCCACCGAAACGCCGAGCCGGTCACCGAATGCAGCGGCGGCTCGCACCATCTCCTGGCCTGCCGCCAGGCTGTCCTGGACGGCAGCGTCCTCGAGAATCACCCCCTGGCCCTCCGGACGATTGACGACGTGGAGTGCGAATGTACGACCGTCTGCCGCTTTGGCCAGCGAATAGGCGAACTCCTCCGCGGCGCGGGTCGACCGGGATGCGGCGACCGGCACCAGTATCCGCCTCGGCAGACCTTCGCTCGCCTGCCGCCCTCGAGGCATCCGCACCACTATCGACGGAACCTCGATCAAGGCCAGAACCCTGTCGATGACGCTGCTGAACGTCCCCTCACCGGTCTCGGTGGCACCCAGGACCACGAGGTCATAGCCGAGGGAGCTCTCTTTTGCGATCGCCGATGCCGGATCGCGGGCGAGACGATGAACCGTCCGTGCCGCGGGGAGCTCGGCAAGCACGTCGGATGGATCTCCGGGCTCGCCCTCGACACGCCGAGCCAATCGCCTGAACAGACCGGGCTTGGCGAGGTCGACCACCAGAACTGTGATCTCGGCATCGGGAAAGACGGCGTTGACCAGCTGTGCGGCGTAGAGACTGTTGTCCCCACCGCGGGTCGGTAAGAGGATGCGCCGCGATCGCAGGATCTCGCTCGACTCCCTGACTTCCTCCTGGTCCAATCGCTCAGCCTCCTCCTGGGGGATGTCCCAACCCCTGACGACGAGCTTGAGCAGTTGGGGCGCCACGATCGAGGTGACGATGGCAGCGAGGACCATCACGGTGTAACCGGTCTCGCTGACGACACCCAGGTTGAGACCGATTATGGCAACCACCACACCCATGGCACCGAGAGCAGAGAGACCCGAGCCCAGTGCCAGGGCCTCCCTGCCCCGGACCCCGGCGAAGAATCCTCCGATCACCGTCCCGAGGATCTTGGCGACGATGGCGACCACTATCAGCACCACCGTCCACATGATGACTTCGGTCGTGTCTAGGAGGCCCACGTCGACACGGAGACCGGAGAACGCGAAGAAGACCGGCGCCAGAAAGGCGGCCGTCACCGTCTCCAGGACCGATCGGACCTGGGGAAGCTGGTGACGAAGGCCGGCCACGAGGATCCCGACGATGTACGCCCCCAGAATCGCCTCGATGTGGAGGGCCTGGGTGATGGCGCCGCCGATGAGCGCAGCGACGATCGTGATCGACAGGGCGGCAGTGACCGAGGACCCGCTGGCCATGACGTATCTGAACAGCCGATCGACCAACCAGCGGAAGACCGTGAAGGAGAGCAGGAGGAAGAGGAGCAGGCCACCGAAGGAGATACCGAGCCTGTCGGGCCGGAATCCATCGAGGGCGATCCCGGAGAGAGCGGCGAGGACCAGCCAACCGACGGCGTCCATGGTCATCCCGGCGGCCAGGGTCACCTGGCCGAAGTTGCGACGCAGGTACCCCATGTCCTGGAGGATCTTGGCCACGACCGGGAGCGCGGAGACCGAGAGGGCAAGGGCGAGGAAGCCGGCGAAGACGGCGCGCTCCACCCCCGATCCGTCGGGCCCCGGTCCGATGAACGACTCCGGGACCAGGAAGGCGAGGGACGCCGCCGCGGCCAGAGGTAGGAGGAGGGCGCCGGCCGAAACGGAGAGAGCGGCGTTACGGAACCTGGCGATGATCCCGAGATCGGTCTCGAACCCGATCACCACCAGGAGCATGATCACGCCTAGCCAGGAGATGCCGAAGACTACGGACGTCACGGTGGGCTCCCCGAACACCCAGTTGAATGTCTCCGGCGCCACCCGACCGAACAGGGTCGGTCCCAGGACGACACCGGCGAGGAGCTCACCGACGACGGCGGGCTGGCCGACACTCTTCATCAACCATCCGAAGATGCGGGCAACTCCGACGAGGAGAGCCAACTGCACGAGGAAGACGAGGACTTCGTGTTCGCTCAGCGGCGCTGCCGAGCCGCCCTCGGCAGCGAGAAAGAAGACCACGAGATCAAAACTAGCCACAGTTCAGACGTTGAACCGGAACTCCACCACGTCTGACGGCTTCATGACGTAGGCCTTCCCTTCGGTTCGGACCAGCCCGGCCGAGCGTGCCGCCATCCAGGATCCGGCCTCCACGAGGCGCTCGTAGTCGACGACCTCCGCAGCGATGAAACCCCTCTGGAAGTCGGTGTGGATCACGCCAGCCGCCTCGGGCGCGGTTGCTCCGACCGGGATCGTCCAGGCGCGCGCCTCCTTCTCACCAGCCGTGAGATAGCTCTGCAGCCCCAGGGTCGTGTAGGCGGCGCGAATGACCGTGTCGAGCCCGGGTTCGGACTGTCCGACCGACTCGAGCAGCTCGCGCCGCTCCTCAGCCTCCAACTCGATCAGCTCCGCCTCGATCTGAGCGTCCAGGAAAAGGGCCTCGGCCGGGGCCACTATCTCAGCCAACCGGGCTCGGCGTTCGGCGTCGTTCAGACCCTTCTCGTCCATGTTGAAGACATAGATGACGGGTTTTGCCGTCAAGAGATGCAGGTCGGCAAACCGTGCAGCGTCCTTCATGAGCTCCGGATGGCGGCTTAGCATCCCTCCGGCAGCGACCACCTCCCGCACCCTCTCGAGGATGGCGACGGTCGGTTGCAGCGACTTGTCGACCGTCGACTCCTTCCGGAGCTTGGGGAGCCGTCTGTCGATGGTGTCCATGTCGGCGATCGCCAGCTCGGCCTCGATCACCTCGATGTCCCGGGCCGGATCGAGAACGTCGTCCACATGGACGACGTTCGATGCCTCGAAGGCGCGGACCACATGGCAAATGGCGTCCGCCTCACGGATGTTCGCCAGGAACTTGTTGCCCAGCCCCTCACCCTGACTCGCCCCCTCAACGAGACCGGCTATGTCGACGAACGTGACAGTCGCATACGTCTTCTTCGCCGATCCGAACATCTCGGCGAGACGGTCGACTCTCTGGTCGGGTATCGGAACCACCCCGGTGTTTGGTTCGATCGTCGCGAAGGGGTAGTTGGCAGCCAGGATCCCTGCCCGTGTCAGGGCATTGAACAGGGTCGATTTGCCCACGTTGGGAAGACCGACGATTCCGATGGAGAGGGCCATGCGGGACGACAGGGTAGGAAGCCGGGACGGGGTACCGGATTACCGTGACGCCAATGGAAAGGATCGCGGTCGTCGGCGCCGGCTCGTGGGGAACGACCGTTGCCCATTTGGCAGGTCAAAAGGTCGACACGCTGCTCTGGGCACGGCGTCCGGAGCTAGCCGCCCGAATCAACGAGACCCGGCGCAACGAGGACTACCTCCCCGACCTCGAGCTCTCCGATCGACTCAGGGCGACCGCCGACATCGAAGACGCCGTGGCGACGGCTGATGTTGTCGTCATGGCCGCCCCGTCCCACGGCTTTCGAGGGGTGTTCACGGGTGCAGCCGCTCACATCGGAGAAGGAGTCCCTGTGGTTTCGCTCACCAAGGGCATCGAGCAGGGCAGCCTGGCCAGGATGACACAGGTCATCCTCGAGGTAGACCCTGACATCGATGCATCGATCGTCGGTGTGCTGACCGGGCCCAACCTCGCAGCGGAGATCGTCATGGGACAACCCACCGCATCAGTGATCGCAATGACCGATCGTCCCGCTGCCGAGGAACTCCAGCAGCTGTTCATGAACCCGGCTTTTCGTGTCTATACCAACGACGACGTCATCGGGTGCGAACTCGGTGGTGCCCTCAAGAACGTCATGGCGATCGCCTCCGGGATGTCAGATGGTCTTGGTTTCGGTGACAACACGAGGGCCACACTTCTCACCCGCGCTCTGGCCGAGCTGACCAGGTTGGGTGTCGCCCTCGGGGGAAGGCCGGAGACCTTCGCCGGTCTTGCCGGCATGGGCGACCTGATCGCCACCTGCAGCTCCAACCGGAGCCGCAACCACCAGGTCGGGTTTGGCCTCGCACGGGGAAAGACCCTCGAGGAGATCGTCGAGGAGATGAGCATGGTCGCCGAGGGAGTCAAGACCACCAAGAGCGTGCTCGGTCTGGCCCAGAGAGCAGACGTGGACATGCCCATCGCCAGTCATGTCGATCGGGTCCTCGAAGGCGAGATGTCCCCGCGTGAGGGCATGATGAGCCTGATGACACGCGAGGCGAAAGCGGAGTCGAGATGACCGACAAGACGACGATCCGGCGATTGCCGGAGAGGGGCGTGCATGACCGGTCGGCCATCGACGCGATCCTCGACGAGGGACTCGTTTGTCACGCCGCCTACGTGATCGACGGGCGTCCGGTCGTGATCCCGACCCTCTACGCCAGGGACGGGAACCGTCTCCTCTTGCACGGTTCGAACTCGATGGGGCTGGCCAGGGCCGTGCGGTCCGGTTCGCCCCTGTCGGTGGCGGTGACCCACATCGACGGTCTCGTCGTGGCCAGGAGTGCCTTCCACTCCTCGGCCAACTACCGCAGCGTGGTGGTTCACGGGACAGGCCGGCTTCTCGAGGCTGAGGAGAAGAGACAGGCGTTCGACATGATCGTCGAAGCACTCATCCCGGGTCGCCTCGCCGACCTGCGGGAGTCCACCGACTCTGAGATCAGCCAGACTGCCATCGTGGAGCTCTCCCTTGACGAGATCTCGGCCAAGGTCCGAGCCGGAGGGCCTTTGGACGAGCCGGAGGACATGGATTCCGATGTATGGGCCGGGGTCGTCCCGTTCACCCTGCAGCCGGGTGATCCGGAGGCTTCCGACGACTTGAAGCCAGGGATCGCCACGCCTGAGTATCTGAAGCCATATCGCCGCTGATCAGAAGAAGCCGGCGTGCCAGAGAGTCAGGGTCTCCATGGTCATGGCGATCCCGACGTGGATCGCGGCCGCCCACCAGAACGAGTTCGACTTGAGGGCGAGAAATCCGAGGACAGTGCCACCAAGGATCGCAGATAGGGCTTCGGCGGTGGGCTTGTCGAAGTGGATCATCGTGTAGGGCACCATCATCACGAACACGCTGGCGATGCCGAGCCGTGGACTGAGCCCGAAGAGCATGAAACCCCGGAAGAAGAACTCGACGGCGATGAACTGGAGGATGTACAGAGCCCACCAGACGACCAGACGCGGCCACCACGGCTCCCCGGGGCCTGGCTCGTAGAAGGGATAGCCCTCCTGGAATGCCGGGAGGTAGGACGCTGCGATGAGGAATGGCACCGACAGGAGAAACAGGACGAGGTAGGGACGTCCCGTCCCCGGCACCGGACGCCCGGCACCGAACGAGCGCAGCCGCTCGCCCATCAGCCTGATTGCGATGAGCGGTAAGGCGAAGTAGCCGACGATGGATATCCCGGCCCAACGCAGCAGGCGGTCGAACTCGCTGCTGTACCCGGTTCCGATCGAGGAGGATCGGAGGAAACGGATCGCCGCCAGGGACAACGCTGCAGTCACCAGGACGATCGCGACGTTGCTGAGTGAACGGCTCAGCGGGACCGAGCGGCGGTGCTCCTCGGCAGCATTCTCGGTCTCCGTCACCACGTCGGTGACGTAGACCTGCCACCAGCGGGGGGTTCGGGCCATGGCTCCTCGAAAGGTCTTCGTGTCGACCGGATTATTCCCGACGACCTCCGCGTTTCCAGTGCAACCGGCAGACCACGGCCGGGGTTCTTGTTGTAATGGCCACCACCAGACTGATCTCGACATCGCACGGCACCAACCGGGAGGCGTTCTCCGCCACCGACTGGGCGCTGTTCCTCTCGCTGGCTGCCATCTGGGGGTCGTCGTTCCTGTTCATGGCCATAGGGCTCGATGCATTTCATCCCGGGCTGGTGACACTCATACGGGTCGGTCTCGGAGCGTCATTCCTGGCGCTGATACCTCGCACACGGTCTGTCTCGATCGACCGTGAAGACTGGCCCAAGATCGCCTTGCTCTCGGTGATCTGGGTGGCGTTGCCGTTCACACTGTTCCCGATCGCCCAACAGTGGATCGACTCCGCCATCGCCGGGATGCTGAACGGGGCGACCCCGATCTTCACCGCCCTCATCGCTACCGCGCTCCTCCGGAGCCTGCCCGGCCCCCTTCAGATGACCGGCCTACTTCTCGGGTTTGCCGGCATCGTGGCAATCGCCCTGCCCTCGGCTGGTGGCGATACGACCGCGGCCATCGGGGTCATCCTGATCGTCCTCGCCACCATGGGATACGCGGTTTCGCTCAACATGGTTCCACCGTTGCAGCAAAAGTACGGGTCACTTCCGGTGACTGCCCGGGTTCTATGGCTGGCCGCCCCGATGGTGATGCCCTATGGGCTGGTGGGACTGGGACAATCCAGCTTTGCCTGGCCATCCCTGCTGGCGGTGGCGGCCGTCGGCATTCTCGGAACCGGCCTCGCCTTCATCTTCATGGGAAACCTCGCCGGAAGCGTCGGAGCGACGAGGGCCTCGTTCCTCTCCTATCTGATCCCGGTGGTCGCCGTGGTGCTCGGTGTGGTTTTTCGGGACGAGATCGTCTCTCCGGTGGCCATCGCCGGAGTCCTGCTGGTGATCATCGGTGCGATCCTGGCCTCACGCCGTGAGACGAGAGAGATCGACCGACGCCCGGCGTAGGGCACGCATCGCCAACTCCTTGTCCCCGAGCCGGTGTCGCAGTTCCCGTTCGAGGCCACCGATCGGATAGAGGTTCTGTGGCGCCCGCGGGTCCTTGTGCCGGGCTGACGCATAGCGGGGAAGGGTGGCGCTCACCCGGGAGGCGACTCGCGCCGCGGTGGCGGCGTCGGTGTCGGCGTCGATTTCACAACGCACCAGCCCCCCGGCCGGGCCGGCGTGGTTGGCGAGCCGCAAGTACCACGAGTACCGGCTCCACGACGTGGTGGTCAGGAACAGCGGCGTCCGATAGCCGGCGGGCAGACCGGTCAGAACCTGGCGCAACTCCATGGGGAGGTACTGGACCTTCTGGGTTTTGATGTAGCCGACGGCATTCTCGATGTCGCGGGCATGGCTCAAGGGCCCGTCCACCACCAAGAGCTCAGACTCCCCCGCCAGGCGGGTCATCTTCGCCTCGAGGTCACCCATGCGCTGCTGTATCCCCAGCCACAGCTCTTCTGGAGTGGTCCCCTTGGTCGCTTTGACCTCGTATGCGCCGACGCTGGTGGGAACGTCGACAGCAGGCGCAGAGGTGAACAACCCACGTTCCACCTCGGTGTTGGTGATGTGGGCGGTGCCGTTGCACCTGACCACGCCAGCGGCGTAGGTGGCTGCCAGCGCAAAACCGGGGAAGTCGGGAGGCTGATCGATCCAGAGCGTCGCATCGACCCGTCGCACCCCGTCGACGAACAGGACGTCACCGACCGGCTCGGAATCGGGGAGAAGGGGCCGCCAGTCCTCCGGTTTCAATTCGACCGAGACGTCGACGTTCTCGCTGGCATCCTCCAGGTCGGCGTCGGTCGGTGCGCCGTAGTCGGAGTCCCAGGCCTCCACGGTGAACTTCACGGAGCCAGCCTCACGGTGGCTCCGGTCGGCTCACGGGTCACCACATATCGCACCGGAGCGCGCGCCGCCAGTTCTTTGACGTGGGTGATGACACCGACCATCAGACCCCGTCCGGTCAGCTCTTCGAGAACCGAGGCGACGGTGTCGAGCGAATCGTCATCGAGTGTGCCGAATCCCTCGTCGAGGATGATGGCGTCGAGTCCCGACCCGCCCTTGGCTGCCAGCGTCTCCGCCAGAGATAGGGCCAGAGCCAGGGAGACCAGGAAAGTCTCCCCGCCGGAGAGTGTGGACACCGACCGTTGCTCGTCTGCGTTGCGATGGTCGACGATCGAGAAGTCCCCGGAGTAGTCGGAGGCGAGCGAATAGCCGCCGTTGGACAGCTGAGACAGCAGGTCGTTGGCCCCCTGCACCAGGTCGACCAGGGCACCGGCCATGAGCCACTGCTCGAAACCGTTGGAACGAAGGTGTCCCATCAAGGTCGTGGCCACCGCAGCGTCCTTCGTCGCCTCCTCCTTGGTTCGCGCCAGTTCGACAGAGTCAGCCACGGCCTTCTCGTGGAGTTCGACCATGGTCCGGGCAACGTGGAGGGCGGAAGCCAGTTGGACCGCGTAGGGCTCGACCGCGGGGATCTCGTGGCTTTCGAGCAGCGCGGCCAGGCCTTTCTCGGCTCGTTCGGCGGCCATCTCGGCGTTTTCCACTGCCGTCCGGGCAATCTCCAACTGTGGCTCCATATCCTCGAGCCTCGCCGTGCGCCACCGCAGCAGGTCTTTCCACTGCACGATCACGTCGTCGCTCTCAGACAACTCCGGCTCGAGATCGGCGACTCGCAACTGGGCCTCGGTCAGCTTCCGACCGATCCGACGGGACTCCTCGGCCAGGTCCTCCAGGGCACGCCGTGCAGCCTTGACTTCTGCTGTCCGGGCTTCGAGTGCCTCCCGGGCCCTTGACATCTGTGTCTGGAACTCAGAGACCTTCTCCGACAACTGCGCCAGCTCATCAGGACTGGGGACATTCTCGAGGTCGACCATGACCGATTCCCTCTGCCGACCGACCTCCTCACGGGCCGTCTCGTGACGGGTGAGGACGCTCCTGGCATCGTCGAGTGCCCGCCTTGCCTCGTCCACGGAGACGGCGGCCGCCCGCTCGGCCTCCTCGAGTGCGTCGAGCTCGGGAAGGGCGGCTTCGCCAGGGAGGCGCTCCACGACCTGAGTGCAGACCGGACAGGCCTCGCCGGCGACGAGGGTGCCGACGAGGGCGTGGGCGGCGTGCCGCTGACGGGCCGAGTTCAGGTCGTCCCGGATCTGGAGGAGGAGGGCGGTGGATTCGCCGACCCGGGCTTCGGCAACCGTGGCGGCCTCGGCAATCTCCGGCTGATCGAGGTCGGCGAGCCGGGCGTCGATCTCGGCGAGGCGAGCGTGGTGCCGGTCCCAGGAAGTCAGCTGGTCGGGCGAGGGAAGGACTTCCAGGGCTGATTCGATCTGTTCGATCTGTTGCCGGGCCGTTTCCAGCCTCTCCTCAGCGGTCTCGGCCCTTTCACGTGCATCGGAAGTCAGTGCATCGAGAGCCTCGAGACGGTCCGGTGCTGTGATCGATTGGAGTCGCTCCACCGAGCCGCGCAGGTGAGCTTCGTCGGTCGATGCCTGGTCGGCGATCCTGCGTAGTTCTGCCAGAGCCTTCTCGAGGTCTCCAAAACCGGCGGAGAGCTCGTCCAGTGTCTCGAGACGCTGGCGAGCCGTTGCGGCCGTCTCATCGTCGGGGACTTCCAGGGCCGCCAGCGCCCGTTCCGCTGACTCGGCCCGATCCGTCGAGACCGCGGCTCTGGTGCGGGCCAACTCCCGCACGGTGGTGTACACGTCGAGGCCGAGAAGGCTGCGCAGAAGTCCCTGACGCTCCGCCTTGGTCGCGGTGAGGAAGCGAGCAAAGTCCCCCTGGGGGAGGACCACTGTCCGGGTGAAGTCATCGAACCTGAGCTTGAGCAGATCCTCGACCGCCGTGCTGACCTGATCCGCCCCGCTGGCGACGACCTCATCGCCCAGGAGGAGACGGGCTTCTTTGACGCTGGCCCCACCGGTCGCGGTCCGCTGCGCCAACCGGACCGCCGTGTAACGGTCTTCACCGACGTCGAACTCGAAGGCAACCCGGGCCCGGTCGGAGCCGGCAGTGATGGCAGGGGCGACTGCGTTGCCCCCTAGCCTGGGAACCCGTCCGTAGAGAGCGAAGATCATGGCGTCGATGAGACTCGACTTGCCCGACCCGGTCGGTCCGGTCAGTGAGAAGAAGTCGACATCATCGAAATCGACCTCGACCGGTTTCCGATAGGCGGAGAAGCCCTCGACCCGGATCCGTGCCGGTCTCATGAGCCGGTCCCCACCGTTTGGGCTTCGTCGAGCAATTCAGCGAAGAGGGCTTCGACCCGCGGGTCGGAGCTGTCCTTTTCGGCGAGGTACTTGGCGAAAGCCTCGGTCGGGTCGAGCCCTTGCCTCGACTCGGTGGCGGAACGTGGCTGGGTCGGGCTCTCCAATACCACTTCAACGGCATTGGGGATCGCCTCACGCACTTCGTCGGCGAGGCCCACCCTGGCGCTCTCCCGGAGGACCACCCGGACATAGGCGTCACCGGTGTCACCGGCACGGGCCAGGACCTGCTCGAGACTTCCGGTGAGCGACATAAGCCTTCGACCCGAGGTGAGAGGAAGCTCCTGAACCGAAGCGGGCTTGCCCGGTTCGGCGGTGACCAGCAGGGCACCCTTCTGATCGTTGACCTCGCCGAAGTCGAGTTGGAGCGGCGAGCCGGAGTACCAGACGGCCGAGGAGTGCGGCATCTTCTGTTGACGATGGAGATGGCCGAGCGCGACATATGACAGGTGGCCGGGGAAAAGGGCCGCCGGGATGGCGTATCCGAAGATGTGGGCGGTCCGCTCTCCACCCCCTGCCTCGGCGCCGTGGACGGTGAGATGCCCGGCCAACAGGTTGACGGTGTCAGGGGTCAAGTCTGCGGTGAGCATCTCGATGACCCGACGCATGCGCTCTTCGTACTTGCCGGCGTGCTGGTCGGGGTCGGAGCCCATGATGTCCTCGACCTTGACGATGGCCCGTTGGGAGACGAACGGGAGCAGGGCGACCTTGGCACCGACGTCGGGAAGGTCGACGACTCCCCCATCCTCGGGGGACCGGGCCGTCCCCACGACTTTGACGCCTGCCCTGTCCAGCAACGGCGCTACGGCGTCGAGCCGTGCCGGATGGTCGTGGTTGCCGGCGACGACGAGAACGGGTGACACCTCGGACAGGTCGAGCAGGGTGCGCCACACGATCTCCTCGGCAGCGGGAGTCGGTGAGGCGGTGTCGAATACATCACCTGCGACCAGGGTCAGGTCGACATCGTGGCTGTCGGCTAGTCCAACCAGCTCGGACAGCACCTCACGATGCTCGTCGGAGCGATCGCGCCCCCGGATTCGACGGCCGACATGCCAGTCGGAGGTGTGCAAGACCTTCACGTCGAAGATCGTAGGAAGGGGGTGTGACAGATTTGAGGAACGTCAGGCGTCGGCCTGGAATGAGTTGAGGCTCAGTTCCCCTCGAGCGGGGTCTGTTGATGCAAGACGAGTTGCCAGTCGCCATCCTTGGCCTGGTAGACGCTGAGGATGTGAGCCCGGTATTCCTCGGCATCTTCTGTTCGTTTCCCAGTCGCTTCATAAACGAGGCCTACGACACCATCTTCGATCGGCACGAAGGTGGGATCGCTCATCTCGTAGCTGGCCCATGGGTCCGCCTGACCCATGGCATCGACGACGTCTCGTTTGTCGAGCACCCCCATCGAGAGGACGAACCTTCCGCTGTCCGCTACATGGGTTTCATAGAAATCCTGGTCGCCCGAGCTCTGCCAGAACGACTCTTCGATTTCGAGGACATCGGCGAACTCCACCGGTACTCCCTCGGTCATTGGCTGGGATTACCCGTGCGGGAAACTCGACAAACGGTGGTGGATGAGGTATCGATCGGGATGAGTCGGGGCGCTCATCCCGGGCTTCGTCGTCGACGAGCCTGTCCTTCCTCGATGTGGGTGAGCACGTGGTGGAAGCGGCAGAGCAGGACCCCATTCGCCACAGAGGTCTCACCACCGTCCGCCCAATGCTCGACGTGGTGGATGTCGGCCCATCGTGCCGGTCTCTCACATCCGTTCCACCTGCAGGTGCGGTCCCGGGCGACGATGGCCCGCCGCTGCGCCACAGTCCACACCCTGGTCTTCCGGCCAACGTCGAGGACTTCGGAGTCGGGCCCGAACACGATCCGACACACCGACGAGTCGCAAGCGGTCAAACGAACGGCGTCGACAGCGACGATGGAACCGGTGTCGAGGGTCTCGTGGGTGCCACCGGCGATGCCTTGCAAGCCGGCGATGTCGGTGAGCAGTTGAATCTGGGGACGTTCCCCGCCGACCTGCACCTCGTTGTCGTGGGTGAGATGACAGTTCGCCATCTCTTCCAGGGCGTCGTGTCGGCGCTGTCTCATCGACCTCGGATCGTCAGGAGCTGGCGGCGGCAGATGCGCGGAGAGGGCGGCTTCGAACGCCTCGCCCGCCAGTTGGGTCAGCCAACCATCGACACGTCGCATTCCATTCACGGCCTGGGACAAGGACAGGCCGCGACGGACCATCTGTGACTCCAAGTCGAGGTCACCGGGTCCATCGACCGCCTGCCGCCAGTATTCGAGAGCACGGCCGGTCTCACGAACCGTCAACGGTTCCACGATGTCGACCAGCTTCTCCTCGGCCTCCCGATAGACGTCAGGAACGGCGTCGGCCGTCTGGAACAGCTGGCTTGCCTGATCGGAGGAGATGCGGCCGTCCGACCAGGCCCGATAGGCCGCGGGGGCCGAGGCCTGTCCCTTGACTCGGGTCGCAAAACGTTTGGCCCGTCCGGCGCATCCGACCCACCTCCATCAGGTACGTCGTGAGGGAGGGGAAACCCAGATCGGTGAGGCCACCCGTCGATTCGAGGACAGCGACCTTCTCGGCAACCAGGACCTTCATCTGGTCGATCCCCCGGCACAGTTCCCCGATCTCGACATTGAGCTCGTCGGTGGATAGCGATCGGTTGTCGACCGCCTTCAAATCATCGAGCAATGAACGAAGTTCGCTCATCCCATTCCCCTCATGTCGAGAACGTACAACCCGCCCCCGACAGAAACTCGAACTATCAACCCCGCCTGAGAATCAACCTACGACCCAGGTGTGACAAGAAAAGGCGAGGGCAAAAACGAGCGCATACGTGCCGTTCTCGTGCGCTGCGCGTAACGCTCGTTATCCGCTCAAGAGTGTTGATCTCGGGCGGTAGGCGACCGACCAAACAAGGTCAGCGCGTCTGTCAGCAACCAACTCCTTCGGATGCTTACCTGGTCTGAATGCGCAGGGCGGTCGTTGTTGGGCTCGTTTGGGGAGCCTTCTGTGGGATGGCGAATGGCCTGCCAGGGGCCACGACTGTGGTCCAGATGGCGGTTCCGTGGATCTGGGTTGCGGCATTCGTCTCGTATCGAGGCGCAGACAGCAGCAGGCTGGCTGCCGTACTGGGTGCCATCGCGTTGTTTGTAGCCAATGTCGCCTACTTTGGAGTTGGGTCATTGGCTCGGAGCATTTCGGGGCTGTCTCCGGTCGGCGGCATTCGGTTCTTCGCATTGTGGGCGGCCATTGGATTGGTCATTGGGCCAATCGCCGGGGTGGTGGGCTGGTGGCTGACTTCTCAACGACGTTCATTCACCGCGGTTGTGATGCTGGCAACGGTTTCGGTTGCTGAGCCATTGGCGCTGTGGACCCACATCGACCACCTCGATGCTCACCTTGTGTACATAGCTGTCGCGGCAGCTGGCTTGGCGTTTCCGCTGGCTTGGTTTCGACGAGACCGGCGCAAGGCGCTCAGAGCTCTGGCTCTGGTTCTGATTCTGACCTATCCGATCGCAGTGGCGCTAGAAGCCACGTTGATAGCGCTTCGTCAGATCTCTTCTCCGATGAGACTCATCTGATACTCGGAGCGCCCGCTCCATACGTGCCGATACCGGGCACTTTGCGAAGTGCTCGTTATTCGCTCAAGAATGTTGATCTCGGGTGGGTCGGAGAGATTGCCAAGCGAGCCCGGTCGCTGAGTCAAGCTTTGTCGCTCGGGCGCTGGAGTGGCGTGACAGCCTTCTTCGCCGTACTCGCCGCCTTCGTCGTCAGCTACCTCGTCTGCGTCGAGGTCGCCAAGTACTTCTTCTACAAGATCCATACCCCAATCACGGCCCAGCCTCTACAACGCGACCACGTCCACCGACTCGCCGCCCGCTGGAGCCATCCCCAGCCGCTGCAGCTCCAAGAATCCAGCCCTAACGCACGCCAACACCGGGTACGCTTCCGCCGGTGAGCTTCATCGTTGGGGCAGATGCGTACGACAGATTCATGGGCCGCTATTCGATGCATCTGGCACCCCAGCTTGCCGATCTGGCAGGGGTCGATGCCGGTCAGGAAGCCCTCGATGTCGGATGCGGCCCCGGCGCACTGACAGGCGAACTGGTCGGGCGTCTCGGACCATCCGCCGTAGCAGCAGTCGATCCTTCAGAATCCTTTGTAGCCGCGGCACATGAGCGGTACCCCGAAGTCGATGTGAGACGCGCTGCGGCCGAAGAGCTCCCATTCGCCGATCAGACCTTCGACGCCACCCTGGCTCAACTCGTAGTCCACTTCATGACAGACCCGGTTCGGGGCCTTGGCGAGATGGGCCGGGTGACACGCAAGGATGGTGTGGTGGCGGCGTGTGTTTGGGACCATGCCGGCGGTCAAGGGCCACTCAAGGTTTTCTGGGACGCGGCGCGCTCGCTTGATCCTGATGTCGATGATGAGTCGTGGCGTGCCGGCACTAGCGAGGGCCATCTAGCGCAGTTGTTCCAAGAGGCCGGGTTGCGCCAAGTCGAGCAGTCGGTTCTCGAAGTTGGCGTCGACCATTCGAGCTTTGAGGAGTGGTGGGAGCCGTTCACTCTCGGCGTGGGCCCTGCAGGCGCCTACACCGCCGGCCTCGAACCGCGACGAGCATCGGAGTTGCGTGAACGTGCCCTCGAAATGTTGCCGACGGCCCCGTTCACGGTGACAGCACGGGCCTGGGCAGCGCGCGGGGTGGTGCAGCCTGTCAGCTGATCGGAAGAGCTCAGCCGGCCGCTTGTAGCGGGCCGAGCACCCGGATCGTCTCGATCTCGTCGACGACCTCCACGCGCCACTCGTTGCCCAGGAACACCCAGCTGGAGAAGTGATCGACCTCGGCCAACTCTTCGGCAGTCTTGCCGTATACCCCACTCATCTCCATGAATGTGTCAAAGCAGTCCTGGGTGCCCGGATAGAGGAGGTAACACAGATGCAGGGACACGTTGGACCGTGACTCGTGCCGGGTCCCGACCCTGGCACACGTACACGACGCGATCCTCCAGAACGCGATCTCCTAGCTTGGCTTTGGTGAGCTGCAGTATCACGGTGTGGATGACCGGCAACAGAGTCGACCCAGACCAGATCCAGCTGGTCCGAATCGCCACCATCACTACCCCAGAAGGGGCGCATAACGCGCGGCCCTTATCACGAAATCGACGAAATCACCCGCGCGCTATCCGGCAATCTGCGCTATCACTCAGCACCCTGACGCCGCCGAATCAACTCCTCAACTGGCGTCGGCAGGGTCTCCTCGAAATCGATCAGCTTGGCCCACGTCGGCTTGACCACCATCCGCACCATCGAGTCATAGAGGGATCGCACACCAGCCTCCCACTCCACCCGCTGCCCGGGCGTCATCTCATAGGTCCCGCTCATTTGGAAGTACTCGTCAGGGATCCCATCGGACTTCATCGAGTTCTGCATCACCACGGAGCAGGAGGATCTTCGGCGGATGGCTCTCCGTGTCGATCGTCAACGCCACCGCTGCGTTGCGTCGCAGCGAGGCAAGCTTCGGAGCGTTGGTCGGGGTGCACATGACGATTCCCGTGCCGTTCCAGAAGATCCCGATCGGCACGACTCTGGGGGTGCGATCCGACGCCACATAGGCCAGACGAGCGATGTCCCGGTTCAGCATCTCCTGACTGAGCGGTTTCGCCAGCATCTCGGCTACCTCGTCACGTCCCACGGTGTCCTCCCACCCGGCTTGGTGGCGCTACAAATCCTCGAAGGGGTCCTCCGGGCCGTCGTAGTCGGTGGGACGAACCGCCTCGGAGGCACGGGTTGCCCAGGCGGGGAAGGGGAACTCGAGCACCAGAGGAACCGGTAGCTCGGGCTGGCTGAGGATCATCGTCCCCGGTTTCACGATCGTCGCTCGCTGACGGTGGGGACCGGGGAGGAATCCGTACTCCTCACGTGACGCCTCGGCGGAATCGAGACGTCCCACCACCCGGATCGAGCTGTTGGCGATGATGCGACGCTCCACCTCGGATGCAGTCTGCTGGGCTCCGATCAGGATGACACCCAATGACCTGCCCCGTTCGGCGATGTCCAACAGGATCTCTTTGATCGGGCTCGAGCCTTCCCGGGGGGCGTACTTGTTGAGTTCGTCGAGGACCACCATCATCAATTCGTCCGCCTGACCGGCACGCTCCTTGTCCTCGAATGCCCGCTTCAGGGTCACACCCACCACGAATCGCTTGGCCCGATCGTTGAGGTTGTGCAGGTCGACCACCGTCACTTGGTGGTGCAACCCGATTCGGTGTCGTTCCGGGTCGGCGACATCGGCCCGGATCAGCCGACCCAGGTGGCGTACAGACGCTTGCAGACGACGGACGAATGCGTTGACGGTCCCGATCCCGATCGCCGGCCCGGCCCACTGGTACCGGTGCTCTTCGCTCTGCACCCGCTCGGTGATGAGGTCGGCCAACTCACGGAACGTCCGCACCCTGACGCCGTCGATCACGGCCGCACCGGTCTCAGTCAGATCGGCCTGGCGCAGTTGCGCCATCACGTTGTAGACGACGGTGGTGTATTGGGCCCGGTCGTCCTCGGCGTCGGCGAACAGGAACGGAAGGAGATCGTCGACGCAGAACTCGTGGATGCTCCAGAAGAACGACGTCACGTCCGACCGGGAGGCGACATCGGCCGTTGCCCTGGGATCGTCGATGCGAGGCGGGGCGAACAACCCGACCGAGTCGAAAGGGTTGCTGGGAAGCCCAAGGTCGGCGTAACGGGAACGCTGCTCCTCGTCGAGGCGGTTGTTGACCCGGTCGAGATGCAGAAGGTCTTCGCCCTTGACGTTGAACACCAACGCTTTGGTGTTGACAGCGGCGGGGCCCAACACTCCCGAGGTGAAAAGAGAGTGGAGCAGGAAGGTTGCGTAGCTGGTCTTGGTTGCCACACCGGAGATGCCGGAGATGTTGATGTGCGCCCCTCGCTCACCGTTGATGAACTCGAGGTTGACCCACAGCGGCTCACCGTTGCGTGCCAGACCCACCGGCAGCTTGCGTTCCATGCGGTCGAAGAACAGCGCCCGGTCGCGTTCTTCGCCCTGGGCCACCCGCACCTCCTGTCCTGGTCTTGGCGGGACGAAGACCTCGGGCTCGAAACGGGTGGCGGTGACCTGGGCGGCCTCGGTGACCTCGGCGGGGAGGATGCCTTCCTCGATGAGGAACACATCAGAGTCGAAACGAGCTCCCTCGTGCCGGGCAACTACCTGTCCCACGGTGCCGTACATGCGCACCACCTCGCCGGTGGGCAGCACCCGCTCCAGTGCGACGACGTCGTCGAGCTGCAGGTACTCGCCTTCGCCGACACCCACCCAGAACTCGAGTGGCGTGGCGTCCCTGGTTCCCAGGACTCTCCCGACCGAATCAGCCATCTCCCGCGAGCGTAGATACCGGGGGCGACAGATCCGGTGAGCCTCGTCGTGTTCCCTTTCAAGGAGGAGGACGTCTCCGTGGTGGCCGCCAATTTGAAGACCGCCGCCGCACACGACCGGGTCGACGAGGTGTGGGCCGTTGCCGCGGCTGAGGGGGCGGCGATGGCTGACGTCGACGAAGCCGCGACTGAGGTGGCGACGGCGATTGGCACTCCGGTGTCGGTGTTCCCTCAGGAGCGGATCGGGATCTACCGATCCGGCAAGGGCGACGGGATGAACACTGCGATTGCCTTGGCAGCAGAGCGAGGCTTCGACCGGACTCACTTCTACGACGCAGACATCACCAACTTCGACACGACGTGGATCGACGGAGCGGAACATGCAGCAGACAGGGGCTATGGCGTGGTCCGTCACCGCTTTCCCCGGGCGGCGACCGACGCCATGATCACCTGGATGGTGACCCGACCCGGACTGGCACACCGATTCCCCGGAACCCTGCTCCCCCGGCTCGGACAGCCGCTCGGAGGCGAGATCCTCCTCAATCGGGACGCCGTCGAGGCGCTAGCGGGCAAGAAGAGCGTGCGCCAGCGTTCGGATTGGGGCATCGACACAGTGATCACCCACGCCACGGCGCTACTCGACCTCGGTATCTACGAGCACAACGCGCCCGACGGGAAGCGCCACGCTCTCTATGGCTCGCTCACCGATATACGGGACATGGTCCTCGAGTGCCTCGACGCCGTGGCCCGACTCGAAGGAGCACCGGACCCGGCGGTCGGCTTCGATTCCGACCCGCCCTCCGAGGTTCCGGCCGACCTCAAGGAGACAGTGGCGTACGACGTATCGGCGACGCGACGATCGATCGACCAGCCGATCTCGGAGGAAGAACGCGCCATCTTCCACTCCCTGGGACTCGATCCCAGCGGCCCGATCGTGGTCGATGACCGTTTGTGGAAGCGGCTCCTCCCCCAGCTCCTGGTCAGGTTCGACCTCACCGACCACGCTTGGCGTGGTGTCGTCTTTCGGCTCTGGGTCGAACGGGTGATCCATTACACGACACATCAGGTTCCACTGGGATACGACGCTGCGATGGTGTACCTCGAAGAGACGGTGCAGGCGTTCGAGCACCCGGGATGAGTCCTAGCCCGCGGCGATGACCGCCAGAGCCGCGAGCGTGAGCACGAGACCCAGGATCTGACGTCCCCGCAAGTGCTCTGCGTTGACGATACGGGCCATCAGGACCGTCACCGCCGGATAGAACGAGGCCGCCACCGCAACCGGAGCCAGCGAGCCCAGTCGCAGGGCGAGCAGAAGGGTGACGTTCCCGGAGACGTCGAGCAACCCGTTGCCGAGGATGATCGCCTTGGGAATCGATGAGAACCCGCTGACCCGCCACACGCCGAGGAGAGCGATCAATGAGATGGCCAGCATGGTGGCGGCGCGGGCCGGGATCAGCGGGAGCAGCGCCGACGCCTCGGAGGTTTGGTCGAGGAGAACGGTGTACACGCCGAATCCGAGCCCGGCCGCCAGGCCGTACCAGACACCTCCCAACGGAACGTCGCCCGGTTCTCCCACCCAAGAACAGAGCACGATGGCCGGGATGGCCACAACGACCCCCACCCAGGTCAACGTGGAGATCGGATCACCTGTCAGCACGGCGACACCGACTGGCACGATCCCACCGAAGGCCGCCGCCGCTGGCGCTACCGCCGCCGCCTGGCCGCGGCCGAGGCCGGCGAACAGCGACACCAACCCCAAGGCCCCGGCCGATCCGCCCGCCGCTCCCAGCCAGAGGTCGGACGGTTGTGCATCGCCGCCGGTCAGCAGTGCCACTATCAAGATCAGCGGGAACGAGACGAGCCCGGCCCACAGCACGACCGTGGCCGCGGAGACCCGTTTGGCGCCCTCGCCACCCAAGAAGTCACCCACTCCGTAGAGGAGCGAGCTCAGCCCGCCGAGTAGGACTCCCAACTAGTCGGAGACTCCAGAAGCCCCCATCGACGTGAGCACGTATCTGATGGCGGCGGCTTCCTCTTCCAGCGACTCTCGGTCGACCGAGCTCGCCGCGTTCCCGAAGTCGAGGTCGGTGACGCTGTCGATCGGCACGAGATGGATGTGGAGATGAGGTACTTCGAGACCGGCGATCATCAACCCGACTCTCGCCGGAGCATGCACCTCGTGAATGGCCTTCCCGATCTCCTGGGACACTCCCGTCAGGTGATTCCGCAGGTCGGCCGGACAATCCAGCCAGTGATCGACCTCGTCTCGGGGGACCACGAGGACGTGACCCGGCCGGAGCGGATTGATCGACATGAACGCCACACACGTGTCGTCGCGCCAAACGAACGTCCCGGGGATCTCGCCATCGATGATCCTGGTGAACAGTGTCGGCATGCCGGCGAGGTTATCGAACAGGAACTACCTTCAAGACCCGGTCCGTGGTGAGCACGTACATCTCACCGAAGAAGTCCATGCCGAAGCTGGCGACGTTGCCGGCGACCCCAACCTGGTCGGTCCAGTCGGTTTGATCCACCGCCTCCCCGTTCTCGAAACGGAATGAGCGCAGGTAGCCACCGCAGTAGTCCGAGTAGAAGTAATGCCCGTCGAGTTCGGGGATCTCGAGACCCCGATAGAGGACTCCCCCTGTGATCGAGCAGGTTCCGGCATCTCCATGAGCCACCTCGATCACGGGCAGGGTCAACCCCGTGGTGTCACAGCCTGAGGACGGGCTGAAGCAATGCAGCCCTTCGGTGATCGGCCAGCCATAGTTGATGTCGGGCTCGATCGGCGCCACGTTGACCTCCTCGAATGCGTTCTGTCCGACGTCGGCTATGTAGACGAGACCGCTCGGGTTGTCCATCCAAAACCGCCAGGGGTTGCGCAGTCCGTACTGGAACAGCGTGGCGTCGCCGGTGAATGGCGAGATGAGGACGAGGCCCGCGAGCAGGGTGTCCCGATTTTGACCGTGACCGAAGGCGTCGTTGGACCGGCCGCCGTCGCCAAGACCCAGGTAGAGCCCATCGGGGCCCCAGGCCAGCATCCCCCCGTTGTGGTTGTTGGCTGGCTGATCGATCTCGAAGAGGATCTCCTCGTTGCCGAGGGATCCATCTGCCCAGGTGAAGCGGGAGACCACCGTATCGCTGCTGTTGTCGGAGTAGTGCACATAGACCTGGGTCCGGTCCTCAGAGGAGAGGATCGAGAGAAGGCCGCGCTCCCCCTCGTTGTGGACCTGCCCGCGGATGTCCAGCACCGGGGTCGATCGGATCTCGCCATCTGGTTCCATGATCCAGATCCGACCGTCCTTCGTGGCGATGAGAGACATGCCATCCGCCCATTCCACGAGCTGGATCGGGAAGTCCATCCGAGCCACCTCCTCGTAGGCGAGACCCTGGAGAGGTGGGAGCGTGGTGGTGGTCGTCGGGGCCACAGTCGTCGTGGTCGTCGCGGGAGCCGTCGTCGAGGTGGTGGATGGCACCGTCGTGGTCTGGGGCTCTGTCGTCGTCGTTGACGGGATCGGAGCCAGTTCCTGGCTGTCTCCGCTGCAGGCCGCGACCACGACGAAGACGACCATGATCGCTCTACGCATCGCCGGTCACGTTATGTCTAACTTCGGGCTTTGTGAGCAACATCGTCAAGAACGACGCGCGGACCGTATTCGGGTGGGCCATGTACGACTGGGCCAACTCGGCCTACATCACGACGTTCGCTGCGATCGTCGCCGCGTTCTTCACGGCGGTGATCGTCCCTGATGGAGGCCACAACGGCTTTTCGGGACAGACGCTGTGGTCGGCGGTCATCTCCATCGGAGCAATCGTCCTCTTCCTCGCCATGCCGGTGCTCGGGGCTGTTGCCGACTACGCCTCGGCCAAGAAGATCTTCCTTCGGGTCTTTGCCTGGTTTGGTGCCGCGATGACGGTGGCCCTCCCATTCATTCCCAGCGGCTCAGTCGTGCTCTTCCTCTTCGTAGTGCTGCTCACACAGGTCGGCTTCGTCGCCGCCAACGTCTTCTACGACGGGTTCCTCCCCGACATCTCCACCGACGAGACCATCGACCGGGTCTCATCCAGGGGCTACGCGCTGGGGTACGTCGGTGGTGGGTTGTATGTCCTGCTCGCCCTGGTCCTGATCCTCCTGAGCGGGGAGGACAGCTTGACCGGCCTGTCGGAGGAGACGGCTTCTCGGATCGGGATAGGAGGAGCCGGCATTTGGTGGTTCGGGTTTTCCGTCTTCTCCCTGCGACGACTCCCCGACGAGACCGTCGCGGAGGAACTCCCGGAGGAGTACCGGGGTGGGTCACGATGGGTCGGTCTGGCCCGGCTCGGCTTCGGCCGCACCATCGCCACCGCTAGGAAGCTGGTCGGGTTCAAACAGCTGATGCTGTTCGTCCTCGCCTTTCTGTTCTACAACGACGCGGTGCAGACCGTGATCACGGTGACCGGGGCCTATGCCGAGGAGACTCTTGGCCTGGGCACGACCGAGATCATCATCGTGTTCCTCATCGTCCAGTTCGTCGCCTTCTTCGGTGCGCTGATGTTCGGCGCGCTAGCCGGCCGGGTCGGGACCAAGGGGGCGATCCTCAGCTCGTTGGTCGTTTGGGTGGTGGTGGCTGTGGTCGCCTACTTCCTCCCCCAAGGCGAGGCCCTCCCCCTGTACGGGCTCGGTGTCGTCGTCGGATTCGTCCTCGGTGGAGTTCAGGCGCTGTCACGAAGTCTCTATGGATCGATGATCCCCGAAGAGGCGTCGGCTGAGTTCTACGGGTTCTTCTCGGTCTTCTCCAAGTTCTCGGCGATCTGGGGACCGCTGGTGTTTGCCCTGGTCTCCAATGCCACCGGTTCGGGTCGAGCGGCCATCCTGTCGGTGGTGGCGTTCTTCATCATCGGGTTCATCCTCCTGTCGCTGGTCAACGTCGAGGAAGCACGTAGTTCCCGCGAGCGGTGGGTCTTCGAGAACGCTTAAGGTCGGGTCATGGACGAGAACGGCTTTCAGGACTTCGATGACACCCCGAAACAGCCGCTTCCACCTATGCCGGTCGAACGGCAAGGGATCCCTTGGGGTGCCATTGCCCTCGGTATCTGGGCGCTCGCCTTGGTCATCTTCTCAGTTCAGAACGCCGAACACGCCACGATCGATTTCCTCTGGTGGTCGTTCAACATGCCGGTGGCCCTACTTGTCATAGTCACGGCGCTGGTGACGCTGCTACTCACCGGGATCGGGTTCGCCTTCTACCGTCGCCGGAAGCGCAAGGAGGCCAGGGCCAGGAACGCCGGATCAGACGGCTGAGCATCCTCGCCGTCGGGCTCCTGGCGGTGTCATGCATGGGTTCGGGATCGGAGCCCACTTCCACGGGAGCTGGGGTTGAACCGCCCGATACCGACATCACGGGCGAGGTCACATGGGTCTCGGACGGCGACACCATCGACGTCGATACGGACCAGGGAACCGTCACAGTTCGTCTCGTCGCCATCAACGCCCCCGACCAGGGTGAGTGTTACTCCGAGGATGGCCTCGACCATCTCATCGAGACGCTGAAGGGAGAGCAAGTCGGGCTCGAGGTCATGGGTGAGGATCAGTTCGACCGCGTACTCGCCCACGTCTTCGTCGGGACCCGGCACATCAACCTCGAGATGGTGGAAGACGGTTTTGCCATTGCCAGCTCGCCCGGAGAGGACGACCCTCACCGGGATGAAATCCTCGCCGCCGAGGACGGGGCCTTTCAAGGACGATTCGGGCTCTGGTCCCGGACTGCGTGTGGTCACGATGGGCCCATACCCGAAGTGAACATCGCCAGCGAGCTCTCGGTCGTCGATCCTCCCGGCCACGACGACGACGTCCTCGACATGGAGACGGTTCAGGTGGTCAACAATGGGACCTATGAGGTGGATCTCGACGGGTGGATCCTCAGGGACGAGTCGACGCGGCATCGGTTCGTGTTCGGAGCCGGCACTCCGCTCGCTTTCCGTGAAACGGTGGAGGTCGCCAGCGACGACACGGGATGGGACCCGGGGGGCAGTTCGGTCTGGAACAACTCTGGCGACATGGCCCTTCTACAACTCCCCGACGGCACCGTCGTCGATCGGTGGCGTTACCCCTGAGCCACGGATTCGAGAGTGACGGCGCGGTCTACCCTGAATGGCTGAGAAAAAGGGAGTGGCTCATGGGATTCAAGGACACGCTCAAGGACCTCGGTGACAAGGCGATGCAGACCGCGACCGACCTGACGATCAAGGCGCAGCCCCATGTCGAGAAGGCCAAGGAGAAGGCGCGACCCCACGTCGAGAAGGCCAAGGAGAAAACGCAACCTCACATCGACAAGGCCAAGGAGAGGATGGCCGAGTTCTCCGCGAACGTCCAGGAAGGCGCGGAAGCGGCCAAGCGCTCCGCACAGGAGGACGGCGCCACCGCCTCGGAGGAAGAGGAGTAGCAGTGGCCCGAGTATCACAGCGTCTCGGGAGACTCCCCGGATCGGCAACGCTCGCCATCAGCAACCGGGCCCGGGAGATGCGAGCAGAAGGTCGGGACATCATCTCATTCGGAGCAGGCGAACCAGACTTCCCGACACCGGACCATATCGTGGCCGCCGCCCAGACAGCCGCCGGCATCGACGCCAACCACCACTATTCGGCCAACGCCGGTCTGGCAACGTTGCGGGACGCCATCACCGGCTACACCAGGACCTACTCCGATGTCGAAGTGGATCCGGCCACAGTTCTCGTCACCAACGGCGCCAAACAAGCCATCTTTCAGGCGTTCGCTGCCCTCCTCGATCCTGGCGACGAGGCTTTGCTCCCCGCCCCCCATTGGGTGACCTATCCGGCCGGAATCGAGCTTGCCGGAGCGGCTGCGATCTCGGTACCGACCCGGATGGAGGACGGATTCAAGGTGACTCCGGATCAACTCGAGGCAGCCCGCACCGATCGGACCAAGCTCCTTGTCTTCGTATCGCCATCCAACCCGACTGGGGCGGTGTACTCGGCCGACGAGGCCCGGGCCATCGGCGAGTGGGCCGTCGCCAACCACGTTTGGGTGATCGCCGACGAGATCTACCAGAGGCTGGTCTACGGCGACGACGAGGCGGCCCCATCCATCGCCGCAGTCACCCCTGGCCTGGAGGACGTCCTCCTGGTCAACGGGGTTGCAAAGAGCTTCGCCATGACCGGCTGGCGGGTGGGTTGGATGATCGGGCCACCGGACGTGATCGGTGCTGCGGCACGTCATCAATCTCATGCCACGGGGAACGTCAACAACATCGCCCAGGTGGCGGCCCTCGAAGCCATCACCGGCCCCCAGGACACGGTGCTGGCAATGCGGGAAGCCTTCAACAAACGTCGCCAGACCATGGTCTCGATGCTGGCCGAGGCGGAGGGCGTCGACTGCTACGAACCGGACGGTGCGTTCTATGTCTTTCCCAGCGTCGAGAGGCTTCTGGGGGACAGATACCCGACCTCGGCCACTCTGGCGGAAGGTCTACTCGAGGAGGCCGGCATCGCTGTGGTGCCTGGCGAGTCCTTCGGTGCCCCGGGCTTCCTCCGCCTCTCGTACGCCCTCTCGGACGCGGACCTCGAACGTGGTGTCGCCCGGATGCTGTCGATGTTCGAGAGCCTCTAGCCCCGGTTTACACTCGCCGATGCGATGAAGGCAGGTTCAACCGCCCGAGCGATGATGCTCGTGGAGCCGCGCCACTTCTCGATGACTTCCGTTTCGACAGACGGAGGCGAGCAGGGTGGTTGGCTCGCCGTAGAGGCAACGGGAGTGTCCGGTTCGGACGTACAGGTCTGGAAGGGCGAGGCCAGAGATGTCATCTACCCGCTGGTGCCGGGCAACGAGGTAGTGGGCCGTATCGCAGTTCAGAGCCCCAACGTTCCCTATCCCGTCGGTACTCGCGTCGTCGTCGAACCGAGGATCCGCTGTGGGCGCTGTCATCGGTGCCAGCAGAACCTTGCCACGTGTGTCAGCCGTAAGCCGTCCAACTCCTACGGGATGATCGCCTCCATCGAGCCACCCGGGCTCTGGGGTGGCCTCGCCGAGCTGCTCTATCTCGATCCCAACGCCCATCTTCACCCTGTCACCGACGACGTGCCGTCCGAAGTGGCCACCTTCGTCCACCCCCTGGCCTCTGGCCACACCTGGGCGGTCGAGCTGCCTGCGCTGAAACCGGGTGAGGACGTCCTGATCCTCGGACCCGGACCGCGAGGCCTCGCCTGTCTGATCGCAGCCAAGTCCGCCGGTGCCGGTTGGGTCGGCATCGCCGGTCTGAGCCACGACCGCGACCGTCTCGAACTGGCCAAGCGGCTCGGCGCAGACACCGTGATCGACGTGGAGAGGGACGACGTCACCGCCGCCCTCGCCGATCATCTCGGCCGGCGACCTGACGTGGTGATCGACGTGACCTCCGATGACCCGGAGGCGGTGTTCACTGCACTCGACCTGGTGCGTAGTGGCGGGAGGGTCATCCTCGCCTCGACCAAGGGGAATCGGGCGTTCCACTTCCTCTCCGATGTGATCGTGGCCAAACAGCTCACCCTCAGAGGTGCGGTCGGGGCGACGACCGTTGGATACCAATGGGCCACCAACCAGCTCGCCACTGATCCTCGTATCGACGATCTCGTCTCCCACCAGTTCCCTCTCTCCGAGGCCCCACGTGCGCTCCAGGCTGCGGCCGGCCTCCTGGGTCGGGAAGAGCTCATCTCCGTAGCGGTCACGTTCTGAGCCGATGAGCGCCGCTGGGGCCGCGGGTCCCACCCGGCTCGCTACCGCCTCCTGGGTTGTCTACGACCTGGCCAACACGATCTTTGCCCTTGGCGTCGTCGGTCTGTACTTCTCCGACTGGCTACTCGAGGAGGGGCATGCGGACAGTCTCCTCGCCGGAGTCCAGATCGCTGCGGCCGCCGTAGTGATCTTCCTCGCCCCCTGGGTGGGCGCCCGCAGTGACGTGCTGGGCAGACGTGTGCCCGCCCTGGTCGTCACGACGATCCTGGCGGTTGCAGGGACGGCGATTCTCGCCACGGGCCCCGTGTGGCTCACGGCCCTCGCCCTGTGGTTGGCCGTAGTCTCCGTGAACACGGGCTCCGTCGTCTATGACGCCCTCCTCGTCGATGTCTCCACCGAGGAGAACCGGGGCCGGATCTCGGGGTATGGGGTGGGTGTCGGATACGTCGGATCGTTCATCGGTCTCGGCTTGGGACTGCTGGCTCTCGATGTCCTCGACTGGGGCTTCCCTGGGGTCTTCCGGCTCATAGCAATCGCCTTCCTGGTGTTTGCGATCCCCTCGTTTGTCTTCGTCAAGGAGCGGCCGGGTGTGGCGGACGCGGCACTTCCGTCGGTCAGGGACATCGTTGTCGGGTTGAGGCGGTCGTGGAGGACCGCAAGCAGGTACGACGGTGTCGTCCCATTCCTGGTGGGACGGTTCTTCTACACCGACGCCATCAACACCCTCATCGGAGGTTTCCTCGCCATCTTCGTAATCGACGAACTCGGGCTCGACCGCGGATTCTTCACCGCACTCATGGGTGTGGCGATCACCGCCGCCATCGTCGGTGGCCTGGCATCGGGCCGGTTCATCGAGAGGCATGGCCCGATGCGTGTCCTTCGCGTCGTCCTCGTGATGTGGATGTTGGCAATCGCCGCCGGTGTGGTCGCCGCCATCACCGGGATGACCAACATCGCCTGGGTGATCGGTCCTCTGGGCGGGATCGCGCTGGGTGCCACCTGGTCCGCCGATCGGGTGGTGATGGTCCGGGTCTCACCGCCGGCACACCTCGGAGAGTTCTACGGTCTGTATGCAACGGTCGGGCGTTTCGCCACCATTCTCGGTCCGCTGGTCTGGGCGGTCATCGTCGACGTGATCGGTCTCCCCCGCACCTACGCGATGGGCGCCCTCATCGTCTTCATCGCAATCGGCTGGGTGATCTTGCGCCGCGTCGACGACGGCCCTCGCGATTGGCCGACCCGAGACCTCCTGGTGGCACCCGACCCGGCCCAACCCCGTTTTCAAACGCCGTAGGGCCCCGCATTGGGAAGGTGGTGCGGGAGGTTCGAGGAGGGTCGTCCGCCCAGACATCACGAGCGAAGCGAGTGCGGGGGGTTCGAGGAGGGTCGTCCCCCCAGACATCACGAGCGAAGCGAGTGCGGGGGGTTCGAGGGGGGTCGTCCCCCCTCACAATTCACTAGTGGAACCCGGGGCGGCCTCCGGACATTAGGTGTTGCTCCACCGCGTAAGGGATGGGGAGGTCACGGACCTCATCGGGGCCACGGACGACACGACGGCCGATTTCGGCGAACCAGGTGTCGTTGGCGAATGCCCACGGCCAGGCGCGGATGCCAACCCTCGCTCCCACGATCGCTCCCACCGCTGCCCCAAGTGGGCTGCCTCCCAATCGGGCCGCATGTTCGATGGGGACGTGGTGACGTTGCGCCACCGGTGCGGCCAGGAGTACGCCGGCAAGCATCATCGTGACGGGGTCATCACGGGCGCCGCCGGCAACCGCCAGCGCCTCCTCCCCGCTGGTGACACCGACGGACGGGATGAGTGCCGTGACCTCGTTGACCAGATTGTCCAGTCGTCCCGTGTTGGCCAGGCCGTGGGACAGTTCGGGAAGTGCCTGATCCACCGACTCGGCGACCCCGGCGATCAGGTCGAGTCCGGACTGGGCGAAACAGGAAGCGGCTACCGCCGACGCGGCAATCACGCCGGCAGCGACGGAAGAGGCGTCGGCGTGGAACAGCCGCCCCAGTTCGATGGCCCCGGCGATCACCTTCCGGGCGTCATTCCGGTGCGCCACCCCAATGACCGACGCTCGAACCGCACCGTCGATCGAGGGCTCCTCACCGGGGACGGGCCTACCGGCCCGGGCCCGGTCGAGCCACATGCGGAACTCGGGACTCTCGGCGCGGAACACCGGTTCCTCGTCGTGGCCACCGTCCATTTCGAGAAGGGCCGTCACCAGACGATTGCTATCGACCGAACGACTCTCGATCAGCTCATAGGCGATGATCGTGGCCTGTTCGGTGGTCGCCGAATAGCCGAGCTCCCACGCACCGCCAGCGGTGTCACCGGCGGCGAGACCGAGCATGAATCCGTCACCTTCTCCCGCTACCACCGTGAAAAGGGCTTCGGAAGTCTCCTCGGCTGGTTGCTCTTCGAGTTCGGGCATCGGGTTGGCAGCGTACATCTGTACCGTCCGCCCGGCATGGAACGTGCCGTCGTCATAGCAAACCCGGTCGCCTCACAGTTCACCGGTGGATCCCACCGAGACGTGATGTCCGAAATCTCGAAGAGTCACGACGTAGAGGCACTCTGGCCCTCTTCGGCACACGAGGCGACCGAGAATGCGGCCGCCGCTGCCGCCGACGGGGTGGGAGTAGTCGTAGCCATGGGGGGCGACGGGATGGTCCACCACGTCGCGCAAGGCCTGGTCGGCACCGACGCCACCCTGGGCATCGTCCCGGCAGGCACCACCAACGTGGTGGCGCGACTGTTCGGCGTCCCATCGCGACAATCCCGCGCGGCTCGCCTCATCGGTCGCGGCCCTCGACCCGTGAGCGTTGGCACGGCGAAGATGACCCTGACCCGTGGCGAGACCGTGACCGAGCACCACGCAGTGTTCGCCTGCGGGTTCGGGCTGGACGCCGAGGTGGTGCGGGTCGCCGATTCGGACCCATACCGGAAGTACCGGTTCGGATCGATCCACTACGCGCGATCCGCCCTGGGCGTCGGCTTGAAGGACTATCCCTCGGTCAAGCCGCACGTCCGCTTCACCGCCGGGGTCCACGAGATGCTGGCGACCACCGCACTGGTCCAGTTCCGCGAGGTCTACACGTACTTCGGGAAGATCTCTCTCAGGTTCGGCGATGATGCCCCCGAGCCCATGTCCGTCCTGGTGCTCGACCGGTTGAAGCGGAGACGTATCCCAAACATCTTCTTCAGCGCCCTCACTCACCGTGACCTGGACCAGATCGAGGGTTTCGAGGTTTGGCGGGACGTGAAGCGTCTCGACCTGAGCGCCGACCCCGACGTGGCCGTGCAGGCCGATGGGGAGAACCTGGGATCGGTCGATGGCGGGACGGTCGAGTGGGAACCAGACAGTCTCAAGGTGATCGTCGGACCTAAGTCGTCTTCCGGTTGATCGTCACCTGAGGGAAGGGGATCGGGATCTCCTCAGCGTCGAATCTCTTCTTGATCCGGCGCAGCGCCTCTCGCCGCACGGTCCATCGGGAGTCGGCCACGGTGGTCACCCGGGCCCTGAGCACAACGGCTGAGTCTCCGAGTTCGGTCACACCCAGGACTTCGGGCTCGGAGCGGATCAACGGGCCAAAGGTCTCGTCCTGGGCCAGCTTTCTCAATTCGTCGCCGAGGACCTCGAGGGCGCGGTCGACGTCAGCCTCGTAGGCAATGCCGACGTCGATCACCGGTTGGGCATACTTCGAGGTGAAGTTCGACGTCACTGTGATCGCCCCGTTGGGCACGTAGTGGACGTTGCCCTCCAGGTCACGTAGCACGGTGACTCTGAGCTGGATGTCCTCCACCGTCCCTGTGGTGTCGGCGATGGTCACCGTGTCCCCGACGTGGAACTGGTCTTCCATCAGCATGAAGAAGCCGGAGAGGAAGTCCTTGACCAGGTCCTGGGCACCGAATCCCAGTGCCGCGGCGAGCACGGTGCCCAGGCCGATGAATGGTGCCAGGCTCCAACCCCAGATGGCGAAGAGCACGAAGATGAAACCGACGAAGATCGTCAAGGCGATGACCCGGCGCAGCACCGACCAGAGGGTTTCAGCACGGGCTCCCTGCTCGGCGGACTTGGCCTCCATCCGGCGGATGAACCGGGAACCGGACAGCCGGGCCATCCAGTAGAGGATGAAAGCCACAGCCACGGAGACCGCGGTGGCGATCCAGTCATTCTGCGGATCGAGAACTTCAGCGATCTCCTGGGCGAGAACAGACATCCCCGCCGACATTACCGACGGGTCTCGCGACGCAAATTCTGGACCTGACTGGCGAGTTCGGCGACGGCGTCCACGGCAACCGCCTTCTTGGCGAGAAGACTTCGGGCTGGCCGGAAGATCGCCTCGTCCAGAGCCGGGCCGTACGAGCCCGGATCCGGACCGCGGCTACGTCGCCGCCACCATCGCTGCGGACGACCCGACGGGACAGGGGTCGATCCTTCGATGCGGACTAGATGTCTCGGCGCGTCGGCCGCCAAGCGAAGCAGGGCATCCCCGGTGGGACCGCCCGATTCGCCGGCCAGGTCGGTGAGGAACACAACGATTCCCTCTGTGGCTCGAGCCAGGTCTCCACTCGACAGGGACGCCTCGGCTGTCTCTTTGACGAGACTGGCACGGGCGTCGAAGCCGGTAGTCGATTCTTCGGTTCCCTTGGGAAGCCCCCGGGCTGCCATCTCCAGATCGGATAGGACCTTGCCGTAGAGAACATCACGGGTGGCGCCCAGATCTTCGATCTGGCGCACCACCTCGTCGACCCCGACTGGATCTCCCACGGTCGGTGCGGCGGCGGTCATCACGACCCGGGGCGACTCGATGCCATCTTGACGAAGTGCCTCCACTAGATCATCTCGAAGCGCCATCGCCTGGTCGGCAGTGACACGATCCGTCCGGTTGAGGACGAACAGGAGTTGTGGGGACGACGGGGCCATCGGCTTGAGGTAATCGTCATGAAGTCGGGCGTCTTTGTACTTCTCAGGGTCGGTGACCCACACCACGAGGTCGACCTTGGGCAGCAACTGATCGACGCGCAGGTGGTGGGCCTCCTCCACACTGTCGATGTCGGGCAGGTCGATGAGACAGATCCCTTCGCGTTGGGACGGATAACGGTCTTCGATCCCGAGACGATCGAGATAACCGGCCAGCGCCCCGTACGACGAAGCAGGTACGGCCGCCGCCGCCCGGCTGGTGGTGGGACGGACCGCACCCACTGCGACGACCTCGTCACCCACGATCTCGTTGAACAGCGATGACTTGCCGGACCCCGTGCCCCCGGCGAGGGCGACCACGAGGACCTCTTCGGGATACCCCAACCGGGTTCTGGCATTGCGGACCGACTCGATCAATGGGCGGAGCTCTGAAGCGTCTGCGACTACGGCACAGGAGGCGATGACATCGTCCGCCCGGTCGAGGAGAGCGACGATTCGTTCACGCATCGACAGGTGCGAGAGACACGCTCACCGCGCCTATGACCGCGTGGATGTCGTCGGGACACCCCACTTCCGAACCGGCCGAAGCGATGAGGTCAGATGCAGTCTGGCCGTAAAGGACGTTCAGAAGGCCCAGCAGTTCTCTGCGGGCTCGCTCGACCACCGCAAGCGACGAGTCGCCGAAGACGGCCACAACCTCGGGAGAAACCTCGTGGCCCGAGCAAGCTGCGCCAAAGAGGGCCGCCTCAGCGAGCCCACGAACTCTCGAGGCTTCGTCAGCCACCCGATGCACATAGCCAACCCATCTTTGAACGGTGCTGGCGACGGCTTGGTCGAACACCTGCGGCTGGGGCGCAACGCCACTCTCGTCCCGGACGAACTCGACGAGGTCGGAGAGCACGAGTGCGTGAAGCCGATCAGACACCCTCTTCTCGACCTGAGCGATGGTGTCCGCATCCATGCGGTTGGATCGGGCCCAGCGCCGTTTCTCCTTTGATGTCGGCTCGTCACGAAGGGGCGTGAGCAGATTCCGGCCGACGGGTGTCAGATCGAGATCACCTATTCGATCGACGAGGTAGACCGCCAGCTCGTCAGCGCGACCCGTCTCCAGATCTGCGACCCGATCTGTCTGACGAACCAGTTCGATCGCCTGAGCCACGGTGGCCCGGCACACCCGGTCGAAGATCGCCCGGGCGCGTTCGGCGCGCTCGGTGGCGATCGTGGCCAGGGATCGCTTCAGAGACCGAACCGCGAGGCTGGGAATCCGTTGCGCTTCGGGTGACAGGTGATGCTCGGGAATGACCACCAGATCGTCCGGGAATCCGGCGGCTGCGAGGAGTGAGCGGAAGTCCCCCACCGCAGCTGAACTGGCGGAGGCGACCCGATTGAGCACGTATACGACATGGGCTCCCCGCGACTCGGCGCGACGGAGCACCTGCCAGGGCACCTCGTCGGCGTAGCGCAAGGCCGAGGTGACGAAGACGACGACATCGGCATTGTCGATGAGTGTCTCGGCGATCACCCGATGCTGTCGCGCCGTGGAGTCGATGTCAGGTGTGTCGATGAAAGTCATCATCTCGAGGACGGGTGCCTTGCCAGAAACCACGTCACAGACCACATCGCCGACACCGTCGTAGTCGTCGGCGTGAGATGGTGAGGCCAGGGCGAGGGGACGGCTGGTGGTGGGCCTCAAGAACCCGGCAGGAGACAGGTCACGTCCGCTCAGCGAGTTGACCAGGGTCGACTTGCCCGATCCGGTGGGGCCGGCGAACACCACGGACATCGGGAGGTTGGGATTGCGAGATCGGGGGATCAAGAATGTCCGAATCGCGGTGACCAGACGATCCCTCTCGGCGGCCAACTCGGTCAGGCCCCGTCCGAACTCCATGGACTCGAGGGATCGGGCCAGGGTCGAAAGCTCGTCAGCCAGTTCCGGGGCGTGCCTGAGGGCGACCACGGTTCGATTGTGCCACGCGAGGCGTGGCTAGCCCGGTAGACAGGGCATGGATTTCAGGCCGTCCAACCCTGTTCCGGCTGCTCGAACCAGACATGGACCTGACCGGTGCCGGTCGCGTTCTCGTAGTCGGAGAACAGCTCGCCGGGTGCGGTGCAGTCGGCCCCGCCTACGGCACCGAGCATCATCAGGTAGTGGCCGAAGTCGCCTTCGGGCGCATGCTCCATGTAGTCGTCCATCGTCTCGACGATCCGCCGATGATCGCCTGCTTGCATCCACTCGAGTCTGAGCTCGTCGGCGGCCCGTGCCTCGGGAGTGATGATGTGGATCGGGTCGGACGCCTCGTGCTTGGCGATCTGGGACAGCGGCCAGAAGGTGTGACTCATCCCCCCCGAGGCGAGGACGATCACCCGTCGATCGAGACGATGCACCGCCTGGCCGATGGCCTCTCCCATCGTCAGGAAGTCGTCCGGCTCGCCGGTCTGCACGACCGAGATCGAGACGACTCCTTCGTCGTCGTGGAGGTAGTGGACCAGGTTGACTGTGGCGTAGTAGACCGGCAGGTACTCGTCGTCGGTCGCATGCGTTGGAGTACCCAACTCGTCCCCGAGCTGTGCTGCGAGCCGGGCGAGCTCGGGATCACCGTCGTAGTCGTAGGGAATTCCGGACATGCCCCGAGGAAGCTCCGAAGAGGTCATGCGGCCGGATCGGTGCTCGTGTGCGGACAGGATGTGCTCGACGGTGCTCTGCCAGTGGGAGTCGATGATGACGAGGCTGTCTGCGTCGAGACGAGCGAAGACTTCCTCTCGCAGACGGACCAGCCCCGGGACCAGGCTGATCTCCTTGCCCTCGTTCAACTCACGGCGGGTGGGCTCGTCCATCATGATGGTTGGCGCGTGGCTGATCAGCCCGACACCGACGATTTCGCCCATTGAAGCTCTCCTGGATCTCTCTGCCGAGACGGTCGTTAGGTACCGAACGATAGCGGAGCCAACCGCCCGCGTGTCGGGGAACCTAGACCCTGGGGTCGACGAGAGGCAGATCGTCGGCGGTGGCAGTGACCAGACGAAGCAGCCGGGCAAGCTCCTGACGCTCGTCGACGTCGAGACGTTCGGTGAACCTCGCCTCGAACGCGTTGAAGGTGGGGAACAGCGACTCGATGCTGTCCTCACCGGCGCGATCGAGGGTCACGATCACCCGACGCCCGTCGTCGGGATGCCGGGATCGGCTCACGAGCCCCTGATTCTCGAGAGTGGATACCATCCCCGAGAGCGTTCCTTTGGCGACCCCACAGTCCCTGGCGAGATCCCCTGTCTCGCGATCCCCCCACACCCAGAGGACGAACAGGATGGTGAAACCACCCCAGGTGAGCCCGACCGGGGTGAGGACCTCGCGTTCCATCCGGTTCCGCACCGCATTCGCAGCCCGGTAGATGTTGGACACGGCCAGAAGGGCGTCGAAATCGAACGGGCGGTCGCCGAGCCTGGCCCGGATGTCCCGCTCCGCCTCCAGCACGACCTCAGGGTCTTGATGGTGCAGGGGTCGTGGCATAGGGGGCGGCAGTTTATATTTGGCTACCGAACGAATTCGACCCTCCAATGCCATCACCGCGCGCCGAAGTCTCCGACATCGCCATTTCCCCCGACCATTTCATCGGCGGGAAACGGGTGTCATCGACAGCCACGTTCGAGGTTCGGTCGCCACTCGACTGGGAGTGGCAACTCGCTGACGTCGCCCGCGGCGATGCCCTGACGGCGGACCGAGCGGTGACCGCCGCCGTCGAGGCGTTCCCTGGCTGGGCGACCCTGACACCGGGGGCTCGAGCAGAGCATCTCCACGCGCTTGCTGACGCAATCGACGAGAACATCGAGGACATCGCGATGGTCGAGTGCCTCGACATGGCCATGTTGCTCGAGAGCCTGACAGCACGGGTGATCCATCGCGGCGCGGAGAACTTCCGCAACTACGCCGACCTCGCCATGGGATACGAAGGTCGGATTTGGTCTTCGAAGGGGACGCAGAACTTCGTACAACGGATGCCGGCCGGCCCCGCGGTGATCATCACACCGTGGAACGCGCCCTGGCTGCTGTCGACGTGGAAGCTGGCGCCCGCACTGGCCGCGGGAAACACCGTGATCCTCAAACCGGCCGAATGGTCTCCGCTGTCGGCTTCGATCCTGGCGGACCTGGCCAGCGAGGTCGGTCTCCCTCCCGGTGTGCTCAACATCGTCCAAGGAATTGGAGAGGAGGTGGGTGCGGCCCTGGTCGGCGACAGGAGGGTGAGACGCATCTCGTTCACCGGGTCACCCGAGACAGCCCGTCACATCGGCGTGTCCGCCGCCCGGAACATCGTCCCGTTCACGGCCGAGCTTGGAGGCAAGGGGCCTCTCGTGGTGTTCGCCGACTGCGACCTCGATGCCGCGGCGAGAAAGGCGGCAGGACAGTTCGACGACTCCGGACAGGTTTGTCTGGCCGGGACCCGGCTCCTCGTCGAGTCGACGGTCGCATCAGAGTTCCTCGACTTGTTCAACGCATACACCGACAAACACGTCCTCGGGGACAGCCGGAACCCGTCCACCACTATCTCCCCGATGATCCATCCCGACCACATGAGAAGGGTCGAGGGGTTTGTCGACCGGGCCCGGGAGGCGGGCGATCGGATCCTCCGCGGTGGTCAGGTGTGGCGCGAAGGCGGTCTGTGGTACGAGCCGACCCTGATCGCACCGAAGGACAACTACTCGGAGGTGGTGCAGAGGGAGGTGTTCGGGCCGGTGCTCACCTTCCAGACGTTCGAGGACGAGGCTGAGGCGATCCGGTTGGCCAACTCGACCGAGTACGGGCTCTCCGGCATCGTCTACACCGGCTCCGAAGACCGGGCACATCGAGTCGGCGCTGCAATCCGCGCCGGGACCGTCTGGGTGAATACCTTCCTCGTCCGTGATCTGACCGCGCCATTTGGCGGCTGTCGCATCTCCGGGATCGGACGGGAAGGCGGTGACTACGCCCTCGACTTCCACTCCGACCTCAAGACCCTCCAGATCAGCGACGGGACGGTCTCTTAGGTCCGACGCATGGCATGGGGGTAGGCCTCCCCCATCTCAGGCATGTCCTCTTCCATCTCCATCGATCCCAGCCAGCGGGACATGGGCACGGCCGACAAGCCGTGTAGGACGATGGAAGCCAGCACCGCGAGAGTGAGGGTCTCGAGCACGAGAGGATCGATCGCCCCGAGTTCCTCGACCACGACCAGGACGAACACCACCGTCGCCAGCCCGCGCGGCCCGAACCACCCGAGGAACAAGACGGTCCGTCCCTTGAGGTTCTCTCCGAGCAGCGAAATCCAGATAGCCACGGGACGAAGCACGAACAGCGAGATGGCTGCCATCACCGCTGCCTCGACCGACACGCCATCCTGGATCACCGAGACTGCCGGTCCGGCGCCGATCAGAAAGAAGGCGAGCAGCACGAGAGAGTGGCCCTCGGCTTCAGCGAAGTTGTAGAGATACTCCCGGTGTGGCTTGATGAGGTGGCCCATCAGACCACCGGCGATGAAGGTGGCCACGAAACCGGAGCCACCGACCAGTTGCACCGCGGCGAACCCCGCCAGTGCCAGTGCCACAGCGGCGATCTTCTGGTGGAGCGGGTTCATCCAACCGGTCCTGGCACCTCTTCCGATGACGGTGGCACCGAGCCATCCCATCACCAGTCCCCCCACGATCCCCAGTCCGAGCTGGGACACGAAGAGGGACACCGACGAGCCCAGTGAGGCTCCCTCCTCCGAATCGATGATGGCTATTGCGATGAGGAGCAGCGGAACGGCGAGACCGTCGTTCAGACCCGATTCGACGTTGAGGGTCTGTCGGACCCGGTCCGGAACGGTCTCCGCCTCGAGCACGGGCTCGGCCAACGCAGCGTCGGTCGGGGCAAGGACGACCCCGAGCAGAAGGGCGAGGCCCAGGGGAAGCCCCAGGTACCCCATAGCCACGAGTGTTCCCAGTGCGACGACGACTGGCAGACCGATCACCAGCATCTTCAACGACCACGAATAGCCGTCGCGCAAGTGGGCCAGGTCGATGCGTGAGGCGTCGGTGAACAGGACGAGGGCCAGGGTCAGCTCGAGAACGGTGAGAACCAGGGCGCTCTCCAGATTCACCTGGAGGAAGCTGAGCCCGACGATCACCCCGAGGACACTGGCGAGCAGCGGCTCGGTGAGCCACAGGCGGTCCAACCGCCCCGACACTGCCGTGATCAGGAACATGGCACCGCCGACAACGAGGATGACGGCTTCGATGCTCATTGTGACCTCAGGGTCGTCCCGCCCTTCCAGGAGACGCCGACACGGTGGTAGTACCCGGCGATCATCTCGATAGGCCGCAGGAGTGAGATCTCCTCGGAGGGTGACTCGAACAGCTCGAGCGAAGCCTCCCCTGCCCACACGTCGGCGATCTCACCGTCGTAGCCACGCATGGTCACTAGCTCGTCCATCGATGCCGATCCGTCCGACTCGATCGCCGGCCACACCCGGTTGTGCAACATCGGGTGCCCGTTGACGAAGCCCGGCGCCTCCGCTGGAGCCGTCAGCTGCAGCGTCGCCTGGGCGATCAGCCGCCCGGCGGCGCTGACCGTGGCCCCGAAGGTGCCACCTGCCTCGAGACGGGGGCCGGCCCGACCGACGGTTATGGGCCGGGTCATCCAGATGTGGCCCAGCTTCTTGGGATAGCCCTGGTGGTAGCCCCGCACCAGTGCGAAGTCCTTGTCGACCCAGATGAACGGGCAACGGCTCCACGTCTCGTCATCCCATTGGCAGCGAACCACGAGGAAGCACTCCTTGTACTGGGAGCGAACCGGGTCGAGGATCTCGGTGAAGTCGTCACCACAAGACTGCCAGTCGGCCCAGATGAGAGCGACCGCACCCGGGTCGTCGCTGGCGAGGTCGGAGCCCTCCGGAAGCAGGTCGGCCACGCGTTCAGGGTCCGTCCGGTACTCGATCGTGATCATCTCCCCCGAGTAATGCCAGGGCGGCGGTGGGATCAACGATGACTTGCCGCTGGGGGTCTGGGGGAAGAGAAATGCGCCCATCACAGGAACGGGAGGTATTCGGCCATCTCCCAATCCGTCGTCCAACGCTGATAGCGGTCCCACTCCGCCCGTTTCACCGTGACGTACCCGTCCACGAACGCAGGGCCGAAGACCTCGACCAGGTCGGTGTCTGCTTCGAGGGCGTCGAGGGCTGCCGACAGAGAGGGCGGGCAAACGACGTCGGTCGAAGCTCTCTCGATGCAGTCGAGAGTCTCTACCGGTGGAAGCTCGTAACCCTTCTCGTAGCCGAGGAGCGCAGAGGAGAGCACTGCGGCTATGGCCTGATGTGGGCTCACCGAGCCATCGCCGACTCGGTGCTCCAGACGGGTCCCCTGCCCCCGGGCCGGTGGCACCCGGACCGTCACCCCGCGATGGTCGTAGCCCCAGTTCGCCCAGTAGCCGCACAGCGAGCCGGGCTGTAGACGTTTGTAGGCGTTGACCGTCGGTGCGAGCAGGGCGGTCATACCCACGTGGTGGTAGAGCATTCCGGCAGTGGTCAACCGCGCCAGGTTGGACAGGCCGTCGTCGGCCTCGCCGTCGTAGAGAGCGTTGTCCCCGCTCTCATCGGTGAAAGAGAGGTTGACGTGCAGACCGGATCCGCCCCGACCGTTGATCGGCTTGCCCATGAAAGTCAGCAGCATTCCCTGTCTCGCTGCCACCTCTCTTGCCATCACCTTGAAGAGAAATGCATCGTCGGCCATGCGCAGGGCCTCGTCGTAGGCGAGCGTCAGTTCGAATTGCCCGTTGTCGTATTCGCTGTTGACCGATTCGAGACGTAGGTCTGCAGTTGCGGAGACCTTCATGATCTCGTCGATGGTGCCTCTCGGATCGACCGCCGTCCCGGTCCCGTACACGTAGGCGCCGGGAGTGTCTACCGGCCGCCAGCCCCCTTCGCCATCGGGTTCGAATAGGAAGGCCTCGTACTCGATGCCGACCTGTGGCGTCAGCCCATGGGCCGACCATCGCTCGATGACGTCCTTGAGGACGTTCCGGGGCGCGAGCGGGACCGGATGACCCTCCCTCACGATGTCCGGGACCACCACTGCCGTGCCCTCCTCCCAGCCCCGCCTGATCTGGTCGGCATCGAAGACCGCATCGCAGTCGGGTAACCCCTGCCAGAAGAACCCACCGTCGTGTGGAGTCATCTCCCGATCGAACCCGAGCGTGAACAGGGAGATGCAATGTGCCGTTCCCGAGTGTGCCTTCTCCGGGGTCAGGTACTTGCCCCGGGCCAGACCGAGGTGGTCGGGCCAGAGGAGGCGAAGTCGATCGAACTCTATGGTCACGAGCCCGGATCGTAGATCGGCGCACACCGCTTGCGCAGTGGCCGCCGCGCGGTATTACCTTGTCGGTCGATGGCCCACCCACTGGAGCCGGACCGACAACTCCGAGCGGAACTGACCGGAGAGGTCCTCGACTATCTCAACGACTGGTTCGACCGCGCCGCGACCATGAACGCGTCGGGGACGCCCTTGGACGCCGCCACCCTCGCTTCGTTCCGGTCTCCGCCCTCGGAGGAGGGGCGGGACCTGACCGAGATTCTCGACGTCCTCGACCACGCCGGCGTCGACGGGATCTATCACCCCTCGGGGGGCCATCTCTCGTACATCCCGAACGCGGGGATGTACACGGCGGCCCTCGCAGACTTCCTGGCGGCGGGGTTGAACCGATACACGGGGGTGGCCACGGCGGCACCGGGCTTCTCCGCCATCGAGCACGGAGTTGTCGATTGGCTGTGCTCGATCTTCGAACTCGGCCCCGGCGCCGCAGGGCTCCTCCTCTCCGGTGGGTCGATGGCCAACTTCACCGGAATCGTCACGGCGCGAACCGCCATGCTGGGAGACCACTTCACCAACGGTGTCATCTACGTCACTCCGCACACCCATCACTCTGCCGCCAAGGCGGCGCGGCTCGCCGGTTTCCGCGCCGATCAGGTGATGACGGTGGGGGTGGACGACTCCTTGCGCATGGACGTTCGCGAGCTTCGATCGCTTGTTGCCGAAGACCGCACCGCGGGTCGGGAGCCGTTCTTGGTCATCGCGTCGGCCGGGACCACCGACACCGGCACCGTCGACCCGCTCCCGGCAGTCGCCGATCTCGCAGCGGCCGAGGACCTGTGGATGCACGTCGATGCGGCGTACGGGGGTTTCTTCAAGCTGACCGAGCGTGGGGCCCGCGCCCTCGAAGGCATCTCCCGCGCCGACACCATCGCTCTCGATCCCCACAAGGGGCTGTCCATCCCGTTCGGGGTTGGTGCCCTGGTGGCGAGAGACGAGGCCCGGCTGGTGGACGCGCATCTCGGCCGGGGCGCATACCTCAAGGACGAGGACAGTCACGAGGGGATCCGCGACATCGCTTCTCTCGGCCCGGAGCTGAGCCGGCCGTTCCGCGCCCTGTCGGTATGGCTGCCCCTCCAACTGCACGGGATAGGGGCGTTCCGGGACGCACTCGACGCCAGCCTCGACCTCGCGGAGCACGCCTTCGACCGTCTGCAAGGGATTTCCGGGATCGACACGTGCTGGAAGCCGGACCTGTCGATCGTGGCTTTCCGATTCGATGACGACAACCTGGGCCGGGCGGCGTGGGATGCAGTCAACCAGGACCAGAAGGTGCATCTCAGCCCGACGATCATCGACGGCAGGTTCATCCTCCGCTTCGCCATCCTGAACCGTCGGACGACCCGGGAGCACATCGACCACGCCATCGACATCATCGAAAAGACCCTGGCCGGGGGTTACTGAGTCTCCACCCGCACCGGAAGGTGCTTGATCCCGCAGATGAAGTTGGAACGGAGACGGTCTGGCTCGCCAACCTCGAACTCTGACACCCGGGCGAGGAACTCCTCGAAGAACACCCTGACCTCCAACTCGGCGAGGGAAGCGCCCAGACACTTGTGCCGACCGGTGCCGAAAGTCAGATGTGGGTTGGGACGCCGCGACAGGTCGAAGCGAAATGGTTCATCGAACACTTCGTCGTCGTAATTCGCCGAGGTGTACCACATCACCACCCGGTCGCCGCCCGACACCGGCACTCCCCTGATCTCGGTGTCCGCCGCCGCTGTGCGGCGAAAGTGCATGGTCACCGCCGAAGCCCTGAGGATCTCCTCTGTGGCGGCGGCGGACCGACCCGGGAGATCCTCACGCCACCAGCGCAACTGATCCGGATCGTCTGCGAGGAACTTGAGACCGTGGCTGATGGTGTGTCTCGTGGTCTCGTTTCCGGCCACCATCATCAGTGTGAAGAAATTCTTGAACTCGAGGTCCGTCAAGGGCTCTCCGTCGGGCTCGGCGGTCAGGAGGGTGGTGATGATGTCGTCCTGTGGACTGCGTCGCCTCTCCAGCGCGATGTCCTCGGCATAGCGAAAGACCTCGAGCGCGGCAGGCGAGCGAAAGGGGAGGAGCCGGTACTCCTCGGTGTCCACCTTGTCGATGATCACCGGCGTGTACTCGGGGTCGGCGTTCGAGATCATCTGATCTCCCCAGGCCACCATCTGGCCGGCATCGTCCTCGGGGATGCCGAGCAGCCGGCACAACATCCGGATCGGCAACTCCCGGGCGATCTCGGTGACGAAGTCGAATTCCTCGAGCGGAAGCACGCCGTCGAGGACGACGTTGACCAGACGCCGGAACGCCGCTTCGTAGGTCGCTGTCACCTTGGGGGTGAACCCGGGCTGCACCAGACGACGCAGGCGGGTGTGCTCGGGCGGATCGAGCTCCATCATGGAGCGACGCGCCTCGAGCTCGTCCGGGTCCATGTCCTCGATGCGGATTCCCCGCGAAGCCGTGAATCGCCCATAGTCCCTGCTCACCTCGATCACGTCGGCGTGCTTGGTCACCGCCCAGAAGCCGGTGCCGTCTGCCTCGGTGACCCAACTGACCGGCTCCTCGGTACGAAGGCGCTCGAACGCGGCATGGGGGAATCCGTCTAGATACGTGTCATGGGACGTGATGTCGGCGTGGGGATCGCCCCTGTTCTCGTGGAGAAGCGTCGTGGTCATTTCGTTCGCTACCGAACCTAATCGCGCCGGAACGTCCCGACCCCTCGTATCGTTTTCCCGTCGTGGTTCTACCCGAAGGCAGCAACGAACCTGGGAGAAAGCGAGCCTCCACAGGGCGCAAGGCGCTCTTTCTGATCGCGGCTCTCGTCCTTGCCGGCGGTGCCCTCGCCCTAGGCAACCTGACAAACCCGTCGACAGAAGCCGCGGAGGAGTCGGAGCAAACGTCAACCACCCGGGCGAGCCGGCCCCAGCCACCCTCGGTGGATCTCGACACGTTCACTCCGGATCAGATCGAGGTCGGCGATCCCTTGGACTGGGTCAGGGCCGTCGAGTTCACCGACATGCACCCGGTCGCCGTCGTCGAGCACGAGGGTTGGGTGTACCTGTTCGGGAGCCCCGCTCCTTATTGGGTCGGCGGGCAGGCGAATGGTCTGCGCGCCTGGCGCTCTGAGAGCGGGAGCGAATGGGAGGACCTCGGGCAGGTGATCCCAGAGGACACGAGCATCTCCGGCATCGTTTCCTCCGAGTACGGCCTGATCGCGATGAGCCCGGGAGGTCTCGGTGAGACCTTCTCGGTCTGGCGGTCGGTCGACGGTGTCCAGTGGAGGGAGACCCAGGGCCCTCCGTTGCAGGAAGGTTCGGGCCCCATCCTCCCGTTGGCGGTTGCGGCAACTGACCGATTGATCGTCGTAGCCGGACAAGAGACGAACAATCCCGCTCAGATGCTGATGGACCGAATCGAGGACGAGCTGGGTGTCGAGGTCGATCTCCATCGGAACGGTTGGAGCCAGGCACCGGACAGCGATTCCGTGGGGATAGTGATTCACGGGCCCGTGGGTCTTCCCATCATGACTGTCGACCTCGAGGAATTGGGGATGTCCGAACTGGAGCAGCAGATCGTCCTGGGGGCCCATCAAGGGAATCAGGGCGACACCTCGGTATGGATCCGGTGGGACGACAGCGAGTGGCAGCACGGCACGATGGACGGTGCGGATTGGGTCGGTGCACTGGCTGTGCACCCTCTGGGCGGGTTCATCGCCACCGGGTGGGGCAGCACCGGAGAGTCGGGCTGGACATCCTTCGACGGATTGGAGTGGGGCCGACTCCCACTTGGCCCGATCCCGAGCACGTTCGAGAGATGGGGAGAGGTCCTGGTGGGTCCGACTCATTCGAGCGAAGTCGGTCTGGTGGTTTCCGACGATGGGGAGGAATGGTCGGAAACTCCTCTCTACCTGAGCTTCCCGCGGCCCATCGGCTGGGGAATCAACACGTTTGCAGCCGGAGAAGCGGGGCTGGTGGCGTCGGTGGACGGCTGGGTCGACCGATCCGGGACCATCCGGGTCCCTGAGCCTCCGACACTCACGTCCGGCGACATCGAGTTGACCATCGACTTCGAGATGGGCCAGGTGTCGGCGCACCGAAATGACGAGGAGGTCCTCAGTTTCACAACATGGTCGAACGTCGTCCCCGAGCATCTCCGTGCCGACCCCGCCACGGAGACGATCTACATCGACGATCCGGCGACCGGCGAGCAAATCGCAGCCTTCACCTTCGACGAGCTCCAGGCTGCTGAAGACGACTATTGGAGTGAGCGCCACCTCGGTGACCAGTTGCCATTCGTCGCGTTCTCTCGGGATGCCGAGGAGTGGTCTATTCAGAGTACCGAGACTGCGTTCGGGCCCGACTTGCGCATCGCCGACCTGGAGGTGACGGGCGATGGCTTCATCGCCCTGATGGTCCCCGCAGCCAACCACTTCCGACCGGAAGCGGTCGGAGGGTTCAGCGTTTGGAGCGCAAGAGCTCCGTAGCCGTTAGCGTCCCAGGGCGATGGCCGAGTACCGACGGATACTCCTCGAAGACCGACCCACCCAGGTGCACGTGGAGGGTGACGAGTTGGTCACGGTGGACGGAGAGCGAGTTCCGATCGACTCTGCCCATCATCTCCCGCCAGTGGAGCCGAGCAAGATCATCGCGACCCACCTGACCTATCACAGCCGGGTCTCCGAGTTCATGACCAAGCTTCCCCCGGCCCCGACCTACTTCCAGAAGCCGACCACCGCACTCAATGCCCACGGTGGTGAGGTGGTGCGACCCAAGGGCTGTCGGTACCTGAACTACGAAGGCGAGATCGCCATCGTCATCGGAGAGCCCGCATTCGACATCTCCGTTGCCGAGGCTCCGGATCACATCGCCGGATACACGATCGCCAACGACTTCGGCCTGCACGACTTCAGGGACACCGACGCCGGGTCGATGCTCCGGGTGAAGGGCTCGGACACCCTCTGCCCGATCGGCCCGGGTCTCGTCACCGACTGGGATTTTCACCACAAGTGGATCCGGACCCTGGTGAACGGGGAGGAACGTCAAGGGGCGAGCACCGACGAGATGGAGTGGGACATGCACTACCTGGTCGCCGACCTGGCCCGGACCATCACACTGCTTCCGGGCGATGTGATCCTCAGTGGGACCCCGGCAGGGTCGCGACCGGTGGAGCCCGGAGACGTCGTGACTGTCGAGGTCGAGGGTCTGGGGGCGCTGACCAACACCATCGTCGGGGGTGAGACCGGGGTCCGCACCGAGGTCGGCGCCCAACCGAGTGATTCAGAGGAAGTGGTCTCCACGGCCCTCGGCGGTGACTGGGAGTTCCGCGGCGTCCGTGCCCCGCGCGGGCCGGGTGCCAAACACTACGAATCGGAGATCGAGTGATGAAACCACTGATCGGTGTCACAGTGTGGAAGAGGACCCTGGACACGTATTACGGACCGGACACACTGCAAACCCTGTCCACGTACTACACCGACTCTGTGATCGCCGCCGGCATGGTCCCGGTCCTGTTCCCGTCTTCCCTCGACCCCGGCGACGCCGATCGGCTCGTCGCCACCGTTGACGGCGTGCTGATCTCAGGGGGCGACGACGTCGACCCGGCGACCTATGGGGAGGAGAACACCCATTCAACCAAGGTGAGTCCCGACGCCGATCGTTTCGAGATCGCCGTCGTGGCGGCCGCCCGCACCCAGGGCAAGCCACTTCTCGCCATCTGCCGCGGGCTCCAAGTCCTCAACGTTGCCCTCGGCGGGACCCTGCAACAGGAGGTCACCTCGCCGGGCGGAGTCCACGAACTGGTCACCAGTGAGCACGAGGAGATGAACGCCCGCAGGCACACCGTCACTTTCGAGGACGATTCGCTGCTGCGTGGCATCTACGGGGCCGACGAGGCCAAGGTCAACACACTTCACCATCAGGGTTTGGCCGAGTTGTCACCCGGCCTGATCGTGGAGGGTCGCACCGACGACGGGCTCGTCGAAGCTGCCCGTTGGGCCGGTGACTGGTGGGCACTCGGTGTTCAGTGGCATCCGGAGCGGCTCGAAGGAGAGCACCAGCAACTGTTCGCCGAGTTCCGCAGACGGGTGACCGGCGAGGTCTAGACGAGGGCGCGGACCGGGCTCAGTGCCTCGGCGACGTCCTCTAGTCGCTCGGTGACGACGCGGTAGTGAACCCAGCGTCCCCGTCGCTCTCCTTCGACCAGCCCTGCTTCGCGCAGCACCTTCAGGTGATGGGAGATGGTCGGCTGGCTGAGTCCCAGAGGTCCCTCCATCTCACAACCGCAGGAGGTTCCCTCGGGAGCTGCCAGGAGCATCGAGACGATGCGCAGCCTGACCGGATCGGCGAGAGCGGCGAGCATGGGAGCCATGGCGTTGGCTCGATCTGCGTCGATTTCCCCGTCGTGGAGAGGTGTGCAGCAGAAGTCGTCGATCTGAATCGTCTTCACCCTCCCAGCATACATTGACAATCATCGATATATCGACGATTATCGATACATCGAAGCTCGTCTATGTGTCCGAAGGAGGCATGATGACACTTCGCAACACCGATCCCGGTGGCTGCTGCGGCGGCTGCGGCTGCGACTGCTGCTGACGGGATCACAACGGGTGGGGGCCCTCGTCGAGGGCTCCCACCGTCACCCGAGGAGCGCCGTAGCCGAACTCCCCTCCGGGCAGTCCTCGAGGATCGGGCAATACCGACACCACGGCCCACCGCGACGCTCGAGAGCCGACCCCTCGTTCCAGGCACGCCGGATCTCGTTCACGAGATCACCGACCTCGGCGGACACCCGGCGAACGTCATCCGATGAGGGAACGGTTCGATACCGCTCACCTGTCCGCACCGACACCGCTTCGACGTATGCGGGCAGCTCGTCTTTCTCCATCGCCCAGAGAAACGAATAGAAGAGGAGCTGGTCCTCGGCGTCGCCGATCTCCCCGGTCTTCCAATCCACCAGCCGGTGACCGCCAAGGTCCTCCCGGTAGACGGCGTCGATGGTCCCCAGGAGCCGGATGTCACCGTCCGCCTCTATGTCGACCGCGACCTCAGAGCTCTCGAACCCCTCACCCGGGAAGTTCACGAACCGCTCGTATAGACCTCGCACCTCCTCGATCACGCCGGCCAGTACCGAGGGTTTGATCTCGAGGCCGCCCAGCTTGTTGTTGAGATTCGACGCCCCTATCTCCTCACGGCAGGCCTGGACGAAATCGTCGCTGGCGATAGGGCCTCCGGTCAGGTGTCGGCTGAAGATCCGGTGGGCCAGAGACCCGACAAATGCCGGCTTCGAGTCGGGGCCGTAGATGCCCTGGAGTTTGACGTTGGCGCTGTCCGGGCACTTCTTCCAGGCGACATACGTTGTTGCACTGACACGAATCTCATCACCCGGGATCACATGCGGGATAGAAACGAGCATCCAGGGCGAGCGTATACAGAAGATAGGACGAATCAGGTTCCGGTTGGGACCGGACGACCGGTACCATCGGCGGCCCTCGGTCCGGGCCAGTTGGGGCGGCCCTCCAGATGAAGAAGCAGCTCTCTTTTCCCATTCATCCTCTCCTCGCCGCGGTCATAGTCGTCGGTGCGACCTTCGCCGTCCTCCTCACCTTCTATGGACTGACGAGATGGGCTTCGGCCGGTGAGGTGATGGGTCGCGTCTCGGTCGCCGAGGCCGAGGTGGGGGGCAAGACCGAGGATGAAGCCCTCAACGCGGTGAGCGCCCTGGAGATCGGGAGACTCGCCCGCATCGCCCACTTCGAGATCGAAGGCGAGTTGGTCCAGCTCGAGCCCGGGTATACGGCACTCGACATCGACGAGGAGAAGGCAGTCGCAGAGGCGATGCAAGTTGGCCGGACCGGCAACTTCGCCAACCAGTTCCTCTTCTGGCTGGGCCACATCTTCTCCTCGACCCTGATCGAGCTGGAGGGCAGCGTAAACGAGATCGCCATTCAGGAGCTGTTCGACGAGTGGGACACCCAGGTGATCGACCAGCCGATCAACCTCGGCTCTGTCGCCCTCGTCGAGGGCGAGCTCGTGGCCGTCTATCCGACCACGGGTGTCGGGGTCGACCGGGAGCCCGCGGAGACGATCGTGCTCGACAGCCTGCTCGCCACCGAGGCAGTCACCCAAGAGATACCGACAACGACGGTCGAGCCCCAACTGACCAGCGCCGACGTGGACGCAGCTCTTGCCGAGGCCCAGAGGATGCTCTCCGGGCCCATCACCCTCACCTACGACGGAAGTGAGGCTGTGGTCTCGGTCGAGCAGCTGCGAGAGGCCTTTGTCTCACAAACGGTCACGAACAGCCCGCCTGAGATCGTGAACTCATTCGACTCCGCGGTCATCGACTCCTACCTCGAACCATTGCGCGAACAGTTCGAGGCCGCGCCGGTCGACGCCGAGCTGGTGATCAACGACGACATGACCGTGTCAGTTCAGCCTGGTCAGAACGGGACGAGGATCGACGAAGTCGAGACAGCTGCTCGGCTGTACGACGCCAGCCTCACGTCCGAGCGGACCGGCGAACTGCCGATCGTGGAGGGGGCGGAACCCGAGGTCACGACCGAGTACCTCGAGGGTCTGAACGTGAAGCACCTCGTTTCTCAGTTCACGACCTATCACGACTGCTGTGAGCCTCGAGTCACCAACATCCACACCATCGCCAAGGCAGTCGACGGGACCCTGGTCCTGCCGGGAGAGACATTCAGTCTCAACGACCATGTCGGAGAACGGACCTTGGAGAAGGGCTATGTGGATGCCGGCTCCATCGTGGCCGGAGAGATCGTCGACACCATCGGGGGCGGCACCAGCCAGTTCACCACGACCATGTACAACGCGGTCTTCTGGGGCGGCTACCAGGACGTGGAGCACCAGCCTCACTCGTTCTACTTCTCTCGCTATCCCGAGGGCGTCGAGGCGACGCTCTTCTGGCGCTCGATCGACCTCAAGTTCCGCAACAACCGGGAACACGCCATCCTCATCGACACCGTCTACAACGACACTTCGATCACAGTCCGCTTCTTCGGCTTCAACCACGGCCGCACCCTGATCGGGGACCACAGCGGCGGCAACACCAACGTGCGTGTCGCCGCCGAAGGTGGACCGGAGGCGCTGCACGTCAAGGGCAACACCTCCGACCGCTACAACCTCACCGAGCCAGGTGAGCCCCTGATCCGTGCCAACCCGGAGGTCGGCCTCAACAGCCAGAAGAAGGTTCAGAGTGCTGGTCAGGGCTGGTCGGTGACGGTGACCCGAACCATCCTGAAGGGTGGCACCGAACAGGTCGAGGAACAGCAATGGGTGTGGCGCTATCGGCCGATGCGGGAGATCATCGAAGTCCACCCCTGCAAGGTCCCGGGGACCTCGGTGGCGTGCCCGACCACCACGACCACGACCACAGCTCCGCCCCCGACCACGACCCCGACCACGACCCCGACCACGACGACGCCGACGGACCCTGGTAGCTCGCCGCCCGACGAATAGGTCCCGCTACTCCTCTTCTTCGTCGTAGTAGCGGAGGAACGACCCGGTGACGTCGGAGACGACGCCGGCGCTGTCCTCGTCCCAACCACCGGAACGTCGGACCGTGACGGTGTTCTGCAAGACGTAGATGTGGTCGATGCCGAGATCGAGGGCGAAGAGACGATCTGCAAGACGACCGGGGACGCCGTGGCGCTCAGAGTCTCTGCTGATGGTATGACCGTCCTGGCCGGTGAAGCTGCGGTCGGTGTCGATCACCAGCACCTCACCGATGGAGGTGGTCTTCTTGATCTCGACGTTCTGACCCATGGTCGGGCGAGGTTAGCCAGGGCGTGAGGACAAGCCGCCAGGTATCGGAGTCTTCGCAGTCGACATGCAGCCATTGGTCCCCATCCCGGGTCGTAGGCGAGGGGCGTTTTCGCTCGGAATCAGGCTGATATGCCTGGGTTCAAGCCTGGAGGTTCTGAATGACGATGCCGGCGATCGCAGAGAGAAGCGCGATCAGAAGAACCCGGCGAGTGAGCCGTGCCGCGTCGAGGCCAGTCCGGAATGCCGACAACACCCATCCAGCAGAAGCAAACTCGACGATCACCACCAGCGAACCAGCAGCCACAAACACTCCCGTCATCTCGACGGCCGTCCAGAGGAAGACCAGTCCCATCAACGAGAAGGTCACGCCTGTGAGAACTCCCACACCGATGCCACGTCGCACATCAACCACGTCGGTCGAGTCGATGATCCAGGCCAGAGCGGTGACGCCGGCCAGAAGCACCAGGTACGCCATCGGGATGCGACGGAAGAGCTGCTCGTCGGAAAGCAGGCTTGGCTCCCGTTCCCGATCAAATAGCGGCCCGAAGACACCCGCATTGAAGAAGAGATCCACTCCGACCGTCAATACCCACGCTGTGAGCACCGGTCGAATGGCTAACGCGCGGCCGCTCGCCTTGGTTGGTTGCTGATCACCCATCGTTTTCTCGTTCACCGTGTTTGCCAGATGGTCTGCTCCGTTCGGCTTTCGTCTTCGCCGTGAACCTATTTCACGGGCCAACGAGAAACCCAGAGTCGGAAGACCCTTGTCGTCAGCACCGGGATCAGGGTGATCGGCGCGCTACCTGAGTCCGATTCCCGTCCGAGCAAACAGGGGTGAGGTCGGATTATCGTGCGACCGTGAGCTTCGACCGTCTTTCGCCGGTGTTCCCGGTCCGGGACATCGACTCGGCGGTCGAGCATTACGGCAAGCTCGGGTTCTCAGTCCGACGCTTTGAAGGCCATGAGCCCTATGCGTTCGCCGAACGTGACGGCATCGAACTCCACCTCGCGCAGGTCGATGACTTGAAACCGAAGCGGAACATGAGCGCGGTATACCTGTACGTCGATGATGCCGACGCTCTCTATCGAGAATGGACTCGAGCCGGAATCGATGGGCGTCTCGTAGAGCCGAGCGACACCAACTACGGATTACGAGAGGGAGCCTGTCTCGATCGAGACGCCAATCTCATCCGATTCGGTTCCGCAATAGCGAACGGCCAGCCGAACAGCTGACCTCTGTGGCGTGAGGCACAGCAAGGCTCGATCGGTCAGCCATACAGCCGCAATAGCGCATATCACGCACCCTGATGACGGACATGTCCCTCATGGTCGATCGCCAGATCCGTTCCGACCACATTCAGCCATAGGTGCCTTGAGCGGTATCCTTTTCTCCTGCGTTTTCTCGAGGAGTTGTCTTTGCAGCGAACGGTTGTCCTACGTTGCCGAATCCGACATCTAACGCAAACGAGAATCCAAGAAAGCCGCCTGCCCATCGATTCGCCGGAGCTTCGATCGAGGACCTCACAACAACTGCCGATTTCGACGACACTCCGCCTCCCGCCACCGACGTTCAACCTATTCTGAGCCACATGACGTTTCGGGAGGGTCGGTTGGTCCGGGTGCTGGTGAGCCTGGCGGACACGCTCGTCTCGGACTTCGACCCGGTCGACTTGTTCTATGAGCTGGTGGTGAGCTGCACGGATCTGTTGGATGTGGCTCAGGCCGGGTTGTTGTTGACCGACGGGAACGGTGAGTTGCGGGTGGTGGCGGCGAGCAGCGAGGCCGCCGGCGTGGTGGAGCTGTTGGAACTGGACAATCAGGGTGGTCCCGGAATGGAAGCGTTTCGGACCGGCCGGCCGGTCAGGTCGGGCGACCTTGGGAGATCTCAGGCGCAACACAAGTGGGCAGGATTCGGTGAGGCGGCAGTTGCGGAGGGCTTCCGAGCAGTCACGGCTATTCCCATGCGGCTCCGCGGCCAGGTCCTGGGAGCGCTCAACTTGTACTCGACCGAGACGGTCGACCTCTCCGACGAAGATCTGACCGCCGCCCAGGCTCTAGCGGATCTGGCCACTATCGCCATTCTCCAGGATCGGGCAGCCATCGACGACCGGACGCTGATCTCCCAGCTCCGGACGGCTCTCGAGACCCGGGTTGTGATCGAGCAAGCCAAGGGCATCGTCGCGCACGGGACCGGGATGACCATGGACGAGGCGTTCGGGCGCATCCGTGATCATGCCCGGAGCAACAACCAGCGGCTCCGGGACGTCTCCGCCGCCATAGTCGCGGGCGACCTGACGCCACCACACTTGACCACTGGCGATTAACGCCGGTATTCGCGTTCTTCTCATAGAGCGGCTGCGCCTGTAAGGTGGTAGACAGCTACCAAAGCAATCTGCTCTAGATCCTGGCGGACCCTCAATCATCTACGGAGAGGCCGGGACATGACCATCAGAGCTTCCGAACCGAGAGCAGGCCCATTCGGTCACGACCTTCCTCCTCTCGACGTCGCCGTCAGCAGCGAAGATCCATCCGCTTGGGTGGTCACGGTGCGAGGCGAACTGGACCTCGCCACCGGCCCGATGCTGAAACAGCACCTCGAGCCCTACCGCGATCCGAGCGGGAGCAATGGTCATCGCCGCAGGGTCATATACCTCCTCCCTGACCTGGAGTTCATCGACGCCAGCGGACTGCGCGCTCTGCTCGCGGCTGTTGATGGGCACGACCCCGCGACCATCACGATAAGGGAGCCGTCGTCGCTGGTGCGCCGAGTCCTCGAATTGGTCGGCCTGGACGCGATGATCGAGGATCGAGCGCACCTATGATCAGTACCTCCGACATCCACGCTCTGCGGGAATCCTTCGCAACCTGGGACAAACCCGGCGTACCAGATTCGCTGGCCACTGACTGCGCCCGACTGCTTGAAGTCAGTGACATCACCATTTCCTATGTTGGACCTTCCAATCAACTCGTACTGTGTGCCTCTTCGGACGACTCTCGCACCCTGGACGAATGGGAGTTCACCCTCCAAGAGGGGCCGTGCTTCGACGCCGGCGCGAACAACACGTCGAAGACCGCAACAACCGCCCCCTCCAACACCAACCCTTGGCCGCGGCTCTCGGCCAAGGCCCACGCCTTCGGCTACCAGTCCATCGGCGGCGTCCCCCTTCGGGTGGCAGGAACCACCTTCGCCACACTCAACCTCCAAAATCGACACGGCACGATCACGCCCGAAACTCTCGCCGACGCCGAGCAGATCGCATCGGTACTCGGCTCATTGGTGATCGGCTCTCTCGGCCAATGGCCCGCCTCACTGGACCAGCCAGGCGAGCACGACACGTTCCATCAGGCCACCGGCATGGTCATGGCCCAGTTGGGAATCGACGCTGCTTCCGCCGCCGACGTACTCCGAGCCTGCGCCTGGTCTCACGACCGCCTCCTCATCGACATCGCCTCAGAAGTCGTGACCGGAACAATTGCATTCTCGCCATCTTGACCGAGATTCGGTTTTCAGAACCTCCTACAACCCACCTGTTCGTTTCCCGGATGTGTCGTCCCCCCCGCGACTGCGATCACGATCACCAACTACGAGACCACGGCTGGCAATACCGACGATGCGACAACCAAGACCACTGGACCAGCCCACTCGGCCACAGGTGTACCACCGGGCGCGCACCACCCGAAGCCAGCTAGCCCCGTGCGTTCAGGTAAACGATCAGCTGTCCGGTGTGATACCACTCGTGCGACGCGATGTTCCTCAGGATCTCGCTGCGCGGACATGCCTCGAGACGGAGCGCCTCCCACCACTTGTCCGGACAGCGCACCAACTCCTCGAGTCCGTCGTCGTCGAACGAGTCGATGTAGGCGAGCGTGTCCTCCCGCAGGCTGGCAAACATTGCTCGAATCTCGGCGAGCATCGCTGACTCCTCGAATGCGTCGGGATCATCCTCGGGCCACTCCCCTGTTCGCAGCCAGGCGATCAGCTCCTTTTCCTTGTTCGCCATCTCGACGAGGAGACCCGCCACCGAAGGCATCTCGTCGATCGGGCGTAGAGCCAGGTCGGCGTCGGTCAATTGGTCCAGGACCTCGTCGAAGTCCTGCCTCACATAGCGGAGACGAGCCTTGAGGTAGTCATGCGTGCTGATTCGATGGACAATATGGGCTTCTCGTACCGACCGGTCGGACTTTTTTGCGCCGGCCCAACCACGCGCAGCCGTCAGACCCGCGATGCGTCCCTCACAGCCCGAGCGATCGCATCGACGGTTAGGTCGATATCTTCCTCACTCGTCGACCAGTTGGACACCGCCACCCTCAGGAGCCGTTCGCCCCGCCAGGCTGTACCCCCAAGCCACACCGTCCCATCGCGTTGAATCAGCTCTTCCACGGTATGCGTGAACGAGGAGTCCCCCACGCGTATCAAGACCTGGTTCAGCACGACATCGTTGACGATCTGAACACCTGGAATCGCCGGCGCAGTCTCCGCGAGCCGTCGGGCGAGTCGACAGCATCTGTCGATGAGCTCGATCACCCCGGTCCGACCCAGCGAACGGATGGTCGCCCATGTCGCAAAACCTCGGGCTCTTCGTGACGACTCCGGCACGTAGTCGCCACCCCCGAATTCGCGTCCTGCCACTTGGCCCGTCAGATACTCCGCCGTATACGCCATCGCCGTTGCGTGGACATCAGGGTGTGCGCAGAATGCGTATCCGGAGTCATAGGGGACGTTCAGCCATTTGTGTCCGTCACATCCCCATGAGTCAGCCCCTTCGAGGCCGTCCACCCAGTGTGTCAGTTCGGGACTCGCTGCTGCCCACAGACCGAACGCGCCATCGACGTGCAGCCACGAACCCCGCCGATGGACTTCGTCGGAGATCCGCACCAGATCGTCGAATGCACCTGTGTTCACGTTGCCTGACTGAGCTACGACGATCGTTGGAGCTTCCGGTTCGCCATCGAGGATGTCAGCCAGCAACGAAACGTCCATGGAGCCGTCCCTGCCCGCAGGTACGACGGCCATCGCGTTCTCGCCGATTCCCAACAGCCGCAACGATCGATCAACCGTGGCGTGACGCTCTTCGCCGACCACGACTCTGATGCGAGGAGCTCCGAACAGCCCATCCAGACCGACATCCCAACCCTTGTCCCGCAGGACTTTCCATCTTCCCGCAGCCAGTCCAACGGTATTGGCTGCCTGCGCACCGGTGACAAAGCCGACTGAAGCACCGGCCGGGATACGCAGCAGTTCCTTGAGCCATCCACCAGCGACGTCCTCGAATGCAAGCGCCGCCGGCGAGAGTGCCTCGTTGAAACCGACCTGATCCCAGCCACTGGTGAGGACATCCGCAGCCAAGGCGGCATCGAGAGAGCCCCCGACCACAAAGCCGAAGTAGCGCGGACCAGCCGACGCCATCAGCCCGGGTGTCGCCCGCTCGATCAGCTCTGCAACGACTTCCTGTGTGCTGAGGCCGGTCTCCGGCACGGGCTCCGACATGCCAGACCGGATCTCGGCCCTCGTGGCGCGTGGACCAACGGGCGACTCACTCAGGTCGCGTCTGTAGCCGGAGATGTGTTCCGCGATCTGGCGCAGAGCCAGGTCCAGTTCGTTCATTCCTGGAAGCTAGACAGTCTCCAGAAGCTCGTCAGGTCTAGCCCCCTAAGGCTCCGGCAATCTCGCCGATCTGATGCACCTTGACCAGATTCGTCGAGGCCTGGAAGTTGGGTGGCACCCCGGCCACCATCACCACCGTCTCCCCCTGGGCGACGACACCCTCGGCAGAGAGAATCTCCGCCGCCGCGGCGATCTCGTCGTCGGTGTAGTCACGTCGCTCGAAGGCATGGGGCTGTATCCCCCAGTACAAGGCCATCCGCCGTCGGGTCGTGGTGTTGGGGGTGAAGGCGACCACTCGCTGGGCCGGCCGGTACTTCGAGATGAGACGGGCGGTCGACCCGGTCTCGGTGAAGGCGACGATGGTCTTCGCGCCCACGTTCCGTGCGATCTGGGTCGCGGCCTGTGCGACCGCGGAGGCGACGTCGTTGTGCCCGACCACGAACGGGATCGGGTTCTCCCCCGACAGCGTCCCTTCTTCGATGGTCTGACAGATTCGGGCCATCGCTCGAACGGTCTGCGCCGGGAAGTCCCCGACGGCGGTCTCACCCGAGAGCATCACCGCGTCGGTGCCGTTCATCACGGCGTGGGCGACATCGGTCACCTCAGCCCGGGTGGGCCGGGGGGCGTGGGTCATCGACTCCAGCATCTCGGTGGCGGTCACAGCTACCCGCCCGGCGGCGTTTGCCCGCTTGATGATGTCCGCCTGAACCAGCGGAAGCCGGTCGAGCGGAAGCTGCACGCCCAGATCACCACGGGCGACCATCACCCCGAACGAGACCTTGAGGATCTCGTCGAGATTGTCGAGGGCCTGAGCCAGCTCGATCTTGGCGACGATGGGGGCGTCGCCGGCGAGGGCCGCCACCGCCTCGACATCGGCGGCACTGCGAACAAACGAAGCGGCGACGAAGTCGACACCCAGCTCCCTGCCGAGAGCCAGGTCCGCCTCGTCCTTGGGGGTGATGTTCCCCACAGAGAGACGGCTGTCCGGAAAGGCGACGCCCTTGTGGTCGGAGAGGACCCCGCCCGTCACCACCCGAGCCTTGAGTGTGTCGTCGGTGCGCCCCACCACCTCACAAGACACCATCCCGTCGGCGAGGATAACCCGGTCGCCTGGGCTCACATCGGAGAGCAGGGACTCGTAGCCGATCGGGATCCGGAACTGGTCACCGATTCCCGAGTCGGGAAGCAGATCGACCTCGCTGTCGGTGCTCAGCTCGATGACACCACCCGGGAACTCTCCGATCCGCAGCTTGGGGCCCTGGATGTCCTGCATGATGGCGATGGTCCGTCCGGTGGCTGCGGCGGCGGAACGGACCCACTCGTAGAACTTGCGATGCAGGTCGTGCCCACCGTGGGAGAAGTTGAGGCGGGCGACGTCCATCCCGGCCTCGACGAGGGACCGAACCCCTTCGAGCGAGGCCACCGACGGCCCCAGAGTCGCGATCACCTTCGTCTGTCTGTGCATTCCACCTCACAAGATAACGACGGGCTTGGAGAACTCCCGCATTGCCAGGGTGACAATCCGGGGATCGAGCGATCACGCCTCATAACATCGCCGACGTGGAGGGTCAGCCGTTCTTCACGACCATCGCCGGCCTCTCGGTCAGCCTCGCCGGCTTCGGCGCCGTTATCGCCTGGCTTCGCGACGACCCAACAGGATGGGACCCGATCAACCTGTGGCGGGTCCGCACGATCGTCCGCCATGCACTGACGATTGCCTTCCTCTGCCTGTCACTCATGCCGATCCACACCATCACCGGTGACGACCTCACGACGCTTCGGATCGGGTCTGCACTGGTGGCTGTGTTCGCAGCCAACGACCTCTGGCGAGCGCGAGACCGGGACCCGGCGATCTGGACGCCAAAGGAGTCGTGGATCGTTTACGTGACGCTCACCTCGGCATTCGGTATCGCCTGCGTGGTCAACGTCTTTCTGGGCGACCTGGGCCTGCTTCAGGTCGTGGTGCTCATCCTGCTGACCTCACCGGCCGGGATCTTTCTCAACTTCGTCAGGGAGATCGGAAGCAACAAGCCGACGTCAGCCTGACAGCTTGTTCCGCAGAAGATCGTTGACCAGTTTCGGATCGGCCTTGCCCTGGGTGGCCCGCATCACCTGACCGACGAGGAAGCCCACGACCTTGGTCTCCCCGGAGCGGAAGCTCTCGATGGCATCCGGATTCTCGGCGAGCACCGACTCGACGGCGGCCACGAGCTCGGAGGTGTCCGAGATCTGAGTGAGGTCTCTCGCCTCCGCCACGGCGCGCGGACCGCCCTCTCCCGAAAGCACCCCCTCGAGCACTTCCTTGGCGGCCGATGATGAGACCGTCCCGTCTTCGACCATCGCGACGAGCTCGGCGAGTTGCGCCCCGGTGATCGGGACCATGTCCGACTCGGTGCGACGGACCCAGGCATTGACTTCGCCGGTCACCCAGTTGGCCGTCTGCCGGCTGGGCGCCCCGGCGGCCACGGCATCGTCGTAGATCGAACGCAAGCTGCCGGACATGTCGGAGAGAACTCCGGCGAGATGCGGGTCGAGACCGTCGCTCACATAACGGGAGCGGCGAGCCGCGGGCAGTTCGGGGAGCCCGTCACGAACCCGGGCGATCCAGGTGTCGTCCATCACCATCGGGACCAGGTCCGGCTCGGTGAAGTATCGGTAGTCGGACGATCCCTCTTTGGTCCGCATCGAGTGGGTGACTTCGGCCTCCTCGTCCCAGTGTCTGGTCTCCTGGATGACCTCGCCGCCCGACTCGAGGACTTCGATCTGACGTGCGATCTCGAACTCCACCGCCCGCTCCAGAGAACGGAACGAGTTCATGTTCTTGATCTCGACCTTCGTCCCGTACTCCTCGGCCCCCTCGGGGCGGACCGAGACGTTGGCATCGAACCTGATCGACCCCTCTTCGAGCCTGGCGTCGGAAACCCCCAACTCGGCGACGACCGCCCGCAGTTCCTGGGCGTACGCCCGCGACTCGGCGGCGCTGCGGATATCCGGCTTGGACACGATCTCGACGAGGGGAACGCCGGAGCGGTTGAAGTCGAGGAGGGTGGACTGGGCGGCGTGGATCCGCCCACCGTCGCCTACATGCGTCGACTTGCCGGTGTCCTCCTCCATGTGGGCGCGTTCGATCCCGATGGTCCGCGTCGCCCCGTCGACAGAGATGTCGAGATGTCCCTCCGAGCAGACGGGCACGTCGAACTGGGAGATCTGATAGTTCTTCGGCAGGTCGGCATAGAAGTAGTTCTTCCTGTGGAACACTGACATCGGCGCGACCTGGCAGTCGAGGGCGAGCCCGATCGCCATGATCCACTCGATGGCCTGGCGGTTGGGCACCGGCAACGCACCGGGCAATCCGAGACAGACCGGGCAAACGTTGGTGTTCGGCTCGGCGCCGAACTCGACAGCGCAGCCGCAGAACATCTTGGAACGGGTCGACAGCTCGGCATGAACCTCGATCCCGATCACGGGCTCCCAGGTCACGACGCCACCTCCTCGAGAACCGGCCGGGCCGTGAATGCGGCGAGCCGCTCCACCTCGGCGGCGACCCGGAACAGAGTCGTCTCCCCGAGAGCCGGGGCCATCACCTGGAATCCGATCGGCAGGTTCTGGCCGTCGACCCCGATCGGCACAGAGATCGCCGGATGGCCGGACAGATTCGATGGGATGGTGCAGATGTCGGAGAGATACATGGCCAGCGGGTCGTCGACCCGGGCACCGGCGGGGAAGGCAACGGTGGGGCTGGTCGGCGAGACCAGGGCGTCGACCTGCTCATAGGCGCGGGCGAAGTCGTCCTGGATCGCCGCCCGCACCCTCTGGGCCTGTCCGTAGAAGGCGTCGTAATAGCCGGCCGAAAGGGCATAGGTGCCGAGCAGGATTCGCCGTGTGACTTCCGGGCCAAACCCCTCGGCACGGGTCCGGGCCATCAACGTCTCGGTCGAGGACCCATCGGCGCGGTGCCCGTACCTGATCCCGTCGAAACGGGCCAGGTTGGCCGAAGCCTCGGCCGGTGCGATCAGGTAGTACGCGGAGAGGGCGATCTCGAACGTTGGCAGCGACAGCTCGACGATCTCGGCTCCCGCTTCGGCGAGACTCTCCACCATGGACGACACCGCTGATTCCACCGCGGGCTCGTATCCCTCGCCGGCGAGCTCGGAGACCACACCGATCCGCATCCCGTCGATCCCACGCCCCAACTCCGCCGAAGGATCCGGATAGTCACCGGCGTACGAGGTCGCATCCCGGGGATCGTGGCCCCAGATCGTCGCGAGTGTGACGGCCGCGTCGGTGACACTGCGTGACAGGGGCCCGATCTGGTCGAGCGAGGAGGCGAAGGCGATCAACCCGTAGCGACTGACCGTCCCGTAAGTCGGCTTCATCCCCACGATCCCGCTCAGGGATGCCGGCTGACGGATGCTCCCACCGGTGTCGGAGCCGAGGGCGCAGAGGGCCGAACCGGCCGAGACAGCCGCCGCCGAGCCACCCGATGACCCGCCGGGGACCCGGCTGATGTCCCAAGGGTTGTACGTGGCGCCGTAACCGGAGTTCTCGGTCGACGACCCCATGGCGAACTCGTCGAGGTTCGTCTTGCCGACGATCACCGCACCGGCGTCTCGAAGCCTGGTGACGACGGTGGCGTCATAGGGCGGCCGGTAACCGGAGAGAATCTGGGAAGAGGCCGTCGTCTCCACACCCCGGGTGCACATGTTGTCCTTCAACGCCATAGGTATGCCCTGCAGCGGGCCCCGGTCGACACCCTTGGCGAGATCAGCGTCGGCCGCGGCCGCTGCCTCCAGGGCGCCATCCCGATCGATGGTCAGATAGGCGTGGAGCTGGGCCTCGGTGCGATGGGCGCGGTCCAGGGTGGCCTCGAGCAGCTCGACCGCAGTCAGGTCACCCGCCCGAAGCCGTTCCCCGGCTGCGACGATTGTGAGGTCGTTGGGACTCACCCGGTCTCCAGTGCCGGAGGGGCGACGAAGTACCCGTCCTCTGTCTCGGGAGCCGCAGCCAGGACCTCATCCCGATCCAGGGAGGGGACGACCACATCGTCGCGATAGGCGTTGACGAACCCGAGCGGGTGGGCCGACGCCACCTGCGGCTCGCCCTGCAACGACTGGACCTTGGCTGCGTGGTCGAGGATGACACCGAGCTGGGCCCGATAGACCTCGAGCTCATCGTCGGTCAGATCGAGCCTGGCGAGACGCGCGACATGGGCGATATCGATGTCGATGGGCATGGCGGGGAAGTGTAGGAACCCTGTCGGGAAACTCACCCGAGGATTCGCGCCAGGGTCCCGTAGACGAAGTCGAGGTCGTCGAGGGCGATCGACTCGCCGGGTTTGTGGGCCAGAGCAGTCTCTCCCGGTCCGAAATTGATCCCGGGGATTCCGCGCTCCGCGAGCTGGGCGACATCGGTCCAACCCTGTTTGTGGGCGACCCCGGTCCCGGCTGTCTCGATGAGACGCTGGAAGAGTGGGTGGGCCACCTCGGGGTAGGCGGCGGGCGCCTGATCCACGATCTCGACTTCGTCGGCCGCCGCACACACCTCGTGCACACGAGCGACGGCCGCCTCGATCGTCCGGTCGGGTGAGAATCGGTAGTTGACGTTGAGGTCGAATCGTCCCGGGATGATGTTGTTGGCGATCCCGCCGTTGGCCCTGGTCACCGAAATCACTTCCTTGAACTCAAGGCCTTCGATCGGGTGCAGCTCGGGCTCGAGCTGGTCCATCCGCATGAGAAACTCGCCTGCCTTGGTGACTGCGTTCACCGCACGCCAGGGCCGGGCCGAGTGCCCGGGCTCGCCCAGGAACGAGACCCTGGCATTGATCGACCCCTGGCATCCGGCGTGGACCTCGCGGTTGGTCGGCTCCATGACGATCCCCGCCTCGATGTCGTTCAGACCGGGGACCGACTCGAGCACCGAAGCGAGGTCGTTGCCGGACAGGGGTCCCTCCTCACCGGCGTAGAAGACCGCGACCGGTGGACGCTTCAGATCCTCCACCAGGTGGATCATCACTGCCAGCCCACCCTTCATATCGGTGGCCCCCAGACCGTGGAGGCGATCGCCCTCGATACGCGCACCGACATGGCCCTGAAGTGGGACTGTGTCGGTGTGTCCGAACAAGGCAACGCTGCCGGCGCCCGGGCTGCCCACGACGAGCGAGTTGTTCACGACTGTTTGCGGCAATCCACGAAGTCGTTCGGCGATGGCGTCCCTGATCCCCATCTCGTTGCCCGTCTCGGATGGGATGTCGACGAGCCAGGCCAGGGTGTCGGTGAGAGTCAACGTGCGTGGGAAGTTACCCTGCTCCGTGTGATCCAGGACTCGGTCAAAGCCGTCGGGCTCGCCACGTTCTCCCGGGACCAGGTCCTCGACGTCTGGTACCCCGACCCCACCAGCACCGAGGGCGACTTGAGCTCCCTCGCCATGGTCGACGAGCCGCGCCGGGTCGAGACCCGGGTGATCGAGGCTCAGATCGCCGACCTGTCGGCGCCTCCCGCCGACGCCGCCGACGCCTACCTCCGGCTCCACCTGCTCTCCCACCGCATCTACAAGCCACATGACATCAGCGTGGAGGGCATCTTCGGGACTCTCAACAACGTGGTGTGGACCACCGAAGGCCCTTGCGCTGTCGACACGTTCACCGAGGTGAAGAAGGCGCTGATCGCCGCCGGCAGACCCCCGGCCGTCACCTCGGTCGACAAATTCCCCCGGATGATCGACTACGTCGTGCCGTCCGGCGTCAGAATCGCCGATGGAGACCGTGTCCGGCTCGGCGCCTACCTGGGCGAGGGGACGACCGTCATGCACGAGGGTTTCGTCAACTTCAACGCCGGGACCCTGGGCACGTCGATGGTCGAGGGTCGCATCAGCTCAGGGGTCGTCGTCGGTGACGGCACCGACGTCGGAGGCAGCGCCTCGATAATGGGCACCCTTTCCGGCGGTGGCACCGAGGTGATAAGTCTCGGCAGGAACTGCCTCCTCGGCGCCAACTCCGGAGTCGGCATCTCGCTCGGCGACGACTGCGTCGTCGAGGCTGGTCTGTACGTGACGGCCGGGACGATCGTCACCCTGCCCGACGGGACCACCGCCAAGGGCCGTGACCTGTCCGGCGTCGACAACATGCTGTTCCGCCGCAACTCGGTGAACGGGGCCGTCGAGGCCCTCAATCGAACCGGCTCCTGGGGCGGGCTGAACCAGGCACTGCACGCCAACTGATGCCGTACCGCTACATCTACGTCGGTCTCGCCCTCATCGGCCTCGCCGCCATCGCCTTCGGCGTGGCGCTCTCGCCGGAAGGCGAGGCGATCGAGCTACCCGAGCAGATCGAGGCGATCTCACCACTGCCGGGCGACCTGGTGCCGCCCCAAGCGACGTTGGAGATCGATCTCGTGGTCGGCTACGTCGCCGACATCACCGTCGACGGCTGGCCGATCGTCGACGCCCGGTTCGTGGAGGCCACCGGTGTCTATACCTGGGCCCCCAGCCCGACCAGCCCCACCATCACCGAATGGACTCCGGGTGAGCACACGGTGAACATCGTCTGGAACACCTATACCGGTCTGCCCGACACCGGCAGGTTCAAGTGGACCTTCCGGGTCGGCTGAGGGGCTAGGTCGTGCGTTAGTCCAGGACCGGGAGTCCCTCTTGGAGGAGCTTCTTGAACGTGTCCCCGTCGATGATCGGGACGCCGAGATCCTGTGCCTTGTTGGTCTTTGAAGCTCCAGGCGACTCTCCCACTATCAGCGCTGTGGTCTTTCCGGACACAGATCCGGTCGCTTTGCCGCCTCTTTCCTCGATGGCTGCCTGGGCTTCTTCCCTGGTGAAGCCTTCGATCGTTCCCGAAACCACGAATGTGGCACCGGCCAGGAGATCGCCGGAAACCCCCTCAGGTGCCTCCTCCTCGAGACGAACCCCCGCCTCCCCCAGCTTGGTGACGAGATCACGGTTCACCGGGTCGGCTGACCACTCGGCGACCCCGGCGGCGATCTTGGGGCCGATCCCATCGATGGCCGCGATCTCCTCCTCGGAGGCGTCCATGAGAGCGCTCATGCCCTTGAAGTGACGGACCAGCATGCGGGCCACGGTGCCCCCGACGTGTCGGATCCCCAGTGCGGTGAGCAGCTTGGCGACCGGTCGCTCCTTGGCGCCCTCGATGGCACGAGTCAGGTTGTCGACCGAGATCTGACCCCAGCCCTCGACCGAGAGGAGCTCTGAGCTGTCGAATGTGAATATGTCTGCGGGGTCGGAGATGAGGTCCCGTGCCAGGAGCAGGTCGATCGTCTTGTATCCCAGGTGTTCGATGTCCATGCCTCCGCGGCTGGCGAAATGGAAGAGCCACTCACGCATTCGTGAGGGACATTCGAAGCCACCCGTGCAACGGGCCACGGCCTCGCCCTCGGGTCGGATGATGGGATGGCCACAGAACGGGCAGTTGGTCGGCATCTGCCAGATCTTCTCCTCGCCCGTTCGGGCAGAGACGATGGGCCCCACGACCTCCGGGATCACGTCTCCGGCACGGCGGACGATCACCTGATCGCCGATGCGAACGTCCTTGGCCATGACCTGATCCTCGTTGTGGAGGGTGGCCATTCCGACGTTGGCCCCACCGACGAAGACCGGTTCGAGGACGGCGAACGGGGTCGCGGCCCCGGTCCGTCCGATGTTGATCATGATGTCGCGGAGGGTGGTGATCTGCTCCTCGGGTGGGAACTTGTATGCGATCGCCCATCGAGGAGCCTTGGCGGTGAAGCCGAGGATGTCCTGCTCGGCGAGGGAGTTCGCCTTGATGACGACACCATCGGTCTGATAGCTCATGTCATGACGATCGTTCTCGGCCCGTTCGACGTAGGCGTATACCTCTTCGATCGTGCCGACGACCTCGCTCGCCGGGTTGGTCCGCAGACCCAGCGAGCCCATGTACTCCACGGTCTCCGAATGGGTGGAGAATGCGGGGCCTCCCTCGACCAACCCGAGTTGGTAGACCCAAATGTCGAGCTTGCGGCGGGCCGTCACGGTGGTGTCCTTCATCCGAACACTTCCAGCTGCGGCGTTGCGGGGATTGGTGAACAGCTGCTTGCCTTCCGCCGCCTGCTGCTCGTTGAGCATGTCGAAGGCGTCGTACGGCATGTAGACCTCTCCCCGCACTTCGAGGACCTCGGGAACGTCGTCGCCGCGAAGCCTGAGTGGGATCGAATCGATCGTGCGGAGATTCGCCGTGATCTCCTCCCCCACAGTTCCGTCTCCTCGGGTCGCCCCGGTGGTGAGCACGCCGTTGCGATAGGTGAGGACGACCGCGAGCCCATCGATCTTCAGCTCGCAGACATAACCGGAAGGTGGCCCGCCGAGTTGTCGCTCCATCCTCGCCTCCCAGGCCTCGAGGTCCTCGCGGGACTCCCCGTTGTCGAGCGAGAACATGGGGCGAAGATGGGTCACCGGGCGGAACATGTCGCCCATCGGGGTCCCGACTCGCTGGGTCGGGCTGTCGGGGGTGATCAGGTCCGGGTTGGTCTCCTCGAGGGCCTTGAGCTCGCGGAGCAGCGTGTCGAACTGGGCGTCGGACACGATCGGGTCGTCCAGGACGTAATACCTGTAGTTGTGCTCCCGGATCTCTCGTCGAAGGGTCTCGATGCGCTCGACGTCTTCAGGCGATGCCACTGAACACCCTGGTCTGGTAGCGGAACGTGGTCTTGCCGCCGCATTCGTCCACCGCGTCGTGCAACGCGGCCAGAAGACGGGCCCTTTGGTCGTCCGGCAGCATCATGTGATCCGAGTATGTCGCACGCAAGGCACAGAAACCGGCGGCGTCCAACTCCTGTTCCCAGTCGAACATGGCAACTTGCACGTCGTAGAACCCGGCTGAACGAAGCTCCCGTTCCCAACCGTCGCCGTCCCGCTTCTGGATCCGTCTGTCGTTCTCGGCGAGGATGGCCGGGGCGTGCTCCTCGTAGACCGAGCGAAAGTGCTGGTACCGGTCGAGAGGCACGTTCCACATCAGAGCGATGGCACCGCCGGGGCGCAGCACTCTCTTGGCCTTGTCGTAAGACGTCGTCGGATCGACCCAATGCCACGCCTGGGCCGCGTAGATGAGGTCGGCTGAACCATCACGGTCCTCCCAGTCTTCGAAGGTCGTGACCTCCACGGTCACTCCGGCGAGTCCGCGGGATCGGAGAATCCCGGCCATGGCCGCCGAGGGCTCCAAACACAGGATCTCCAGCCCGGGGCGGACCATCTGGGCGGTGGCGATACCCGTGCCGGCCCCGATCTCGACGGCCCTGCTGACATCGGTGAGCCCGAGAACGTGGTCGATCGACCCGACCGGGTACCTGGGGCGATGCCGGTCGTAGGCGAGGGCTTCGTCACCGAAGATCAACGCACGGGACTTCTGGTTCATGCAGTCGACGCTATCAACGCACCACCGAGAACGACATCGTCGTCGTAGAAAGCCACTGTCTGGCCCGGAGCGACGGCCTCCTGACGCTCCATGAACCCGAGTTTCGTCCCGTGGATGGCAGCGGCGACAGGCTCGCCGTGGGCCCGATACTGGGCCATCACGTCACCGTCACGGGAGGACCCGGATGTCCAGGTGACTTGTTCGAGATCGACCTCGTTGACTCCGAGGTCCTCACGGGAGCCGACCACCACAGTGGAGGTCCCGGCGTCGATCTTGATCACGAACCTGGGCTCGCCGACCGCCACGCCGATGCCGCGACGTTGGCCAATGGTGAACCCTGCCACACCCCGGTGAGTCCCGACCTCCCGACCGTCGGTGTCGACCACCGAGCCCGACTCGAAGACCTGCGGGGCCACGTCATGGAGGAAGCCCCGGTAGTCCCGTTGCCCGACGAAGCAGATGTCCATCGACTCGGGCTTGTGCGCGGTGCGCATCCCCATGCCGGCGGCGATGCGTCGTACTTCCTTCTTGGTGAGTTCCCCGACCGGGAACCTGGTCCTCGACAGCTCGCGCTGGGTCAGCATGGAGAGGACGTACGACTGGTCCTTGGCGTGGTCCTCACCCCGCCTGAGGTGCCACACCCCGTCGACCAGACGGGTCCGGGCGTGATGACCGGTGACCAGGACGTCGCACTCGAAGTCGTCGAGTCGGGAGAGAAGACGGTCGAACTTGACCGTGCGATTGCACTCGATGCATGGGTTGGGGGTTCGACCCGAGGCGTAGTCGGCGACGAAACGGTCGACGACCCCGCCCCGGAAGTCCTCGGTGTGGTCGAGGACGTAGTAGGGGATGTCGAGTTGGGCGGCGACCCTTCGGGCGTCCTCGGCGTCGGACACGGTGCAGCAACCGGCGGTAGGTGCCTCGCCTTTTGGTCCCGACCAGAGCTTGAGGGTCACGCCCATCACGTCGTGGCCCTCGTCTTTCATCAAGGCGGCTGCAACCGAGGAGTCCACTCCTCCGGACATGGCGACGAGGACACGCATCTCAGGCCAACCGGTCGACGAGCTCCGAGACGATCCCGGCTGCCTCAGCGGCTTCGTCAGCCGTCGAGGTCCATCCAAAAGTGAACCGCACGCTCTCCCGGGCCTGACCCGGGGCGAGACCCATCCCTTCGAGAACGTGCGAGACGGTGGCGGCGCCGGACTGGCACGCCGAACCTGCGGACGCGTAAACACCGCGTTGGTCGAGAAGCATGAGGAGAGTCTCGTTGAGGACCCCGGGAAATCGGACATTCAGATGGTGGCTCGACCGACCCTTTCCCGGGGTGTTCACGACCACGTTCAGACGGTCCTTGAGATCGTTCTCGAAGGAGTCGCGAATCGCTCCGATCTCCGACCCGAACCGCGCCCGGTCCGCAACTGCCAACTCCATCGCCGTTGCGATTCCAACCGCCGAGGCGACGTCGTTGGTGCCGGACCTGCGGCCCAACTCCTGGCCCCCGCCGTGCATCACTGGCTCGAGGGCGGTGCCGTCGCGGACGTAGAGAATGCCGGCGCCCTTGGGCCCACCGAACTTGTGAGCCGTGAGGCTGAGCAGGTCCAACCCCATCGCGCCGACATCGATACTCTCGCTGCTGAACGCCTGCACGGCGTCGCTGTGGACGAGGGCCCGCGGATTGACGTCCTTGACCACCCTCGATATCACCGATAGGTCCTGGACCGTGCCGGTCTCGTTGTTGACTGCCATGACCGAGACCACTGCTGTCTCGTCGCTCACCGCAGCGGCGACGCGGTCCGGGTCGACTCTCGCCTCGCTGTCCACCCCCAGGATGGTCACCGGCATGCCAATGCGCTCGAGGAAGTAGCCCGTCTCGAGGACCGCCTCGTGCTCCACGGTGGTGGTCACCAGGCCCCGAGCCGGAGATGAGTTGTAGACCGCCCCCTTGAGTGCCAGGTTGTCGCTCTCGGTGCCCCCTGATGTGAAGACGATCTCCATCGGCTGCGCCCCGATGGCTGCGGCAATCCGCTCTCTGGCCTCCTCGAGGGCGTTCTTGGCGGAGCGAGAAGCCCCGTGGAATCCGGCCGGATTCCCGAACGAGTCCGAACCGTACGGAGCCATCGCTTCCCAGACCTCGGGCCGCATCGGAGTGGTGGCGGCGTGATCGAGATAGATCATCAACGATATTGTCGCATAGAGGTCATGGCACGAATTGCGGTCCAAAGGTCGGTCGACGCCGATCAGAGCGTCGTTTGGGAGCGTCTCGCCGATCTCGCCTCACATGTCACGTGGATGAGGGACGCCGAGTGGATCGTCTTCGTCGGGGATCAGACTTCGGGAGAGGGGACCCGGATGGAGGTGAAGACCGTCGTCGGGCCCTTCCGTACGATCGACGAGATGGAAGTCATCGGCTGGGACGAGGGGCGGTCGATAGCGGTCGAGCACCGGGGACTGATCCAGGGTTCGGGAGTGCTCGAGGTTCGACCTCGGGATGCAGGCTCGGTCGTCTCCTGGACCGAGGATCTCCGGTTCCCGTGGTGGCTGGGTGGTCCCGTAACCGCCTGGCTGGCCCGCCCGGTCCTTGCTGCGATCTGGCGGGGAAACCTGCGTCGACTCGAGGAGACCCTCAGGTCCCCTTGAAGTCGGCTTCCCGCTTGTCGACGAACGCGTTCACCCCTTCAACGGCATCGTCTGACGCGAAGGCTCTCTGAAAGCCCTCCTGCTCGATGGCCAACGCCTCGTCGAGGGGGACGCCACGACCCCCCGCCAGCGCCTTCTTCGCTTCTGCGATGGCGACAGTCGCCTTGGTGGCCCACTCTGCTGCGTCCGCCAGGGCCAGATCGAGGACTTGGTCGGTAGGGGCGACCTTGTCGGCGTATCCGATGGCCAGAGCCTCCTCGGCTCCGACCTGTCGTCCGGAGTACACGAGCTCCTTGGTCTTCTGGAATCCGATGACCCGTTGCAGCCTCTGTGTGCCGCCGGCACCGGGGATCAGCCCGAGCAGGACCTCTGGCTGGCCGATGCGTGCGTCCTCTGCCATGTACCTGAAGTCGCATCCGAGTGAAAGCTCACACCCTCCACCGAGGGCGAAGCCGTGTACGGCGGCGATGGTCGGTTTGGCCAGGTTGTCGAGGACAGCAACGGCATCGAGGAGGGCACTGGCAGTCGTCTCACGCCCACCGGCATCGAAGGTCTCCTTGAAGCCCTTGATGTCGGCGCCGGCCGCGAAGTGGGGCTGACCGGTGACGACGACCGCTCTGATCTTGGGATCCTCGCACTGCCGGAACGCCTCGAGGAGCTCCGCTGCGACCTGAGCCGACAGGGCGTTGACTGGGGGACGGTCGAGGCGCACGAGGGCAACCGGCCCGTCCTGGGTGACGGTCACGAATTCCATGGCCCGACCTTATACGGGAGGGTTGGTCGTGACTCCGGGAAGGTCCCGCATCCCGGGCATCCGCGCCGGTGCCACTCGCTCGACACGCATGCGAGCGTCGACGACACAGACGCCCTTCCCCGGGGCGAGGACCTTGACGGGATTGAGGTCCATCTCCCTCAGCTCCGGCATCGCCCCGATCAGCGCCGAGACCCGCTGCAGCGCGTCCTCGAGAGCGGGGATGTCACCTTCGGGGTTGTTGCGGTACCCCTCGAGGAGACGGAAGCTCCTCGTCTCCCTGGTCATCTCCCGGGCATCGACATCGGTGATGGGGTGCAGCCGGAAAGAGACGTCCTTCAGGAGCTCCACGTAGACCCCGCCGAGACCGAAGACCACCATCGGCCCGAAGTTGGGGTCATGCGCCATGCCGATCAGGACTTCGTGCCCGCCCGAGATCATCTCCTGGACCAGCACCCCGTCGTTGCTCGCCACGACAGAGGTCACCTGGTCGAATCCGGCCGTCACCGCTTCGTCGCCGACCACGTCGAGAAGCACACCGCCCACATCCGACTTGTGGAGGGCGTCCTCGCTGATGACCTTGAGCACAACCGGACCGGGGATCTCGGCCGCAGCCGACCGGGCCTCTTCGACCGTCGCCGCAACTCTGGTCACCGGGGTGCGCAGCCCGGCGATAAGGAGGCACTCGTCGATCTCCTCGGGGTCGAGCCATCCGCCTTCATCGCCCAACCTGGTCAGGGCACTCTCGACGACCTCACGGACCCGCCGCGTTGCCTCCTCGTCCAGGTGCACCTCGGTCCCGGGGTCACGGCCCCGCCACTCGCCATGCCGAACGGCGCGGGCCAACGCGTACCCCGCCGCCTCGGGAAAGGTGTAGGTCGGGATGGACCGGCTCTGCTCGCCGCCCGCCAACGACGTCTCCACCTCCCCGGCCTGCATGAACACCGACAGCAACGTCACGTCGCCCTCGTAGCCGTCCTGACAGCGGCGTAGCGCCCCAGCAACGGCGGCAGCGCCACCGGAGGTGGTGGGCACATAGATGACCATCACTGCGTCGACCTCTCCTGATTCGAGCAACAGAGAGGTCACGTGACCGAACTCATCGGGCCCACCCGAGGCTATGAGGTCGACGGGGTTGCGTGTCGAAGCCTCAGCCGGCAGCTTGTCTGCCATGCGGGCCCGGAGCCCATCGGACAGCTCGGGGATCACCAGCCCGTTGGCCTCGAGAGCATCGGCCGCGAGGATCCCGGGCCCACCGGCGTTGGTCACGATCGCCACCAGCCTCCCCTTCGGGATGGGCTGGTTGGCGAGGAGACTGGCGGTGTCGAATAGCTCTTCGATCGTGTCGACGCGCACCACTCCCGCCTGTCGGAACAGGGCGTTGACCGCCTCATCCGATGAGGCGAGGGCACCGGTGTGTGAGGACGCGGCGCGACTGCCCGCAGAGGTCCGCCCCGACTTGACCGCGATGATCGGCTTGCGACGGCCGATACGGCGGGCGATCCGGGAGAACTTCGCAGGGTTTCCGAACGACTCGAGATAGAGGGTGATCACATCGGTCTCGGGGTCGTCTTCCCACGCCATGATCAAGTCGTTACCGCTGACGTCGGCCTTGTTGCCGACGGACACGAACTGCGAGATCCCGATGTTGTGCCGGCTGGCGTAGTCGAGGATGGCGATGCCCAGAGCGCCCGACTGCGATGACATGGCGACATTCCCCGCCGGTGGGTACACCGGGGCGAAGGTCCCATTGAGCCGGACCGAGGCTGCGGTGTTCAACAGGCCCATGCAGTTGGGGCCGACCATCCGCATCCCTGAATTGCGCACGATGTCGAGAAGATGTCTCTCGTCCTCGGCCCCTTTGGCGTCGACTTCGGAGAATCCGGCCGAGATCACCACGATGCCCCTCACCCCGGCCTCCGCACACTGCTGTGCGACCTCGAGGACGAATCGCTGTGGGACGACGATGTATGCGAGATCGATCTCGTCGGGGACGTCGAGGATGCTCGGGTAGGCCTTGACGGATCGCACCACCTTCGAGGAGGGGTTGACCGGGTATAGCGGCCCCGAGAACCCTTCGGCCAGGATGTTGTTGAAGAGCCGGCCGCCGATCGAGTGGGGGTCGTTGGAGGCCCCGATCACGGCCACGGAGCGAGGGAAGAACAGAGGGAGCAGGGACGCGGCCACGGCCCTCTTCTCGTGCTCTGCCACGACTGCCTGCGACGTCTCGCTCTCGGCAACCGGAAAGTCGACTGTGAACACTCCCGAGTCGAGGGTCCGGGCCATCTCGTACCCCGAGTTCCTGAAGACCCTCATCATTCGACGGTTCTCCCCGAGCACGAAGGCGCGGAATCCCTTGATCCCATGGGAGCGGGCGTGAATGGTGAGGAGCTCGAGGAGCTGGGTGCCGATTCCCCGCCCCTGCTGCTCGTCGACCACGGCGAACGCGACTTCGGCTCGATCCGGCTCGCCGGGCTCGCGGTCATAGCGGCCGACGCCGATGATCGCCCCTTCGAAAAGGGCCACGAGCGCCATTCGGTCCCGGTAGTCGACGTGGGTGAAGTGCTCGAGCTCGTCAGGCTCCAACGTGTTCTTGACCCTGAAGAAGCGGTAGTACCTCGATTCGGGGCCTAGCTTCTCGAAGAACTCCTGGATCAGGTCTCCGTCATCGGGTCGGATCGGCCGGATCCGTGCTCCTCCACCGTCCCGCAGGACGATGTCCAACTCGTACTCAGACGGATACTCAGCCACTAGTCATCACCATGAGCCTCGAAGCTAACGCGTCGGATTCGAGAGGTCGTCGGGGTAGATGGGGGAAGTTGGTTGAACCCCTTTTCTGGGTACAATCGGAACACGGGGTTGATAGGAGGGCCACGTCTCCAAAAGAGGCTTGATCGATTACCCGTGTCGTCGTGGGACCCGGGCCCGGTTCCTCTCCCCTCCCCCACCCACCGGCCCGGGTCCCACGTCCTCGTTCAGAAAGAGACCCGCAGTCCCCTGACTGCGGGTCTCTCTTCGTGCCCGGGGTGGGGGTCGAACCCACACGGACCGATTCCGGTCCAAGGGGGTTTAAGCCCCTCGCGTCTACCAATTCCGCCACCCGGGCCGGGAAGCTTCCGTTCGGGAAGGTCTTGGCTCTGTCAGCGTAAGCCGAGCACCTCCATGGCGGCACCATCGAGAGAATCCTTCTCGCTGGTGATGACGGTGTCGGCGCCGACAGCTGTCATCACGGCATGGGCTATGACCGATCCGGCGAGGATCACGGGAGCACGTTTCGGGTCGAGTGCCGGTATCGCCGCAGTTTCCCCCACGGTGAGAACCGCCAACCGGTCGACGATCCTCCCCACCGCGACGACCGACATGACATGGCCGTGCACCAGATCGGGCTGGTATCGATCGAGATCGAGGTCGATTGCGGCAAGGCTGGTCCAGGTGCCCGCCACCCCGACCAGAGGGCCGGCTGGCGAAACCGCGGCGAACAGGTCCGCGACGTGGGATCGGGCGGCACGAAGTTGATCCTCGGATGGGGGACGGTCGTGGAGGATCCGGTCGGTGAGGCGGACCGAGCCGATGTTGATGGAAACGCCTCCCCCGGATGTGACGAACTCGGTGCTACCGCCACCTATGTCGGAGATCACGTAGTCGGCACCTGCAAGGTCAGATGTGGCGCCCTTGAAGGCCAACCGCCCCTCGTAACCACCATCGATCACCTCGGGGCGGACTCCCAGGGCCGCCTCTGCCCGATCCAGGAACGTCTCACGATTCGAGGCATCCCGGGTCGCCGAGGTGGCGATCGCCCGCCGCCACGCAACGTCTTTCCGATCCATGAGCGAGCCGAACTCCTCGAACACGGCAATCGTCCGTTCCATCGCGTCGTCGGAAAGGGCGCCGGTGGTGTCGACGCCGTGACCCAACCCGGTCACCTCGACCCAGCGTCCTGTCACGGTGTCCCCATCGGTGATCAGGAGACGCATCGAGTTGGTACCGATGTCGACAACGCCGACTCTCGGCGGATGCGAGCTCACGGAAGGTTGACCCACTCCGGGTTCAAGGATTCGCCGACGACGCATGGCTCGACACAATCGAGAGGCTCGATCCAGGATGCCACCAGCCTGCCGACCGGGTTCTCACCTCCGGCGGCGTGATGGGCGAAGTGGGCGTGCAGACACTTCACTCCTTCGGCACTCCCACCGACCCCACCACTGGGATCAGGCCCGGACGAGCCGCCGAGCAGTTCGTTCCGCTCCGATTCGTAGGCACGATGGGCCGCCTCGAGACCTTCCCCGAAGCCCGGATCTGCGATGGCCTTCGCTTCCATCCTCTTGACGCCACCGGAGCCTTCCAGCCTCCCGATTCTGGTGATGGCAAGCGGACAGGTCAGCCAGTAGAGCGTGGGGAAAGGTGTCCCGTCGTCGAGGTGGGGAGGCACCCTGACCACGACCGGGAGCCCGAGATGACATCTCGCCACCACCTCGGAATCTGCCCTGAGCGGCCTGCCCAGCTGCGCCTCGATGATGGCGCGGTCATCGGTCATGGCTCAGGAGCCCAGGTCGGCGCCCGTGAGAAAGTCCCAGACCCGGTCGACCCAGGTCTTCTCGACGACAGCCTCGGGAGCTGGAGCCTCCACGTCCTCGTCGGGAGTGCCGGGGGGATCGAGCACCACGTAGGCCGTCTCGCCGGGGCGGACGTAGCCGAGTTTCTCGCGGGCGAGCTTTTCGATCTCGGCATCCGTCTGGAGGGCGGCGACATCGGCCTGGAGAGCGGCATTCTCGGATTCGAGCCCGGCCAGTTGGGCGCGGGCGTCCGCCACCGCCTGTCTGGAGTCGATGATCTGACCGTAGGGCACCAGCTGGGTCAGGAACACCGCGCCGGTGAGGAAGATCAGGATTGTCGCGATCAAAGCGCCGGGTCGGTGGAGGAGAGTCACTTGAACGCCTCCCAGCCACCGTACCGGGCCTCGGAGCCGAGCCGCTCCTCGATGCGGAGAAGCTGGTTGTACTTTGCGGTGCGCTCGCCACGGGCCGGGGCACCGGTCTTGATCTGGCCGGCGTTGGTCGCCACGGCGAGATGGGCGATGAAGGTGTCCTCGGTCTCACCGCTGCGGTGGCTGACCATACGGGTGAACCCGGCACGTTCCGCTGCCTGCATCGTGTGCAGCGTCTCGGAGACCGAGCCGATCTGATTCACCTTGATCAGGATCGAGTTGGCCGCCGACTCGGCGATCCCGCGTTGGAGTATGTCGATGTTGGTGACGAACAGATCGTCGCCGACCAACTGGACCGAGTCACCCATCTTCGTGGTCAGGGCCTTCCAGCCGTCCCAGTCGTCTTCGGACATTCCGTCCTCGATCGACACCAGGGGATGACGACTGGCCAGGTCAGCGAGGTAGTCGACCATCTCCTCGGAGGTGAGATCGCGCCCTTCGAGGTGATAGCGGCCTTCCCTGTGGATCTCGGAGGCGGCAACGTCGAGAGCGATGCCGATCTCTTCGTTGTACCTGTAACCGGCAGCCTCGATGCCCTCGACGAGCAGTTCGACGGCGGCCTCGTTGGTGGCCAGGTCGGGGGCGAATCCGCCCTCGTCGCCGACGTTGGTCGTCAAGCCACGACCCGCCATGACCCGCTTCATCGCGTGATAGACCTCGGCTCCGGCGCGGAGTGCCTCCGAGTAGGAGGGCAGGCCCGCCGGAACGAGCATGAACTCCTGGATGTCGACCGAGTTGGCGGCATGGGCCCCACCGTTGAGGACGTTGAGGCACGGCACGGGCAGGACCCGAGCCGAGGGACCACCCAGGTAGCGATATAGGGGCAGGCCGGCACTGGCAGCCGCGGCCCGGGCCACCGCCATCGAGACGGCGAGGATCGCATTCGCTCCCAGGTTCGCTTTGTTGGTGGTGGCGTCGAGATCGTTCATCGCCAGATCGATCTCCTCCTGTCGGGAGGAGTCACGTCCGACGAGAGCGGGGGCGATCTGGTCGATCACATGGGACACGGCCCGGGTGACCCCTTTGCCGCCGTACTCTTCTCCACCGTCGCGAAGTTCGACGGCCTCGTGTGTGCCGGTCGATGCACCGGAGGGCACGATGGCACGACCGAACCCTTCGGTCGTGAAGACCTCGGCCTCCACGGTGGGGTTCCCCCGCGAATCGAGGACCTGTCGTGCGTGAATTCGCTCGATGGTGAAGCTGCTCATGATGGTCGGACCGCTTTTCTGCCTGGCGGCGCCAAGCTACCACCGGCCCTGAGTTGTTCCCGGCTATGGCTGCTGGGAAACCCCCTTTGCGCGCTCCCACCGCTCGTCGAGCTGGCCGAGGTCGAGACCGTCGAACGGGCCCTCCGCCTCCATGCGCCGAAAACGTTCCTCGAACTTGCCCACGGCGCGAACCAACGCCAGCTCGGGGTCGACGCCGAGGTGACGGGCCAGATTGACGACAGAGAAGAGGAGATCGCCCAATTCGCCTTCGACGTCACCGTTTCCGGCCAAGGCGTCGGCGAGCTCATCGATCTCCTCACGCACCTTGGGAAGCACCTGCTCGGGATGCTCCCAGTCGAAGCCGACCTTGGCTGCCCTGTTCTGGATCTTGGCGGCTCGGGGCAGCGCCGGCATTCCTTTGGGAACGCCATCCAGTGCCGAGCCTGGCTGTTCCCGGCCCTCCGTCGACTTGATCCGATCCCAGTTCCTCTTGACCTCGTCGGCATCCGCCACCTCGACCTCGCCGAAGACGTGCGGATGGCGACGTGTCAGCTTCTCGATCAGAACCGAGCTGACCCCATCGATGTCGAAAGCACCCTTCTCCCTCGCTATCGCCTCGTGGAAGAGGACCTGCAGGAGGACATCGCCCAGTTCGTCCTCGACGTTGGAGTAAGCGACCCAGTCATCACCATCCGACGGGAGACCGCCGATCGCGTCGATCAGCTCGTATGACTCCTCGATCAGATTCTTGACCAGGCTCTGGTGGGTCTGCTCGGCATCCCAGGGGCATTCTTCCCGGAGCCGCCGCATCACCTGTACCGCACCGACCAGCCCCCCGGAAGGTGTGTCCACGAACAGCGAAGTCCGGAATCCGGCGTGGGAGAGATCGATCTCGTGAGGCGGGGCGGCGACGACCAATTCGTCCGGGGCGCCGATCCCAACGCAGAGGGTCACTTCAACGTCCTCAGCGGTGACCCGAGACACTGCGTCGAGGACATCAGCGAGAGTCTCCGCCGTGTCGAGGTGTCCGATGATCGTCGGCTTGTCGAGCACGAGCGGGGATGGCAGATCATGGCCGTTGAGGAGCTGCAACCCGCGGTCGAGTGGGTCGTATCCGACGATGGCGAGGATGGCATCGACGAAGGACTCGCCAGCAACGACCTCGACTTCCAGATCGGTCGCCAGCAGCTTCCGCACCGCGAACTCTCCGACCATCGGGCTCCCCGGAACGGCATAGACGACTGGGCGCTCCCCGGCGGCGCCGACGATCCGGTCGACTATCGCCTCGTAGACCCCGTCGAAAGACACTGACTTCTCGTAGAGGTCGTCACAGAAGATCACTTCGCGCCGGTCGGCCAGTTCCCGGGCGGCAGGATGATGCAGCGTGCGGCTGATGACGACCCGCGCCGGATCGAGCAGATAGGCGAGCACCGGCTCAGGCACCCGGTCGAGTGACCCGGGCCCGAGGCCGATGACCGTGACGGTCATGCCGCGGGTGGCACCACCGTCTTGACGGTTGGATTGGGGTTCTGCTGGCTCGGCGCCGGAATCTCCCATGTCCCGAACTCCTCTTCGACTGAGACGTCAGCGTCGTTGACGGCGCCAGTGAACCAGGCTTCGAGGTCACCCAGCACAGCTTCGTCCTTGATCCCGTCGATGACCTCCTCGTCGGAGGGAAGATCGTCGCCCTCCGGGGCTGTGCGGTCGGTCACGAGGATGATGTGGAAGCCGAACTGGGTCTCGATGATCTCCTCGTAGACCTCGCCGATCGGAGCTACGACGACGGCCTCCTTGAAGGCATCGACGTACGTGTCGGGCGACGTGCAGCCGAGAGCACCGCCGTTGGCACCGCTACCGGTGTCAGTCGAGACCTCTGTCGCGATCTCGCCGAAGTCCTCGCCGGCATCGAGTCGAGCGACCACGTCGTCAGCCTCTTCCTGGGTAGCGACGAGAATGTGCGAGGCGCAGACCGAGGTCAGGGCGGACACGGCGGCGGTGCGGGCTTCCTCGATCTCTTCTGCAGTGGGCTCGGCCACGTCCTCTTTGAGGATCTCACGGACCTCGATGTCGAGAAGGCCCTGGGCGGCGATGTTCTGGAGGAACTCCTCGGTGATGCCACGGCTGGTTAGGAAGTCCTCACGGGTCTCACCTTCGGCGCCTACCTCCTCGAAGATGCGATCCGCCTCGACGGCGGCGTCCTCGTTTGTGATCACGATCCCGTAGTCCGCCTCGGCGGCATCGTGGATCACCTGCCACTGGATGGCGAAGCCGAGGAACTGGGCGAACTGCTCTTTGGTGATCGTGGCTCCTTCGGTCTCGATGAGACCTTCGACTTCTCCGACGGTCACGTCGGTTCCATCGACGGTTGCGGCTACCGAGTTCGATCCACCACCGCATGCTGCGAGCACGAAGGCTCCGAGCACGACGAGAGATGCGACTTTCTTCACAAGGGATCCTTTGGAGGGAAGGCTGAACTCGAAATGGTAGGTCGGAGCCCGGCTCTATCCGAGATTCAGTCTTCCCACATTTTCTTTACAAAGTCGATCAGCCCGGGAAGGAGCGGCTCCGTGGCCGGGATGAAGACGGTCCCCTCCGTGGCACGCAGGACCGCACCCCGCTTGAGTCGCTGCAGACGCACCTCCTGGGACGGCTTGAGGTCGACAGGACCGAGGCGGACCTCGTTACGGAGCTTGACGATCTCGGTGAGGCCGACCCTGATCGCCTCCACCCGAAGTCGGGCCAACTCGATGAGGGAGAGTGCCTCCTCGGGCAAAGGCCCGTAACGATCTGTCCATTCGGTCACCACGTCGTCGACCTCATTGTGAGTGGTGGCCGCAGCCAGTCGCCGGTAGGCCTCGAGCCTGAGTTCCTGGTCGGCGATGTAAGCCTCAGGGAGATGGGCGTCGACCGGGAGGTCGATTCGGATCTCGGGAGGTCCGGTGTCAAGGACGGGACGACCCTCCATCTCCGACACCGCCTCGGCCACCAGTTCGGAATAGAGGTCGAAGCCGACCGCGGCGATGTGGCCGGATTGAACCTCGCCCAGAATGGAGCCGGCGCCGCGGATCTCGAGGTCGCGCAAGGCCAGCTGAAAACCCGAGCCGAGATCGGTCGCCTCGCCTATCGCCTCGAGCCGACGGTGGGCATCTTCAGAGAGGGTCTGGTCGCTGGGGTGGAACAGGTAGGCGTAGGCACGCTGATTCGACCGACCGACCCGCCCCCTGAGCTGATACAGCTGCGCCAGGCCGAGCAGGTCGGCCCGCTCCACGATCAGCGTGTTGACCTTGGGCAGGTCGAGACCCGATTCGATGATCGTGGTGGCGACGAGCACGTCGTACTCGTGGTTCCAGAAGTCGATCATCACCTGTTCCAGGTGGCTCTCCGACATTTGACCGTGAGCGACCACATAACGGGCGTCGGGCACGAGATCACGGAGTCTGGCCACCGCACGCTCGATGGATTGCACCCGGTTGTGGACGACGAAGACCTGACCTTCCCGGAGCAGCTCACGGCGAATGGCGGCCGATACGGCCTGTTCGTCATAGGGGCCTACGTAGGTGAGGATGGGATGACGGTCTTCGGGCGGGGTTCGGATGTGCGACACGTCTCTGATCCCGGTGAGAGCCATCTCGAGAGTGCGAGGAATCGGAGTCGCCGTGAGGGTGAGCACGTCGACGCCGACCCGCAGTCGCTTGATCGCATCCTTGGCGCCCACGCCGAAGCGCTGCTCCTCGTCGATGACCAACAGCCCCAGGTCTTTGAATCGGACATCCTCGGACAGGAGCCTGTGGGTGCCGATCACCACGTCCACGTCGCCGGTGGCGATGCCTTGGACCACCGCCGTTGCCTGTTTTGCGGTGAGGAATCGGGAGAGGACCTCGACCCGGACCGGGTAAGGGGCGAAACGCTCCCCAAAGGTCTGGTGATGCTGTTGGGCGAGCAAAGTGGTCGGACAGAGGATGGCGACCTGCTTGCCGCTCTGAACCGCCTTGAAGGCAGCCCGGATGGCCACTTCGGTCTTGCCGAATCCGACATCGCCAAAGACGAGCCGGTCCATGGGCTGGGTCTCTTCCATGTCCTGTTTGACTTCGGCGATGGCTCGTAACTGATCGTGGGTCTCTTCGAATGGGAATGACGATTCGAGCTCCCTCTGCCACGGGGTGTCGACGTCGTAGGCGTGTCCCGTGGCGACTGCACGTTGCCGGTGCAACTCGACCACCTGAGCGGCCACCGCCGCCACTTCCTTGCGGACACGGGCCTTCTGCTCCGACCAGTCCTTGCCACCCATCCGCGATACCCGGGGAGCCTCCCCACCGGTGTACCTCTTGATGGCGGCCAGCTGTTCGACGGGGACGTAGAGCCTGTCGGAACCGGCATATGCAACGACGAGGTAGTCCCGCTCCACCCCGACCATGGTCCGGGAGACGAGACCCTCGAACCGCCCGATCCCGTGCTGGAAATGCACCACGTAATCACCCTCGGTCAGATCGCGGTACTGCTGCGATGGCTGAGACCGGGAGCGTCCCGACTTGCGATGGGCCCTCCGTCTCCCGGCGATCTCCTGCTCACCGAGCACCGCGACCCCTAGTTCGGAGGCCACGAAGCCTCGGTGGATCCCGATTGGGATGATCGCGGACGAGGTCGTCGTCAGATTGGCTCGTCGCTCCATAGCGAGACCCTCTTCCCCGAGCGTCCTGGCGACGCGGTCAGCGGCGGCCTCGCCATCCATGGCGACCAAGGTCGTGATTCCGCGGGAGAGCAGTCGCTCCAGCCCACGGGCCACCGACTCGGGATCGCCCGCTGCGGCATCGAGGCCCGAGATCGACAGGACCTGATCCCCGGGGCCCGTGGGCGTCGATGGCATTTGGAGGTGGGTGCGCCGGGTCACCGACTCCTCGAGATCGAGAAACAGAGCGGGGTGCGCACCGGCGTCCGGGGCGAGGTCGCCCCATGTCGGGGCGAGGGCCGACGCCAGCTCGGCCTCTTCCTTGATCAGGTCGCGACAGCGGTCCAGGGCCCGCACCGGATCGACCACCACCAGGTTGGCGGCCGGCGAAAGCCCATCGATGAGCGAGCTCTCGTCTGCCAACCACGGGAGCCACGACTCGATACCGGGAAAGATCTGACCGGCGGCGATCCGGTCCCAGGTTGACGCCGCCCATGGCTCTGAGACGAGCAGCTCGCGTGCACGCTGAACGACCTGGGGGTCGGGCCGCAGCTCCCGAGCCGGATAGGCCAGCACGTGGTCCACCGGTTCCAGCGACCGCTGCGTGGCGACGGAGAACTCCCGAATCTCGTCCAACCGGTCGCCCCAGAAGTCGAGACGCACCGGGAGATCGGACTGGGCCGGGAAGAGGTCGACGATCCCGCCTCGCACTGCGAACTCGCCACGCGCCTCGACACGATCCGTGCGTTGGTACCCGAGACCAGCCAGTTTTCGCGCCAGGTCTGCCAGATCGATCTCCTGACCCGGGGCGAACGGCAGGGGCTCGATCGGCGAGGGGCTGGACCGTTGGATCGCCGACCTGACCGAGGCCACCACGATGTTCGCTTCCGTCGAACCGAGCCTGTCACGAGCGCGGGCGCGTCGCGCCATCGTCGAGATGTTCGGCGACACATGTTCGAAAGGCAGGGTCTCCCATGCCGGGGCAAGGACGACCGGCTCGACGAAGAGCTCGAGGTCGTCCGCCAGCTCCTCGGCGTCGGACTCCCCGGGCACGACCACCAGCAACGACTCGCCGAGGCTGTCGAATAACCCCGCCAGGGCGAAGGCACGCCCCGACGCCGGGACCGCCCAGGTCGATCCCAGGTCAGGCAGAGGCGCAGAGCGCCAGGCAGCGAGTAGGGGTGCGAGCGGAGCGGGCATCGACCTCCGATCGTAACGACGCGATCGACCTGTGCTCTCCGTATCATCCCTCGCCATGACCAGGGATCGATCAGAAGTTGCCTGAGATCGCTGAACTGGCCCAGACGGTGGAATTTCGCCTGTTGGTCCTGGCGTTTCTGATCCTCACCGGTCCGATCCTGGCGGAGCGGGTCAAGGTGCCTGGCCTGGTCGGCCTGATCTTCCTCGGGATGCTGTTCGGCCCCTTCGTGTTCAGCTGGGTCGTTCCCGGAGGCTTGATCTCGGTAGTGGGTGGTGTGGGTCTTCTCTATCTGATGTTCCTCGCCGGGATCGAGCTCGACATCAACACGTTCATCGCCAACCGCCGATCATCGGTGACCTTCGGCCTCCTCACCTTTCTCATCCCGTTCGGCCTGAGCTTTTTCGTTGCTGTCCAATTCCTCGACTACGTGGGTGCGGCCGCCGCCCTCGTCGGGGCGATGTGGGCTTCACACACACTCGTGGCGTACCCCGAAGTCAAGACTGCCGGTCTCGAGTCGAACCGAGCGGTCGGGGCAGCGGTGTCCGCGACCGTCATCACCGACGTGCTCGCCCTGGTCATCCTGGGGTTCGCCGCGTCCGTCGATGTCGATGAGGCCACTCCGACGGCAGGTACCGAGGACCTGGCCATCATGCCGGTTTGGCTCGGGCTGTTGGTCCTTGCCTTCTTCACGCTGTGGTTGCTGCCACGGATGACCCAATGGTTCTTCACCCACCTGGGAAGGAGTCGAACGCAGAGGTTCGTGTGGATCTTCGGCGGCATGGCAGCTGGGGCGTTTGTGAGCCTACTCGGTGGCATCGAGGGTCTGGTCGGAGCCTTCCTCGCCGGAATCGGCATGAACCGTTTGGTTCCGGCCAACGGCCAACTCATGGAGCGCATCGAGTTCTTCGGAAACGCCCTGTTCGTCCCGGCTTTCCTGATCACGGTTGGTCTTTCGATCGACCCGCGGGCGCTGGCCGAGCCATCGACGCTGGTGCTCGCCGCCGTCTTCGTCGGGTTGGTGCTGGTGGGAAAGATCCTCGCCGCCGTGGTGTCAGGGCTGATCTTCAAGCTGAGCTGGCCCGAGATCGGCATGATGGCTTCTCTGACGATTGGCCAGGCGGCGGCGACACTGGCGATCGCACAGGTCGGAGTGAGCACCGGAATCTTCGCTCAAGACATCCTGAACGCAGCTGTGATCACCGTGGTAGTCACAGTGGTGATCACGTCCTTCGCCACCCGGTTCTTCGCCAGGAGACTCGAGCCGCCGGCTGAGGACGGCGACGCGATCGGAAAGCATGTCCTCCTCAAAGTCTCCGACCGCGGTGATCTGGCCGGAGTTCTCGATATCGGCGTGGCGCTCACCCGACCAGACGACGGTCTACTCACCCCCTATGTGGTGTGCCCCGACGGTGGCTGTGGCGGTTTGAAGTCGATTCTGGATGAAGTGGTGCAGGGCGCCGTCGACCGGGGTCAGGACTCCGAGGGAATCACCAGAGTCGCCGACACCCCGATCCAAGGCACCCTCAATCTCACGTCAGAGCAGAACGGCTCCATGCTGCTCTTACCGTGGGATGGCCCCCGCTTTCCGGGCAACGTCTTCTTCGGAGGGGACATCGATGCGATCGGAGACAGGTCGACCGTGCCGGCCGTGGCGGCGCGAGTTCTGGATGATGACTGGAAACGTGTCGTCGTCGTCCAGGGCTCGGCGCGAGGCCTGACGGTGAGACGGGAGGACTCGAGCCTCGCTGTCGAAGTCGCCCGACGCATCGCCGCACACAAAGACCTGAGGCTGGTCGTCTACGCCACGGATCCCGATCTCATCGAAGGGCTTCCCGAGGACGCCACCATCGAGACATACAGCGGCAGTTCCAGGCGTCCCCTGTCCGAGATCGAGCCGGGCGATCTGGTAGTGGTCCCCGCTCACGTCGCCGAGGACGCCCTCGGGCTCGGCGCACTGGCACTCATCCGCCGGTTCCAGGCGGTATCTCTGGTGATAGTGGGGGGACCGGGACGGCTACATGTCTCCGGGAGCTCTCGAACCGACTCCTTGTTCGGTGGTGGCCCCCTCGACCGGCATAATCGTGGGGCCCTGGAGAACACATGGGTAGACGCGGTATGAGCGATCGGGAAAGCAGGTGGAGGCTCTTCGAAGACAGGCCCGAGTACGTGGACAGGTTTGGGCTGCTGCTCATCGTCACTGCTCTCGCCGTCGTCACCCTCTCTCTGATCGACCTCGGATTCGTCGACAGCAACCTCAGATCTGAGATCGGCCAGGTGCTGGTCACTTTGTTCGTCGGCGGGACGCTGCTGCTCGCCCTTCGGGCGTCAGGCGTGGGTCGGCGTATGCGGATTCTCGCCGACGTGCTGGTCGGTCTCGGAATCCTGGCGACGGTCGTTGCTGTCGCATTCGTCGAACTGTCCGATACCGGGACAGAGCTCGGTAGGGCGCGCTACGTGTGGACGGGTCTGGCGTTGATCGCACCGGTGTTGGTGATCCGACGGCTGGTCCATCATGACCGCGCATCGGGCGCAACGCTCCTGGGTTCGGTTTCGGCCTACCTCCTCATCGCCCTGGCGTTCAACTTTGCGTTCCTCACTCTGGACGACGTCCAAACCGAGCATTTCTTCGGGCGGGCGGAGCCGACGACCAGCTTCATGTACTACAGCCTGGTGACGATCACGACCCTCGGTTACGGAGATCTCGCCGCAGTGACACCGGCCGGTCGTCTGCTGTCCACGATCGAGGCAGTGATCGGGCAGGTGTACCTGGTCACCTTCGTCGCCATGATCGTGGGGCTGATAGTCGAGCAGCGTCAGCGGCAGCGCAACGCCGACAGGTCCGGCTAGTCGAGCGGCCCCAGGTCCGTGAGGAAGTCCCTCAGGTCCGCCGCAATCTCCTCCGTCATCCCCTCCGGACGGAGCACTGCGACCCACGCATCCGCGTTCGTCTGCTTCGAGTAGAGATGCCCGTATCCCTCGGGAACGGTGGCCGCGCCGGCCAGATCGATGAGAACCTGCCACATCGTCACCAGCGGTGACCATACGAAGTCGTCGGTGAGGTCATCCGATCGGGATCCCGGCTGCAGCCAGTCCGGTTCTTCGAAGGCGAGGTTGGTGGAGAATAAGACCACCGGATCGGTGGCTTGCTGGACATACACCACCCGGACGTCGTCCCACTCCCCGTTGGGGAGACCGAGGCGGTTGTCCCGGTTGGTGAACCGCACCGTCGTCCCTTCCTCGAAGATCGGAGTCTCGGGTGTCGAACCAGGATCACGATTGGAGACGATGTCGTCGTGCATGGGGTTGACGAAGGGCGGGCCGACCATGATCGCCCCATCGATCGGATTGTTGAGGATGCCTATCGAGCTCAGGATCGTCTCCACCCCGAACGACCCCAAGGACAGACCGTACATGTAGATCTCCGGGCGCTCCGCCTCCGGGAGGGTCGACCAGTAGCTGTGGACCGTGTCGAAGACCACCTTGGAGGTCTCCGTGACCTCCTCCTGGTCGGCCAGTAGAGAGATCCAGCTCGGGAGGTACGAGTACTGGACTCCTCCGATCGCCACGTCACCGTTGGTCACGTAGTCGAGTGATGTCATCGCGTTGGGTTCCAGGTAGCCAGTTCCGGTGGTGGTTGCGATGATCACCTGCTCCCGCGAAAAGGCCCCGGTGCGGATGAGCTCCTCGAGAAGGAGTTGGGCCCGCTCTTCGACCGTCTCTGCCGATTTGAGCCCGACATAGACGCGGATCGGCTCCTTGGCACCTCCTGCCCAAAACGAGTTGAGATCGGTGGTGCTCGTCGGTTCCGAGACGAATCGCCGTCCTTGGCGGCCGAGGTCATCCCAATCGATCAGTGACTGTGGGCTGCCCGAGTACAACTCCGAGGTCGGTTGTGTGTTTCCCTCGTTGGTAGAGGCATCTCTGGGCTCGAACAGGGCATTGGCTGCAACGAAGAACCCGTTGACCAGGACACCCGTATACAGGCCCCACAGGATCAGGACCAGAAAGGTCCATCCCAGGAAACGGGCGAGACGGGCCGGAAGGACCCGATCGAGCCAGCGGGTGATGACGTGGAGGAGCTTGCGGAAGGATCGGGCAACGATGAGCAGCAGCGCCGCCGTGATGGCGGCCACCGGGACGATCGTCAGCCAAACGCCAGGTGACACCCGTTCCATACCGAAGAGATCTCGCACGTTGTTCTGCCAGCCGACATGCCGCCACAGGCCCGAGACGATGAGGACAGCGAGCACTCCGTAGAGGATCCAGCGCACCGCTCTCCAGACCCGTCCACCCGGCTTGAGGATTCCTAGGTAGTTCCAGGCCCACTGTCCTGCGGCGCCGAAGGCGTACCCCACGATGAATGTGACACCCGACACGACACCCTGGATGAACGCCGACCTGGGAAGCAAGGACGGGAGCAACGAGAGGATGAAGAAGACGAGCCCGGTGATGAGGCCCGGTTCGGAGACCGGCCTCGAGAAGACTCCGGGTATCGGCCTCAACTTCACGTCGGAGGTGTTCCACCGGGAACTCATCGTCGAGGACGATAAACGAGGCCCGGGATCATGAGCCTCTCGCTGTCGCTAGGGCAGACCAGAACGCGACTCTGACATCGCGATCACCAGATCTCGACCATCTCATCGGCGCCGCGCCACATCGGTGAGCCCTCCCCGACCTCGAACACCTCGGCAAACGGCGGGAAGTTGGAGACCGGGCCGTTGACCCGGAACGGGTTCGGCGAGTGCACGTCGACATTGGCGAGCATCCTGAGATACTGCTCGGTGTAGTTCATCCTCCAGATCGTGCCGTAGGCGAGAAAGAATCGCTGTCTCGGGGTGAAGCCTCCGATATCGGGCTCGTCCCCGGTGAGGGTCGAGACGAAAGCGTCGAACGCGATCTTCAGTCCCCCGAGATCTGCGATGTTCTCACCCAGCGTCAGCCTGCCGTTTACGTTCTGATCGTCGGCCACTGCGTACTCGGAGAACTGGGCGACCAATCCCTCAGCTCTCTGCTCGAACTCCGCCCTGTCGGTCTCGTTCCACCAGCTCCGGAATCGGCCGGCCTCGTCGAACTGGCTGCCCTGATCATCGAATCCGTGGGTGATCTCGTGGCCGATCACCGTCCCGATGCCCCCGTAGATCAACGCGTCATCGGCATCGTCGTAGAAGAAGGGCGGTTGGAGGATCCCGGCCGGGAACACGATCTCGTTCAACACCGGGTGGTAGTAGGCGTTGACGACGTGAGCGGGCATTGCCCACTCCTTGTTGTCGACCGGCTCGGTGAGACGACCGAACTGGCGCCTGTGTTCGAAGAGCTCGGCCTGAATCCGGTTGGTCACGAAGGATTCGCTCCCGATGTCGAGGCCGGAGTAGTCCTTCCACTCGTCGGGATACCCGATCTTGTACCCGAACGCGGCGAGCTTGGTGAGAGCAGCCTGTTTGGTCTCCTCGGTCATCCATTCGAGGGAGCGGATCGACCTCTCCATCGCCTCGAGCAGGTGGGTCACCATCAGCTCGCATCGTTCTTTCGCCCGAGGCGTGAACTCCGAAGCCACATACAGTCGGCTGACCTGCTCACCGATGTCCGCCGAGGCCGCGGCCAGAACCCTCTTCCAACGAGCCCTCTGCTCCTGCTGTCCACCGAGGATCTTGCCGTAGAACTCGAAGGCGGCGTCTTCGAACTCCTTGGGCAGGGCCGATGCGTACCTCCTGACCAGGTTCCATCGCAGGTACGAGCGGATGGTGTCCACGTCGGTGTCTGCCAGCACCTCGTCGAGCTCCTCGAAGAATCCGGCGTTGTCGACGTTGACGGACGGCAGGACGACACCCAGGGAGCGGGCGTAAGCGGTCATCCCGAAGTGGGGCATGAGCTCGTCGAGCGCATCCACATCGTGGCGATTGAGGGTGAGTTTGCGATCCCTCAACTTCTCCGCGGGCAGAGACGCTTCGGCCAACCTCCTCTCCACGTCGACTATCGCCGCCGCGGACCCGACCGGATCGTCTCCACCGAGATTGCCCAGTTGAGTCGCCACATGAGCCTGATATGCGCCGACGAGGGCCACCGAGCGCTCGTCGTCGCGGAGGTAGTAGTCACGTTCGGGAAGGCCCAGGCCACCTTGGGCGAAGTAGACCATGTACTTCGAGGCGTCCTCGAAGTCCGGGGAGATCCCCAACGAGTGGAACGCCCCGACCCCGATCTCCTGAAGTGCGACCAGCACTTCAGCAACGTCAGACGAGGACTCGATCGCATCGATGCGGTCCAGGTAGGGCCGGAGTGGGGCTATCCCGGCGGCCCTGATCGCCTCTTCGTCCATGCCTGCGGCGAAGTAGTCGCCGACCATCTGCTCCGGTGATCCGTCGACAGCCTCCCTGGCGGCCGCCGCCTCGAGCAGCCCGTGGAGAACGTCCTCATTCCGGACATGGACCTCGAACATCGCCCCCCACGCCGGATACTCGGCCGGCACTGGATGGGCCGCGAGCCAGCCGCCGTTCACGTGGCGGTAGAGATCCTCGGCGATAGGCGTCGATTCGTCGAAGTCGGCTGGATCGAGGTAGTCGATGGGGTCCATGGTCCGTGTCTAGCAGCGATGCTGGCGAATCATCCTTCGTCGGCGGGCGGTCTCGAGGGCGGATAGGTCCGTTCAGAGAAGACCCTCACCCTCGAACCAGCCGAGGGTGCGATCGAGCGTCTCGTACAGTGCGGTGTATGTGATCCCCAGTTCCCGGTGGGCACGGGAGCCGTCGTAGCGGTGACCGCTCAGCAGGACCCGGGCCGATTCCGGGCAGAGCAGGGGTTGTCTGCCAAACGCCTTGGAAACGGCAGCGGCGACGGGCGCCACACCTGACAGGACTTCGGGGCGGATGAACCAGGGTCGGGAGATTCCCGCTTTCGATCTCGTCAAATGGGCCACGGCATCACGAACAGTGGTGACGTGGCCGCTGAGAACGTAGCGCTGGCCCGGTTCCCCCCGGTCCGCCGCGGCCAGATGACCACGGGCACAGTCGTCGATGTCCACGATGGAGAACGTCGCATCGACGAGAAACGGGAGCCGTCCCCGGGCTGCGGCGAGCAGGAGGGCTCCGGTGCCGGTGGCCCGCCCCGGCCCCTGAACGGATGACGGGTTCACCGACACGACTTCGATATCCCGATCGGTGTGGAGGATCAACCGCTCCGCCACCGTCTTGGACCGTTCGTACTCGGAGAGGAAGTAGCCACGGTGCGGTGAGGTCTCGGTCCCGATCTGACCTTTCGCCTCGCCCATGGTGACCGCGGAGGAGGTGTAGACGATTCGGGTCACCCCCATCCGGCTCGACGCGTCGAGTATGGCTGTGGTTCCTTCGACGTTCACCCGCCACATCCGGACAGGGTCGAGAGGGCACATCTCGTTGACACCGGCCACGTGATAGACCGTGTTGGATCCCTTCACCAGGCGACTGACGGCGTCGAAGTCGAGCAGGTCGCCGGTGACCACCCGGCATCCCATCTGATCCAGGTTCCGGGCGGATTCCTCGGAGCGGGCGAGGGCCCACACTTCGTCGCCGCGATCAATCAGATGTCGGACCACGGCGCGTCCCACGACCCCCGAGCCCCCGGTGACAGCAACCCTCACGATTTGACTTCGGTCGGCTCGGAGCGGACCACCGTCCAGAATGCCGTCAGGTATCCCCAGGCCGAGCCGATGGTCGCAATCACCGCGATCAACATGAGGTACTGGTCGAAATACCATGGCCCCCACTTATCGGGGAACCTGAGGAAGGCGGCGAATATCGCCGCATACTGGGTGAACGCCTTCAGCTTGCCCCAGGTCGACGGAGCGATGAGCCCACCGCGTTGTGCCACGACGCCCCGAAGTGCCATGACGGTGAATTCCCTGAAGATGATTATCGACGCCGGCCAGATCGAGACATGGTCGACCGAGACGAGAGCTAGAAGGGTTCCCGTGACCATGATCTTGTCGGCGGTCGTGTCGAGGAAGGCACCGAGGACCGTGCCTCCGGTCGTCCGTCTCGCCAGATAGCCGTCGAGGAAGTCAGTGAAGCTGGCGATCAGGAAGATGATCGCCGCGATGACGAAGTGATTCTCGATCTCGTCGGCGCGGGTGAACGCCATGATCGGCACCACCATGATGATTCGAAATAGCGCCAACGCATTCGGGAAGTTCATCGCCGTCCTCGACTCCTCTGCCGATCATAAGCGGAGGGGGTGACTGTCGGCCCCATCAACCGTGCGGGGGCGTACACACAGGACGGGTCAGACCCAGTCGAGGGACCGGTCGATGGCCTGACGCCAGCGGTCGTGCAGACGCGACCGCTCCGTCTCGGTGAGGCGCGGCGACCAGCGGGCGTCCTCGGTCCAGAGCGAGCGCAGCTCGTCGAGGCTCGACCACACACCGACGGCGAGCCCTGCACCGTAGGCCGCACCGAGGGCTGTGGTCTCGATCACGGAAGGACGGACGACATCCACACCGAGAAGGTCCGCCTGGAACTGCATCAGCCCGTCGTTCACCGTCATCCCACCGTCGACCCTCAGTTCGGCCAGGGTCACGCCCGAGTCGGCGGCCATGGCCTCCAAGACGTCGGCCGATTGGTATGCGGCGGCATCGAGAGCGGCTCTGGCGATGTGAGCTTTGGTGGTGAATCGGGTGATACCGACGATCACCCCACGGGCGTCGGGCCTCCAGTAGGGCGCAAAGAGCCCTGAGAATGCGGGCACGAAGTAGACGTCTCCACAGTCGTCGACCGATTCCGCGAGCTGCTCGGCGTGTGCAGCGGAGTCGACTATCCCAAGATTGTCCCGTAGCCAGTGAATGAGGGACCCGGTGACAGCGATCGACCCTTCCAGGGCGTACGTCGTCGGCTGTCCTTCGATTGCGAATCCGATCGTGCTGAGCAGACCTGACTCCGAGTGGACCGGCTCTGCGCCTGTGTTCATCAGCATGAAGTTGCCCGTGCCATAGGTGTTCTTGGCCTCACCCGGCTCGAAGCAGGCCTGTCCGAACAACGCCGCGTGCTGATCGCCGAGCATCGCGGTCAGAGGCACACCATCGAGAACCCCTCGGCATTCGGCGATTAGCCCAACGGACGGCACGATCTCCGGCAGCATGCGGGTGGGTACCCCAATCTCGATGGCCAGGTCCGAGTCCCATGATGTCGTGACCAGGTCCATCAGGAGAGTTCGAGATGCGTTGGTGACGTCGGTGACGTGGGCTCCGGTCAGATTCCAGGCGAGCCAGCTGTCGATGGTCCCAAAAGCCAATTCACCCTGATTGGCACGGTCACTAAGTTGGTGCTCGTCGATCAGCCAGCTGACCTTCGGGGCCGCGAAGTAGGTTGCGAGAGGTAATCCGGTGCGACTTCGGAACCGATCCATCCCCTCGTCGCCGGCCAGCGTTTCGCAGAGGTCGGCGGTCCTGGTGTCCTGCCACACGATTGCATTCGCCACCGGTTCCCCGGTGGCCCGGTCCCACACCACCGATGTCTCCCGCTGATTGGTGATGCCAACGGCGGCGAGGTCGGCCGGTTGCAGCCCGGCGCTCTCGAGCGCTTTGGAGATGACCTCCTGGGTCGTCGCCCAGATCTCCATCGGGTCGTGCTCGACCCACCCGGGTCGGGGAAAGATCTGCGAGTGCTCCTTCTGCGCCGAGGCGACGACCGATCCCGTTTCGTCGAACACGATGAACCTGGTCGAGCTGGTCCCTTGATCTATGGCTCCCACGAGGGACACTCAACTCTCCCTGCCTCGAAGAGCCGCCATCTCCTGGGCCCTGGCCCGGTCGTCCAGCCATCGCTCCACCACGTTGGCAGCGTCCACGACGAGCACGTCAACCTCGGGGCGCTCCTTCTTGGTGAAGGGACGGAGCACGAAATCGGCGGGATCCTGGGATCCAGGAGGACGACCCACACCGGCTTTCAGTCTGGAGAACTCCTTGGTGCCCAGGGCTCGCTCCAGCGACCGGATCCCGTTGTGGCCGCCGCTGCCACCGCCGACCTGGAGACGGAGTCGGCCAAAGGGAAGATCGATGTCGTCGTGGACGACCAACAGCTCCTCGGGACGGACTTTGAAGTAATCGAGGGCGGCACGTACCACGGCGCCCGACTCGTTCATGTACGTGTTGGGGACGAGGAGGAGCGTTCTGGCTTCACCCACGCCGGTCTGAGCGATCAACCCACGGACTCGTGTGGGGCCCTTCCTGAGCTCATCACCGGATTCGGAGACCAGTCGTGCGACGATCTCATAGCCCAGGTTGTGTCTCGTGCCCTCGTAGTCGGTCCCGGGATTGCGGAGACCGACCACCAGCTGCACAGGGCTATTCGCCGGATCCGGCTTCCTCTTCTCCGTCCTCGCCTTCAGCCGCCTCAGCACCCTCTTCGGCCTCCTCGCCTTCCTCGAGCTCTTCGCCCTCGAGGAGTTCGCCCTCGGGCTCGGGCTCTTCGATCTCCGCGGCCGGGACAGTCACAGACATGACAACAGCGTCCGGCTCCTCGAGATACACGACTCCCTCGATCTCGGGGAGGTCTTCGACACGAAGGGATCCACCGACCTCGACTTCTGAGATGTCGAGCTCGATGTAGGAGGGGATGGCCGTGGGGAGCACCTCGACCTGGACATGGGTGCGACGAGGGCTGAACACACCGCCCTCGCGTACACCGACCGGCGTGCCCTCGAAATGGAGGGCTACCTCGGCCGCGATCCTCTTACTCAGATCGACCGTCACGAAGTCGACGTGGCGGTACTCGTTGCGGAAGGGGTGGCGCTCGATGACACGGGCCATCGTGGTGAGTGTCTCACCGTTTTCGATCTCGAGGTTGATGATGGCATTGGAACCTGCCTCGGTGTGCAGGACCATGTGCAGGTCATGAGCATCGACTTGAAGCGGGAGCGGGTCGACACCCGTCCCATAGACGATGGCAGGCACCTGACCGGTGCGCCGGATGCGCCGGGACTCGCGAGAGCCTGGCTTTCTGCCGGCTTGGGCGCGCAGGCTTACTTGCGACATTGAGAGACTCCTTGGGAAAGAAGGGGTGGCCCCAATTATGGCCGGTGTCAGGTGCTTCTGCCAGATGAGACCCGTCTGATGAAGTCCAGAGACGACGTCACGTAACGCTCGGTCATCGATTCGCTGTCCCATCCGCCACCACGCGGCCCATGGCCGGCACCTTCGAGCAATTCGACTTCGGCATTCGGCAGGCCAGCGATGTGCTGATCGAGCAGGTCCATGCGACTCAGCGAGTCTCGGGTTCCCTGGAGGAACAGCATCGGAACGTCGATGGAGGCGAACTGCTCGACACGTAGGCTCTCCGGCTTGCCGGCGGGGTGCAACGGGTATGCGTAGAGGATGAGGCCGGCCGCCTGGTAGCCATCGGCGACCAGGTAGGTCCCCATGCGACCGCCCATGGACCGTCCGGCGAGGAACAGGACGCTGACCCGGTCTCCCAACAGGTCGGCGGCGGCTCGATGACATGCCAACAGTCTCTCTTGTCGGTCAGGTCGTTTCGAGCCACGCTCCGTGTACGGATAGTTGAACGACATCACCGTGAGCCCGCCCGCGGCCAACCCGTTTCGTAGATCCTCCATCGAGGGATGGTCTTGATTCGTTCCCGCACCATGAGCCAGGAGAACGCCGACATCGCCCGCCCCGGCGAGGACTCCAGACACCTTCTCGTCGTCCCAGGTGATCGGGATCCGGTCACTCATTCCGACACCCTAGGACGGCGGTTACCGTCACCCGGATGGAACTCGTGGTCTACGACACACCGGCCGACGTGGCGGTCGGCGCCGCCACGAGGATCGCTGACGCCATCTCCTCCGCCACCGATCGGTTCTCTTTGGGTCTCGCAGGAGGGACGACGCCGGTGGCTACCTACGAGGCCTTGCGGGGCCGTGCGACGGGATGGGATCGGGTCGATGCGTGGCTGTCCGACGAGCGATGGGTCGGCCCGGAAGACGAGAGATCGAACGGTCGCATGGCTGCACAGTCGCTGATGGACCACGTGTCCGCCCGATTCGACCGCCCTCGCTGGAGCGAGTTCATGGAACCGGAGGACTCGGCCGCTCACTACGAAGCCAGGCTGCGCTCGATCCACCACGAGCGTCGCCCGGACATCATCCTCCTCGGCATGGGCGAGGACGCCCACACCGCGTCGCTGTTCCCGGGCAGCGAGGCGTTGGAAGAGACACGGAGGTGGTTCGTGGCCAGCGAGATACCCCAGACACGTGAGCCACGCCTCACCGCTACCTATCCGCTTCTCTGGGCCAGCACCACCCTGATGGTCATCACCGCGGGCGAGAGCAAGGCCCGTGCGCTCCGCGACTCCATCGAGGATGGCGGCACTCCGGTGGCGCGAATCATGGAGGGGGAGGCAACGGTCGAATGGCACGTGGACCGAGCCGCCGCATCGCTACTGTCCTGATCTTCCTCGCCGTGACGGGCTGCACCACCGGGGCGGCGAGGCCGGCGACGACCTCGACAGCGCACGCCCCGACGTCGACCAGCACCGCGTCGACGACTTCCACCACCTCCACCACAACGACGATCGTGGCCCCGGCGACGACAGCCAGTTCTCCACCCGGGTCGACGACCCTTCCGCTCGAGATCGACGCCGAGACGAGGGTTCCCGAAGGGGAGGGCCCGTTCCCTGCCGTCGTCCTGGTACACGGTGGCGGTTGGGTGGCCGGGACGCCGTCGGTCATGGACCCCCTCGCCCGGCACCTCACCGAGAACGGCTTCCTGACCGTCAACACGAGATACAGGCTCTCCTCGCTCGACGTGCCCGGGTTCCCGCACGCGGTCGACGACGTGGCCTGCGCAGTTCGATTCGCCGCTGCCCATCCGGACTCCGACGGGACGGTCGCGGTGATCGGACACTCGGCCGGAGCACATATCGGTGCGATCGTCGCCCTAGACGGGGAGGAGTACGGCGGAGTATGTCCCGTCACCGGCCCTGGCGTCCCGAACGACTTCATCGGTTTGGCCGGTCCATATGATGTGGAACGGATCGGTCTGCCGATGTTGGTTTTCTTCGGAGCCGGGCCCGACCTCGACCCCGAGGCCTGGGCGGCGGGGAATCCTCAGGGACTCACCGACGAGAACACAGACCTCGACTCGCTGATCATGTACGGCGAACTGGACGGGATCGTCGACGACAGCTTCGCCTTCAACTTCCACGAGGCGCTGTTGGAGTCGGGCTCGACGTCGTTGCTCGAAGAGGTCGAGGGCGCCCGCCACAACGACATGCACGACCCGGCACTGGTGGGCGATCTCATCGTCACCTGGCTCGAGCGTTAGGGTCGAGCATTGGAGTTGGTCCTACTGTCGTCACTGTTCGCCGCGGAGACCCCTGACGACGGCCGTCACATCCGGGTGATGTCGCGGGGTGTGGAACGGGGTCCGAACTTGGGTTCGTGACCGAGGGTGTGGAGGAGTCTGATCACCCTCCCCCTTTGGGGCCGAAAAGGTTCGAGCAGGTCCAACATCTCTTCGTCGGTGCCGCGATCCCTTCCGGTCAGGTGATGGACGACGATGTGCTTGATGTGGAAGTCGCCGACCGGAACCTGATCGGGGTCGCCGTGTGACACCTCTAGCGTCTTGGCCCGGGTCCACAGGGACACCCCGGGAATCGACTCCAGGATACCGGTTGCCGTCTCGACGTCGCTGCCGCGAAGGTCGTTCAGGCGTTGCGCGGCCCTCGACGCCGCCCTGATGACGTCAGCACGTCTCTTCTCGAGGTGGAGTTCGTGGAACTCGTAGTAGGGAGCCTCGGCCATGCGCTCGGGATCGGCCGGGAGCCGGAGCCACGAGTGTGGTCCAGGTGCCGCGTCGGAGAAACGACGGTTCAGACCGGTCAGGGCGAGGTGTGCCTCCTGACCCGTGACCTTCTGCCCGCAGATGGCAACTAGCAGTGAGTCGAAGACGAGCCCGGTCCGGGAGAACCTGCGTCCCAGATAGCGCTCGTGAAGCTCGGAGACGACGGGGTCGTCGGTCTCGAACTGGCTCGGATCGTCCTCCAACCCACCGATCGCCTCGAGACGATCCAGGAGCCAGGAAGCACCGGGACCCCAGGCCTCGCCGATCAGATTCTCCCGGGTCCGATGAATCTTCATCGACCCCGGGCCGTGAGGGGTGCGGGCGGGCAGCCACCAACCGTCGTCTGTGAAATGGCCATGTGCCGGACGCAGGGTGTTCCTCAGGTCGAGCTGACCCTCGATCGGTACGGAACGGGTCTCCACATCTCGATGTTGGCTGGTCGACGGATTAGATGCCATCCGGCGGGCGTTGCCACGAACCAAGGAGGAATCATCGATGACACGTGTTGCGATCGTCGGCGACGGCCCAGGCGGGCTGTCCGCAGCCCTCTTCCTGGCCAAGAACGGACACGATGTCCACGTGTTCGGCCAGGACAAGACGGCGATGAACCACGCCTATCTCTACAACTACCTGGGGCTTCCCGAGGTAGACGGGAGCCAGTTCCAGGCTGTGGCCCGGCGCCAGGTCACCGATCAGGGTGCGGTCCTCCACGACGAGGAGGTCATCGAGTTGGTGATCAACGGGATCTTCGTCGTGAAGACCGAAAGCGGCTCACACGAGGCGGACTACCTGATCCTCACGGAGGGCAAGACTCCTGAGTTGGCCAGATCGATCGGCGTACAGGAGGATGAGTCCGGAGCGATGGTCGTCGACCGGAACATGAGATCGTCCATCGACAGGGTATACGTCGTTGGGCGGTCGGTCCGCCCGACTCGAAGTCAGGCAATCATCTCCGCAGGTGCCGGCGCCGTCGCCGCGGTCGACATCCTGGCGCGGGAGGAGGGCAAGGACATCCAGGACTGGGACACGCCCCCGAAGGACTAGGCAGAAGCCCTCATCCAATCGGCCATCGGGCCAAAGTGACCGGGGTAGAGGCGTGAATCGAGACATCCCTAACCCGCCCTTCACACCCCACTGGCACGATTGGCCGAGCAAGAGTCGAGATCGGAGAAAGCCAATGACCACTGTTCACCCGACAGGAACCGAAGAAGAACACGACGACGACGGTGGCCTGCATCGGGACATCCCGACCGTTGTGGGCCGACACGACATGCTGAAGATGATGGGCGGTCTGAGCCTCGCCGGTCTCCTCGCGGCGTGCAATGTCGGGGGAACTACCTGCGTGGTGTCCAGGTCGCCGACGACGCCGGCCGGATGACCTTCACCTCGGTGTCTCCCGGGTGCTACGCCGGTCGCTGGCCCCACGCCCATTTCGAGGTCTACGCCTCGTTCGAGGATGCCACGGCGGGCACGTCGGCGATCGAGACTTCCCAGCTGGCGCTACCCCAAGCCGACTGTGAGACCGCCTATGCCGACCCCCGCTATGGAGACAGCACTCAATACCTGTCCCGGCTCTCGCTCGACACCGACGGCATCTTCGCCGATGGTTGGACCGACCAGCTCGCAGTGATGTCCGGATCGGTCGCCGACGGCTATACCGCGTCGCTACTCGTGCGGGTGTGGGAGCCCCGAGCACGCACGTGAACCAACATCGGTTTGACTGGCGATGGACGAACTTCCCGGTCCCTGAGGCTCACCTGATCGTCGGGGCAGCCGGAGTCATGCTCGGACTGATCTGGCCACTCCCGATGGGTTGGGTTGGTGCGTCGTCCCGCGTTATCGGAGCGGCTCTGATCGTCTGTGGTGGCGGGCTGATTATCTGGGCCACCGCCTCTGTTGGAAACGTTCTCCTCTCGGACCCGAACCGACTCGTCCATGAAGGCCCGTACTCGTTCTCACGACATCCGATGTACGTCGGGTGGACCCTCGCCTACCTCGGTTTCACGGTTCTGTTCGACTGGGCGTGGTTGCTGATCCTCTTCCCGGTCCTGGCGGTGTGGATCAACCGAGAAGCCGGCCGTGAGGAGCAACGAATGCTGCAGAGGTTCGGTACTGCGTACCGCGAGTATCAGCGCCGGGTACGGCGCTACCTCTAGGATGGAGCCGGAGGAATCCACTCGCTGCTCCGCTCGGTGCCGGGATTACAGCCTCGCTTGGGTCGAGAGGACCCCTAACGGAGGAAAGCTTCGAGCTGCGACCTCTCGTCTGTCAACTCACGGCTGAACCGGCGCGGGATCGGCTCGAAGCGGTCCAACACCACTCTGCCTCCTTCTTCGCTCCACGAGCCCCGCACTCTTCCGTCTATCAGGAAGGTTGCGGACGAGTGTGGCGCCCTGATGTTGAAGATCTGGGGGCGGTGCTCCTCGGGAAGAACACCTGACCGACGACAGTGGATCAGCAGGATCGCGTCCCAGTTGCCGATGAAGCGCACCGGTGCCGGAGCCTCCCCATCCACCACCGCCGCGCCGGGCACATCCCACAGATCGTCCCCGTCCTCGGATCTGAACCTGCGAGTCCGGACACGAGACAGGCTCTCGTCGATCTCGGCCAGAGACATCAGCGTGAACGCCTGGATGTCTTGACGGGTGGCCGGGCCGAACCCGGTGAGATACCTCCTGACCAGCAGGTCGCGGCCGGTTTCGAGATCGGCGTGGTTGGGACCTACCCAGGACGAGGCCAACCAGTACAGATCGGCCCGGCGCGAGTCCCAGGTGCCCGACGGCGGGACCCGAACCAGATCGACCCAGTTCACTATCCCGTTCCAGGTCTCCGAGTCGATACCGAGGCTGTCGACGATCGCTTTCCGCTTCATTGGCGCATCGGCGAGGAGACGCCTCACCTCCGTGGACAACCGCATGACCTCATCCAGGTCATGGCTACGTCCCCACGCCCGAATCCAACCGTCCTGGCGGGGCGGGCGGCTCGCCTCGACCAACGGCCAGAAGTCGCCCCGGGAGACGATATGGATGGTTCCTCGCATGACCGTGGCCTGGATGAGCGACCGTCTCTCCAGGGCATCTGTCAAGTCCCGGCGGGCAAAGCCTTCGATTCGCGACCAGAGCCCGATGTAGGCCGACGGAGCGTACTGGGTCTGCACCCCGGCCATTCGCTCGACCGCACGGTGGAGTGGCGATGAAGACCGTTCCATCAGCATCTGCCGGGCAAGGACGGTTCGGTTGAGGTCTGCTCTGGAGAGGACGCGGGTCACAGACCCTTGGGGTGCCAGACAGTCTTGGTCTCGGTGAACGCAGCGATCCGGTAAGGGGACTGATCGGCGCCGTTGCTCGAAGGAAGCACGACCCGCTTCACATTGTGGACTGCGCCCTCCTGGACCCGGGTCGCCTGCTCCCGGGTGGCTCCACCGGCGTCGACGGCGTTGACGTCCATGTGATCTGCGAGCCACGGAATCAGCTCGTCTTTGAATCCGGTGAGGACATTGACCACTCCCCCGGGCACGTCGGAGGTGTCGAGCACTTCGGTGAACGTGATCGCGGGCATCGGGTTCTTCTCCGAGGCGAGTACGACCGTGGTGTTGCCCGGGACCAGCACCGGGGCGAGCCGGGAGACCAATCCGAGCAGGCCGGGCTCCTCTGGGGCGATGACCCCGACCACACCGGTCGCCTCGGGCGATGAGATGTTGAAGAACGGGCCGGATACCGGATTGAGGTTGCCGAAGATCTGGGCAAACTTGTCGGCCCACCCGGCGTACCAGACCATGCGATCGACCGACGCAGCCACCTCATCCGACGCCTGCTTCTTGGTCGAGCCGGTAGCCATCAGTTGCTCGACGAATGTGCCTGCCCGATCCTCGAGGGTCTCCGCGATTCGGTAGAGGATCTGACCCCGGTTGTACCCGGTGCGACCCACCCAGCTCTCCTGGGCGCCCCGGGCGATGCGCACTGCGTCACGCAGATCCTTGCGGGAGCCCTGGGCGACTCGCGCCAGAACCTCACCGTCGGCACCGAGAGCGGCATATGAGCGACCCGACTCGGACCTGGGGAACTGTCCTCCGATGTAGAGCTTGTAGGTCTTCTTGACCCCAACGCGACTCAAGTCTCCCCCAGATCCATGTAAGCGAGTAGGCCGTGGCGGCCGCCTTCACGGCCAAAGCCGGATTCCTTGTACCCACCGAACGGGGAACTCGGGTCGAACTTGTTGAAGGTGTTCGCCCAAACGACACCAGCCTTCATGCGGTCGGCCATCCACAGGATCCGGGAGCCCTTGGTCGTCCAGATCCCGGCGGACAGTCCGTACGGGGTGTTGTTGGCCTTCTCCACCGCCTCCTCCGGGGTGCGGAACGAGAGGATCGAGAGAACCGGGCCGAAGATCTCCTCCTGCGCTATGCGGTGAGACTGGGAGACGCCGGTGAAGAGCGTGGGCCGGAAGAAGAAGCCGCTCGTCGGCAGCTCGCAGTCGGGCTGGAAGATCTCAGCACCCTCGGAACGGCCCGAGTCCACCAGCTCCTCGATCTTTTCGAGCTGTGCCCTGGAGTTGATCGCTCCGATGTCGGTGTTCTTGTCCATCGGGTCGCCCACCCGAAGCGTGTTGAGACGTCGCTTCAGCTTGTCCACGAAACGGTCGTGGATCGACTCCTCGACGAACAGCCGCGACCCGGCGCAGCAGACATGACCCTGATTGAAGAAGATCCCGTTGATGACACCCTCGACTGCCTGGTCGAGGGGGGCGTCCTCGAAGATGACGTGGGCGCCCTTGCCGCCCAACTCCAGCGTCAGCCTCTTGGAGGTGCCGGCGAGCTCGGACTGGATCAGCTTGCCGACCGCTGTGGAACCTGTGAAGGCGACCTTGTCGACATCGTCGTGGGTGACCACCAGAGAACCCGTGCCGCCAGCGCCGGTGACGACGTTGAGCACTCCGGGTGGCAGACCGGCTTCGGCAGTGAGCTCGGCGAAGACGAGTGCGGTCAAGGGCGTGGTCTCGGCGGGCTTGAGGACGACGGTGTTTCCCGCGGCCAGGGCCGGGGCCACCTTCCAAGCGAGCATCAGCATCGGGAAGTTCCAAGGGATCACCTGGCCGGCGACTCCCAGAGGCTTGGGTGTGATCCCGGGGAACGCGTACTCCAGCTTGTCCGCCCATCCTGCGTAGTAGAAGAAGTGGCCGGCGACGAGAGGAAGGTCGACGTCCCGTGACTCCTTGATCGGCTTGCCCCCGTCGAGGGTCTCGAGCACCGCCAGCTCACGCGACCTCTCCTGGATCATTCGGGCGATCCGGAAGATGTACTTCGCTCGCTCCGCCGGGGCCATCGGCCCCCAGACATCCTCATATGCCGTCCGTGCCGAGGCGACGGCGTCGTCGACGTCTGCCTTGCCCGCCTCCGCCACCTGGGCCAGCTCCTCCTCGCTGGCGGGATTGATGGTCGGGAAGTACTTGCGCGACTTGGGAGCCCGCAGCTCACCGTCGATGAACAGCCCGTACTTCTCGTCGAGCGAGACGATGTCGGCCGACTCACGCGAGGCGGCGTACTCCCACAGGAGCGGCTCGTGCGAGGTGTCGGGGATGCGGGTGATGGCCAAACGAATCAGTCCTTGGTGAAGTAATCGGGCGACGAGTAGCGGCCGGTCTCCTGGAACCGGATCTGCATGAGAACATCGTTGAGCAGGGAAGATGCCCCGAAGCGGAACCAGTCCGGTGTCATCCAAGCCTCTCCCAGCGTCTCGTTGAGGACCAAGAGATATTTCATGGCGTCCTTCGAGGTGCGGATGCCGCCGGCGGGCTTCATCCCGACCTGTACGCCGGTTGCGTCGTGGAAGTCCCGGATCGCCTCCAGCATGACGAGTGTGACGGGGAGAGTCGCCGCCGGGCTCACCTTTCCGGTCGAAGTCTTGATGAAGTCGCCTCCCGCGGCCATCGCCAGCATCGAGGCACGACGCACATTGTCGAGGGTCTCCAGCTCGCCGGTCTCCAGGATCACCTTGAGGTGGGCGTCGCCACACGCCTCTTTGGTACGACGGATCTCGTCGAAGACCTTGAAGTACTCGCCGGCCAGGAACGCACCGCGGTCGATGACCATGTCGACCTCGTCGGCACCGTCGGCCACCACCTTCTTCGTCTCTTCGATCTTCAGCTTGGTGTCGCTCAGACCGGAAGGGAAGTAGGTGGCGACGCTGGCCACGTAGATCCCGGTCCCCTCGGTCGCCTGCACCGCGTAGGGCACCATGTTCGGATACACACAGACCGCCGCCACGGACGGGATCGAAGCGTCGGTCGGGTCGGGGCGGTACGCCTTGGCGCACATCTGGACGACCTTGCCCGGCGTGTCCTTTCCCTCGAGGGTGGTGAGATCCATCATCCGGATCATCAGATCGAGGGCGGCGCGCTTCGACTCCTTCTTGATCGAGCGCGTGGACAGGGCGGCGACCCGCTCGGAAGCCCCGACCTCATCAACCGACGGCACTCCCCGGAGGAAGGTGCGCAGTGTGGGCGTGGTGATGCGGTCGGGCAGGACCGAGCTTCGGGCGGGTGCGAGCGTCACAGCTCGCCCAATCCTAGGAAAGACGCGATCAGGCGTCGCCGCCGGTGCTGTCGACCAAGCGATAGGTGACGTCGGAGCCGATGGTCATGTCCATCAACACTTCGACCAACTCGCCGCTGACCTCGTCGGGCATGGCGATGTCCATCACGACGTGGGAGTCGTTGATCATGTGGGCCTCGACGGCGTGACCGGCCTCGGGATCGAACCAGGTCGTCATGTCCACCTCGGTCGGGTCGACCGAGAAGGCGAACTTGAGCGACTCGGTCAGAGCCTCCATCTCGGCGAGTTCCTCATCGGTGGCGCCCTCAGGGACGAACGCCGTCATGAACCCGATCAGGATCTCGGCGAAGTCGAACTCGATCGCCGACGTCGAAGTCGTGGTCTCTATGACGAAAACCTCGACACCCTCTCGCTGCTCGGATGACACGACCTCGCTGACGATGGTCGTGCTGATCTCCTCACCACCTCCCGGCATCATCGGGAGCTCGAAGGTGTTGGTCCAGGTGTCACCTACGGTGACCGGCTCGTCGCTGAGGGGAGGGCCGATGAACTGGCCGGGGCTACCGCCGGCGCCGAAGTCCTCGAGCATCCCGAGGCCGCCCATGCCTCCGAGATCACCGAAGATGTCACCGCCAAACTCGTCCTCGGGGGTGATGACGTTGCCCTGCTCGTCGACGATGATCGTCTTCTCGATCGGCTCCATCCCGGTGAAGTCCTCCGGGATCATGGTGTCGTTGCCTGCGACGTCCTCGCCGTTGATCGTTCCGGTGACCTCGAGGTCGCTGAAGTCGCCCGTGATGGTGATCTCGTAGGTACCATCCTCGGGCCCGTCTGCCACCGAGTGGATGAATGTGGTCGTGCCGACCATCTGGAGATCCATCGACTCGGGGAACTCCTCACCCTCGGCCTGAGCCAGGGCGGCGGGATTGCCTTCGACCTCCATCTGGATGCTCTGGTCCATGTCGACCTCGTAGGAGAACGACGATCCCGGCTCGAGCGTGTAGGACAGCAGCACCGCCTCGGGTGCTGGTGATGTGGTGGCCACAGGCGCCGTCGTCGACGAGCCCTCGGAAGCGGAATCAGGTGAGCAGGCCGCCACCACGAGAGCGACGGCCATGAGAAGAGTGAAGGTGCGGATACGCATGGGTTCAGGTTATCGGCAATCAGATGTTGTGCTCTTCAGTCGCTCCGGCCAGCACTAGGTTGCGCGACTCATGAATCCGTGGACTCCCCTGGTCGCCGCCACGTTCGGGTGGGCGTGTTCGGCCGTCATCAGCCGGGCACTCCTGGTCGACGGAATGAACACCTGGACTCTGATCCCGCTGCGTATGGGCTTCGCCCTGATATCGCTCTTCATCGTCATGGCGTTCACCCGTCGTTTCTGGACCACCGACGGACTGGCGTGGCGGCTCGGGGGAATCCTGGGTGTCGCGGCGATGGCCGTGCCGATGGTGCTCATGACTCTCGGCCTCGAGGACCTGCCGGTCTCGCTCGGGAGTCTCCTCATCGCTCTGATCCCCATCTCGACGATCGCCGCCGCCCACTTCCTCGTCGCCGGGGAGACTTTCCGGGCGAAGTCGCTTCCCGGTCTGCTCATAGCCCTCGTCGGAACCGGAGTGTTGGTCGGGGTGGGAGGCGAGTCCATCGCCGGCGTCGACGATCTCTGGCGCGGGGTCGGGTTCACCGTGGCCGGGGTGGTCGTGGCCGGAATCGGAGGAGCGCTGACCCGAAGGTACGCGCTCGTGGTCCCGGGCGACAAACTGGTCCTGCCTCAGTTCACGATCAACACGGTCGTGGTGGTGGTCTTATTGCCGCTCCTCTTCGATTTCGAGATCAGCTCCGTCGAAGGCGCCGACTGGCTGCTACTGGCCGTCGTGGGCGTCCTCGGTTCGACAGTGGCATTCACCGCCTTCCTGATCGCAGCCAGCGTCAACCCCGCTTCCCGTCTCGCCCTCACCGGCTATTCGGTCCCGGTGCTCGCTGTCGCGATGGCGGTCCTGTTCCTCGACGAGTCGCTCACCCTGTCGATCGTCGTCGGCGCCGCCCTCATCATCGTCGGTGTCGTCCTGACGGAGCGGGCCAACAAAGCGCACGTCCCCGAACCCGTGGCATTCGGCCCGGGGTGACGGCCGGTACCAGCAACCCGGGGTACGTCAGCCCATATATGGGCGATTTCCGCTCAAGTTCCGACGATTGCCCATGGCTTCTTCCGAACCTGAGCCGATTTCACCCGGATACGGGCTGTGCAACCCCGGGTTCGTGGTTTTGCGATCGGGTTCAGTCCAGGTGACCGTTACCCTCCCGCCTCTATGAGCCGCCGGATCCTCGTCGCAGTCGCCTGGCCCTACGCGTCCGGCCCTCGTCACCTGGGTCACTTCGCCGGCGCCTACCTGCCCCCGGACATCTTCGCCCGCTATCACCGTCTGGTCGGCAACGATGTCTTGATGGTCTCCGGCTCCGATGCCAACGGAACGCCGATCACGGTGCGAGCCGAGCAGGAGGGGGTGACTCCCCAGGAGATCGTCGACCGGTACCACCCCGAGTTCCTCCGCTACTGGGACGTGATGGGGATCAGTTTCGACCTGTTCACCACGACCATGACCGAGAACCACCACAAGGTCACACAGGACTTCTTCCTGAAGTTGCTCGAGAACGGCTACATCGAGAAGGGCACCTCGCTGCAGTTCTTCGACCCGGAGGCGGAACGGTTTCTCCCCGATCGTTATGTCGAGGGCACATGCCCCCACTGCGGGTATTCGGACGCTCGCGGGGATCAATGTGACAACTGCGGTCGCACCCTCGACCCCACCGACCTGATCGATCCCCGATCGAAGCTCAGCGGGGCCACACCCGTGGAGCGGGAAACGGAGCACTTCTTCCTCGACCTGCCCGCCCTGGCGCCGCAATTGCGGGAGTGGCTGGAGGGTCGCACCACATGGCGCAAGCACGTCCGCAACTGGGCGATCGGAATGACAGAGGACATGCCCAAACGCTCCATAACCCGCGACCTGGAATGGGGAGTCGATCTCCCGGTCGACGACCTGGGGCCGGGGAAGAAGATCTACGTGTGGTTCGACGCCGTGATCGGATACCTGTCGGCGTCGATCGAGTGGGCGTCGCACACCGATGATCCTGACGCCTGGGAGAAGTGGTGGAAGGATCCGGATGCCGAGTCCTACTACTTCGTCGGCAAGGACAACATCCCCTTCCACGCGGTGATATGGCCGGCCATGCTCATCGGGCACGGAGGGCTGAACCTCCCCACCGATTTGCCGGCCAACCAATATCTGACCTTCAAGGGAGACAAGGCATCGGCCAGCCGGGGAATCGGTCGTTCCATCGCCTGGTATGCAGAGCGGGTCCAACCGGACGCACTTCGATACGCCATCGCATCGGTCCTCCCCGAGCAGAACGACACCGACTTCAGCGACGAGGAGCTCATCCGACGGGTCAACGACGAGCTCGTGGCGACATGGGGGAATCTGGTCAACCGGGTGCTGTCCATGAGCGCGCGCAACTTCGCGGGCAAGGTGCCCGAGCCGGGCGATCTCACCGACGAGGACAAGGCGATCGTCGACCTGGGATCTCGGGTGCTCGACGACGTCGCCGCCAGGATCGAGAAGGCTGAGCTGAAGGCGGGTCTACGCGCCGCCATGGACGCGGCGGCCGAGGTCAACGTCTATCTCAACGCCACGGAGCCGTGGAAAGCGTTGAAAGAGGACCCCGAACGCGCCGCCACGGTCCTGTGGTCGGCGATCCAGGCGATCGCAGCGATACGCATCGCCCTGTACCCGTACCTCCCTCATTCGGCGGCGGAGATCGGCGAGATGCTGGGGACCGGTCCGGACATCCTCTCCTGGTCCGCCCCTGACATCCCGGGTGGAATCGAACTGGGTGAGGTTCGCCCGCTCTTCGCGAAACTCGACGAGGACTCTCTACAGGACGCTTGATGCAATCGAGTTCGAATCCGAAGAATCGGACTCGTTCGTGAAACCTCGACTCTGAAATGGGGGTCGAATCGGGGTGATCCCTGGTTCCACAGCGGCAGAGTTGCGATAGGTTTCACCGTTATGGCCCGAATTGCGCGAATCGGGGCCGGAATCGGCCTCATCCTCCTCGGCTTGGCGCTGCTCGTCCTGCCCGGCCCGGGCATCCTGACCATCGCGGCGGGCCTGGCCCTTCTCGCCACCGAGTTCGTCTGGGCGGCGAACATCCTCGCCTGGATGAAAGTGAAGTACCGGTCCTACTTCACCAAAGAGGGGCGTCAGTTGGAGACGCCCCTCCCGACTGATGTCGAATGACGGTGCGGTGATCCGCCGCTAGGACGGCGGGTACACCCCCATCCCCTTGGCCTTCTCGGTCTGCCAGAAGATGTCCGCGATCTCATCGATGAGGTCGATCAACTTCTGCCCCTCTGCCGGATCGGCCGACTTCTTGGCGTCGCCGGCCTGATGGATGGCGCGCCAGAACAGGTCGTCCAGGTTCTCGAACTCTTTCCGATGGTCGGCGCTGAAGAAATCGGCCCAGAGCACCATCAGGTGATGCTTTACCAACTCGGCCCGCTCCTCCTTGAGGAGCAGGGCGCGAGCCCTGAAGACTTCGTCGTCTGACTCCTGGTACTTCTGTGCGATCTTGAGGACCGAAAGGGCCTCGATCTTGGCCTGAGCCGGGTCGTAGACACCGCAGTAGAGGTCACAGTGTGCGTATGCGACGGTTACCTGGCGCATTGCTCTCCTTCTCGTCGATTGATTGCCTCCGACCATACTCCGGGGCCGAACATGGCGATGCAGCGCTTCCGGGTGGCCGGACATTCGATGAGCCCGACGCTCCAGCCCGGCCAGGAGGTCGTGACAGTCGATACCCGACGGGCGGAGCCAGGAAACATGGTCGTCTTCGAACACCCCGACCGAACCGGCCTCTGGCTGGTCAAGAGACTCGTGGATGGGGATGGACGGGTCGTCTCCGACAATGCCGCTGACAGCTCCAACGACTCGTCCACCCTCGGCAACCTCCCGGTCGAAGCCCTACGGCCGGTAGTGGAGAGACTCGACGCCGACTCCTTCACACAAGCTTGCGAGTTCCTGGCCAACGAGGACGAATTCCTCGCAGCACTCATCGCTCGGTGGGGCATGCCCGATTTCTGGCACCGTCAGCCGGGCTTCAAGACCCTGGTGCTGCTCATTCTGGAACAACAAGTGTCGCTCGAGTCCGGTGCTGCGATGTACCGAAGGCTTGCCGGTCTCACCGGCGAAGTCACCCCGGAATCGGTCTTCGCCGCCGGCCCGGAGAGACTGCGCTCGATCGGCGTGACCCGTCAGAAGACCTCCTACCTGATCGACCTGGCCGAAATGGTTCTCGCCGGAGAGCTCGACATCGACCACCTCGACGAGCACCCGACCTCGGAGGCGAGGGCTCGTCTGATCGCGATCCGGGGCATCGGGGCGTGGACGGCGGACGCATATCTCCTCTCGGCTCAACGGCGCCCGGACATGTGGCCGGTCGGTGATCGAGCCCTCCAGGTCGGTACGCGCGAGGCTCTGGCCATGTCGGAGGTACCCACCGAATCCGAACTCGAGATCATCGGGGCACCGTGGCGGCCGGTCCGTGCCGTGGCCGCCCGGCTGATCTGGCACGCATACCTCTCGGCGCGGGGCAGGGTGGAGCCGCCGGACCCGACCTCTGTGCACGTGACGGGAGAACCGGCGTAGAGTCGGCAGGACCGTGACCGAGTTCATCGTGAGCATGGAGAACCGGCCGGGGCGGCTCGCCTCCCTGACCGAGGCCCTAGCCGCCTTCGGGGTCAACATCGAGGCGCTGACCGCCTACGGCAACGATGGCGACGGGACGGTGCGGCTCATCACCAGCGACGCCCCGACCACGAGAAGGGTCCTCGAAGAGGCCGCACTTCACCACGAGGAGCACACCGTCCTCACCGTCCAACTGCCCCACAGGCCCGGGGAGCTGGCTCGGATCACCCGGATGCTGGCCGATGCAGGTGTCAACATCGACGCCCTATACGTCCTCCGGGCCAACTCAGACGGGATCGAGCTGGCTATCTCGGTCGATCAGCCCGAGACGGCGCTCCCCCACCTCGACGTGACGGGTGGCGTCCTGGGTAATTCCAGCTAGACGCGGACCGCTCCGTAGAATCGTCTGGATGCGGACCACAGTCGCCAGGTTGGTCGCAGTCTCCCTACTCCTCGCGGCCTGTAACGGCGCCGCCGAGGAGCCAGCTGAGTCGTCGACCACCGCAGCACCCTCTTCAACGACCTCCTCCACCTCCACGTCGTCCACGACTTCGACATCGACGCCGACAACCGTCGACGCCAGGGAGACGTCTCTCCTCAACGGATTGCCGGTGGACGACCCCACTCTCCTCGACCGCCGGGTCATGGCAGTGAAGATCGACAACCACGAACGGGCCAACCCACAGTCAGGGATCAACCTCGCCGACATGGTGATCGAGCTCAACGTCGAGGGCATTACTCGCTTCATCTCGCTGTGGCACGAAAGCGACTCCGACTACCTCGGGCCCAACCGTTCGGCCCGTCCCACCGACGCCGCCCTCCTCCCGGCTTTCAACGAGCCCACGTTCGTCTTCTCCGGCGGCCAGGGATGGGTCCAGAACATGGTCAGCGCGGCCGGTATCAACATGATCAAAGAGGGTTCGGAAGGGACCTTCCGCATCTCCAGTCGCAGGGCACCACACAACCTCTATGTCGACACCTTCGTGCTCAGGAACACCGCTGACGAGCGTGGGTACGCCGACAATCCCCCGGAAGGGCCGATGTGGGAGTTCGGACCTCTCGAGCCGACACGCACGGCGTCGGAAGTCGATATCGAGTTCCGCGAGAACGACCACGTCGTGTGGACCTGGGATGACACACAGGGGCTCTGGCTTCGCACGGCGAAGGGGAGAGAGCGAATGTATCGCGATGAGGACGGAACCGAGGGCCGCATCGGCTTCCCGGTCCTGGTCGCTCTCTACACCGAGCCCTACACGGTGAACGGGTTGCCCAGTTCGATAACCACCGGTCAGGGTCAGGCTTTCGTGTTTGCCGACGGGATGGTGGCCGAGGGGACCTGGGAGCGAGAGACCGAGACCGACTGGTTCACCCTCCGCACCGAGTCCGGCTCGGTGATGGCCGTTCCGCCCGGGCAGTCCTGGGTCTCGCTCGTCCCCTCCAACCGGGGCCTCGCAATCACGGAGTGATCCGCCGTCCCGACTGACTAGGTTTCCGGGACGTGGCCGGGGCAACGGCGTTTCAACGAATCAGTGCGGCGCTCGAGAGGGCGCACGTCTCCCAGGGCACTGTGAATGCTTTCATCTCCATCGATGACGATCGGGCCCTGGAGCGCGCCACCGAGATCGACGAGCGAATTGCCGCCGGGGATGACCCGGGACCCCTGGCCGGGGTCCCGATCGGTCTCAAGGACCTGATCGATCACGAGGGACGAGTCACCACCAGCGGATCGGCCTTCTACCGCCAGATCGCGAGAACAACCGCTACCTGTGTCTCCAGGCTCGAAGATGCGGGAGCGGTGATCATCGGTCGCACCAACCTCCACGAGTGGGCGTTCGGCTTCAACTCGGAGAACGAGCACTGGGGGACGGTGCGCAACCCTTGGAATCTGACCAACTCGGCCGGGGGGTCCTCGGGAGGCTCCGCGGCTGCGGTGGCCGCCGGAATCACTCCGATATCCATCGGTACCGACACGGGTGGCTCGGTACGGGTGCCGGCGGCTCTGTGCGGGACCTACGGGCTCAAGGTCACATACGGACGGATACCGCTGGACGGGGTCTTTCCACTGGTCCCCTCGATCGACACTGTCGGCCCTCTCGCCGATTCGATGGAGAACATCGACCTGTCATATCGGGCCATGTCCCGGGACGATCGAGCCGAACCTGAACCACGACCGCTTCGTCTCGGGATCCCGCAGCCCTGGTACGACGACGCCCCTCTCCAAGAGGACATCGCAGAAGAGTTCCAGCGCACCGTGGCGAGCCTGCGTGATCTCGGACACGAGGTCCACCCGATCGAGATGCCGGATGTCCTACCCACTTCACAGTTGATAGACGCCATCGGTGAGGAGGTCTCGGCGGCTCACCGCCAGTTCCGGGAAGAGGGCGCACCATACGGTTCCGCGGTCGAGGCACGGATCGTCGTCGCGGAGAGTGTCACGCCCGAAGCGGCCCTGGAGGCGCGACAGTGGCAACAGATGATTCGATCGAGGTTCGCCGACGCCTTCGCCACCGTTGACTTCCTGATCACGCCGGCCTGTGCGGCCCGCTCCAAGACGATCGGCGAGGAGGGAATCGGAGACAAGAACCATCGAAGCGTCCTGTCCTATTTCTCCGCAGTCGTCAACCATGCTCTTCACCCGGCGCTCGCCATGCCGATAGAGGACAGCGGAGCGCCGCCTGTCTCTCTGCAGGTGATCGGAGCCCTCGAATCCGAGGTCGACCTCATCGGTTTCGGTCGGAGTCTGGAGCAAGCGGGCATTTCAGGTTTCGCGGTTGCTCACCGAAATTCATCTACCGCAGGGGGTCGATAGACTTGGATGTACAAGACATGAATCGGGCGGTCAGCGACACCGACGACTTTCGGCTCAGCCGGCCGCGCGTACCCACCCTCTTTCACACCATCAAGGAAGTGACCCAAAGTGGCTGATGACATCGCCACCGCAGACCCCGCGTCCACACCTACCGAGGAACTCGACAAGCTAGTCATCCGATTCGCCGGCGACTCCGGCGACGGTATGCAGCTCGCAGGCTCCCGTTTCACCGATGCCTCCGCACTGTTCGGAAACGACCTGGCCACGCTTCCCAGCTTCCCGGCTGAGATCCGTGCCCCGGCCGGCACGCTCCCCGGCGTGTCCAGCTTCCAGGTCCAGATCGCCGACTTCGACATCCTCACCGCCGGGGATGCTCCCGATTGTCTCGTCGCGATGAACCCGGCAGCCCTGATGAAGAACTTCAAGGACCTTCGCCAGGGCGGAACGCTCATCGTGAACACCGACGCCTTCGACGAGCGCAACCTGGCCAAGGCCGGTTACGAGACCAACCCTCTCGACGACGAGACCCTCGTCGGGTACCGCGTCATCAAGGTCCCCATGGACGAGCTCACCAAAGAGGCAGTGAAGGACACCGGAGTCAGCGGACGCAACGTCCTGCGCTCCAAGAACTTCTTCGCTCTCGGACTCATGGCCTGGCTCTTCCACCGGCCTACCGAGCCCACCATCGAGTGGATCGAGAAGAAGTTCGCCAAAGTGCCCGAGGTCGCCGCCGCCAACAAGGCCGCATTCCAGGCGGGCTACACGTTCGGCGTTGCCACGGAGGCAACGAAGAACACATTTACCGTCAAGCCGGCGGCGCTGCGTGAAGGCACGTACACCAACGTGAACGGCAACACCGCCCTGGCCTGGGGTCTGATCGCCGCTGCCCAGAAGGCCAACCTCCCCCTCTTCTACGGGACCTACCCGATCACCCCCGCCTCCGACGTACTTCACGAACTGTCACGGCACAAGAACTTCGGGGTACGGACTTTCCAGGCCGAGGACGAGATCGCTGGCGTCGGAGCCGCGATCGGTGCCGCATTCACCGGGAACCTCGCGGTGACCGGATCCTCCGGCCCCGGTATCGCCCTGAAGTCAGAGGCGATCTCCCTCTGCTTCATGCTCGAGCTGCCGATGATCGTCATCAACGTCCAACGTGGCGGACCGTCCACCGGTCTCCCGACCAAGCCCGAGCAAAGCGACCTCCTCTTCTCGCTCTACGGCCGACATGGCGAGTCGCCACTCCCCGTCCTCGCCATCGCCGCGCCATCGGAAGCGTTCATGATGGCCATCGAGGCCGCCCGCCTCGCCATCACCTACATGACCCCGGTGATCCTTCTCAGCGACAACTACGTCGCCAACGGTTCCGAACCGTGGCTGCTGCCTGACGTCGACGCCATCCCCCCGATCGAGGTCAAGTTCGCTACCCAGCCCAACGGCCCCGACGGGACGTTCTTGCCCTACATGCGGAACATCGACACCTTCGCCCGCCCCTGGGCGGTTCCGGGCACGCCGGGACTCGAGCACCGCATCGGTGGCCTCGAGAAAGAGGCCATCAGCGGCAACGTGTCATACGATCCGAACAACCACCAGCTCATGACGGATACCCGGGCATGGAAGGTGGCCAACATAGCCAACGACATCCCCCAGCTCGAGGTCGACGGTGACGAGGACGCCGAGATCTTGGTGCTGGGCTGGGGCTCGACATACGGTTCGATCCGGGCTGCGGCGCGGCGGGCCCGTCTCGACGGCGAGAAGGTCGCCACCGCACATCTCCGGTACCTGAACCCGCTTCCGAACAACCTCGGAGACATCCTTCGCTCCTACGACAAGATCCTCATCCCCGAGCTCAACACCGGACAACTGCTCAAAGTGATCCGGGCCGAGTTCCTGATAGACGCCACCGGCCTCAACAAGGTCGCCGGTGAGCCGTTCAAAGTGACCGAGATCACCGAAAAGATCATGGAGATGGTCAAGTGACTGCCCCTTCATACACAAGAGCCGACTTTCAGACCGACCAGGAGGTCCGTTGGTGTCCCGGCTGTGGCGACTACACGATCCTGGCGTCGGTCCAGATGTTCCTTGCCGACCTGGGCCGACCCCGAGAGGAGTTCGTGTTCGTCTCCGGCATCGGCTGCTCATCCCGTTTTCCGTACTACATGAACACCTACGGGATGCACTCGATCCATGGTCGTGCCCCGGCCATCGCCACCGGGATCGCATCCACCCGGCCAGACCTCTCGACCTGGGTGATCACCGGTGACGGCGACGCCCTGTCGATAGGTGGCAACCACCTGATCCATGCATTGCGCCGCAACGTGAACCTCAACATCATCCTGTTCAACAACCAGATCTACGGTCTCACGAAGGGTCAATACTCCCCCACTTCGGAGGTGGGCAAGACCACCAAGTCGACTCCGTTCGGGTCGATCGACTACCCGTTCAACCCGGTGTCACTGGCACTGGGTGCTGAGGCGAGCTTCGTGGCCAGGACCCTGGACATGGATCGCAACCACACCCAGGCGATCCTGCAGAAGGCTTACGAGCACGAAGGCTCGTCCTTCATCGAGGTGTACCAGAACTGCAACGTCTTCAACGACAAGGCATTCATCCAGCTGACCGGCAAGGAGGAGCGGGTCCACAACCGCATCGACCTGGAGCATGGCAAGCCGATCGTCTTCGACGAGGGCGCAAAAGCGGTCGTGCTGCGGGGTGGTGAGGCACACGTGGTCGACTCGTCGTCGGTGGATCCGAAAGCGATCCTCGTGCACGACGAGACGAGGCCGGACCCCTCCGTCGCCTTCGCCCTGAGCCGTCTCTCCCACGGCCCGTACGGCCCGACCCCACTCGGGATCTTCCGAGACGTCAAGCGCGACGCCTACGACATCTCGTTGAACGAACAGGTCGAGGCGGCCAAGGAGAAGCGGGGCCCGGGTGACATCAATGCCCTGATCCGCTCCCACGGCACCTGGACCGTCGGAGCCAACGGGTCGTCCAACGGGTCATCCAACGGCAGTACCTCGAGCTGAAAACGCCGAGCGTGCAGAAATGTGCCCCTAGGGCACGTTTTCGCTCAGTCGAGCTCTCAGCGCGCTGATCTGATCGTTGATCACTGGAGCTGAGACCTCGAAGACTTCGAGATCGGTCGCCCCGAAACGGTCATCCACGGCCATCAGGTCGTCGATGGTGGCCTCGTCCAACGTCCGGCCGCCGTCCTCGAGCCGACGGACGAGCTGTCCCACCACCTGGTGCGCCTCCCGGAACGGCACCCCTCGAGCCACCAGCCGCTCGGCGAGGGGCAATGCCGCGGTTCCTGCACTCGGTTGGGGGATCGTGAAACCGGAGCCCGTCAACAGAGCCTGCAATGCCTCCACGGCGTCGGAGACGGTGTCATCGGCGTGGAAGACGAGTCGCTTGTCCTCCTGGAGATCACGGTTGTAGGCAAGGGGCAGAGCTTTTTGCAGCGAGAGGACGGCTGCGGTGTCGCCGATCACACCTGCAGTGCGTCCCCTGACCAGCTCGGCGATGTCGGGGTTTCGCTTCTGGGGCAGCGCAGACGATCCGGTGCTGACCTCATCCCCCAATTGGAGCCAACCGAACTCGTGGCTCGCCCAGATGACCAATTCCTCGGCGAGACGGGACAGATGAACCATGGTCTGGGCGCAACAGAAGACGTACTCGGCGACGAAGTCCCGGGAACCCACGGCATCGAGCGTGTTCGGCATCGGGCCGAGCATGCCCAACGCCTGGGACGTCTGCTCTCGCGAGATGGGGAGAGTGGAGCCCGCCGACGCTCCCGCCCCGAGAGGTGACTCGTTCAGCCGGGCAGCACAATCGGAGAATCGGCCGAGGTCACGGACCGCCATCCAGGCATATGCCAGGAAGTGGGCGCCGAGAGAAGTGACCTGGGCCTGCTGGAGGTGGGTGTAGGTCGGGATGACGACATCGGCCGTCCCCTCGGCCAGGGTCACCAGGCTCTCGACCCACCCGCGCAGTTGGAGCGCCCGAGCCTGCGCCGCTTCCCTCAGGTAGAGCCGGAGGTCGAGAGCGACCTGGTCGTTGCGGGATCGCCCGGTGTGGAGCTTGCCGGCAACGTCCCCGACCATCTCCCCAAGACGACGCTCCACCGCGGTGTGCACGTCCTCGTCGGTTTCGACGAACTCGAACGACCCGGCGTCGTCGCGGATCGACTCAAGTCCGGCGATCAACGTCTCCGCCTCCTCGGGCTCGATGATCCCCGTCTCTGAGAGCATGTTCACGTGAGCGATCGAACCCACGATGTCGACGAGAAGGAGCCTGCGGTCCGAGGTGTCGCCGGTGAAGTCGCGGGTGATGTCCGACATGCCACCCTCGAAACGGCCACCCCAGAGGGTCACGAGCCCTCGCCGAATCCCCTGATCCGCAGAGCGTTCAGGTTGATGAAACCCTTGGCGTCGGCCTGGTCGTAGACGTCATCCGCCTCGAACGTCACCACTTCGGCGTCATATATCGAGTTCGGCGAACGACGCCCGGTCACCCGCACCGAGCCCTTGTAGAGCACGAGTCTCGCCTCACCCGTCACCGGCTCCTGAATCCGATCCATCGTGGTCTGCAAGGTGGTGCGCTCCGGTGAATACCAGAAACCGTTGTACACGATGCGGGCGTACCGCTGCGCCAACTCATTTCGGAGGTGAAGCACTTCGCGGTCGAGCACGATCGATTCCACCGCCCTGCGGGCGGCATGGATGACCGTCCCCCCTGGAGTCTCGTAAACACCCCTGCTCTTCATGCCCACGAATCGGTTCTCAACGATGTCGATCCGACCCACCCCGTGGCGTCCGGCGACCTCGTTGAGGTGCGTGAGCAACTCCACAGGCTCCATGTCGACGCCGTCGACGGATACAGGAGTCCCGGAGCGGAGTCCGACAACGACCTCCTGTGGCTCATCCGGGGCATCCTCAGGGTCGGTCGTCAGTCGGAACATGCCCTTTGGGGGGGCCGCCCACGGGTCCTCGAGGACCCCTCCCTCATACGAGATGTGGAAGAGGTTGGCGTCCATCGAGTACGGGGACTCTTTGGTGACCGGAGTCGGGATGCCTCGAGCGGATGCGTAGGCGACGAGGTCGGCGCGGCCTGCCATCTTCCATTCACGCCAGGGCGCGATCGTCTTCAACTCGGGAGCCAGCGCGGCGGTGGACAACTCGAAACGCACCTGGTCGTTTCCCTTGCCGGTGGCGCCGTGGGAGATGGCATCCGCCCCATGCTTCAGGGCGGTATCGACCAGGCCTTTGGTGATGATCGGCCGGGCCAACGAGGTTCCGAGCAGATACTCGGTTTCATATACCGCCGCGGCCCGAATGGCCGGAAAGACTGCATCCATCACGAATTCCTCGCGAAGGTCGCCAACGACGGCATCCACCGCACCGGTGTCCAGGGCTTTCAGCCGAGCCTGTTCGACTTCTTCTCCCTGCCCGACGTCGGCGGTGTAGGTGACGACCTCAGCCTGATACTCCTCACGCAGCCAGGCGAGGATCACCGACGTGTCGAGACCTCCGGAGTAGGCGAGGACGACTTTCATCGCCGGAACGATGGCTGATTGCGCTCGGGTTGTCTACTCGGCTCAGGCGCAGTCGGTGACCGTGATGTCGACGTTGGCGCCCCCCGCATTGCCCAAGGTGTCGGTGGCGACGATACGAGCCTCCCGCGACCCGACAGCAGTGAACGGGCCGATCTCGGCCTCGTAGATCTCGTTTCCCGCATGGACCATCTCCGTCTCACGGGTGCCGCCGCCGTCCGGGCTCCAGCGCACGATGCTGATGAACTCGGATGTGTCCCTGATCCGGGCGCTGACCGTGGTCCGACCCCCGACGCACTCGCCGTCGACCTGCACCTCGGACGGCGAGGCCTGTGGGTTGTGAATGATCGGGTTGTCGAACTGGGAGCCGATGACGGCGATGGTCTGCTCGCCACCGTCCCAGGCGACGATCACCGTCGCCTCCAGCTCTCCCTCCTCGATCACCTCACGATCCAGCCCGACCTGGAACTCCATGCTCTCACCCGGCCCGAGCTCCCCGCCCTCAGAGGCCAGCATGATCACCTCGGAGGACGCCGTCACGGTGAACTGGCCGGCCTGGCTCCCGGAGTTGGTTATCTCGAACCCGCCGGTCGTCGCATCATCACCGAAGTCGACCACTTCAGCCGAGACGGAGAAGGTGGCAGGGCCGGCCTGAGGGGTCGGACTCGTCGTCGACGCGCCCGACGGTGTCGTCGTATCGCCGGCTGCCACCGTGGTGCTGGTGGTGGTCGTGACCGCCTCGGGCGTCGCAACCGGGCCCCCGGGCGAGGAAGCCTGAAGCGGGTCGAACTGGCTGGAGATGGCGATGCCGATGAGTCCGACGACGAGCGCGACAGCGCCGTATGCACCCAGCTTTGCCTTCTCCGTGAGCGGCTTCTTCTCGGTCAGACCCGATTCCTCATCCATTGCTGTTTACCCGGAATGATGTCAGTGGCCAACGTCTAAAGGGGTGATTGTCAGTCATCCGGCCCGGTCGACAGCCGGGTGGGCGCCCTTCCTGACATTGGAGAACGGCCCAAAGATCCCGAGAGCGAGAATCGAGATGGCGATTGCGCCACCGGCGATGAAGGCTCCTCCGGTGCCAAATGCGCCGACGGCAAGGGCGGCGAGAAGCGGCCCTATGGTCTGACCGAGCCGGGCGAATCCCACCCACACCGCGATGACCACCGCCCGGTGCTCGTCGGGAGCGTCTTCCATGTTGACGTCTTGGAGCATCGGGATGAAGAACCCTTCCGAGAGCCCGTAGATCAGGGCACCGAGGACCACGAGCGTGAGAGTGGTGGTGGTGCCGAGGATCAAGAACGACACGAGGAGCAGGGCTGAGGAGAGGATCACGATCGTCCTCGGGCTCGCTACGTGTCTCATTCGTCCCAGGTTGAAACTGGCCAGGGTCGCCGTGATAGCGGGCACCGAGATCAGCAGGCCCCGGGCACCGGCGTCGAGACCGAACACCTCGGCGAGGTGGATTGGGAGGACGGTGAGGAACAGGCCGAAGATCGCTATGAATACGAGAAAGCCTCCAAAGATGCTGGCTCGAAGCACCGGCCGTTTCAGAACGACCAGCGCCTCGCTGAACTGGTCTTTGACGTGGGGAGGATCTCCCGGGCGGGATCCGTCGAGGATCGTCCACGCTGCGGCCGCGGTCCCCAATGCCACTGTGTAGACGGCGAATGTGACCCGCCACCCCGCAGTCTCGGTGAGAAACCCCGATAGCAGGGGCATAGAAGCGAGCCCGATGGTGAGGATCGCCGAGTTGCGGCCGATCCACTTCGTCCTCTCTGTGCCCTTCCAGTTGTCTCCGATGAGGACGACCGCGAGGTTGACCAGAGCTGCCGATCCGACTCCCTGGAGGAAACGAGCTGTCAGAAGCACTTCGAAGGTGGGCGCCAGCGCGGCGAGGCCACCGAACACCCCAAAGACCGTGAGACAGACGGTGAGGACGATGCGACGGCCGAAGCGGTCGGCCAGAAACCCCGCGATCGGTGCCATGACGATGCCTGCCAGCGACCCGACCGCGACGAGTGGGCCTGCCGAAGTGGAGGGACGGCCGAACTCGTCGAGGATGTCGGGGATCGCCGGAGTGACCAGGGTGTTGCTCAGTATCCCCGTCAAGGTGACCGTGAATATGAACGGCAGCGGCGGCCGACGCATCGCCGTAACTGTAAGAACCGTTCTCAGGTACGCCCAAACGTGTCCGGCTTCGCGAGTATTGGCCGATGATCGTAGATCTCGACCCAGACCTCTGGATCTGGAGGATCCCCCACCCCAGCTGGGAGCCGGACGGGATCGGCGACCGTTGGGTGACGTCCGTGTGTGTCGCTGAAGGAGACGAGGTAGCGGTTCTCGATGCCGTTGCACCCGGGGAAGGAGATGAGGTCTGGACACGACTCGACGAACGCCCGCCGACGATGGGGGTCGTTCTCAAGCCCGATCACGTCAGGGACATCGACGTCTTCGTGCGTCGCTATGGGCTGACCGCCTACGGCCCGGATGTCTTCCAGAAAGACGACGTCCCCGAATCGGACCTGGAACTGATCTACCCGGGCTCCAACCTCCCCGGTGGGTTCCTCGCTCTCTATGACGGTCGACTGCGAAACGAGACCCCCCTCTGGCTGCCCGCCCATCGCACCATTGTGTTCGCTGATGCCATGACCACTTTCGGCGGCGAGCTCCAGGTGTGGTGGACCCCGTGGCACAACGAACGGGTCGTGCCCGCACTCCGGGCGATGCTCGACCTGCCTTTCACACGTATCGTCATCTCTCACGGAGAGCCGGTTCACAGCAGGGATGACTTCGAGGCTGCCCTCCGCCGCGATCCGATTCGAGTCGACTGAGAATTCTCGTGTCGGGGATCCCTACCCAACGTCACCGGAGCGGAACAGGAGTCCCGACCCGTCCTTGGAACCGGAGACACTCGGTATAGCCCACGGATCGGGCCAGCTCACGCGCCTGGTCGAACCCGGACCCGACGGACTCCGGATCGTGGGCGTCGGAGCCCAGGGTTATGGGAACGTCGGCATCGTGGAACATCCGCAGGAACGCCGGCGCCGGGTAGATCTCCCCGGTGAGAGGATTGAGACCCGAGGTGTTCACCTCGACGGCGGTATCGGAGACGGCGGCAGCGTCGACCACCGACCGGTAGTGGTCGATAGGCGTCTCGGAGAGTCGGTGCCCGAACACCTTGGCCAGGTCGACGTGAGCCAACACGTCGACCGTCCCCGAGAGAGCCAGCTCGGTCTCCAGGGCGAAGTACTCCTGGTACACGGCTTCGACGCCACGCTCGACGTATTCGGCGACCACTTCGGGGTGATCGAGGGACCAGCCACCGAGCCAGTGGACCGAGCCGATCAGTAGGTCCCACGGGTAGGGGTCCAGCAGCTTGAGAACCCCCTCGATCGTCTCCGGGAAGAAGTCGACCTCCAGACCGAGGAGGACAGGCAGGCCCCGGTCCTTCGCGGCGAGAACGGCGTCGACATAGGAGTCGAGGGAAAGAGTCCGGTCTTCGAGCACGAACCGCTCGGTCTGCTCGGCCAGGTGCGGTCTGGTCTCTCCGGCCCAGAACTCCCCGAGGACATCTGCGGATTCGACACATCTGTAGAGATGCTCCGTGAAGCAGATCTCCTCGAGACCATTGGCCATTGCGGTCTCGACATACGCCTCGATGTGCCCTTCCGGATACTCACCGGGAGGTGGCCCGATGCCGGCATACGCGCCGTGGGCGTGGAGATGAATGTGGTAGTCGCTCATTCGGACAGAGCTGACAGGGCGAATTCGTAGAGGCGGTCGACGAGGGCGACCCGGTCGAGGGATCCCCGTGGGTCGTACCAGCGCTCAACGGCGTTGAGCATCGACAGGATGAAGATCGACGAGATCTTCGGATCGAAGTCCGAACGGAAAGAACCCTCAGCTACTCCATCCATGATGACATCACGGAATGCCTGCTCGTAGTGATCACGTGCGGCCACTATCCGTGACCGGTGACCGTCGTCGAGCATCCTCGCCTCGTTGAGGAAGGTCCGGGCCACCTCGATGTTGTCAACCACCACATCGACATGACCTCTGATCAGGGCATGGAGACGGTCGGGTGCCGTCCCGCCGGCCGCAATGGCAGCAGCGGCAGACGTCTCGAAGAGTCGGGCGCCCTCCTCGACCACCCCGACGAGCAGATCCTGTTTGGACTCGACATGTGAATAGAGCGAGGATCCCAAGAGTCCCAGTTCCTTGCCCAGATCTCGCATCGAAGTGCCGTGATAACCCCGATCGGCGAACAGGCGACCCGCGGCCCGAACTACGTCCTCACGGGTGTTTCGGGTCGTGACCATCAGCGATGATCGAAACGAACGACGACACGATCTGTCGTCGGATGCGCTTGACAGGTGAGGACGTATCCGGCTTCCACCTCGTCGTCGATGAGTGCGTAGTTCTTGGTCATGGTGACCTCGCCTTCCTCGATCCGTCCCTTGCAGGTGGCACACATGCCTCCCTTGCAAGAGAAGGGCAGTTCGGTACGGACCCTGAGCGCGGCGTCGAGGATCGAGGTCTCCGGCGTCATCCGGGTTTCGACCGCCCTGCCATCGAGGATCACGGTCAGGTCGACACTGCCCTCTCCAGGAGGCGGTTCGGGCGGCAGCGTCGACGGGTCGACCGGACCGGCGAAGAAGAGCTCGTCGTGGATTCTGTCCGCGGCGATTCCGAGACCGGCCAGAGTCTCTCGGGCCATTGTGACCAGCTCGTAGGGGCCGCACAGGTACCAGCCGTCCACGGGGCTGGACCCGAGCAAATGGTCGTGGATGGTCGTGATCTTCGCCGCGTCGATCCGACCCGAGAGAAGGGGTATATCCGAACCCTCACGACTCAGGATGTGAAACAGCTGGAACCTGGGATGGAAGCGGTCCTTCAGACCCTCGAGCTCGTCGAGGAACATCACCGAGTTCGCAGTCTTGTTGCCATAGATCAACGTCCAGGTCGACTCAGGCTCCTTCTCCAACGAGGTCGAGATGAGGGAGAGAACAGGGGTGATGCCGGACCCGGCGACGATGGCGACGGCTTTTCTCGGGCGGGTCGGGTCGATGTCGATCGTGAAATCGCCGACCGGCGACATCACATCGAGGACGTCCCCGGCGACCAGGTCCGAACAGGCGTAGGTGCTGAAGGCACCACCGGGGAGTCGTTTCACCCCGACCCGCAGCTTGCCCGAGCCGGCAGGTGCGCAGATCGAATATGAGCGGCGCACATCTTCACCGTCGATCTCGCGTCGGACGGTCATGTGCTGGCCCGGCAGGTAGTCGAACCTGTCCTCGAGCTCCTTCGGGACATCGAATGTGACTGCGACCGAGTCGTCCGTGAGCGGGCTCACCTCGGTGACACGAAGCTGGTAGAAGGCCAGATCGCTCATCTGAGCACCTTGAACTGCTTGAACGGCTCCCCGCAAGAGGAACAGACCAGGAGTGCCTGACAGGCAGTTCCGGAGAACCGGGCTACGAGACGAGGGTCGTGGGCCTGACAGCGGGGACAGAGGATGTCGTGAGGCGAGGAGGGCGGTGCGATCCCGAACGCGGACAGCTTGCGATGACCCTCAGCCGAGATCCAATCGGTGGTCCAAGGCGGATTGTGCACGACAATGATCTCGAAGTCTTCGACACCGGCACGAAGCAGGGCCGAGGTGATCTCGTCCTCGATCTGACGCATCGCAGGGCAGCCCGAATAGGTGGGAGTGATGGTGACCCGGACGGTGCCCGACTCCTCGGTCACATCCCGGAGGACTCCGAGGTCCTCGATCGTCAGTACGGGAATCTCGGGGTCGACGACGGACGCCACCACGTCCCACAGGTCCGTGGCGACAGTCACCATTCCAACCCCGGGTAGGCGCGATCCATCCACTGCATCTCGGCGAGTAGGTAGCCGAGGTGCTCGGTGTGATAACCGTCCCTGCCTCCGACACGTTGATAGGGATCCTCCGGGACGACGAGGCTGGCCTCGGTGAGCACCGCGGTCACCTGGTTCTGCCACGCGGCCGAGTTGATCTCGCCGGTGAACCGCCACAAGGCGTCAACGGCTTTCTGTGTCCGGCGATTTGACTCGTCGGTGCCGTCACCGAGACGCAGCACCCAACTCGAAGAGAACTCCAGGTGGTAGGCGGCCTCTTTGGCGGCGCGTCCCGCGATGCCGGCGATAGTGTCGTCGTCCGACACGCTCAAACGGTCCCACAGGCCGATCTGATAGACGTCGAAGAAGAACTGTCGGACGATGGTTTGGGCGAAATCTCCGTTGGGCTGTTCGACGAGGAGGACATTGCGAAAGTCCCGCTCCGTCCGGCGCATGGCGAAGTCGTCCTCCGTACGGCCCTTCCCTTCCACCTCTCCGGCGTAGGTGTAGAGGTTGCGGGCAACACCGAGATGGTCGAGGCCGATGTTCCCCAGGGCGATGTCGATCTCGAGGTCGGGCGCCCAGGAGATCCACTCTCCCAGTCGCTGGGCGAGGACCAGGTTGTCGTCGGCATGGGCCACCCACTCCGCGATCTCGACGGGGAGGTCGAGGGGTTGGCTTCCCTGCGGTGGTGCGCTGACCACCCACTGCGTGGCTTCGCTGCTCACATCTGACCCACTTCATCGGGGATCTCGTATGAGGTGGCGAGGCGGTAGACCTTCTCGTTGGCCTCCACGTACTCGGCGGCGGCCTCGGGCTCGAAGGCTGAGATCTCGCTGCTGGGGACGACCCAGACACTCACTCCCTCGCCGCGGCGGGTATAGACGTCGCGGGCGTTCTGTAGGGCCGTTCGAGCGTCGGGTGCGTGGAGGCTCCCGATGTGGACGTGGGAGATCCCGCGTCTGGCCCTCACGAAGACCTCCCACATCGGCCAGCCTTCGCCTGCCCCTTCGAAAGTCTCTTGGAGATCGCCGCTCTCGCCGGGCGCGACGGGAACGTCGTAGGTCACGCCGCCCTCTTTGCTCGCTTGGCGGCGTGGGCCGAGGCTGCCTCACGGACCCAGGCACCGTCGTCCCAGGCCTTCTTCTTGTGCTCGACACGTTCCCGGCTCATCGGCCCGTCGCCCTTCACCACCCGCCAGAACTCGGCCCAATCGATCTCGCCGAAGTCGTAGTGCCCGCGCTCCTCATTCCAACGGAGGTCGGGGTCGGGGATGGTGAGCCCGAGGTAGTCGGCCTGGGGGACGGTCATGTCGACGAACTGCTGACGGAGGTCGTCGTTGGAGACCCGCTTGATCTTCCATTGCATCGACTGCTCCGAGTGGGTCGAGTCGGAATCGATGGGGCCGAACATCATCAACGACGGCCACCACCATCGGTTGAGCGCGTCCTGGGCCATCGCTTTCTGCTCTTTGGTGCCGTTACAGAGACGGATCAGCAACTCGTATCCCTGTCGCTGGTGGAAAGACTCCTCCTTGCAGATGCGGACCATTGCCCGTGCATAGGGCCCGTACGAGCAGCGGGTCAGCATCACCTGGTTGGTGATGGCGGCACCGTCGACCAGCCAGCCGATGGCTCCCATGTCGGCCCAGGTGAGCGTTGGATAGTTGAAGATCGACGAGTACTTGTGCTTGCCCTCGTGAAGCAGCTCCTGCATATCGTCCCGCTTGATGCCGAGGGTCTCGGCGGCCGAGTAGAGGTAGAGCCCGTGGCCGGCCTCGTCTTGGACCTTGGCCATGAGGATCGCCTTGCGGTGCAGACTCGGCGCCCGCGTGATCCAGTTGCCCTCCGGTTGCATGCCGATGATCTCGGAGTGGGCGTGTTGGGCGATCTGGCGGATCAGGGTCTTGCGATAGCCGTCAGGCATCCAGTCGCTCGGCTCGATCTTCTCCTCGGCGTCGACGATCGCCTGAAACTTCTCCTCGGGTGACATAGCTCGATTGTAGGCAAACGAACGTTCGTTTGTCTAGGAAGTGTGTTGGAAACCGTCTGCGTGCCAGACACGTCCAAATCGCGGGATGATGAGGATCGTGAGAAGAGTCGTGGTCGTGTTGCTCTTCCTGGCCGTGATCTCACCTGTGTTGCCCCTCCCCGCCGAAGCGTGCTCGTGTGCGATGCCGGGCGACCTCGAGGAGTGGGTCGACCAGTCCGAGGCTGTCTTCGTCGGTCAGATGATCGAAAAGATCGACGGCGGGCAGGATCCGTTCGGCGGGCCCGTCGCCATCTATGTATTCGAGGTGGAGACGTGGGTCAAAGGTGATCTCGGTGACGTCATCGAAGTGCACTCCGCTCCGGATGGGGCCGGGTGCGGGTTCGAGTTCTGGGACCCTGACATGCGCACTGGAGCGGCGATCTACGTGGAGAACGGGGTCCTCAACGGTGGGCTCTGCTCTCAGGTCGATGCCGATGTCCTCCTGGCAGCGATGGCACCCCCCACACCGTCCGACACCGGGATCCCCAAACTGATCGTTTCCAATGGCTGGTCCTCCCCACGTCTCACTGTTCTCGACCAGGTGGGCCATCAGGTGACCGAGTTGAACCCGCCGGTGACCGAGTCGGAGTGGGCCGGCACCAGGGCCATCGACGTCTGCCCCGAACGCGACCTCATGGTGCAGATGACCGAAGAACACGTGATCGTCTGGGACCTGCGGACGCTGGAGGCGTCGGTGGTGCAAGACGTGGGGATTCAGGAGGCCTATTGGCCGTCTGACATGTCGTGCCGAACGGCTGACGCATCGGCCGTGTGGGTTTTGTATGGCGGCGAGACTGATTCGATCCTCGTCGACGTCGTGTCGGGCGAGGAAGTTGGAGCCGTACCCGGAGTCAACGGCGTGATCGGCGAAGGGTTCGTGGCCTATCAGGCCGGACACGACGGAGACGCCATGCTGCTCGACTTGGAGACGGGGGTCGAAGTTCAGCTGACGAGCAAGCGTCCGGGCTCGCTCGTGGGACTCTCGATGGCCCCCCACCCCACAGACCCGGAGGTAGCCGTTCTCGAGATCCTCTACCAGGAAAGCGGTCCGACCCTCACGACGCTGACGATCTTCGACGACACCGGCGGAACTGTGTCATCTCATGAGATCTCGGAGGGAGAGGCTCATGAGCCGACGTGGCTCGACGATTCGACTGTCGGCATGACTTTCTACACCTATACCGACGACATCACCGACAACTCCGCTCAACTGATCGACGTCGCCACCGGAGAGTTGCGGACCATCGACGACTGGACCGGGATCAACATGACATCGGATCGGGGTTTCCTGCTCGGCACGAACGGCGGGACGGTTGTCACCGCCGACCTGGAGACCGGAGAGCTGGGTCAGTTGGTGACGATTCCATCACAGGAGGCGGGACCGATCGTGGTGATCGACTCCGACGAGGTGGTGGCACCGGCCCCGACCACCACAGCCGAACCACCCTCGGAACCAGCCCCGACCACACCTCCCCTGGTCGCACCCGACCTGGGCGAACAAGGACCTGGTCTCGGCCTGGCGCGCTGGATCGCAATCGGGGCGATCGTCGTCGTCGCCGTGCTCTTCTGGCTCGCGTTCAGGCGTCCCACACCCCAGGGCGATGCCGGGAATCCGCCCCCAGCCTGAGGAAATGGCCAGGACCGACGTTCGGCGGTCTTGACCATTCACGGAAACGTCCTACCATCCCTCGCAATGACAAGTCAGCTGTCCCGTGCCGTCTGCATGTGTGCCTGTGCATGTGCCGCCGCGTCGCGCGGGCAGTGACAGTCTGAACCACAGCTAGAGGACCCAACACAGCCCGCACCGGCGAATGCCAGTGGCGGGCTTTTTCTATGCCCTGAGGAACCACATGACCACCACCACCGCCCAATCGAGACCACGGACTGACATCGCGTTGCGTCGCTACGAAGACGTGCGCGACATGCTGCCCGGGGTGGACAATCCCAGCCCGCTTGTCCGCCTCCGACAGGACGGACGCGCCAGCGTCTACCTCAAGCTGGAGTGGCTCAATCCGTTCGGCTCTGTCAAGGATCGGACCGCCGTCTTCCTGCTCGATGGCCTCATCGAACGAGGCGCTCTGGGAGGACGTGAGCTGGTCGAGGCATCGAGCGGCAACACGGCCATCGCCCTCGCGGCTTTGGCCTCTCTCCAAGGCACGAGACTGACCGCCACCATCCCCGACGGTGTTCCCCAGGAGAAGAAGACCATCCTCCGCATGTTGGGCGCCGAAGTCTGGGAGACTCCCGACGATCTCTGCCCGGTCGACAGCCCCAAGGACGGAGCGATAGCTCTGGCCCGCGCCCTGGCCGCGTCCGAGGGTGGGACACGGTTCGCGGCAACCCGCCAGTACGAGAACGAAGACAACCTCAAAGCCCACTACGAGACGACCGGGCCCGAGATCTGGGCACAGACCGACGGAGCCGTGACCTGGTTCGTAGCGGCATTGGGAACCACGGGCACCGTCGTCGGCGCCGGTCGATACCTGAAGGAACGCAACACGGCCATAAAGGTGGTTGGCGTGGAGCCTGAACCCGGTCACCGGCTTCCGGGCATGAAGAGCTTCGCCGAAGCAAGCGTCCCAACGATCTACGACCCGGCAGTCGTCGACCACTCGGTGGTGGTCTCGGACGACGAGGCCTACGCCACCACCAAGGACATCTGGCGAAGAGAGGCCCTTACCGTCGGCCCGTCCACCGGTGCGGTGATCGCGGCACTGGACCACCTCCCAATCGGCCCCGACGACCTCGTCGTGGCCATTTCGGCCGACTCCGGCCTCAAATACACGAGCTACTTCGAGGAGATCCTCGGAGAGGAAGGAACCCCACAGCTATGAGCCACGAAACCCCCACCGTCACCGACGTCGAGGTGTTCGACCTCGACTGCTCCGGGCTGTTGTGCCCCCTCCCGGTCTACAAGGCAGCCCTTGCCCTGACCAGCCTCGCGCCCGGAGACCGCCTCCGTTTGACGACCACCGACCCGGGCGCTGTCGAGGACATTCCGGCCATGACCCGCCAGCGCGGCGATCTCCTGATCTCACAGGAGGATGGAGACGGCCGACACACCTTCATCATCGAAAAGGGAACCACAACATGACGACTCAACTGGCACCCGACCTCTCCCAGACCACCGAGGCACCGCCACGCAAGAAGCGAATCGCCCTCGTGGCATCCAAGGGGACGCTCGACCAGGCATATCCGCCCCTGATTCTCGCCTCCACGGCCGTGAGTCTCGGATGGGAAGCCGGGATCTACTTCACCTTCTACGGGCTCGACATCCTGCACGTGGAACGCTTCGAGAAGCTCAAGGTGGCATCACTGGCCAATCCGGCCGGTCCGATCCAACTCCCGAACCTGCTGGGTGCTATCCCCGGCGCCACGGCGGCGGCGACCAAAGTGATGAGGAAATGGATGGACAACGCCCGTATGCCGACTGTTCCCGAGTTCATCGACATGAGCCAACAGCTTGGTGTCAGGTTCTTTGCCTGCGCCACGACCATGGGAGTCATGGGGGTTACCGAAGACGATCTGATACCGGGTGCCGACATCGCCGGCGCGGCGGCCTTCCTCGACTATGCCGCCGACGCCGACGTGAGCCTCTTCGTCTAGAGCATCGGGTCTAGTTTCAATCGGATGCAGGATGCATCTGTCGGAATCATCGGCACTGGCTGGGTAGGCACGAGTGTTGCGATCTCCACGCTGCACGCCTCCGCCGCCCGACGTCTCCTTCTGCACGACCAACGCGAGTCCGTCGCCGAGGGTGAGGCCATGGACCTGAGCCACGGCTCCTCGTTCTACCCGCGCGCCGAAGTCGCCCACGCCTCGATCGAAGAGTTGCAGGGAACCGGGGTGCTCGTGGTGGCGGCCGGCCGGGGAGGCGCCGCGGACGAGACCAGGCTCCAACTTCTCCAGTCCAACGCCCGCATCATTGCTGAGTTGGGACATCGGTTCAGCGAGTACCAGGGCATCGTGGTGATCGTGACCAATCCCGTCGACGTCCTGACCCGAGTCTTTCACGAGGCATCCGGCCTACCGGCCGAACGGGTGATAGGGACCGGCACGACGCTCGACACGGCACGCCTGCGGGACACCTTGGGGCGGGAACTGGGAGTGGATCCGCGTTCGGTGCACGCCCAGGTGATCGGCGAGCACGGCGATTCCGAGGTGTGTGTCTGGTCGGGAGCCGCCGTTGGCGGACGACCCATCAGGTCATGGCCGGGATGGACCGCGGCCAGAGAAGACCGGATCGCGCTGGAGGTCCGCGAGGCCGCCTACCGGATCATCGAGCGAAAGGGGGCGACAAACCACGCCATCGGGTTGGTGACGGCGGACTTGATACGGGGGATGCTTCGCGACGAGAGACGGGTGTTGACCGTGTCTCGAGTCCAGAACGGGCCCTTCGGGATCGACGGAGTCGCCCTGTCGTTGCCAACGGTCGTGGGAATGACAGGGGCCGACGAGGTCGTCGAGCCGGAGTTGGACGACGACGAGCTGGCGAGACTCCAGCGCTCCGCCGAGGTTCTCGCCAGCGCCTTCGCTTCGGTAGGGCCCAACGTCTAGCTGCCCGCAGCCGTCAGGACTTCGCCAGGGCCTTCACCAGGTCATCGAACATCTCGAGGGTCAGGGATTGCGGGCCGTCGCTGAGAGCAGTGTCCGGGTCGGGGTGGACCTCGACCATCAGACCGTGGGCGCCGATTGCGGCACCGGCCATCGCCAGTGGCGCCACCAGCCCCCGATCACCTGCCGCATGCGACGGGTCGACGATCACCGGCAGGTGGCTGCGTCGCCGCAAGACCGGCACCGCCGTCACATCCAAGGTGTTCCGGGACGAGGTTTCGAAGGTTCGGATCCCCCGCTCACAGAGGATCACCCTCTGGTTCCCACCGGCGAGGATGTATTCGGCAGCCTGGAGGAACTCGTCGATCGACGCACTCATCCCCCGCTTGAGCAGCACAGGCTTGTTCGCCCGACCCACCTCTGTGAGCAGGGCGAAGTTCTGCATGTTGCGAGCGCCGATCTGGAGGATGTCGGTCCTGTCGACCATCTTCTCGACGTGTTCCGGGGCCAGCACCTCGGTCACCACCGGCATCCCGTAGACACGCCCCGCTTCGGCCAGCATGTCGACTCCTTCCCAACCCAGTCCCTGGAAGGCGTAGGGCGAGGTGCGCGGTTTGAAGCACCCGCCGCGGAGGATCTTGGCGCCTGACTCTTTGACTCCCTTGGCAGTCTTCATCACCTGGTCGATCGACTCGACCGCACACGGCCCGGCGATCATCACGAGCTCAGAGCCGCCGATCAGCACCCCGTTGACGTCTACCACCGTCTCCGGCTGTCCGTCGCGCCGGCCGGCGAGCCGGTAGGGGCTGTCTGCCTTGACCGGAGCGTCCTTGGCGTTGGTCGGCTCGGAGACTGCGATGACTCTCTCGGGTTCCGGGGCTGGGCGGCGGTGAGGACGCAGATCGCGCGATGGGTAGGTGCCGAGGATCCGGAGGTAGAGCGTGTGGCGACGGACGTGCTCCAGCACTCGCTGAACACGCTGGTCCCCGACGTTCCCCTCGAAGTCCATATAGAACAACTCCTGCCAGGCGTTGTTCACCGTTGGCCTCGACTCGAGCTTGACCAGCGGGATTGCTTCGGCCCTGAACGCATTCAAGACCTCGGCGAGAGCCCCGGCCTCGTTGCTGACGGAGAGGACGAGCGATGTCTTCGACGGCACCTGAGGGTCGACCGTGACCGGCTCGGCAGATACGGCGACGAAACGGGTGTAGTTGGCCTCGCGGTTGTTGATCCCGTTCGCCAGCACACTCAGCCCATACATCTCGGCGGCCTGCTCCCCGGCGATCGCACCGATGGTCGGGCTGTTCATCTCGGCGATACGGCGAGCCGATAGAGCGGTGTCGGAGGCATAGATCACCTCGACTCCGTCGAGACCCGCCAGGAAGTCAGAGCACTGCGCCACCGCCTGAGGGTGACCGTGGACGGTCTTCAGGTCGGCGACACTCGCGCCCTCCACACCGACGAGACAGTGCCTGACGTGGAGCTTGGCCTCTCCGACAATCGACAGCCTGGTCTCCAGCAGCAAGTCGTACACCTCGGCGATGGCGCCAGACGTGGTGTTTTCGATTGGAAGGACGGCGAGGTTCGCACGACCATCCTCGACGGCCCTTATCGCATCCCCGAATCGGACACAGTTCACGAAGTCGCGGACCTTCATGTCGGGAGTGAGGGCCACCGCGGCCTGATGGCTGTTCGAGCCCTCCACACCCTGGATGGCGATGACGATCGAGTCCCGGCGGCCGTTGACGGTGCTCTGCACGTAGTCGAACTGGACCCGCAACGAGTCGGCCATGATCTGCTCCCACACCCGAGCGACGAGGTCCGGCTCGAGGTCGTAGCGGCCGGCGGCGGCAAGACGCTCGATCAGGAGCTTGGACTCTCGGTCGTCGTCACGAAATGGCCTCTCCGCCTTCCGTTTGGCGGCGGCTATCTCACGCGAGACGCGTCGTCTCTCGGCGAGCAGGCCGAGGATGCCGTCGTCGATGCGGTCCACCTCACCGCGGAGGTCTTCGAGTTGTGCTTGGTCGGATTCGGGTTCAGGTTCAGTCGAGGAATCGAGGATGCCGTGCATCGGAATCTCCAATGGGACGAGTGCTTCTTCCGGGAAGCGGTCGGGCAGATACAAAAGAGGGGGGGTGGGTGATACGGCGCTAGGCGCCGAAATAGCCGGCAAAGAAGAAAGCGCGGGTGGACGGCGACTCTGGCGAGGCGTCCCTTTCGATTGCGCGCATCCGGCTCATCGGTGCGGATTGTGACGGGATTCGCGGACTTCGTCAAGACACCTAATCTCGCTGCGTCATGTCCGCACCCCGCGCCACCATCGTCGGCACCGGCTTGCTCGGAACCTCAGTGGGTCTGTCCTTGCGCGCCCGAGGGTGGAAGGTGTCCGGTTGGGACCCCAATCCCACGTCGCTCGACCGGGCTGTCGGACGGGGAGCCCTGGACAACAAGCTGATAGCACTCGATCTGGCGAACGCCGATCTCGTCGTGCTCGCTGCCCCTCCGGACGCCGTTGTCTCCACTCTCGCCTCGATCGACACCGACACTCTCGTCACCGACGTGGCCAGCGTGAAGAAGTCGGTGATCGCTGCCGCCAGGCACCTCTCCCATTTCATCGGAGGCCACCCCATGGCCGGTGGCGAGACCAGTGGGCCCGAGATGGCATCGTCTTCGATGTTTCATGGGGCGACCTGGGTCCTGACCACCGACGGCGCAGACCATGGGGACCTGCAACGTATGCGGGAGATCGTCTCGTCGCTGGGAGCCAACCCGATCGAGATGACTGCCGCCGAACACGACATAGCGGTGGCGAGAGTGAGCCACCTACCCCACGTCCTTGCCGCGGTACTGATGAATCTCGCCCAGGACGATCCGGCCACACTCGCCCTTGCCGGTGGCGGGTTCCGCGACCTCACCCGAATTGCGGCGGGTGAGAGCGGCTGGTGGTCCGAGGTGCTGGTGGCCAACTCCGACCAGGTGTCCGACTCGATCGACCGCCTCGACGCCGCCCTGGACCGTTGGAGGTCGGCCTCGAAGGACGAGCTGGTGGCTCTCCTGGAGTCGGCGCGCCAGGCCAGGCTCGGTCTCGGGGAGCACAACACCCAGGTGCGGGTCATCCTGGTGGACAAGCCCGGGGAGATCGCCCGGGTCGGACACGCTCTCGAGCAGAGCCGCGTAGACGTCAGAGACTTCCAGCTACGTCATGGTGAACACGGTGGCGGAGGAATCCTCACGATCTCGGTGCGTGGCGAGGGCAGAGATGCCCTGACCATGGCACTCATCGACGAGGGCTTCGAGGTCAGGACCGACGCCTGATGCAATCAGGTTGGAGTCCATGCAATGGACTCCACACGGGCCTCAAGCCTTCGTCAGGCGGCGTCGCTCGGACTCGCTCAGGTGGCGTTTACGGACCCGGATCGAGTCGGGGGTCACTTCCACCAGCTCGTCGTCCTCGATCCACTCGATGGCGGTCTCGAGAGTCAGTCTCCTCGCCGGCTTGAGCCTGATGGCTTCGTCGGAGCCGGCGGCTCGAATGTTGGTCAACTGCTTTGCCTTCGCCGGGTTGGCGGTCATCACATCGGGACGGGAGTTCTCCCCAATCACCATGCCCTCGTAGACGACTTCACCCGGCTCGATGAACAACTCACCGCGGTTCTGGAGATTGTCGAGGGCGAATCCCGTGGCAACACCGGCGCGGTCGGAGATCATCGCCCCACCGACCCGACCGGCGATCTCGCCGCTCCACGGCATCCAACCCTCGTGTTGCTGGTTGACCAGTGCGGTGCCTCTGGTGGCTGTCATCAACTCGGACCGGAACCCGATGAGCCCCCGGGCCGGACCGGCGGCGTTGACGATCGTCCGTCCCCGCTCACCCGGTCTCATGTCCTCGACCCGACCTCTCCGGGCGGCGACACTCTGTGTGACCGTCCCCACGTACTCGTCAGGCACGTCGACGATGGCTCGCTCCCGCGGCTCGTGACGCTCCCCGTCGACGTCCCGGACGATCACCTCGGGTCGGCTCACCTGGAGCTCGAAGCCCTCTCTTCTCATCGATTCGATGAGGACGGCCAGTTGCAGCTCTCCCCTACCGGCCACCTCGATCGCATCCGGGCTGGATGTGTCTGCGATCCGGATCGATACGTTGCCGAGAACCTCACGTTCCAGTCGCGATCGGATCTGCCGTGATGTGAGCTTGCTGCCCGATGACCCGGCCATCGGTGACGTGTTGACCCCGAAGGTCATCCGCAACACCGGCTCGTCTACTTCGAGACGGGGAAGCGGCCTGGGGTCCTCCACCGTGGTGATGGTGTCTCCGATCTCGACTTCCGGGAAGCCGGCCACCACGAACAGATCACCTGCGAGCCGCTCTCCAACCTCGGTACGGCCCAGCCCGGAGAAACCGAGCAGAGACGCCAGCTTGCGACTGAGAACGGTCCCGTCGGCACGGGCCAGACCCACCTGGTCACCGGAGCGGAGAGTTCCCTGGACGACACGGCCAATGGCGAGACGCCCCAGGTAGTCGGAGGCATCGAGGTTGGTGACGAGCGCCTGCAGCGGTGCCTCCGGATCACCCGATGGCGGGGGGATGGTGTCGACGACGGTATCGAGAAGAGCGGACAGGTCGGAGTCCTCCGGAGGTATCCCGACCCCGACCATCGACCTCCCCAGCCGGGCGATCGAAGAGACGATCGGGAAGTCGATGTGATGGTCCTGGGCGTCGAGATCGAAGAACAGCTCGTACATCTCGTCGGCCACAGCGTCAACGCGAGCATCGGCCCGATCCACCTTGTTGATCACCACTACCGCGGGCAGCCCGCGGGCGAGAGCCTTGGAGAGCACATAGCGGGTCTGGGGCATCGGGCCTTCTGCGGCGTCGACCAAGAGCAGGACACCGTCGACCATGGCCAGGGCCCGCTCCACCTCGCCCCCGAAATCGGAGTGACCCGGCGTGTCGACGAGGTTGATGCGCACCCCGCGCCACTCGATGGCGGCAGCTTTGGCCAGGATGGTGATCCCTCGCTCCCGCTCCTGGTCATTTGAGTCGAGGACCCGATCGACCGGCGTCTCATGAGAGGCGAACACACCGGCGGCGTTGAGCATGGCATCGACGAGGGTCGTCTTGCCATGGTCGACGTGCGCGATCAAGGCCACGTTGCGAACGGAGGGGGTTCCCGGCATGGGAGCCTGATTGTACCGGCCGGCGGAGGCCTACCCACTATGCCAGGGCCACCAGCTCCAGCAGCTCGGCGTCGAAGAACTTCATGTCGCCGTCCGGCATGAGCACCGCACGGTCCGGCATCAGTTCGGCGACGAAGTCGGTGTCGTGACTGACCATGACGATCGTCCCCTCGTATACGGTAAGTGCGTCCAGCAACGCCTCTTTGGCCTGTGGATCGAGGTTGTTGGTCGGCTCGTCGAGCAGCAGGACGTTGGGTCGCTCGGCGACGAGCATCGCCAAGGCGAGCTTCGTCTTCTCCCCACCGGAGAGGGTGCCGGCGTCCTGATCGACCTTGTCGGCGAGCAGGAAATGGCCGAGCAGCGACCGCACCGTCGTCTCGGGGAGGTCGGTGACCTTTCTCATGTGATCGAAGACGGTGACTCCGTCCAGGATCTGCTCGTGCTCCTGTGCGTAGTAGCCGAGGCTTGCCTGGTGGCCGAGGGACACCTCGCCCAGGTCGGCAGTCTCCACACCAGCCAGTATGCGCAACAGGGTGGTCTTCCCGGCGCCGTTGAGCCCGATGAGAAGCATCCGCTCCCCCCGTTCGACGGCGAACTCGACGTCTACGAACACCACATTGTCGCCAAACGACTTGGCCAAGCCGGTTGCCACGAGCGGAACCCGCCCTGATTGCACCGGCTGGGGAAAGGCAAGCCTCACCTTCTTGCCGCCCTTCTGCACCTCGACGAGGTCGCTCTTCATCCGCTCCACCCTGGTCTCCCAGGACCGGGCGGTCCTCGCCATCCTCTCGGTGCGACCTTTGAATCGGCGTATGTTCTCCTCGAGTCGGGCGATCGCCTCGTCCTGGTGCCTCCGCTCCCGCTCCTTGCGCTCCCGCCGCTGCTCTCGTTCCACCAGGTAATGGCTGTAGTTGCCTCTGTAGGCCTCGATCTCGCCGTGCTCCAGAGCCAGCACAGAGGTGATGGCCTCGTCGAGAAGGGGCAGGTCGTGCGAAACGACCAGCATCCCACCCTTGTAGGTGCTGAGGTACTCGATCAACCAGGCCTTGGCATCCAGGTCGAGGTGGTTGGTCGGCTCGTCGAGGAGCATCACATCGGTCTCGGCGAACAGGAGGCGGGCCAATTCGACCCGACGACGTTGGCCACCGGACATGGTCCGTACCGGTTGGCCCAACTCGTCGTTGCCGATGCCCAGCTTGGACGCGATCCGCTTCGCCTCCGCCTCGGCGACGAACCCACCTTTGGCCTCGAACTCGTCGTGGAGTCGGGAGAATCGAGCGATCACACGGTCTCGCTCCTCCCCGTGAAGCTCCTCGAGATGACGACGGGTGGTTTCGATGCGTCGTTGCATGGCACCGATCTCCCTCGCCATCAAGACCCGCTCCAACGCCGTGGCATCAGGATGTTCGAGGTCGGGGAGGGCAGCCTCCTGAGAGAAGTATCCGATGTTCCCCGAACGCAGAATCGTCCCCTCCGCGGGGGCAACCTCGCCCATGAGGGTCCTCATGAGCGTCGTCTTCCCGGCTCCGTTCCGCCCGACGAGACCGATCCGGTCGCCTGACTGCACGCTGAAGGAGACGTCTCGGATCAGGGTCCGGATGCCGGCATCGATCTGGAGGTCGCGCGCAATCAGCATGAGTCTTCTCGGAAGGGAACGGCATCAGTGTATGGAACACTGGGGGCATGAGCGAGGCGATTAATGACGCCAAGGCAGCGTGGGTTCGCAACATCCCGGACACTTTCGACCAGGCGATAACCGGGCCACGTGGCCGCGCCCCAGACGTCGCTCTCGCTCTGGCTCAGCACGACGACTATGTGACCCGGCTGCGTGAGTCCGGGCTATCGGTCTCGGCCGTCGCCGCCGACCCCTCCTACCCGGACTGCGTCTTCATCGAAGACACCGCCGTGCTGATCGGGGACCCGATTGCAGTGGTGGCGCGGCCCGGAGCACCGGAACGGCGGGGTGAGGTCGATGCCGTCCACGACGCATTGGTGCCCAGCTTCGAGGTCATCGCCATCGAGCCGCCTGGCACTCTCGACGGTGGCGACGTGATGGTCATCGGGGACATCGTCTATGTGGGCTTGTCGGCGAGGACCAACCAGTTGGGTGCAGGCCAGCTGGCGTCGATCGCCAGCGAGATCGGGTTGAGGGCCGTCACCGTTCCAGTCAGCGGCGTCCTCCACCTCAAGTCGGGGGCACTCCCGGTGAGCGAAGACACGATCGTGGTCACGAAAGGGACCGTGGAAGAGTCTCTGTTCGAAGGGCTGCGGATTGTGCACGAAGATCCCGAGGAGCGACATCTCTTCTCTGCGTTGCCACTCTCCGACCGGGTCCTCACCACGGCCCAGGCCCCGACGACGAACGCCCTCGTGGAGCGGCTCGGGCTTGCGGTCGACCCGATCGACGTCTCCGAGATCCTCGCCGTCGACGGTGGGCTGACCTGCATGTCGATCATCGAACGATGATCGAAGCCATTCGAGTGCGTCGTGGCGTCATCCGCTGAGCCCGGCGGGCAGAGCGGCCGGAGCGAGGATGATGTCGACGAGCCCGTACTCCAACGCCTCGTCGGCAGTCAGCCACCGGTCACGATCGGTGTCCCGCTCGATCTCCTCGACGTCGCGGCCGGTGTGGCTGGCGAGGATCTCGTTGGCGAGTCGTCTCTGTCGCAGGATCTCCGCGGCGTGGATCTCGATGTCGGACGCCTGTCCCCCGATGTTCTGGACCCATGGCTGATGGATCATCACCCGCCCGTGGGGAAGGATGCTCCTGCCGCCTTCAGCTCCTCCGGCGAGGATCAGCGAGGCCGCCGACGCCGCCATGCCGATGCAGGTCGTGTGCACTTCGGGACGGATGTGCTGCATCGTGTCGTAGATGGCGAACATCGCATCCATGGAACCCCCAGGCGAATTGATGTAGAGGGCAACGGGCTTGTCGGCGTCCTCTGACTCGAGATGAAGCAGCTGGGCTGTGACGAGGTTGGAGACCTCGTCATCCACGGGTCTTCCGAGAAACACAACACGATGGCCGAGGAGACGGGAGTAGATGTCGAATGCTCGCTCGCCACGGGAGGTCTGTTCGACGACTGTCGGTACCAACATCGGAGATCCTTTCGCAACCGTTTGGTTGCAATTACCGTACCACAACTCGCAACTGCTAAGTTGCACGTCATGGATCTACTCCCCGAGGTCGAGAGAAGCATCGAACTGCCCGCAACGCCGGACGAGGTTTGGGAGCGTGTCGTCGAAGGCGCGTTCGCCGAGGAATGGATGGGCATCAGCCTCGAGCCGCGCCCCGGTGGGAATGTGTCGGTCCCGGACCGTGAGATGATCGGGACGGTTGAGGAGGTCGTACCCGGGGAATCGATCACCTGGTCATGGCGTGAGCTTGGTGGCGAGCCCAGTCAGGTGACCATCGAAATCGGCCCTTCCGAGACGGGATCCACCGTGACGGTCACCGAGCGTCTCCTCGAGTACAAGATCACAGGCATCCCGCCGGTATTCCTCGCCCGGGCAGCATGACCGACCCTCAGCCGGTCCTGGCTGCCCTGGCCGACCCGACCCGACGTGCCGTATTCGAACGCCTCAACAACGAGGGCCCCGCTACCGCGTCGCAGCTTGCATCGGAGCTACCGGTCAGCCGCCAGGCGATCTCGAAGCACCTGGGACAGCTCGATGCGGCCGGCCTGGTTGACCGGGTCTCATCCGGCAGGGAGGTTCTGTACTCCGCCCAGGTCGGCCCGCTCGGCGACATCGCCGGCTGGATGGAACAGGTTGGATCGGACTGGGACGACCGCCTCCAGCGGTTGAAGGAGTCCTTCGACTAGATCGGCGGGACGTCCACAACCACCATGGTGCCCGTGTACCGGGCACAGTGGGTTTCGTCGGCCCACACGTCGGCCTGCGTGACGATGAGGTTTCGTCCCGCTCGCACCACCTCTCCCCTGCTGCGCAGGGTCTCACCCGCTCCGGGTCGGAGCAGATGAATGCTGAAGTCGGCGGTGAGAACCGACTTCCCGTCGGCGACCATCGTCGTGGCCGCGGCTCCGGCGGTGTGATCGGCGAGTGTCGAGATCACCCCGGCATGGGCGAAACCGTGTTGCTGCTTCAAGTCCTCGGTGATGGTCACCTCGGTTTCGACCACACCTTCAGACACCTCGCCGAGCCGGACGCCGAGCAGTCTCATGAATGGAGCCTTGTCGAATATCGCCTCGACCCGGTCTCTGGCGGCGCTCATGAATCTCACGGTACCGGGCGAGCATCCGCCGGAGAACATTCCCCTCCACGCCAGACGGCGTTAACCGTCCGGTCATGTGGGCGGGATACAAAGTGCTCATCGAGTTCCTCCCGGAATCTCGAAACGACAACAGATCCCTCCTCCCAGGGCACTCGGGGCGACGGCAACGTCGCCCCGACTTCGTTGGCTGGTTAACTTTGCCCAGCCGTGCCCTCACAGACGTTCAGCCACACCGCGCTCGCCGCCGCTGAACCAACTGAGGTGTGGGCGACGTTCGACAACCCGACCACCTGGGAATCGATTGGCGGAATCGATCGTGTTTACGACGCCAGGGTGAGTCCGACCGGACAGCTCGAGGGGTTCTCATTCGACACCGAGATCGGCGGCAAGAAGTACGTGGGAACGGCCACTCCTGGGGAACGGGTCGAAGGCAGCGTGATCACCTGGAAGGTCAGCAACTCGGAGATCAAAGGCACCATCCGGGTCCAACTGGCAGAGATCACACCCGGGACAAACATACGTGTGACACTCGAAGTGGAGAGTGCGAGTTTCATCGCCGGCATGTTCTTCCCGGTCATCGCCAACACGATCGGCTCGGGTCTTCCCGCCACCGTCGACGACTTCGCTGAGGGCTTCGGCGACATCAGTCCCGGGGGCCTTCGATGTCGATCCTCGTGATGCGACGACCGCGAACGGTCCGCACCCGCATCGTGAACCCGTCCACAACCACGTTGGCGCCCGGGCCCAGCAACCTGCCTGCTACGCCGAGCATCAACCCTGCTGCCGTGTTCCAATCCCCTTCGGGGACCTCCATGCCCAGCTCGTGGTTCAGGTCCTCGACCGGCAATGAGCCGACGATCCTCCACCGCCCGCCACCCAGGTCCTCGAAATCCGGGGTGACCGGTGCGTCGGAGACACTCCCGATCAGCTCTTCCGCAACGTCTTCGATGGTCACCAGACCGACCGTCACCCCGTACTCGTCTACGACCACCGCCATGTGATTCTGCTGCTCCTGCATCTCCTCGAGTAGCCCGGTGACCCTCTTCGTCTCGGGGACGACCAGGGGGGTGAGCATGATCGAGGACAACGTGCCCTCGGCGTTCTCCCTTGCGGCGATCAGGTCACGGAGGCGAACCACGCCCTCGATCGTCTCTCGATCCTCGGCGTACACGGGGAGACGACGGTGGCCGGCCTCGATCGCGATCCTCAGGGCATCGGCGATCGGAGTGTCGTGATGGACAGCGACGATGTCGGGACGGGGAACCATGATGTCGTCCACCTTTCGGTCGCCGAACCGGAAGACGCGATGAATGAGCTGCTGGTCGGCCTCGGTGATCTCCCCTTCGTCAGCCGCCTCGAGAGCCAGGAGCTTGAGCTCGTCCTCGGTGACTGTGGCCGAGGTCGTGATCCCCTTACCCGGCAGCTGGATGTCTGCGATCCACACGAGAAGGCTCACCAGAGGCCGGAAGACCCGTTCGAGGAACACCACCGGTGCCGCTACAAACATGGCAGTGCGCTCGGCGTGACGCACTGCGTACGTCTTTGGTATCGCCTCGCCGTAGATATAGAGAACGACGGTGAGGACGATGGAGGCGATCGTCACTCCGATGTTCCCGAACCAGCGCTGGGCCAGGACGCCGGTGATGGTGGCCGCTCCGATTTGAGCCAACAGAGCCAAAAGGAGAATCAGGTTGAGCACCCGGGGAAGGTTCCCCACGAGAGCGAGCAGCCGGGCGCGCCCTTTTCCACCGGCGGCTGCCAGTGCCCGGGCACGGACCTCTGACACCCGCAGAAGGGAGGCCTCGGCTGCGGCGAGAAAGACCGAGAAGACGAGGAGCGCCACGAGGGCGATGGCTAAGGGAACGTCAGCGGAGGTCACTGATGGGGGCTGACGCTAGACAAGTTTGGCGCAAGCATCATCGACGGGTGCCAACCGGAGCGGATTTCGCCCATATACGGGCTGGTGAACCCCGGGTTCGCAGATGGGTCTACGGTTCGGAAGGGAACGTCTCCTCTTCGGCTTCGGCGAGCTCGGCGGCGGCGGCTTTGGCGGTGGCGTGATCAGCCGTGATCTGGGCGCGGTCGGTGATCAGAGTCACCTGATTGTCGAGGACCTGGATGAATCCACCGTGCACCCCGATGGTGGTCCGCTCCCCGGACTCGGTCTCGATCTCGACCGGACCGGTGGACAGCGCCCCCATCAGAGGCTCGTGGTCGGCCATGATGCCGAGCTCACCGTCCGGAGTCCGGGCCACGACGATCACCGCCTGACCACTCCACACGGTGGCCTCAGGGGAGACGACGTCCACCTGGAACGGCTTCGCCACTCAGCTCACCTCCCGGGGGCACGCCATCATGCCGCGGCGTCACCCTTCATCGACGCCGCCCTCTTCTCGACGTCCTCACGACCACCGACCATGTAGAACGCCTGCTCCGGGTACTGGTCGAGTTCACCTTCGGTGAGGGCCTTGAACGAGGCGATCGTCTCCTCACGCGGCGTGTAGATGCCTTCCTGCCCGGTGAACTGCTCGGCGACGAACATCGGCTGGGCCAGGAACCTCTGGATCTTGCGGGCACGAGAGACCAAGAGCTTGTCCTCCTCCGAGAGCTCGTCGATTCCGAGAATGGCGATGATGTCCTGGAGGTCCTTGTACCGCTGCAGGATCCGCTGGACCTCGACAGCCACGTTGTAGTGCTCCTCCCCAACGATCTGAGGATCCAAGGCCCGCGAGTTGGAGTCGAGCGGGTCGACAGCGGGATAGATGCCCAGGGCCGTCAGAGGACGGGACAACACAGTGGTGGCGTCGAGGTGGGCGAAGGCGGTATGCGGCGCCGGGTCGGTGATGTCGTCGGCGGGGACATAGATCGCCTGCAGGGAGGTGATCGAACGGCCCTTGAGCGAGGTGATCCGCTCCTGGAGGACGCCCATCTCGTCGGCGAGGTTGGGCTGGTAACCCACCTCCGACGGCATCCGACCGAGAAGGGTGGACACCTCCGAGCCGGCCTGGGTGAAACGAAAGATGTTGTCGATGAACAACAACACGTCTTGGCCCTGGACGTCTCGGAAGTACTCAGCCATGGTCAGGGCAGAGAGAGCGACGCGGAGACGGACCCCGGGAGGCTCGTCCATCTGCCCGAAGACGAGAGCTGCCTTGTCGATGACCCCCGATTCCTGCATCTCGAGGAAGAGGTCGTTGCCCTCTCGGGTTCGCTCGCCCACCCCGGCGAACACTGAGACCCCGCCGTGCTGGGTGGCGACACGGTTGATCATCTCCTGGATGAGCACGGTCTTGCCGACACCGGCGCCGCCGAAGAGGCCGATCTTGCCACCCTGGAGGTAAGGGCAGATCAGGTCGAGCACCTTGATGCCCGTCTCGAACACGGTCTTCTGCGGCTCTACGTCCTCGAACTTCGGTGGCGTGCGGTGAATCGGCCAGCGCGGCTCGGAGAAGTCCATGTCCGGGGCGTCGAGTGAATCACCCCACACGTTGAAGATGTGACCGAGGGTCTGGTCGCCCACCGGGACCGTGATCGGTGAGCCGGTGTCGTGCACCTCGGCGCCACGGGTCATACCGTCAGTGGGAGCGAGGGCGATAGCCCGCACCTTGGCACCTCCAAGATGCTGTGCGACTTCGGCGATGACCTTTTTGTCCTCGCCACCGAGGGGGAAGAAGATCTCCACTGCGTTGAGGATCTCGGGCAGTTGATCGGGTGGGAACTCGACGTCAACGACCGGTCCGGCCACCTTGACGATCCGGCCCACACCCTTGCTGTCACTCATATCTTGCTCACTCCTATCGGTCTTCAACCGTTCTGTCTGGGCTTTGGGCAGCTGAGCCACCCGCATCACGCACAGAACGGCCTGAAACGTTCACTTCTTGTTGTCAACGAGGGCCTCGGCGCCACCGACGATCTCGGTGATGGCGGTGGTGATCTCGGCCTGACGAGCCCGGTTCGCCCGGACGGTCAGGTTCTTGATCAAGTCCTCGGCGTTGTCGGTGGCCGCCTTCATCGCCCGACGTCGGGCTGAGTGCTCCGACGCCGACGCCTCGAGAAGCATGTTGAAGATCACGGCCTCGACGTAACGGGGCAAGAGCCGGTCGAGGATCTCCCCCGGCTCCGGCTCGTATTCGTAGGAGACCGGCGGCCCCTCGGTCTCCTCCTGCTCGGGAGGAGTGATCGGGAGCAGTTCGATGCCGACCGGCGCCTGGGTCATCGCCGACTCGAATCTGGTGTAGAACGCCTCGACGGCATCGATGCGCCGGGAGGCGTAGGCCTCCATGATCGTGTTGGCGATGGCTCGGGCGTTGTTGTAGCCGGGGGTGTCGGTGACTCCGAGATAGGCCTGCTCGATCCGAAAGCCGCGATACCGGAAATAGGCCTGGGCCTTCTTACCGACGGCGTAGATCAGAACATCTTTGCCAGACTTCTCGACCTCGGCGATGCGCTGCTCGGCGAGACGGATCACGTTGGACGCGTAAGCGCCGGCCATGCCCCTGTCGGAGGAGACGACCAGAACACCCACAGTCGACACCTCACGACGCTCGAGGAGCATGTGCGACGACGCCGCTTTGGCACCGCCCACGTTCTGGATGACCTCGATCAGCTTGGCGGTGTACGGCTTCGATCCCGCGACTCGAGCGGTTGCCTTGGGGATACGGCTTGCCGCGATCAGCTCCATGGCACGGGTGATCTTCTTCGTCGCCTCGACGCTCTTGATCCGACGTCGGGTGTCTCGGAGGGCGGCGCTGGCCACTTGGTTCTATGCCTCGTCTTTGGTGATCTCGAAGGACTGCTTGAAGGCCCTGACTCCCTCGACGAGCTCCTCGCCCTCGGGCAACTTGCCTGTCTCGCGGATAGTGGCGAGGACGTTGGAGTAACGCGAGTTGAAGAAATCGCGTAGTTCTCGCTCGGCACGACGGATGTCGCCGGTGGGGACGTCGTCGAAGTGGCCTTCCGTCACTGCGAACAAGGCAAGAACCTGTTCCTCGACCGGGATCGGTGCGAACTGGGGCTGCTTGAGGATCTCCACGACCCGCCGACCCCGCTCCAACTGGGCGAGGGATGCAGCGTCGAGCTCGGAACCGAACTCGGCGAAGGCAGCCAACTCACGGAATTGGGCGAGGTTGAGACGAAGCGGACCGGCGATCTTGCGCATCGCGTTGATCTGGGCCGCACCACCGACACGGGACACCGACTCACCAGCGTCGACGGCGGGACGAACACCCTGGAAGAACAGGTCGGTCTTGAGGAAACACTGCCCGTCGGTGATTGAGATGACGTTGGTCGGGATGTAGGCCGAGATGTCATCTGCCTTGGTCTCGATGACCGGAAGTCCGGTCAGCGACCCGGCACCGAGCTCGTCGCTGAGCTTGGCACAACGCTCGAGGAGACGGCTGTGGAGGTAGAAGACGTCGCCCGGGTAGGCCTCACGACCGGGGGGACGACGCAGCAGAAGGGAGATTTCCCGATAGGCCACAGCCTGCTTGGAGAGGTCGTCGAACATGATGAGGGCGTGCTCGCCCTTGTACATCCAATGCTGCCCGATGGCCGACCCGGCATATGGAGCGTACATCTGGAGGGCCGGAGCGTCTGACGCGGCTGCGTGGACAATTACGGTGTATTCGAGGGCGCCGTGCTCTTCGAGCGTGGCAACGACCTCGGCGACGGTGGACGCCTTCTGACCGATGGCCACGTAAATGCATTTGACGGCCTTGTCGGTCCCCCAGAACTGCTTCTGGTTGATGATGGTGTCGACCAGCAGAGCGGTTTTGCCTGTCTGGCGGTCGCCGATGATCAACTGACGCTGGCCACGACCGATCGGGGTCATCGAGTCGATGGCCTTGATGCCGGTCTGAAGGGGTTCGTGCACTGGCTGGCGTTCGACGACCGAGGGAGCCTGGGTCTCGAGGAGACGGCGCTCGGTGGCATCGATGGGGCCTTTCCCGTCGATCGGGTTCCCGAGAGGGTCGACCACACGCCCGAGAAGGGCGTCACCGACAGGGACGGAGAGGACGTTTCCGGTCTGCTTGACCGGATGTCCTTCCTCGATGTGGTTGTAGTCGCCGAGGAACACGACTCCGATGTCGGTCTCGTCGATGTTGAGGGCCACGCCGACCAAACCGCCGGGGAACTCGAGAAGCTCGGAGGCCATCACGCTGGGGAGGCCCTCCACTCGAGCCACACCGTCGGCGATCGAAGTGACATATCCGACCGTCTCTTTGGATGTGTCCGGCTCCCAGCCGGCGAGTTGGGACCGGAGCGACTCCGTGATCTGATCGGCAGTGATGGTCAAATCGGACATTGTTCTCAATTACTCCTGACGGCCTGGCGGACCGAGTCGACACGCTTGGAAATGGACCCATCGATGACGGTGTCACCCACCCGGGCCACCACCCCGCCGATGACCGAAGGGTCGACAACGACCTTGGCCTCGACGGCTTTGCCGGTGGCCCGACCCAATGCAGCCGTGAGGCGAGCCACGGTTGCATCGTCGAGCGGCACGGCACTGCGGATCTCGGCGACCTCCTTGTCACGCGACGCCGCGGCGACTTCGGCGACAGCGCTGGCGATTGCAGGGATATCGGAGGCTCGTCCCTGGCTCACCAGCAGTTGGATCACACCGATCGTGAGTGAGGTGGCACGGCCGCCGATCAGTTCGTCGACGACTCCTTGCTTCTTGTCGAGTGGTAGCTGAGGGTCGGTGAGGGTCGACCGGAGCTCCGGCGAGGTCTCAAAAGCCCGGGAGATGGTGAGTAGCTCACCCTCGACGCGGTCGAGAGATCCTTCGCCGCTGGCCATCTCGAAGATGCCCTTGGCGTACCCATTGATCCGGTCGTCGGCCATGGTCTACAGCTTCTCCAGGTCGGCGAGATAGCGGTCGATGAGGGCCCTGTGGGCGTTCTCGTCGAGGGACTCACCGACGATCTTCGAGGCGAGGTCGACCGAGATATCGCCAACCTGGGCCTTGGCCTCAGCGAGGGCTCGAGACTTCTCACCCTGTGCGTCTTCCCGGGCTTTGGCCCGGATCTGCTCGGCGTCGGTCTCGGCCTTGGCGAGGATGTCGGCGCGAAGCTGCTCCGCCTGCTGACGGGCTTCCTCGACGATTCGATTGCCCTCGGTGCGCGAAGCTGCGAGCTGTTCCTGGTAGTCCTTGCGCAAGCTCTCCGCCTCGGTCTTCGCCTTCTCGGCGGCGGTCATCTCACTGGCGATAGCTCCCTGGCGGGCCTCCATCGTCTTGTTGAGACTCGGCCAGACCCACTTCCACACGAAGAAGAAGACGATCGCGAAGGCGATGATCCCGGCAACGAGTTCCGGCCACGCAGGGAGAAGCAGTTCGGCGGCACTGCCGCCTTCTTCACCGCCCTCGCTGGCAGCCAGGATTGATAGGGACAAATGGGTCACGTCAACCGGCCAGGAAGAAGACCACGAAACCGATGAGGGCGAGCGCCTCGGACAGTGCCATACCGATGAACATGTTGGTTCTCAACATGCCGGCGACCTCGGGCTGGCGGGCCATGGCCTGAACGGCATTACCGGCGACGATGCCCACACCGATGCCCGGGCCGATGGCCCCGAGACCGTATCCGATGGCGGCAAGTCCGCTGCCGATGTTGCCGCTGAGTCCTGCGCCCTCTTGCGCCAGGATCATTAGTGCGTCCATTTCGATTTTCCCTTTCTCGCCTTTGTTGGCTGTTCTGGACCTAGTGGGCCGGGTGCAACGAGCTCTCGATGTACACGGCGGAAAGCAGAGTGAAGATGTACGCCTGGAGGGCCAGGACCAGGATCTCCAGGAGGAAGATGGCCATCCCGAAGACGAACCAGAGTGGTCCGACGATGAAGCCCTTGATCGCCGAGATCTCCCCCGTGGCGCCGGCGTATATGAAGTAGATGCCGGAACCGAGCAGCAGGGCGATCATGGTGTGACCGGCGACCAGGTTGGCGAACAACCGCACTGCGAGCGAGAACGGCCGGACGATGAAGATGGAGACCAGCTCGATGACGCCGATCAGGGGCTTGAGGGCCACGGGGACCCCGGGGGGCCAGAGTGTGTGGCCCAGATAGGCGAATCCCTGCTTCTTGAAGCCCATGAACACGAAGATCACGTAGGTGATCAAGGCCAGGAAGGCGGGGATCGCCATCCGGGAGCCGATCGGGAAGTTGATGAACGGCGTGAGCCCGAAGAAGTTGCCGACGAGGATGAAGAGGAAGAGCGAGAGGAGGTACGGGGCGTACCTCTCACCACCGGGGCCGATGACTCCGATGGCGATGTCGTTCTTGACGAAGTCGACGATGCTCTCGACGGCGAGACCGAACTTGGTGGGGACGAGACGCGGCTTGCGGTAGGCGAAGAACAGAACGGCCATCACGATGATCGCGGACAGGGCTATGTAGACCATGGTCCGGTTCACGGAGCCGAACAGGACCGGCAACTCGAACAGTTCGAGGATCGACTCGGGTATGCACAACGGCTGTTCCGTCGGGTTACAGCTGAATGCCAGGATCACGTCCACTCGAGTTCCCTTTCCTTACCTCTCGTCATCGCCACCATCTCGGCGCCGATCAAAACCAAGTACGTCACCACCGCGGTGATCCCGAACGCAAGCCTGTCGATGGGGGCGAACTCGGCGATCAACAACATGGTGAGTGTCAACAGCCCCAAACGGAGGAAGAAGCCGAGCAGGGCGGCGGCATGATAAGCCGAGAGGCTGATCCTGGCGGAAATCGAGAGGATGGCACCGGCAAGGAGGAAGTTCACGACCACCACCGCCACACCCACTGCCGCACTCCAGGCACCGTCCCATCCCCGGATGAGCCAGAAGAGGGCGATGAGGACCGGGCCGACGTAGATCGCGCGCCACACGGTGTGACGGGCCATTGTCATCTCGACGTCGGAGCGGGGGATCTCCGGATTAGCGCCCACGGTCGTACGCATCCTGTTCCTTCAACATCGCCCAGATCCGCATGAACCCGGTGTAACAGCCGAGGACGAAGCCGATGATGACCATCCAGGGTTCGGTTCCCCACCAGAGGTCGAGTAGATAGCCGATCAGGGCTCCGGCGAGAATCGACTCGAGGAACGAACCGGCCCGCGACCAGCCGTGATCGAGAGCCGCGTGGGGCTGTTTGGTAGGGGTGTCTTGGTTCACAGGTTCCGGTGCTTGTGAATCAGTTCACAAGAGCGTATTTGTCGGCGTTTCCTAGGCCAAATCGAACCTAGCAAAACGCCAACGCTTGCTGACCCGTTACCTTGCATGGCGTGACCAACCCGCCGAAAGCCATCTTGCTCGACGTGGGAGGAGTGTTCCTCCTCCCTTCCCACGACCACATCCGCTCGGCACTGAGTCGGATCGACCACCCGGTGTTCGAGGGAGCAACGATCGACCGGGCACACTACGACGGGGTCCGCGCCTTTCCGATGGATCTGCACCCCGGCGAGTTTCTCGGTCCCTACTGGAACGATTACCTCGACCGGTACGCACGGGCGGTCGGTGTCGAGGAGGACCTGATCCCCGAAGCTATCGAACATCTCCGCAACGAGTACGTCACAGGAGAGCTGTGGAGCCAAGTCATCGAAGGCTCGAAGGAGGGTCTCGCCAGGTTGGTCGAGACCGGGATACCGGTCGGGATCGTCTCCAACTCCGACGGGACGATCGAACGACGTCTCCACGAGATGGGCATTCTCCAGGAGGGGCCGGGCGACGGTGTCGAGGTGCTTTTCGTGGTCGACTCGGGGAAAGTCGGCGTGGAGAAGCCGGACCCGCACATCTTCGACTTCGCCCTGGACCGTCTCCGCACCACCGCTGAGGGGATCTGGTACGTGGGTGACACCCCTGCATTCGACATCGTCGGGGCGAGGCTGGCCGGCCTCGAACCGATCCTCATGGACCCCTTCGACATCAACGCCGACTTCGATGTTCCCTGTGTCACATCGCTCGGTGACGTCGCGGCCATGGTCGCCGGCTAGCCACCTCTCACATCGAGCCTGCACACCGTCCCGGTTAGCGAGACGTGGCCAGGGTCATGACAGATCCACATGAATCCCTCAAGAGGTTTGTCGCACGTGCCGATTGGGGAACACGGCCCGATGGAGCGCTGGATACTGATGGGCAGAACCGTCCCAACCGAATCACGCTGGCTGCCAGCCCTCTTTGCCGGGCTTCTCGCGGTCTCGCTGATAGCGGTCGCTCCACCTCGAACCGCCCAGGCCGCGCCGAGTCTCGACTCCTTCGAAGCCTGTCTTCTGGATGGGGTCAACGATGCCCGCGCCGCAGCAGGAAGGGCTCCGGTCCAAATGGCGTACGACATTGTCGACGACGTTCGCGAATGGTCGGAGTGGATGCGTTTCAACGAGTTCAAGCACATGCCGTCATCGCTTCGCAACCAGATCCTCCCCAGCAGTTGGACGACCTGGGCCGAGAACATCGCAATGCACGGGAACTCCGCTCTCCCCGACTGTGACGCGATCCACCAGATGTGGATGAACTCCGACGGCCACCGGAGAAACATCCTCAACTCTTCCATGAGATTCGTGGCCATCGGCACATATCACGACTCTTCCGGCTGGTGGGCGACCCAGCTCTTCTTCGACGCCGATGGATACTCTCCGGCCTGCAACACCAATTGTGACGACGAAATGTTCTTCTATCGGAGCGCCGACGGTGCCTTCCGGTACTACAAGACACAACCCAGCGGGTCACTCGGGACCCTCCTACAGAGTGGCACCGGGTACTCCACTGGTTGGGACACGATCACCGGGCTCGACCTCGACGGTGACCATCGAGACGAGTCGCTCTTCTACCGCTCGTCCGACGGAGCGTTCCGCTATTACGAGACCGAGCCCGACGGATCATTGGGCAATCTCCTCCAGGGGGGCACCGGATACTCATCGGGCTGGGACTCGATCAGCGCCATCGACCTCGACGGGGACAACAAAGACGAGCTCTTCTTCTACCGGAGCAGCGACGGTGCGTTCCGCTACTACGACGTTCGATCCGATGGTCTGCTCGGCGGTCCCCTTTACGGCGGCACCGGGTACTCACTGGGCTGGGACTCGATCAGCGCCATCGACCTCGACGGCGACAACAAAGACGAGCTCTTCTTCTACCGGAGCAGCGACGGGGCCTACCGGTACTACGACATGAAACCCGACGGTCGGCTCGGAGCCCTCCTCCAAGGCGGCACCGGATACTCCATCGGATGGGACTCGATCAGCGCAGTCGATCTCGACGGCGACAACAAAGACGAACTCTTCTTCTACCGCAGCGGCGACGGGGCCTACCGGTACTACGACATGAAACCCGACGGTCGGCTCGGAGCCCTCCTCCAAGGCGGCACCGGATACTCCATCGGATGGGACTCGATCACCGCGATGGCCTTGGACTGATCCAGGCAGCGCGTCGCGCGGTACCGGTCACCGAACCTCAGGCGGAATGGACCGCCTTGATGACGGGTTCCATGGCCGCCACTCCATCGATTGTCTTCGGGAAAACATCGACGCGGACCTCTTCAAAGCCCATTTCGCCAAGCCGCAGTATCTGAGACGCGATCTCGTCGGTCGGGCCGGTGACAGGGTGCTGGAACTCGTGATCCGCACCGGGGAGGACCACCGAATACAGGTCGAGGGTGTGGCCCAGAGAACCCGGGTCACGCCCGGCATCGAAGCAGGCAGCCTCCAACTGCTCTATCAGAACTCCGAGACGGCTCTCCAACTGCTCCTGTGACTCGTCCCAACCCCACCAGTTCCATTGATCCGCATACCGCGCCACCAGGTCGAGCATCTTCTCGCCACCGCCGGCGATGACGAGCCTCGGACCTTCGGCGTGGGGGCCGCGCAGGACGAGCTCTCCTCCACTGGCTGTCCAAAAACGGCCCTCGCAGTCGACATCTCCCGATCTGAGGAGCGTGTGGACCACGTGGATCCACTCGGCGAAACGGGAGAACCGATGATCGGTCGGAAACCCGAATCCCAGGTAATCCGAGTCGGGAGTGTTGCCTGCACCCACCCCGAGCACATACCTGCCCCCGGAGATCTCATCGAGGGTGGTAGCCATGCTCGCCACAAGAGCCGGAGCCCGGTAGGGCGAGTTCACTACCGACTGACCGAATTCGATCGTCGAAGTTGCCGAAGCCAACGCCCCCGCGATGGTCATCGACTCCCACACACCGTCCGTCGTCTCCTCCCCCCGGTACATCAGTGCGTCCTCGAACACGAATATGTCGAAACCGACCGACTCGGCGACCCGGGCCCGCTCCAGAACCGACCCCCAGGTCGGCGGGCTGGCGCCAGGCCGGCCATGGAGTTGGTTGATGAGACCGATTCGCATCAGACGTGCCCTGAGAAGTCGTGGGGGTAGGGGGAGTACTCGGCTGCCATATCCGAAACACGTCCCGCGACCTCGGTGAGGACAGCCTCGTCGTCCCGCTCCTTGAGCGCCCGACATATGAGGGACGCCACCTCGGCTGCCTGGTCTTCTTTCATCCCCTGTGTCGTCATCGCCGGCGTGCCGATGCGCAGCCCCGATGCCCGATACGGGGGTCTCGGGTCGTTGGGGATGGTGTTGAAGTTGAGCGTGATCCCGACCTCGTCGAGCGTCTTGGCGGCGTCCTTGCCGGTCAACTCCTGGTCGACCGAGCGTAGGTCGATCAGGTAGAGGTGGTTGTCCGTGCCCCCGGAGACGACCCGGACCCCTTCTGCCTGGGTCTGGGCTGCCATCGCTGCCGCGTTGGCGACGATTTGCTCGGTGTACTCGTGGAAGCCCGGCTGCATCGCCTCGTGGAAACACACCGCTTTGGCGGCTACCTGAGACTCGATCGGGCCGCCCTGGACGTTTGGGAACACCGCCTTGTTGATCGCCTGCCCGTACTCCTCAGTGGCGAGGACCAGGCCGCCGCGTGGGCCCCGTAGCGCCTTGTGTGTGGTGCCGGTGACGATGTCGGCGTGCGGCACAGGCGACGGATGGGACTTGCCTGCGACCAGACCGATGAAATGAGCTGCGTCCACCATGAAGACCGCTCCGATCTCGTCGGCGATCTCCCGAAATGCGACGTAATCGAGGGTCCGCGAATATGCGGAGTAGCCGGCCAGGAGAATCTTCGGGTTGTGCTCGCGAGCGAGCTGGCGAACCTGATCCATGTCGATGAGCTCGGTGTCAGGGTCGACCCCGTAGGCGACGAAGTTGTAGTAGAGACCGCTGAAGTTGACCGGAGACCCGTGAGTCAAGTGCCCTCCCTGGTCGAGCCGCATCCCGAGGACCGTGTCCCCGGGTTCGATCAGAGAGAAGTAGGCACCCATGTTCGCCTGTGCCCCTGAGTGAGCCTGGACGTTGGCGAACTCGGCGCCAAACAGCTCCTTGGCCCGATCGATGGCCAATTGTTCCATCTCATCAACGACCTGGCAGCCCTCGTAGTAGCGCCGGCCCGGATAACCCTCGGCGTACTTGTTGGTGAAGATCGATCCAGACGCGGCCATCACTGCCGGCGATGCGAAGTTCTCCGAGGCGATGAGGTGGATGTGGGAGTTCTGCCGTTCCAGGTCTTTGCGGATCAGCCCGGCGATCGCCGGATCGACCTGCTCGATGGAGTCCATGGAGATCATGGAGCCGATCGTAACTTCAGATACGGACCGGTCCCTCCCTCAACACCACCAGTCTGTCCCCGGTCGCATCCACGACAGTCGACGGCTTGCCCCCGGGGGCCACCCCGGGCACGAAGACGGCCACGTCGTCTCCGAACACCGACCTCGCCTCGTCATCGTCCATGGCCTCAGGCCCACCGGAGAGATTCGCCGAGGTGACTGCAAGTGGCCCGGACCGCTCGAGTAGCTCCACCGCGACAGCGTGATCGGGAACGCGCACGCCGATCGTCCTCCGCTGTGTATCCCCCACCCAGTCCGCCATGACCACCTTCGGGGTGACGATGATCGTGAGTCCGCCCGGCCAGTGTTGCCTGGCGAGTTCCGCAGCCTTGTCGGAGATCTCCGCTATCTGCTCCGCCTGCTCGAGGCTGGCTGCGAGCAGCCCGACCGGCTTGGTCGCAGGCCGACCTTTCAGCTCGAACAGTCGAGCAACCGCCTCGGGGTTGATCGGGTCCACGGCCACCCCGTACACAGTGTCGGTGGGGATCCCGATCACCAGACCGGCTGCTATGGCCTCGAGGGCGGCGAGTATCACGGCTTGACGGCGACGATGTACCGGTCCCGCCCGGCGAGGTCCTTGCGAACGACGGTGGGGAGGTCGGCGAAGGAGCTCGACGCCGAGACCCCCTGGGTCTCACCTATCTCACAGACGAGGACGCCTCCGGGGCGAAGCCAATTGGCGACGGAAGCCCCGACGGCCTGGATCACCTCGAGCCCGGTCGGTCCGGCGACCAGGGCCACCCGTGGCTCACGCTTCACATCCTCGGGGAGACGGGCGAATTCCGAATCAGACACATATGGCGGGTTCACCACGAGGAGATCGACCTCACCGAGTAGCGAGGCCGGCAGGGGATCGAAGAGGTCGCCCTGGGCGAGGTAGATGTCGAGGTGATTGCGGCGCCGATTCTCCAGCGCAACATCGATCGCATCCTCGGAAATGTCCGTGGCGAACACGGCTGCATGGGGGAACGCTTGCTTCAGCGAGAGGGCAAGGGCACCCGACCCGGTACAGAGGTCGACGATGACCTCGGGGTTGCGCACCATCTTCGAGGCGATCTCGAACAGGCCCTCGGTCTCCGGTCGGGGTACGAGTACCCGTTCGTCGACCAACAAGTCGAGCGGTCCGAAGGCGGCGGTGCCCTCGATGTACTGCAATGGCTCGCCACCAAGCCGCCGGGCCACCAGCTCTTCGAGCGGCTGCGACGGTCCTGCAATAGCCTCGAGACGACTCAGTTCGTGAGGTGGGATCTGCTCCATGGGCCCCGATCAGTCTGCCAGATGCGGTTCAGGAACCAGTGTGCAAACGAACCGGCGGAATCGGTCGAGCGGCACCGCGGATCAGATCAGACGCCGCAGCCGGCCGAGATTCGAGACTCAAACCGATCGCCTACCTTCTCGTACACGCGGCTCCAGGAGTTCTCCCAGGCCAGACCGTCGAGCACCACCTCCATCACCCCATCCCCGGAGAGATCGGCAACAGCGGAAACACGGAACGAAGCGGGGAATCCGGACTGTCCAGCCGGGATGATCGACTCCTCGACGACAGAGGCGCCATCAAATGCAGGGCTGAGAACGAACACAACCGAATAAACGTCCGAGGCTTGGTTCGCCAATTCAGTGTCCTCTGCCACCACGACGGTCTCTACGGTCCCGTCGCCGTCGAAGTCGGCATCGACGATCTGGACGATGGCTACATCGTCGGCCTCGTATCCCCGCTCGCCGAGGACTTGAGCCGCTGCCGTCTCGATTTCGGGGTGCATCTCGCCGGCGACGACCTCCCGTGGGGTGAGGTTCCACGGAGCCGAGATCGCGACACCGCGAATCACACTCCGACTGGGGTCCTCGCCTTCCACATCGCGGGTGAGGAGATCTGGGTCGTCGAGCTCCACGCCGGGGAAGTCGTAGTCGGGGCCGAATATGTCGCACGCCTTGACCCGGGCACTGCCGGTTGTCGTGGCTTCGACTCCGAGGAGCACGATCCGATAGTCCTCTCCTCCCGAAACGGGAACCGGTGAACCGTCCTCGGCCTGGACCCAACCGGATCCATCCCACCAGCCCAATACGCCCTCCCACGTCGATCCGGTGATCACCGGTTGATCCGCCCAGTTGCCCTCGAGCAAGGTCGTCGTCGTGGTCGGTGCAAGCGTCGTGGGGGCCGTCGACGTAGACGTCGAGGTCGTGGTTGTCGGACGGGACGACGTCGGCACCGATTCGACCGTGGTGGTGGTGCCTTCCCCACTCGATGTCGTCGAGTCTTCCCCTGGACTGCAAGCAGCAGCGACGAGAACCAAGACCATTACCCGGGAGAGTTGCCTCATGGGCAAGCAAACGACATGCCGCCGACGCCGGTTCCTACTCCCCTTCGGCGAGCCTCTCGGCCTGATCGGCAGCTGCCAGAGCATCGACGATCTCGTCGAGATCGCCCTCGAGCACTGAATCGAGACGTTTGATGGTCAACCCGATGCGGTGATCCGTTACCCGGTTGTCCTTGTAGTTGTAGGTCCGGATCTTCTCGGATCGGCTGCCGGTCCCCACCTGGCTCTTTCGGGCGCCGGCCAGCTCTGCTGCGGCTTTCTCCTGTTCCAGTTGAAGGATCCGGGAACGGAGTACACGCCACGCTTTTTCCTTGTTCTGGAGCTGGCTCTTCTCGTCCTGCATGGAGACCACGATCCCGGTCGGCTCGTGGGTGAGCCGCACCGCCGAGTCGGTGGTGTTGACCGACTGTCCGCCAGGGCCGGTGGATCGGTAGACGTCGACCCTCACGTCGTTGGGGTCGATCTCGACATCGACCTCCTCGGCCTCGGGAAGCACCGCCACCGTCGCCGTGGAGGTGTGAACCCGCCCCTGTGACTCGGTCTTTGGCACCCGCTGCACACGATGGACCCCACCTTCGTATTTGAGCCGCGAGTACGCCCCGTCTCCCTTGACGGACACTGTGACCTTGTCATACCCGCCGGTCTCGGACTCGGAGGCGTCCATCGGCTCGAGGCGAAAGCCCTGACGCTCGGTGTACTTCTGGTACATGCGGAGAAGGTCGCCGGCCCAGATAGAGGCCTCGTCGCCACCCACCCCGCTTCGGATCTCGACTATCACGTCCTTGGAGTCGTTGGGGTCTTTCGGGACGAGGGCGCGTTTGATCGACTCTTCGAGAAGTTCGATCTCCCCTTCCAGCTCCCGGGCCATCTGAGCCATGTCCGGATCGTCGGCCATCTCTCTGGCCTCACCGAGATCGATGTGAGCCTGACGCCACCTCCGGATCTCAGTGACCACGTCTTTGAGATCGGCGTGTCGTTTCCCGAGCTCGGCGAGCTGACCAGGATCGGAGAGGACCTCCGGGTCGGCCAGGGCCGCCTCGGTCTCGTCGAAGACGGCTTCGACCTCATGGAGCCGATCGCTCAAGGACTTGTCCACCTAGAAGTCTCCCGTTCGGGCTTCCTCCCTGACCCGGATCGCAGTGGCGGGAAGGTGGCCACGAGAGGAAACGTCGGCAAACTGCTCATCGTTCAGGGCGACCACGAGACTCGATATTGCCACTTCGATTTGGTCTTCGGCCGGAACAGACGTCGTCAGCTTCTGCAGCCAGATGCCTGGCTTCGCCAGAAACCCGGCGAGCCAGCCGTCAGGTCTGGTACCCGACCACCGCAAGAGCTCGTAGGCGAACCCGGCGATGATCGGAATCCCCACCAGCCGGGAGACGATCAGGAAGGGGAGCCCGGGCTGGCCAAGGAACGTGAAGAGGATGATCGAGCCGAGCACCACGATGAGAAGGAAGCTGGTGCCGCAGCGGGGATGCTCCGGCGGATACTTGGAAACAGCCTCGATCGTCAACGGGTCGCCGGCCTCGTAAGCATGGATGGACATGTGCTCGGCGCCGTGATACTCGAAGACCCGAGCGATCTCCTTGGACCGCCCGATGAGCCAGATGTAGCCCACGAAGAGTGCCAGCCGAATCCCCCCTTCGATGACACTGAACAGGAGATCGGAGTCGTTGGACACCGCATCGGCGGCCAGTGCCGGCAGGAGGATGAAGACACCGGCGAAGAAAGCGAACGCGAGGAGCATCGTCCAGCCGATCTGGGCCCCTGTGAGCGGTTTTTCCTCCTCCTCGGTGGCCACCTGAGCAGACCAGGACAGGGCTTTGAATCCGAGGGTGAGGGACTCTCCGAGGACGAACATCCCCCTCACGAAAGGGACCCGGGCCCACCTATTGCGTTCGGCGAGACGGGTCAGGTCATTGCGTCGTGCTGTGATCCCGCCATCTGGCTGACGCACCGCCACCGACCACGCGGTTGGAGCGCGCATCATCACACCTTCGATCACCGCTTGCCCACCGACCGTGGTCGCAGGGTCTATGCGTGATTCCCTCGGAATCACATCCGAGTTCCCACCGGAGTCTCCTTCGGAAACGTCCCTGCGTGCTGCGCCGCCATCAGCGGCGCCGCGCTCACTCTGCGTCAGCGGTCTCTACCTCGGCGCCCTCGGCCGGAGCGTCGCCCGCCTTGGTGAAACTGCTCTTTCCATAGCGCTTCTGGAAACGCTCGACGCGGCCGCCGGCGTCGACGACCTTCTGCTTCCCGGTGAAGAACGGATGGCACTCGTTGCAGAGCTCGATGTGCATTTCACCCGGCTTGGTGGACCGGGTCTCGAACGTGTTACCGCACGAGCAGGTCACCGCGGTGGTGTCGTAGTTGGGATGGATGTCGGTCCTCACGGAGTTCTCCTGGAATCTGAAGTCAGCCGCTGCTCTTCGCCACTTCGGCGAGGAACTCGGCGTTCGACTTGGTTGTCTTCAATCGATCAATGAGGAGCTCGATGGCTGCCCCGGGCTCGAGTGCCAGCAGCACTCTACGAAGCTTCCACACTTGATTGAGCTCGGTCCGGTCGAACAACAACTCTTCCTTACGTGTTCCCGAGGCCTCGATGTCGACTGCGGGGTAGATGCGCTTGTCAGCCAGCTTCCGGTCGAGCCTGAGCTCCATGTTCCCGGTGCCCTTGAACTCCTCGAAGATGACCTCGTCCATCTTCGAGCCGGTCTCCACCAGGGCCGTCCCGAGAATGGTGAGCGAGCCACCCTCCTCGATGTTTCGTGCTGCACCGAAGAACCGCTTCGGCGGGTATAGGGCTTGAGAGTCGACGCCACCGGACAGGATTCGGCCCGACGCCGGCGTCGCCAGGTTGTGGGCACGGGCCAAACGAGTGATCGAATCGAGCACGATGACGACGTCGGTGCCCATCTCGACGAGGCGCTTGGCCCTCTCGATGGCGAGCTCGGAGACTTGCGTGTGCTCCTCAGCGGGTCGGTCGAAGGTCGAGTAGATGACTTCGCCTTTCACCGACCGCTGCATGTCCGTGACCTCTTCAGGGCGCTCGTCGACGAGGACAACCATGAGGTAACACTCGGGGTTGTTGGTGGTGATCGACTGGGCAACCTCTTGGAGGACCGTGGTCTTACCTGCCTTGGGCGGAGACACGATCAGGCCACGCTGTCCTTTCCCGATCGGAGAGATCAAGTCGATGATCCTGGTGAGGATGTTGTTCGACTTGCCCTCGACCTCGAGCCGAAGACGCTGGTCGGGGAACAGGGGGGTCAGGCTCTCGAACTTGGGCCGACTCATGGCCTCGTCCGGGTCCATGCCATTGACCGTGGCGATCCGAACGACGGCAGGGAACTTCTCCTTGGAGCGCGGCGGGCGGATCGGGCCCGAGACGATGTCGCCTTTGCGGAGTCTGAACTTGCGGACCTGGTTGGCTGACACGTAGACGTCTTTGTCTCCAGACTTGTATCCGGTGACGCGCAGGAACCCGTATCCCTCGGGAAGGATGTCGAGGATGCCTTCGCGAACTTCGAGCTGGTCTTCGGGGACGCGCTCCTCATCGCGGCGACGCCTGTTGCGTTGGCGGCCGCCACCACCCTGGTTGTAGTCGCGATTGTCCCTGGAGTCGTCGTCCGAGTCCGAGTTGGAGCCGTCCTGGCCGTCGAACTTCTCGACGCGAGGTGTTGCCTTGGGAAGGTCGACCTCGTCGGTCGGCTTCGACTCGACTACCTCACCGGCATCCATGAGAGCGGCGATCAGCTTGGACTTCTGGAGGCCATCGGTGTCGATACCGGCCGCGGAGGCAACCTCGCGAAGTTCGTCGATTGATTTGCTCTGGAGTTGAGCTCGTGTCGTCATTGGATCCTTAATCATCTGTCCCTCGACGGGAACGTTCGGATCGGAGGCTCCCCACTCATACGCAGGGCATTCACGCAGGAATACCTGGTGGTGTGGCGGGGATAGCAGGCACGTCTTGCGCCCGCTGACCCATATCGTAGTCGCTGGCGCAGGTAGCGCAAAGCAGCCTCATCCTCGTTATCGGATTGCGTGCTCCAACTCTGAAAGACTTGGGTCGATTGTGATCTGACGCTCCTCGAGACCATCGAGCGACGGGAACCACTCCGGCGGATCTACGTCGTCGTCGAACTTGGACGGGTGGGCCGTGGCCACGATCAATTGAGGACGCTCGCTCCGGGTCTCGTCCCCCGCTCGCCATGCGGTAGCCGTGTGGGGGTCCAGGAGATATCCGTAGGTCTCTGACACGGCGGTGATCGTGTCCGAGATCTGGGCATCGGTCGACCAACTCGCCCGAAACTCCTTCATCGGGTCACCCTGAAAACGCTCCAGGTTGGATGGGACCTGGATATCCATGGCTGGCGCCACGGTGGACATGACCACGGCCTGAGGCATGTGGCCGAGGTTGACCAGATCGCTCAGGCCGTGATTGGAGTTGTTGGCGATCGTGATCGTCTCGATCGGGGCACCCATCTGCCTGGCGACCCAGGCCGAGTACACATTGCCGAAGTTCCCGGTCGGCACGACGAGGTCGTAGGCGCCACCCATTCGGGCGGCGGCATGCACGTGGAAACCCGCCTGCGCGGCGATCCGGGTCCAGTTGATCGAGTTGACCGCCAGGAGGTGGGGGTATGCGACGAAGGCTTCCTTCACGAGACGCTGGCAGTCGTCGAACGTTCCCCGAACGGCGACGGCCTTCGTGTTCCGCTCGGCAACTGTCGTCATCTGTTTGCGCTGGAACTCGGAGACCCGACCTTGGGGATAGAGGATGACCACCATGAGGTTCTCCCGACCGCGGCACGCTTCGATCGCCGCCGACCCGGTGTCGCCGCTGGTGGCGCCCAGGATCACGCCGTCGTCGACCTCACGGTCGAGGAGTCGTCCCAGCACCTGAAGTGCGTGGTCCTTGAACGAGAGCGTCGGTCCCCAGAAGAGCTCGAGAACCTTCTTGTCGGCCACCTCGACGATCGGTGCCACCTCGGGGTGGTGGAACCGGGACGCCGCCTCGGCGACAACGTCTCGGGTGTCGGTCGCACCGAACAGCTCGAGTACGTTGGACACTGCTTCCTCGTAGGTCCAGGACTCCCAACCTTCGGGTAGGGCGGGGATTGTCTCAGGGACGAAGAGACCACCGTCGGGGGCAAGCCCGGTGACCAGCGCCTCGACGAAGTCGACCGGATCAGCCGCACCCCGAGTCGATACGTACTTCATCGGCGAGTGGCCGCAACCCCGATGGCCAATCCGATTCCGGCCCCGATCGCGATCCAGAATGCCTCTCCAGTGGCGGCGAACATCGCAGCACCGGCCCCGGCACCCACACCGATCCCGGCACCGGTGGCCATCGTCCGCCGGTCGGGTTCCTTGTTGCCGTTGTCGTCAGTCACGAGCTTGACGGTAGATCGAACCAATAGACACCAACCTCGAAGCCGGGAACGGGCTCGAACGACCTCTCCCGAGCAGCACCCATCTTTTCGTAGAAGCCGCTGGCCATGGGGTCAGAGACGATCATCATACGATCGCCCACTTCGGCGGCCTCGGCCACAGCGTGCTCCCACATGAGCCGGCCGAGGCCAGTTCCGATTCGCTCCACGATCTGGAACATTCGGAGGAGTTCGACATGGTCTGTCCGATCGATGATTTCGTAGAAGGCGACGACATCCCCGTCGTCTTCGACGACATACACATGACTCGCTCCGATGTCGTGACTCTCCAGGTCGTTGGCCAGCCCGTTGTATGCGTCGGGGAATTTCTCGTGGTGGCCCCAATGACGGATCCCGGCCAGCGTCATCTCATCCAAGAGTCCGGACTCTTCGGGCTCGACCGGGCGGAACGTGATCTCTCCCATGGAGCGAGATTAGGGACAGGAGAGGAATCTGTTGTTCGCCCGGCGTCAGGCGTACCATTCAGATCTGTCGCCCCCGTAGCTCAGGGGATAGAGCACCGGCCTCCGGAGCCGGGTGCGCAGGTTCGAATCCTGCCGGGGGCACATAGCGGCTGATCGACTCGTCTGCGCTCACAGACCCTCCACTGCTGCGCCGTATGCAGCGCAGACACGGAGGTCGACCGCTCACCTTCGAGGCCAACATGAGCTCCCCTTCCGGATTCGCCTACACCACCCGCAAGAACGGTGAGGTGGTGATCACCCATCACGGGCGTGATGCGGCTGTGCTCCGGGGTGAAGCTGCCCGCAGGTTCCTCGCTCGCGTCACTGACGGAGACGAACAGGAAATCATGGCGAGGGCGACGGGCAACTACAAACGGGGCAACGAACGCGGCTAGGCGACGGTCGATCGCTCTTCGACGGCGGAAGCGAAGCGGGGATGCACCCCCCGGATCGTCAACCACCGACGCGACGCGTCCAGGCTCAAGCGGGGTTCATTGCGAAGGCTTATGGCGACAAGCACCATGGTCAAGAGGACCGCCCCGATGGCCAGCGCCACGAAGACTTGGGAACCCGTGAGAGATGCGGCCAGGAGCATGGCCAATGCCCCCCCGACACCGAACGCGAAGATCCGCCAACGATCCCGCCGCTGGCGAGTCGCTATCTCGTGTGTGAAGGGAAGCCATCCCTCGATGTAGTTTCCCGGAGCGAAGCTGAAGAGCAACAGGATCAGCCATCCGATCGGACCCAGGAATAGCAGTAGCCATACGAACGGATTGCCGAATCCGACGTTGGAGCGAAACTTCACCCGGTCGGTGGTGTCAGCCCCGCTGAACACACAGACGTCAGGAAGACGGTCGGCCGCATAGTCGTCGATGAAGACCCGGACGCTCACCCTTTTCATGGCTCGATTCTACTTTTCCCGATCTCCACCCGAATAGTGGGATCACTCCATCTTGAGACGCTTCAGAACTGCCCTTCCCCGCGGTGAAAGCTCGTACCCCGGTGAGTGACTTATGGTCAGACCGAGGCCTTTGAGTTTGGCTACGTCGTTCTTGAAGACCATCTTCTCCAGACCGAGACCGTCGGCGAGGTCCTGGGCGCGGACATGAGGTTTGTCGGCAATCAGACGTAAGAACTGGTTGGTCCACGGACCGCGCCTGCTGACGAGGTCGAGACGCTCCAGACGAGCTCGGACTTCTTCGTAATCCGCATCCGACAGGTCGTCGTCGTTGCGGAGTGCCACCCTCGGATCTGGGACCACCCGCCCGAACTCGACCCGGTACACCTCACCCTCGGACTTCGCCGAGAGAAACGAAATCAACTCGTTGATATCGACCCCGGCACGGCGAGCATCCTCCCCGGTGACCGATCCGAGTGGAACTACCTCGACCAGTTCTATCTCCAGCATCCCGACTTGTGTGCGCAGAGTTCCACCCGACTTCACGGTCGGTCTGGTCCACCTTCGGAAAGCGAGGTCGACGTCGCCGGCGACGATGCGGTCGAGTGTCTCCCTGCGAAGCAGCATCGGCCGACGGTAACCCGGCCCGCGAAAACTGTCCGCAACAGCGCGTAGAGTTGGGGTATGCCTAGAGCAATCTGGAAAGGCGCGATCAATTTCGGTCTGGTGACGATCCCGGTCGGGATGTACACCGCCACGGACAACAAGACCCCCAAGTTCAAGCAGCTGCGCAAGACCGACCACTCCCCGATCCGGTACAAGCGTGTGGCTGAGGCCGACGGCGAGGAAGTCCAATGGGACGACATCGTCAAGGGCTACGAGTTCGAGAAGGATCGTTACGTCGTTTTCACCGACGAGGAACTCGCGTCGGCACACCCCGATGGTGACAAGCTCGTCGATGTGATCCAGTTCGTCGACGAATCCGAGATCGACCCGATGATGTACCAGAAGTCCTACTACCTGGCACCGGAGAAGACCGGGATCAAGGCCTACCGCATTCTCAAGGAGGCATTGGAGGACAAAGGTCGCGTGGGCATCGCCAAGGTGTCCATCCGGGAGAAGCAACAGCTCGCCACGATTCGGGTCAAGGACGACGTGATCGTCATGGAGACGATGTACTGGCCGGACGAGATCCGTCAGGCCGAGTTCGACGAACTCGACGCCAACGTCGAGATTCGACCCGAAGAGGTCGAAATGGCCGGCACCATCATCGACAACTTGACCCGTCCCTTCGATGGGGATGCCTTTGTCGACAAGACCCGAGAGGCGGTCGAAGAGCTGGCCAAGAAGAAGGTGGAGGGCGAGGAGATCGTCGCCCCGAGCTCACCGGAGCCGACCAAGGTCGTCGACCTACTCGAGGCCCTCAAGGCTTCGGTCGAGGCGACCAAGGAGAAGCAGGCCAAAGCCGGCTAATCGGTCGTGCAACAGGGTGCCTCCACGGCACGTGCTTGCACACTCGATGTAGGCCTGCAATCGATCGTGCGACAGGGTGCCGCTCCGAAAGGTGCCTGCACACTCGTTAGGGAGAGTTGAAACCCGGGTCAGCCCTTGACCGAGCCCGCCAGGAGACCGCGAACGAAGTAGCGCTGGAGTGACAGGAACACGATCAGCGGGACCACCATAGAGACGAAGGCTGCGGCGGTGAGCAGGTGGAAGGCCTCGCCACGTGACCCGACGATCGAGGCCAGCTCGATGGTCAGTACTCCGACGTCGGACGATGTCCCGAGAAACACTGCGGCGACCAGGAAGTCGTTCCATACCCAGAGAAACTGGAAGATGGCGAAGGACGCCAGTGCGGGCACCGATAGTGGGAGCACCAGTTTGGTGAATGCGGTGAACGGCGAGGCGCCGTCGATGTAGGCCGATTCGAAGATGTCTTGCGGGAGTTGGGAGATGAACCCATAGAGCAGGAAGACGGCAAGTGGCAGCCCGAACCCGGTGTGGGCCAGCCAGATCCCGATGAAGCTGCCGGTGAGACTGGTGGATTGGTAGATCTGGAGCAGTGGGACCAGGGCGATCTGAAGGGGGACCACCAGTAGCCCGACGATGATGGCGAACAAGAGGCTCCGGCCCTTGAAACGCATCCAGGCGAACCCGTACGCGGCGAACGCCGCCAGTGTGATCGGGATGACCGTCGCCGGGATGGTCACGATGAGGCTGTTGATGAAGGCGTCGAACATCCCGCCTGACGTCAGGACGTTCACGTAGTTGTCGATCGTCCAGTCGGTCTGGAACGGGTTGAACAGCGACGTCCACCATCCAGTCGAGCTGCTCTCCGACGAAGGGCGGAACGAGTTCACGAACAACCCGAGAGTCGGGATGGTCCACATGATGACGATCACCACGACAGAGATGCGGACAAACCAACTGACTCGTTCGTTGCTCTCATTAGGCCCGCGACGGTTGCGCCGGGACCTGGTGACTTCCTTGGCCGTCTCTTTGTCCGCTACGACAGTCATGCGCCGATCCCCTGCCTTCTCAGGTTGCGAAGGTTGACCACCATGATCGGAATCACGGCCACCAGCAGGATTACAGCCAGCGTGGCCGCGAATCCGAGGTTCCGGAATCGGAACATCTGCTGATACATCTCGACGGCGATCACCGACGTGTCGAGATTGCCGCCTGTGGTCACGAAGATCAGGTCGAACACCTTCAGCACGGCGATGGCGATCGTCGTATAAACGACGAGCAGGGCGCCTTTGATCGAAGGGATGGTGATCCTGTAGAAGATCTGACGCTCGGTGGCTCCGTCGATCCGAGCAGCCTCGGTCAGCTCCGTGGGCACTCCCTTGATCGCTGCGGAGAGCACGACCATGGCAAACCCGACCTGGAGCCAGATCATGATCACCATCAGGGCGAAGTTGTTGATCGGGGTCTCGAACAGCCATGGGATGGGTTCGACCTCGGAGATGATCCCCCAGTCGACGAGGAAACCTCCCGCCCATACCCAGAACGAGTTGAGGATCCCGATCTGGGGCTGCCCCGCGGGTTTCCACGCGTACACGAACTGCCAGATGACAGCGGCGCCGACGAACGAAATCGCTAGCGGCAGGAAGACGAACGACTTCGCCAGCGACTCGAGCTTGATCCGATCGACGAGACCGGCGAACACCAGACCGACGACGACCGAGACGATCGGGACGATGAGAAGCCACATCACGTTGTTCCGAAAGATGATGAGCATCTCGGGGTCGGTGAATGCCTGTGAGTAGTTGTAGAGGGCCCCTTCTCCCTCGGGTACGTCGGTGAAGCTCTGGGCGACGGTGCCGACTGCGGGGTAGATCAGATAGATCCCGACCACCAGGAGGGCGGGGACGACGAACAAGTACGGCCGGAGGACGTCGGTGGCCTTGCCGGGAAGGGCCTCGATGATGGTGTTGCCTGCGTAGAAGAGCGCCCAGATGCCGATGACTCCGATGACGATGGCGATCAGGGCTTGGAGGAGTTTGGAGACCGTCGGCGAGAGGCCGGCGAACAGGTCGGGTTGGGTGAGAAGCCCGTATCCGTACCACAGAACCGCCGCCACGACACCGACTATCAACAAGGCGCGCAGAACTTCGATGCCCTTGCGATTCACGGGTGCAGCTTGTACCGCCAGGTCACTCCTCCTCTGTTGTGCCGGGTTCGCGAGCGGGTCCCGGGTCCTTCGACCCGAGACCCTACTCACTTTGTCAGACCGCTAGCCGGGCCAGCTGTCCTCGATTTGCTGGAAGATCGCCTCGGTGTCCTCACCGTTGGCGGCCACCCAGTCGACCATGCCGGACCAGAAGGAGCCGGCACCGACTTCGGCGGGCATCAAGTCAGATGCGTCGAAGCCGAGGGTCGTGGCGTTGTTGACGATCTCGGCGAGACCGACGTTCGGGTAGGTGTACCAGTCCGAGGGGACCGTGTTCAGCGGTGACAGGAAGCCACCAGCCTCGATCCAGGCCTGCGCACCCTCAGGGGTGGCGAGGAACTCGATCAGAGCCTGCACTTCCGGACGATCGTTGAACATCACGAACATGTCGCCCGAACCGAGCGCAGGAGTACCGAATTCTTCTTCGATCGTCGGGAAGTAGAAGAAGTCGGCATCCTCGCCAGGAACGTTGGGCCACTCGCTGCTCGGAGCCTCCGGGTTGTCGGCGACGAAGTCACGGTTGGCGCCCCAGAAACCGGGGATCCATGCTGCCTGCTTCTGCATCCAGCACTGTGGTCCGTCCTCGAGGAACATCGGATCCTGGGTCTCACCGATCCAGGTCGCGTTGATGTAAGTGTTCCCACCGTATGCATAACCGTCGGTGAACCAGATCTGGCTCATGTAGTCGGCGGCCTCGAGCACCTCGGGATGGTTGAACGGGATCTCGTGGTTGTACCACTGCTCGTAGATCTCCGGCGGCGCGGTGCGCAGCAGGATGTCCTCCATCCAGTCGGTAGCGACCCAGCCGTCAGCTTCCTGGCTCTCGATCGAGATACACCAGGGGCTGCCGTTGCCGTCGGCGACGATCTGATCGCTGAGCGCAATCAGCTCGTCCCAGTTGGTCGGAACCGTGTAGCCAGCATCGGCGAACGCCTGGACTGGGTACCACACGATCGACTTGACGTCGGTCTTGTAGAACAGGCCATAGAGCGTGTCGTTGTACTGACCCAGGCTGTAGAAGGCGTCACCGAGATCAGCTTGGAGCTTGTCGGTGTTGATGAACCCGTCGAGAGCGACGAGCTGACCGGCTTCCGCGTACTGGTGCATCTTGCCCGGCTGGGCAATCTGTGCGATATCGGGGGCGTTGCCACCATCGACCGCTACCTGAAGCGCCGTCTCATAGTCCGGGGTCGGCTGGAAGTTCACATCGATGCCAGTCGCATCCCTGAAGGGCTGCAACGTCGCTTCGAAGTTCGCTGCCTCGACGGACTCGGGCAACCACTGGGCCCAGATCTCGACCGAGGTTCCCTCGTACTCGCCGGCCATCGCCGCGTCGAGTGCGGCGAACCCGGTGCCATCGCCCGGTGCCATCGTGGTCCCATCGCCACCGCCTTCGGTGGTGCTGGTGTCGCCGCCCTCTGTCGTGTCCGGCGCCTCGGTCCCATCAGGGGCCTCGGTGGTGCCTCCGCCTTCGTCCGAAGGACTACAGGCGGCGACCACCATCGCCAACACGAGCAACAGCGCCAGCAGGGTTCGGTTTTTCATCCGCTCCTCCTTGTCTGCTTTCTCATTGGTTGTTTGCTTGCTTGTCTGCGGGCAGGTCCCGCCCTTGAAGAATGGAATCGGCCGAGAGGAGGGCCGCACCGCGTGGTCCCGGTGGGTCGGAAGGATCGGCGAGCACCACTTGGTCCGGCCCGAGCCGTCTGGCCGCCAGTTCCGACGAGGCCGCTCTCGCTGCAACTTCCTCGCGGATCAGTTGTAAGAACGAGTCGCCGGCCGCCGGAACACCTCCGGCGAGGACGACCCACTCAGGATCGTAGGCAGCGGAAAGCCATACGAGCGCCGTAGTCAGGTAGCCAGTGATTCGCGACGCCACTTTCCGTGCCGCACGATCGCCAGACTCGACCGCGGCAAACAGCGCTGTCGCAGCCGCTGAGGACTCCCCTCGAGGCCAGGCCCGTCCGATGGCTGGGCCGGCGGCCAGGGCCTCGAGACAGCCGCGCTGGCCACACGGGCAGAGAGGCCCGAGCTCGTCGACGACGACATGGCCGATCTCGCCGGCCATGCCCCCCGCCCCCCGTATCAGTGCGCCGCTGGCAACGACGCCGGCAGAGATGCCGGTGCCGATGCTGATCAGCGCCAGGTTGTCAGACACCCGGCCGCTGAGGCCGATCCTCTCCCGCTCACCGAGTACCGCGGCGCGGACGTCGTTCTCGACAGTCACTGGACGCTCCAGTTGATCGGCGACCGCTCCGGCGAGATCGAACGGCTGGGCGCCGACACCGAGGTTCACCGCGAGGCTGACGTGGCCGGTATTCCGGTCGACCCTTCCCGGGATGCCGATCCCCACACCATCGAAATCCTTCACGTCGAGCGCCCTGATGGCGTCGACCGCCGTGGACACCACCTGGGAGGCACCGACCATTGTGGCAGTCACCCGGTGCCGGGCGATGATCGTTGCGCTGGCGTCGCGGGCGACGACGTCGACCGACGACCCGCCGATGTCGGCACCGATGGTCACACTCATCGCAGCACCGACCCGAGTCGATCGACGATCACCGCTGAGGCCGCACCGGTGAGGACGAGATCCCCTCCGAGTTGGGTCGACTCGACCTGGATCATCTCCGAGGTCGCAGGCAGTACCCGGGAGGACAACTCCTCCCGCACCGCGTCGACGAGAACGTCGCCGGCGTTTCGTATCTCGGGGGCGAGGATCACATGGCTGACATCGAGCGTGGCGACCACCGGAGCGAGGGCAGTGCCTATCGCGCGTCCGGCTGCAGCAAGTGCGTCTTTCACCGTGGCCTCTCCATAGGACCCGGCGAGTGCGAGCGCGTCCCACGGGTCGGTCTCCACATCGGCGCCGATGCGACGAAGCATCCCCGGCACGCTGGCAATCGTCTCGAGACAGCCCGAGTGCCCGCAGGTGCAAGGAGGACCTCCGTCACCGAGTCGCACATGCCCGATCTCACCGGCTGCCGAGTGCTGTCCACGGTAGAGGGCGCCGTCGAGGATCAAGCCGGAACCGACACCTCGTCCCAGCTTCACGAGGATCAGATTGAAGTCCGTCGGGTGTCGGCGGAACTCCGCCAGCGCCGCCATCGCCGCGTCGTTGGCTATCGAGACCGGGAAGTCGAATCGAGCCTTGAGCTCGGCCCCGAGATCGAGGCCGTGCCATGCCAGATTCGTGGACTCGAGGATCCTGCCGTCTGCGGCCACCACGCCCGGCGACCCGACCCCGATGCCGAGGACGGGGGCGGTTGTCTGCGCCAGGATCTCGTCGATCACCCGAACCGCGATTTCGACTGCTTCGCTGCCGGCGGGCTGGGATTCGGACTCGTCAGCCATGGCACGGGCGTGGATCCGTCCTGAGAGATCGACCAATGCTGCCTGGAAGGGTCGGTGACCCAGGTCGATGGCCACGATGTCGCGGGCTCTTTCGTTGAGAGCGAGGAGGGTCGGCGGTTTTCCACCCGCCGACTCTCCCTGGCCGAGCTCACGGAGGAGGTTCTGATCGATGAGCTCAGTGACCAAAGAGGAGACCGCCGCCCGGGAGAGCCCAGTCTGTCGGGCGATCTCGGCCCGGCTGGTGGCTCCCTGACCCGAGACGACCTCGAGGGTCGTCTTCAGGTTGTTGCGTCGGGAGTCGTGCTTGGTGGCTTTGGTGTGAAGCCGATCAGCCACGGCCACAACTCGCTCTCACGTATCTCCTCAGAATGAAAGTTTTGTGAACTTACAAAGTCCACCTGGGGGTTGTCAAGCAGGACTCTCCCCTGAAGCAGACATTTAATGTCACACCTCGATGGCCATCTATGGAGCCGTGGAACTCGGCGGGACCAAGACCGATGTCGCGTTCGGCACATCTCCGGACGACATCTCCGAGCCGGTTCGGATACCGACGACGACTCCGGACGAGACACTGGACGAAGTGCTGGCCATACTGCGTCGCCAGCAGGTCTCAGCGGTGGGAATAGCCAGCTTTGGACCGATGCGTCTCGACCCGACCCGCGAGGACTACGGAACCATGCTGGCGACTCCCAAAGCGGGGTGGTCGGGCGCCCAGATCTACCGCGCCTTCGTCCAGGGCTGTGACGTACCCGTGACCCTGGACACGGATGTGAACGGCGCTGCAGTTGGCGAGGGTCGCTGGGGTGCCGCCCGAGGCATGTCCGATTACGTCTACCTGACCGTGGGCACCGGGATCGGCGCCGGGATAGTGGTCGACGGCGAGGTGCTGACCGGCGAGCGGCACCCTGAGGCGGGCCACATGCGAGTCAATCGCCTGACCGATGACCCGTATCCCGGCGGGTGTCCCTATCACGGTGACTGTCTCGAAGGCATGACCGCGGGTCCTGCTCTGGAGTCGCGATTCGGACGTCCTGAGACATTCGCAGGGAATCAGTCGATCCTCGATCTCGCGTGCGGATACCTGGCACAGGGACTGGCGAACCTCGTCTACACGGTCGCGCCCGAGCGGATCATCGTCAGTGGGGGGGTCTCCGCACTGCCAGGTTTCCACGCCAATCTCCGAACGAGATTGGGCATCGCATTGGGGGGCTACCCGGATGAGCCCGACCTCGACCTCCTCGTCTCGCAGGCCGGGCTGGGACCGCTGTCGGGACTGGCCGGTGCCCTGGCCATGGCGGCGAGAGTCGCCTGACCATGGGCACGCCAAACCTCTACGTCAGATCCGATAACCCCGACTTCCTGGACCTCCCCTGGGAGAGCCGACTCGACGACTGGGAGCACGAGCGTTTGGTCAGCATGCCCACCGGGGTGCACCGTCACCCGGTGGTCTTCGTCGCCTACGACCAGGGCGTCTACGCGATCAAGGAGCTGTCCCGCCGCCTCGCCGATAACGAGTACCGCGTGCTTCGCTTCCTCGAGGATCAGAGCCACAGGACGGCCAGACCGGTGGGCCTGGTGGAACGAGACTGGTTGGACCCCCATGACGAGGGGGCCGGTGCTGTGATCACTCGATATGTGGAGCACTCGTTCCCATACCGCCGACTCGTCTCCGGTGCCGGTTTCGGAGAGCGGCGCAACCAGATGCTCGATGCCCTCGCCGGGCTCCTGGTCGAACTCCACATGGTCGGTCTGTACTGGGGTGACTGCTCGCTCTCCAATGTCCTCTACCGCTTCGATGCCGGTGAGATCGAGGCGATCATGATCGACGGAGAGACCTCCGAGCTGCACCCTTCACTCAGCGACGGGCAACGCCGCGAGGACATCGAGGTGATGAAGGAGAACGTGGCTGGCGAGATGACCGACATCGCAGCCGAGATCGGGGAGGACCTCGACACCGCCGACGTTGGTCTCGGAGCGGACATCGAGAGGCGCTACGAAGCCCTGTGGGCCGAACTCACCAGCGAGCTTCTGATCACTCGTGACGACGCCTACCGGATCCGGGAGCGGATCGCCCGAATCAACGACCTCGGGTTCTCGGTCGACGACATCGTGATGACACCTGCCGAAGGCGGGAGCTTGGTACGGATGGTCACCCACGTCGGAGGTCGAACGTTCAACTCCGACACCCTCCGACAGCGGACCGGTATCGACGCATCAGAGAACCAGGCAAAGCTGATCCTCAGTGACCTCAACTACTACCTGGCCAAGCATGGCGACGTGTCCGCCACCGGGAAGAGTGTCGGTACCTTCAAATGGCTCACCGGACGGTACGAGCCGCACGTGAAGCTGATAGAACAGCGCTGGCACGGAGAAGATCCGATCCAGGGCTACTGCGACTACCTCAATCATCGCATCGCCATGGCCTCCGCCCGGGGCTCGGATGTGGACCCGGATGAGGCCTTTGCCTCATGGGAGGCCGCCGGATTTCCCGGTTTCGACCCGAACGGAACCTCTCCCCTGGTGGCAGGCGGCTGAATTTCCACTAAGTTTGCGCCAGGTTGCTGCGAGGAGGAGCCCTTGGCCGAAATCAGAATGGACGATTTGGGGAAGATCTACCCGGATGGCACCCGAGCGGTCGGGCATGTCGACCTCACGATCGAGGACGGTGAGTTTCTGGTACTCGTCGGGCCTTCCGGCTGCGGCAAGTCGACGATCCTCCGCATGATCGCAGGTCTCGAAGACATCACCGAGGGGACCATGACCATCGGCGATCGGGTGGTGAACGATGTCGCCGCCAAAGACCGCGACATCGCCATGGTCTTCCAGAACTACGCCCTGTATCCCCACATGAGCGTGTTCGACAACATGGCCTTCGGTCTCAAGCTGCGCAAGTTCCCCAAGGAGGAGATCAAGCGACGCGTGTCCGAAGCGGCAGAGATCCTCGAGATCACCGACTACCTGGAACGCAAGCCCAAGGCCCTGTCCGGTGGCCAGAGACAGCGGGTAGCGATGGGTCGCGCCATCGTCCGCGAGCCCGCCGCCTTCCTCATGGACGAACCGCTCTCGAACCTCGACGCCAAACTCCGCGTCCAGATGAGGGCGGAGCTGGAACGTCTACACAACCGGCTCGGGACGACAACCGTCTACGTCACCCACGATCAGGTGGAAGCGATGACCCTGGGTGACCGTGTCGCGGTCCTGAGACCAGTGTCTGGGGCGCGTCCTTACAACCTGCAACAGGTCGGGCCCCCTTCCGAGCTGTACAGCGAGCCGAACAATCTCTTCGTCGCCGGCTTCATCGGTAGCCCGGCGATGAACCTCACCTACGGACACCTCGAGACCGAGGGTGACGTGGTCTACGCCGTTCTGCCCAACACGAGGCTCAGGGTCGACAAGCCGACCCTCGATGCCCATCCCGGTCTGGAGAACCACACTGGCGAGGAGCTCGTGGTGGGACTCCGACCCAGCGGGCTCGAGGCAGCCTCGGTGGCTGGACATGACCCGGAGCGGACGCTCGAAGCTCAAGTCGAGGTGACCGAGATGCTCGGGGCCGACACCTACATCCACTTCACCGTGGACAGGGCTCCGGTGGTCACACCCGACATCGAGGAGCTACTGGCGGACACGGGCCGGGACGCCACCTCACTCGGCGACAAGACCAACTTCATCGCCAGGGTGAGCCCTGATCTCAACGTGCACCGCGGCGACACCGTCCAGCTGACGGTGGACTGCGCCAAGCTCCACTTCTTCAACCCGAACACGGGTGAGCGAATCGGAGCCAAGCAGCCCGCCGCCGCCAGCGCCTAGTTTTGGCAACCCGGGGTACGTCGGCCCATATATGGGCCGAATCCGCTCATCTAGCGGAGTTCAGAAGTCCGGGCCCTCCTCGGCCCAGGTGACAGTCTCGGGGTCGGCGATCTCGACCCCCTTGTAGACGGGCGCCCGCAGATGGTCGTCGAGGGTCCATTCCTTGTACTCGACGTTCACCACGATCGCCGGCTCGACCCACCGCGGCGGCCCGCCCGGTGCGATCACCTGATTGGTGAAGGGGCTGGTGTCCCTTTCGAGCTGGAGGAGGGTCTCGTGGAAGGCCGTCAACGATGAGTCGTTGAACCCCGATCCCACAGCGGCGATCCACCGCAGTCCGGTTGGTTCGTAGAGACCCACCAGGATCGAACCGAACGTCCGAGCCCTACCCCCCTCTCCCGGCATGAATCCTCCGACCACTGCGCGCAGGGTGTGTCGGACGGAGATCTTCTGCCAGTCGTCGGTGCGACGGCCGGGGTAGTAGCGGGAGCCGAGACGCTTGGCGACGATGCCCTCGATGCCCTTTTCCTTGACCGCCTCGAAGAGCCCGATACCCGAGCCGGCGGTGGGGTCCGGCACCACGATCGGAGGTTCTAGACCAAGCCGATCGAGGATCGCCCGACGCTCCTCGTAGGGTAGGTGGGTCACCTCTGCACCGTGGAAGAGGACGTCGAAGACGACGAGATTGACACCCACCCTGGCACCTGTCCCCGTCCCACCAAACCCGGTGCGTCGTTGCAGTAACGAGAAGGACGGGATGCCCGAGTCGTCGAAGGCGACGATTTCGCCATCGAGCACTACACCGTCGGGTATCTCGAGGGCCCCCACCTCGGGGAACGGGCCGAGCAGGTCGAGACCCCGGCGCGACCTGGCCCGGATCTCACCGTCCTCCGCACCGACGATCGCCCTGTAGCCGTCCCACTTGATCTCGAACCACCAACCGTCGTCGTCGAACGGAGTCTCCCGCCGCGAGGCGAGCATCGGTTCGAAGTTGGGAAGCCTCACCGGTGAAACACCGGCCTCAGGCGAGTTCCTCGCGGACGAGCCGGCTCACCAGACCTCCGTCCAGGTCCTTGCCGTGGCTCTTCATCAACTGTCCGGTGACCTGACCTGCGGCCTTCTCGTTCCCGCCCACACCGAGCTCTTCGATCGTGGCCCGAACCAGCGCCCTGGTCTCCTCCTCGCCGAGCCGTTTCGGGAGCCATCGGCTCAGGTATTCGACCTCGTATCCGAGCTTGGCGGCCATGGCCGCTCCCCGCTCCCCCAGCTCGGCGTACTCCGCGCGGGACTTGTCCATCTTCTTGACGTACGAGGCGATGATCTTCTGATAGAAGGCGTCGTCGACCGGTCCGCTGAAGTCCGGCTGGCTTCGTGCGGTTGCCACCTCGGTCTGAACCTGTCGGATCACATCGCGCCTAAGCGCGTCCTTGGACTTCATGGCGTCTCTGAGCTCTTCGGAGAGCTGCTCTGCGATGGTCATGTCCCACTCCGGAGGGTCTGGTCGATCGTGCCGGGATCGTCGGTAATGATGCCCGTCACACCGAGCTCCACCAACTCTCGAGCGCGGGCAGGGTCGTTGACCGTCCAGGGGTACACCTCGATGTCGGGTCCGACCGGAGCCATGATCGCCGTGTGCTCGGGAACCAGAGCCCGGTGCCCTGCGTCCAAACAATGTTTGACAGCTTCATCGATGGGTATGACCGAGGTGACCGCCCACCCGGTGTTCACATCTTGAAATACCCGTCGAACGGCAGCGATGGTCTCAAGGTTGAAACATGTGACGATGTCGCCGGGTCTGGCCCGCTCCGCCGCCTCCAGGCCGAGTCGATGATCCGGCTCGAATCCGGGGTGCCCGGGGTGGTTCTTGATCTCCATCTGCACAGGAACGCCCGGAAGGGCGGCCAGTGCCTCGTCCAGCAGAACCGGATGGTGGCCCCCACCGAGGTCGAGTTCGCAGAGCGTGGACCACGGGGTGTCGGGCACCAAGAGACCACCGATGGTGGGATCGTGAGACAGCACGAGTTTGCCGTCTCTACTTCGTCGGACGTCGATTTCCACTGCGTCAGCGACATCAGAGGCGGCGAGCAGTCCGGCCAAGGTGTTGTCGGGAAACCGGGTCGGCCAGCCCCGATGCCCGATGATCGTTGTCTTCAGAAACATAGAAACAATCCAAGAAATCCGTTTACAAGGTAAGAATCGGACGGTACCGTTCGCTCCGGAATCCCCCCAAGCATCTACGGGTGTATCCCGTGACGATGCCCTTGTGAAAAAGATCACAAAGTTAGGAACACATGACGCTCACAACCATTACGACCGATTGGCGGGACCTCGCCTCGTGTCGGGATTCAGAGCCAACGCTCTTCTTCCCGGTCGGCACGACGGGTCCAGCTGTCGAGCAGATCGAGGCCGCCGTGGCCATCTGCAACACATGCATGGTTCGTGAAGACTGCCTCCAGTACGCACTGGAAACCAATCAGGAATCCGGGGTCTGGGGAGGCTACGCGGAGGACGATCGTCGTCGGCTCCGCAAGCGCTGGCTCGCCGAGCGACGCCGCCGTACCACCGTCTGACCGAAGCCACAGAGTTGGGAAAGGGCGCCCCATGGGGCGCCCTTTCTTCGTTCTGTGATCGGATGGGAGCCTAGACGGCGGGTGCGAATCCCACAGTCCGACCATCGCCGGTGTCCTCGAGCTCGATGAAGGCGACGCTACGTGCCGGGATCCCAACCGTCCGTCCTTTCGTGTCGGTGAACCAACCCAGTCCACCTTCGGCGATGGCCCGCTCCATCTCTTTCTTGAAAGCCTTGGGGTCGTCGACCTCCAACTCGAGGAGCTTGTCGGTCGTGCTGATGCCTATGCGAACCTTCATGCCTCGATCGTAACCCCCTTCAATCACGTCGGTGAGTGACGTACGTTCGACACATGGGACGTCCTCTGATCATCGTCTTGCTCGTGGGCCTGTTCCTGGCCACCGGTGTCGCCGGAGCCATGCCTGTCCGGCAGGTGCGCATACCCGCGACCACGTCGAACACCTCGAGCACACCGGTCACGGTCACAGTGGCCAAGGGGGATCACCTCTGGAAGATCTCGGCCCGTCATCTCGGGGCGGGGTCGGACAACGGTGAGATCGCCCCTTACTGGCGAACCGTGGTCGAAGTGAACACACCCAGACTGCGATCGGGTGATCCGGATCTGATCTACCCGGGTGAGGTCATCGAGATGCCGGCCGTCAACGAATCGCGGTGAATCTGTACAAGCCGCCTTCGTAGGTGGTGAGGTACAGCTCGCCGTGGCCGTCCAGTCCGAAGCTGGTTATCGAGCCGACCTCCCCACCGAGATCCGCAGTCCAATCACGGGCCTCGGTCACCTGACCGTCGACGTATTCGAAACCCCGGATCCACTGCCGGACCCAGTCGGCGTAGAAGTAGGTCCCCTGGATCTCCGGGATCTCAGCACCCCGATACACATACCCACCCGTGATGGACAGCCCTTCCTCGTGGCTGTAGGTGACGACGGGGTTGGTGTAGTCGGCCGGGTCACAGTCCTGGAGGTGGAAGCAGCGCGTCCCCTCCATGTCGGACCAACCGAAGTTGTACCCGCCTTCCGAGATCGAGACCACGTTGACCTCCTCCTGGTCGGCGTGCCCGACATCGGCGATGTAGATCATCCCGTCGACGGGGTCGATCGAGAAACGCCAGGGGTTGCGGAGACCGTATGACCAGATCTCACCCATCCCACCGCCATCGACGAAGGGGTTGTCGGGTGGGATCGCATAGGGATCTCCACCGTCTACGTCGATGCGGAAGATCGAGCCGTAGGGCGTCTCCGGGTCCTGTCCCTGGGAACGACTGTCGGCACCGTCGCCCATCGACACCCAGAGGAATCCGTCCGGCCCGAACACGGTGTTCCCGCCGTAATGCCGGATGTCTGTGGCCTCCGGAGGTTGCTCGAACTCGAAGATCACCTTCTCACCGGCCGCAAAGGCGATATTCGGGTCCGTTGGGGAGACGGTGAACTCCGATAGCTGGCGATTGCCGCCTTTGTCGGTGTAGTAGACGAAGAAGCGGCCATTGTTGGCATAGTCGGGATGGAATGCCAGACCGAGCATGCCCTGTTCGATGCCACCGGCGAGCACCTGGTCGGTCAGGTCGAGGAACGGGGCGTCGAGGAGGCTCCGGTTTGCGTCGATCACCCGGATCACTCCGAACCGCTCTGTGACGAAGAGACGGTCGTCCCCCGGTGGGGCGGCGACCACGGTGGGCTGATTCAGACCCTCGCTCACCAGGTCGAGGGTGATCTCCTGCAGCGGCGACAGGCTCGGCGTCGAGCCTGCAACGGTCGTGCTGGACCCACCGCTGTCACTGCCAGGTGTCGTGGTCGAGCTGGTGCCATCACCATCGGTGGCCGTCGTTTCCCCCGGGCTGGTCGTAGTTGTGGTGCTGTCCACCGCACCCGGCGGCGACTCGTCGCCTCCGCTCCCAAACACCCTCAGGAAGAAGAATAGAAGGAGGAACACCACCACCAGCCCGATGAGGATGGCTCGGTAGCGCGCCTGGTCATGGCCGGAAGATTGACGGTGTGGGGCGGTCACAGAAGCTGGGATTGTATGACTTGGCGGCCCGAAACCGCATTCCCGAAGGACCGAGCGTCAGGCGTTCTCGCCGAGGAATATCTCGGAAACCGACGAGTCCATGAAGATCGCCTGGAGGGTCTCGGCGAGGATCGGAGCGATCGAGAGGACCTTGACGTTGTCGAGCGATTGGATGTCGCTGCTGACGGGAAGGGTGTTGGTGACTATCACCTCTTCGATCGGGGCGTTCTTGATCCGGTCGAGGGCCGGCTCGCTGAAGATCCCGTGCGTGGCGGCGATTCGAACGCTCTTCGCCCCGAACTCTTTCACCATCTCGGCGGCGTTGCACACGGTGCCGGCCGTGTCGATCATGTCGTCGACGATCACCACATGCCGGTCGGTCACCTTGCCCGCCATGGAGAGTGCTTCGGACTCGTTGTGCTCGGTGGGGTCGCGCCGCTTGTAGATGAAGGCGACCGAGCCGCCGAGATGCTTGGCATACCGCTCCGCTCTCTTCACACCGCCGGCATCGGGTGACAGGATGGCCCGCTTTCCGTCCTCGAGCCGGTCGGAGAGGTAGTCCGTGATGATCGGGAGGGCCGTCAGGCTGTCCCAGGGCTTGGAGATGAATCCCTGGAGCTGGCCGGTGTGGAGATCGACCGAGACCAACCGGTCGGCGCCCGCCTTCATGAAAAGGTCTGCCACCAGACGGGCGGTGATCGGCTCACGGGGCAAGACCTTCTTGTCCTGCCGTGAGTACCCGAGGAACGGGATGACTGCGGTGATCCGACGCGCCGATGCCCGCTTGAGTGCGTCGATGGTGATCAACTGCTCCATGATGTTGTCGTTGATGGGAGAAGAGTGGCTCTGGATCACGAAGCAGTCGGAGCCACGGACGCTCTCCTCGGGCCGCACGTAAATCTCCCCATTGGCGAACGACGAGCGCTCCACCTTGCCAAGTTGGATGCCGAGAACTTCGGCCACTTCCTCCGCCAGGGGCGGGTTGGCCCCCCCTGAGAAGAGCATCATCCGATTGCGTGAGACGATGTCCACGTCAGTCCTCTGCGTCTTCGGCCGCTTTGCGCGCCTCGCGCCGTTGAGAGTAGCCGGGAATCTCCTTCTGACCAGATCGCTCCACGGCGAGAGCCCCATCCGCCACGTCCCTGGTAATGACCGACCCGGCGCCGGTCACGGCGTTGTCACCGATCCTGACAGGGGCCACGAGCATCGTGTCGGAACCGATGAAGGCACCCTCCCCGATCTCGGTTTGGTGCTTGTGATAACCGTCGTAGTTGCAGGTGATGGTCCCGGCGCCGATGTTGGCTCTGGCACCCACGGTGGCGTCGCCGAGATAGCTCAAATGCGGCACCTTGGCCCCCTCGCCCAGGGTGGTGTTCTTCGTCTCGACGAAGGTCCCCGCCTTCGCTCCATTCTCGAGCACGGTCCCCGGTCGGAGTGATGCGTAGGGACCCACCTCACACCGATCGCCGACCACGGCACCACGAAGCACGGCATACCAGACCGTCGAGTCGGCTCCGATGACCGAGTCGACGGCAAACACGTCGGGGCCGACCTGGCTTCCAGCGCCGACCGTCGTCGTCCCCTCGAGATGTGTTCCCGGGTAGATCCGGGCTCCGGGCTCGACAGTGACGGTGTCGTCGATGTAGGTCCGATCCGGATCGAGGATCGCCACCCCGGATTCCATGAGCTTGTGGTTGGTGCGCCGTTGCAGCTCCTTACGGGCTTCGGCGAGTTGGTCCTGAGAGTTGATACCGATCACCTCCTGTGGGGTGGCATCGACTGCGGTCAGTTTGTCACCCTCGGCAACCAGGATGCCTATGACATCGGTCAGGTAGTACTCACCCTGAGCGTTGTCGTCGGTCACCTGCTTGAGGGTGTCGCTCAAGCGGCCGGCACGCACTGCGTAGATCCCAGCATTGATCTCCTTGATCTCGAGTTGTTCTGGTGTGCAGTCCCGATGCTCGACGATGCCCGAAATGTTGCCCTCACTGTCTCTGGTGACCCTGCCATAACCCGTTGGATCGTCGAACGCGGACGAGATGAGCCGCGCCGACTCGCCGTCGTCGAGATCGGCCAGTTCGGCGAGGAGTTCGGTGGTGAGCAGCGGAGTGTCGCCATAGAGGATCACCACCGTGTCATCAGGATCGAGCGCACCCAGGGCGTCGAGTCCGATCTGGGCGGCGTGACCGGTGCCGAGTTGCTCGACCTGAACGGCATCGATCGTCCCATCGGGGAGAATCGGCCTGACCAGGTCGGCGCCATGACCTACGACCACGACACTTGATTCCGGTTCGAGCGGACGAACGGCGTCGAGTACCCAATTGACCAGTTCCCGCCCGGCGGCGACGTGGGCCACCTTGGGCAAGCCAGATCTCATCCGTTTTCCCTCACCGGCGGCGAGGACGATCACATGTGTGGCCAAGCGGTGTGTTCCTCTGTGTTTGTCGCTGGGGGGGCAGGACTCGAACCCGCAATAACAGGACCAAAACCTGCCGTGTTACCAGTTACACCACCCCCCAATCCGGCGGTCGGTGAGTGCAAACAGGTTACCGCTCGGCGTGTCGGAAGCCGAGCGTGCAGCAATGTGCCGCTACGGCTCATCGTTGCTCACTCGCTCCACACCACGGTCACGCAGTCCGATCCCACGACCCTCCTCGATGAGCGAGAAGACCGCGGCGACGGCGTCGGTGGCCTCGTCCACGGTGGGGAAGTAGGCGAAACAGGCCGAGCCCGAACCGGTGAGGGAGATGGCACTCCCCCATGTCGAGAGGAGGTCGGCCATGAAGTCGCCCAACAATGGCTCGACGGCGAGGGCGGCGGGCAGGAGATCGTTGCGCATGGGCATCCGACCGCGAAGTGCAGGGGGCAGGAGGTCATCAGGCACCGCGTCGCCCTCCGGCCCCTCCAACTCGTCCCACTTCCGGTACACCTCGACCGTCGACAACCCGAAGCTCGGGGTCACCACTGCAACGGCGAATCCCCCGGCCGGCCGAAGCGGCTCGATGTCGTAGCCGACCCCAGTCATCATGAGGGTCCCCCCGGTCAGGAAGAGAGCGACGTCGGCTCCGACCCGATGAGCGACGGGAGCAAGCTCGGAGCGCGACAATCCGGCCGCACCAGCTCCGGCCAACAACGCCGCGGCCGCATCCGAGCTCCCTCCACCGAGCCCTGCGGCGATCGGGATCTGCTTGTCGAGAGTCATCCGCAGCGGGGGCACGCGGACATCACGTCTCAGCTCGCGCAGGGCCTTTTCCACGAGGTTGTCTTCGATATCGGAGTCGAGCTCGTCGTGGCCCTCTCCCGGAGCGACCGTCAGGGCGTCACACCATTCGATGGTCTGCACCAACGACTCGAGCGGGTGGTACCCGTCGGAACGGGGCGGATGCACGAGGAGGGACAGATTGAGCTTGGCGGGGGCCTGGTAGACGGTCATACGGAAGCCAAGCGGAGGAATTCGCCCGGTGAGAGGTCTTCAGCGCGTTTGGTCGCATCGAACCCCGCCCGTTCCAGAAGGACGACGGGATCATCGATCAATGAGGCCAGCGATCGCCGCAACATCTTGCGTCGCTGGCCGAACCCGGCCCTGGCGAGCTCGATGGCGCGCCCGGCGTTCTCAGGAGCCGGCTTGCGGACGAGGACAACCACGGCCGACTCGACTCTCGGTGGTGGGTAGAACACTTGGGGCGGAACCGTGAAAGCGACCCTCGCTGTCGAGTAGATCCCTGCAATCACCGAAGGCAACCCATAGTCGGGACTCCCCACCTGGGCAGCGAAGCGCATCGCCACCTCACGCTGCACCATCACGATGAACCGCTCGATCGACGGAGCGTTCTGCAGCGCATCCAGCACCACCGGGGTGCCGACGTTGTAGGGAAGGTTGGCGACCATCGACCAACCGTGGCCCGAGAGCGCCTCAGAGAAGTCGACCTTGGCCACATCCTCGAATCTGAGGTCCACGTCGAGATCCTCGGTGACGGCACCGAGGACGGGACGAAGACCCTCGTCGATCTCGTATGCCAACACCGAGGCGCCAGCGGCGGCCAGCGCCCGGGTGAGGGTTCCGGTGCCTGCCCCGATCTCGACGACTCTGGAGCCCGGACCAACCTCGGCGAGCGCGACGATCTTTCGCGTGATGTTGGCGTCAGCGAGGAAGTGCTGACCCAACCGGTGGATGGGGGCCAGTCCGTGACGCTCGAGCAGGGCGGCGATCTCGGACCTCGTCTGCGCGGTCATGGGCGGAAGACCCTCGCTGCATTGGCTGACGTGACAGCCGCAACCTCATCGACAGGGAGACCCCAGACCCCAGCGAGGGCTTCCCCCACCAGAGCCACCCAGGCGGGCTCGTTCTGCTCGCCGCGGTGCGGAGGAGGGGTTAGATATGGGGTGTCGGTCTCCACCAGGGCGCGTTCGGGCGGCACCAGGGCCGCACCGTGTCTGATGGTGTCGCCGGTCTCGAAGGCCACCGGACCGGCGAACGAGAACATGACGCCGAGATCGAGAAACCGTTTCGTCCACCTGGTTCCACCCGTCCAACAGTGAAGGACGGTCTGGGGCCCGACCCTCGTGTCCTCGACGATCTGGTGAACCGATTCGAATGCGTCGCGACAGTGGACGATCAGTGGCTTCCCGAGATCCAAGGCGATGGCGATGTGATCCCTCATCGAGGCCTCCTGCTCGCCCCGCGGCGACAGGTCCCGGTAGAAGTCGAGACCTGTCTCGCCGATCGCAGCCACCGACGGCGCCAACTCCTCGATGGTGCGCCGCTGCCGGGACCATTGCGTCGCATCATGGGGGTGCAGCCCCGAGGTCGCCAACACCCGGCCCGGGAACTCCCTCGCCAAGGCGAATGAGGCCAGTGAGGAATCGGCGTCCACCCCCGGTGCCACGACCCATTCGACCTGGGGAGCACGGCCCAGGAGCTCGCCAGGGGGCCGACCGTCCAGTTGTAGATGACAGTGCGTGTCCACCCAGGTCATGGACGAGGACGGTACCTGGCACCGTGCCATCAGCGATCTGTAGGCTCGGCGTCGTGGACTCTGGGATTACCCGCAAGATCGACGACCTGGGCCGGATCGTCATCCCCGCCGAGACCCGGCGGATGTTCAACATCCGGGAGGGGGATCACCTCTATATCGCGGTCGAGGGAGGGAACATCGTCCTTCGCAAGATGACGGACTCATGCACCTTCTGCGGGAGCGACAGACAGGTCATCCAGTTCAAGGGCAAGGGTATCTGCACGCCCTGCAAGGGTCAGCTCGAAGCCTGATCCCTCACCAACGCCTCATAGATCTCGCGCCGGGACACACCTGTCAGGTCTGCGATCTGCCGGGCGGCGTCGCTCACGGTGATCCCATCGGCAACGAGAGCACGTGCCGACTCGATGGCGTCCTCGACGGAAGGCGCCGCGGGCTTGGTGGGAGCGAGCACCACAGTGACCTCACCCTTCACCGGGTCTGACCAGTACTCCACCGCATCTGCCAGCGAGCCGACCCACGACTCCTCATGGAGCTTGGTGAGCTCTCGCATCACCGCAACCCGACGTTCGCCACCGCATGCTTCTGTCAGGTCGGCGAGATCATCGGAAAGTCGATTGGGGCTTGCGAACAGGACCACCGATCGCGTGTCCGCAGCGATCGACCGGAGACGTTCCGCTCGATCGCGACCCTTCCGCGGGAGAAACCCCTCGAAAACGAACCGGTCGCCACCGAATCCGGCCAGGGCAACGGCTGAGGTCACCGCCGAAGGCCCGGGCACCACACTCACCGTCAGACCTGCCTCCCGAACCGCGGCAACCGCCGCCGCACCGGGATCGGAGACCGTCGGCATCCCTGCGTCCGACACGAGGGCAACCGTGTCACCCGACCGAATCGACTCGACGAGGCTGTTGACGCGGGATTGCTCGTTTCCGGCGAAGAGCGAGACAACCGGGGCCGACAGACCGAGATGACTCATCAGCTTGGCCGTCCGCCTGGTGTCTTCGGCGTAGATCACATCCGCGGCAGCCAGGGTCTTGCGTAGTCGGTCCGAGATGTCGCCCAGATTCCCGATGGGCGTGGCGCAGACGAGTAGGCGACCGGCGGGCACCCGCCGAACTTAATCGAGACCGGCCGAGGCCCGGATCTGCTCACCCACCGCAGTGTCGTCTGCGGCGATGAAATAGAGGTCACCGTTGAGCTGCTCCACCCAGGCGAAATGGTCCTCGGGGAAGTTCTCGGTGGCGAAGTCGAGGAGGGCGGTCTCCAACTCGTCCACATCCTGAGGGGTGTCGCCCTGGTACACGATGAGTATCGCCGCGTTCTGGCCATCGAACCACTGGTGGTAGGCGTCACCACCCCAGCCGTCGGCCGCCACCCCGACGGTCGAGATACCCGTTCCCTGGTTGAGCAGGATCCGGAAGCCTTCCTCACCCCACACCGATGTGCGCTCCAACTCGTAACCGGGTACCTCGATGGTGGGGATGGCAACTTCCACCGGAATGTCCCGGGTGTAGTCGTCCGGGGTTATCACCTGCTCGGACGAGCCGGGTATCCCGGGCATGGTGGCGTAGGCGTCATTCACCGCCTCCCACTGACCGTCTACGTACAGGTCCTGAACGAATGCCAGGCCCGTGTCATATGGAAAGATCAGCGACTCCCGCAAGAATCGGGGAGCTGACTCGAAAGATGCGCTGTCGATGTCGAGGGATTCTGCGATGAACTCGCCCAGCTCTCGCTGAGAAAGAGTCTGAACCCACAGGACTTCGGCGAGTGTGGCGTCGCCCTCGATCAGCGCCTGGTAGGCGGTCGCCTGATCGAGACGCTCCTCGTCGACCATGGCCTGGAACTCGGGGTTGAAGTCGAAGTGCTGATCGGTGAGCGCATGAACCAACTCGTGGACCATTGTTCCCTGCTGAATCAGTGAGAAGCCGTCCTCGCGGGCGGGGACGACGATCTCGCCGGTGTCCCCGTCGTAGAAACCTGCAACCTGTTCTCCATAGAGGTCGAGCACTATGCTCTCGAAGTCGGCGTCCTCGGCGAGCAGGCCAAGCATCTTGTAGAGCGCCTCGTCCGCCGGAAAGTCTTCGGCTTCCTCCTCGAGGTCGGCCCTGACCCTCGCCTCCAGCTCCTCCTCACTTACGACCGTGATCGTGGGCGGCTCGAGGAATGGAAGCCCCCGGATCTCCTGCGCTTGGCGGATCAGCTCCACCAGTTGGGTCCTGGCCTCCTCGGAAACGCCTTCGAGACCCGACAGGTCGGCGGCGGTCGTGGATGAGGAGCCACCACCCGAAGTCGTAGTTGGGGAGTCGTCGCCAGTTGTGGTGGTCTGGCCCTCGACAGTCGTGGTGGTCGCACCGTCACCCCCTGTCGTCGTCGAGCCATCGCTGCCGGAGCCCGAGCATGCGGCCACGACGAGCAGCAACGCCAGGAGAAAGAGGATTCGACGGGCCATCGTGGGTCAGGTTATCGGCGCCCCGGAACTAGACCTGATCCCGATCACGAGCGATGCCCCGTTGGTGGCGGCTAGCCCCAGGCGCGCTCCGCAGTCGATACGACGAGCCGCAACTTGGCCCACTGTTCGTCCTCGGTCAGCGCGTTTCCCTCCATGGTCGAAGCGAACCCGCATTGCGGGCTCAGACACAGCTGACCTCCGGCGAAGTGACTGTCGGCGTCCTCGATCCGGCTCAACAGGTCCTCCTCAGACTCGAGTTCCGGTCGTTTGGATGTCACCAGCCCCAGGACCACTGTCTTGTCCTCGGGCACGAAGCGAAGTGGGGCGAAGTCGCCTGATCGCTCGTCGTCGTACTCGAGGAAATAGGCGTCGACGCCCAACTCGTTGAAAAGAACTTCAGCCACGGGCTCGTATCCCCCTGAGGCAAAGAAGGTCGACTTGTAGTTGCCGCGACAGAGGTGCACAGCAGTGGTCATGTCGTCTGGCACATCACGGATGGCCGCATTGATCAACGCGGCGTAGGTGCGGGGCAATTCATCGGGATCGTCGCCCCGCTCGATCGCACCCTCCCGCATCTTCGGGTCGCAGAGATAGGCGAGGTTTGTGTCGTCGAGTTGGATGTACCTACAGCCCACCGCGTAGAGATGGGCGATCTCGTCGCGATAGGCCTGGGCCAGGTCCTCGAAGAAGATGTCCAGGTCGGGGTAGCTCTCGATGTCGATTCCAGCCCGGCCGCCCCGGAAGTGGGCCATCGTCGGCGACGGGATGCACACCTTGGGGAAACGGTCGGTGTGGGACTCGACGAACTCGAAGTCCTTCACCTGGATGTCGTGCTGATGTGCCAGTTTGCCGGTGACGGTGATCTTGGGTGGCGCTACGCCAACCCGAGACTCCGAGTCGGAACTGGACTGGATCATGCCGGTGACAGTCACTCCGTCGAGCTGTTCGAGGAAGTCCAGATGGAACCACGCCCTCCGGTATTCACCGTCTGTGATCGCCTGGATGCCGGTGGCCTCGAGCTTCGGGATCATGGCTGAGATCGCCTCGTCCTCGACGGCGCGCAGATCCTCGGCCGTAGCCTCACCCCGGGCGACCTTGTCTCTCATCGCGAAGATCTGTGGCGGTCGGAGCAGCGAGCCAACATGATCGGCGCGGAATGGTGGGTTGAGCTTGGCCTGTGTCATCGAGTCCTCCATCGGAGTATCAGGCAAGTGAACATACACGCCTGACGCACACCTCGGCCCTCTTGACGTCGGCCATCGCGTGTGGACACATTCAAGCTGTGACCAGGGAAGAGGCGAGGCGCCGCGACCTCTACAATGCCGCCATAAGGGTGTTCGGAGATGTCAACGCGGACACATTCATGGCGCTACTACCTGCAAACGAAGGAACCGATCTCGCCACGAAGGACGACATCCTGTTGGTGGGCGGGCGCATCGATGGTGTGAACGATCGGTTCGATCGTCTGGAAGCCAGGCTGGACCAGCGGTTCGATGCAGTGAACCAGCGTTTCGATCGGCTATTCCTGACCCTCGCCGGCGGACTCATCGCCATGATCGCCACCGTGTTTGCCCAAGCGTTGCTCTAGCCCAACTTCATCTGGCACACGACACGGCTCCAGCCTGACAATGATCGCTCAGAAATTGTCAAGGCGAGACGGGGAAGCTGAAGGCGAGAACGGGGTGACGGGGGTCGACCCCTAACTAGGTCGGAGGAGCCGCACTCTCGATACGGCAACCCGGTAGATCTGGAATCCGAGGCGGTGGATCGATACGTGGTGGTGGAACCAACACAGGCTGACCAGGTCGTCTGCATCGGTGGCACCCCCTTCCGACCAAGGGATCGTGTGATGGACCTCGAGTCGGTAGTCGGACGAGCATCCGTCGACGGTGCACCCCATATCTCTGGCGAGTACGAATCGCCGCAGGGCCGGGCTGACAGTCCTGGTCTTGCGACCGAGGTTGAGCGGCTGACCGTCCTCGGCGAGACCGAGAACCTCGACCGGTGAGTCACAAACGATCGCCTGAAGAGCCTGACAGCCGATTCGCGGCCCACCGAGGACCGAAACACCGCTCTCGCCTCTGGCGATGGTCGCTTCCTTGGCTTCGACTATCACAGTCACGCCACCGGCCGGCCCATGGTCGGTCCCGGTCTCGTCATAGAGCGAGTCCTGACAGATCGAAACGAGCGCCAGAGCCCGCCTTTCCGCCACACCCAATCCGGAGGAGGAGACGAGTAGCTCGTCGGCCCGCTGGTCGACTGCCTTCTTGACGATGACCGAATCCATCCCGGGCAGTTCACCCCAGACGCTTTCTGTCATCTCATCGCCGGATGGTTGGAACTGCAGGTAGCCCACCGCCGACTTCCTCTCCCGTCTGGTCGAGATGCGCTTGTGATGAGCGACCTGGCGTTTCAGTTGAGAGATGTCATAACGCTCGTGGCCCTCACGACTTCCTTCCGGAAGCCGTGATACCTGTTCGGCTCGATCGAATGTGATGAGACCATCCGCCAGGGAAGAAGCCCCTCGGGGGCATGGGTGAGTCGAGACGCCGTCCAGCAGAGACTCCGCGCCGTCTTGTGTGAAACGTCGGCGCGTGCCGCTACCCAGTCGACGATCGAGCGGTAGCCGTCCTCCAGGTGCGTTTTCCGTGCCTGCATTTCGGCGATAGCCGCCGTCTCCAGTGCCCGAAGCTGGGCCACACCGGCTTCCGCTCCAACGACTATCTCGTCGAGTTGATCGTCAGTGAGGTTCCCGAACTCCATGACTGAAAACGTACAAGAGGCCACCGACAGATTTGCCCCGAACATCTTCTGAGCATCACCGGAGCGTTCCCTGAACGCCCCTGATGGATGGTCTCCGCAGATCGCAACCCGGCGATCTAGAGGAGAAGGAGACCTCATCATGTTGATCAGGGCACACAAGTACCGCGGGCACCACCTCCTGCGAGATCAGAGCAAGAAGAAGGCCAGCACCACCGGTGCCAGTGTGGGTAAGACCCTCACGGCTCTGGTGGCGGTCGGGGCACTTGCCCTGGCCGCCTGTGGTATCCCACAGGAGACTGACAGCGCCGCCGTCACCGTGAACCGCAAGCCGTCGGCGATGCAGATCGATCCCGGGCCACCTTGGCAGCCCGACGTCCCGGCGATCGCTCCGGTGCCATCAGTGGCCCCGGCCATCGAGTTCGGCGGTATGACCACTCCTAGCTGGGAACCGGAAATGAAGAAGCTGGAAGAGATCCTCGGTACGCCCGACACGGGTGTCATCGGAGACAGCGAACCCACTGGCCATCCCAACTCTGGGCGACTGGCCACCTACCTTGGGGGAGGGACCGGCCTCAGGACCTCGATAGGCACTTGCGCCTTCCGAGCAAACAGGCACCCCGGTGCGTTGTTCTCTTCCGCACCGGGGTCCCTCCATGTCTGGCTCTTTCGCGATGACGACGAAAATCTCGGGTCGATGTGTCGAATCCGGTGACCTCTACTTCGTTTAGGAATCGAAGACACCCGGTAAGTTGCCGGCGGTCAGAGCAAAAGGAGCTCGAAATGAGTCAGTACCTGCTTTCCGTCTACTACGTCGATGGTCAAGAGGAGCCGAGCGGCGAGGTTCTCGAGCGGATGTACGCCCAGGTGGACGTCTTCAATCAGAAGATCCAGGACGCTGGTGCCTGGGTGTTCGGCGGCGGGTTGCACACTCCGGACACCGCCACCGTGGTTCGCTCGGAGAACAGCCAGATCATCACCACCGACGGTCCCTTTCCCGAGGCAAAAGAGCAGATCGGCGGATTCTGGGTAATCGAAGCCAACGACCTCGATGAGGCGCTCGACTGGGCCCGGCAGGCCACCGTCGCATGCGAAGGCCCCGTAGAAGTACGGCCCTTCCAGGACGAACCAGAGGCCTGAGCCTGGACGGCACGTCCCATCTCGACCAGGACGACATCGCACAGGTCTTCCGTGCTGAGTCTGGTCGAGCGGTTGCCACCCTGGTCCGCCGCTTCGGTGACATCGACATCGCCGAAGAGGCGGTCCAGGAGGCTTTCGTCGAGGCGGTGCGACGCTGGCCCGAATCGGGGGTCCCTCCGAGTCCGGCAGGCTGGATCATCACCACGGCTCGCAACCGTGCGGTCGACCGGCTGCGCCGAGAGGCCAAGCGGGACGATCGCCAACGCCAAGCCCACGAGATGGCACCACCCGACGAGCCGACTCAGATCCACATCGTGGAAGACGACCAGCTTCGACTGATGTTCACCTGCTGTCACCCGGCTCTCAACGTCGAAGCACAGGTGGCACTCACCCTGAAACTGATCGGTGGCCTCCAGACCTCCGAGATCGCCCGCGCCTTCATGACCTCCGAGACGACGATGGCTCAACGGCTGGTGCGAGCGAAGAAGAAGATCAAAGAAGCCAAGATCCCCTATCGGATCCCGGGAGCGAGCGAGCTGCCCGACCGGCTCGGCCCGGTCCTCGCCGTGGTCTACCTCATCTTCAACGAGGGCTACGTGGCGAGCAGCGGAGATGGATTGATCCGGCAAGACCTCTCTGCCGAGGCGATCCGCCTGGGACGTCTGCTGGCCCGACTCATGCCCGATGAGCCGGAAGTGGCCGGACTGCTCGCATTGATGCTGCTCACCGAGTCCCGACGCGTGGCGAGGGTCGACTCCGCCGGCAACATCGTCACTCTCGGCGATCAGGATCGGTCACGATGGAACCGTGACCTGATCGCAGAAGGCCAGGAGATCGTCAGGGCTTGCATACGCCGCAACACCCCCGGGCCCTATCAGTACCAGGCCGCCATCTCGGCTGTCCATGCCGACGCACCCACCGCAGAAACCACCGATTGGCCCCAGATCATGGCTCTCTACGACCAGCTGTTGACTGTCAGCCCGACTCCGGTGGTCGAGCTCAATCGGGCAATCGCGATCGCCGAGACCGGACGTGTCGAAGCAGCCCTGGAGGACGTGGAACGGCTCGACCTCGAGGACTACTACTTGTGGCACGCCACCCGAGCAGAGCTCTTGGGTCGTCTCGGCCGTACCGAGGAGGCCAGGGCAGCCTTCCTGGCCGGGGCGGAGCTGACCGACAACCGGGCCGAGCAAAGGCACCTCCGGCGAAAGGCCGGCAGGGTCTGAGGATGCCCCACCGCAATCGGGTCGACCCGTTCGGGGACCTCCATGCCGTACCTGCTCGGGGCATGTTCACCGGCAACCGCGGATGTCTGGTCGACGAGAACCACGAGTTGGTTCGTCATCATCGCGGTGACCTGTGGATCACGTGTGTCCTGGAGTATGAGGACTGGCGCCATCCTCTCGACGAGCCGGGAATCTGGACTCCCCTGTTCTTCCTCGACGAAGCGGTGGCGCTCGCAGCCGGGCACCGGCCGTGTGGCTTCTGTCGGCGACCCGAATACCTCCAGTATCAAAAGGCGGTGGCCGGATCGGGTCCGGTTCCCTCGGCGATCGACCTGAATCGGATGCTGGCGCGAGAGCGACTCCGACGGGGGCGGGGTCTCGAACGCGGCTCCGACCGGATCCTCTGGGAGGCAGAGTTGTCGGACCTCCCCAGCGGCACCTTGATCGTGATCGACGGCCAGGCGCACCTCGTCAATGGCGACACCGTCGCTTCGTTCGGATTCGACGGCTGGGGTGAATCCACGCCCGGACCTACCCGTCGAGTAGACGTGCTCACCCCACCGACTTCGGTGGGCGCTCTACAGAACGGTTACCAGCCGGTACTCCATGAGAGCGCCGGCCGGCTCAAGTCCAAAGAGCCAGGATGACCGCCACGATCGAATAAGCGATCACCGCGTTGATCCCGTTGATGAGCCAATAGGTGCTCCCCTTCCCCTCGTACACCTGACTGACGAGAGCACCGACCGCGCCGAATCCCACGCCGAGGGTGACGCCGAGGATCACGGCATCGGAGACTTCGGTGGTCCCGGTGGCAGCCACGATCAGACCGATGACGACAGTCGTCACGAAATAGCCGATCAGGGTCGGGATGAATAGGAGGGCCAGGGGAGGCCCGTCGCCTGACATGTCGACTTTCGAGGCCCGCTGCCAGGCGGCACTGAGCGGTGGGACCGAGTACCAGATGGCGCTGAAAGCAAACCACGCGATCGTCGCCACCACCACGGCCAGCCAATTGAGATCACCAAAGAAGTCGAGAATCATCGAGTGCCTCCTTCGGTGTGGGAAGCTAGTACGGAACCTCTGACAGGATCGTGATCGATCCGGACAGATATCAACAGTGAGCTCCGATCTCGAACGCCGCCGCCGCTTCGAATCCATCGCAGAAGAGGTGTTCGAACCTCTCCAGCGCTACTTGCGACGCCGCACCGACCCCGACCGGGCCCAGGACGCCCTCAGCGATGTCATGCTCGTGGTGTGGCGCCGTCTCGACGACGTGCCTGTGGACGCAGCTCTCCCCTGGACCTACGGCATCGCCAGTCGTGTGCTCGCCAACCAGCGTCGAAGCGAGAGCCGACACCTCAAGCTGGTCGATCGGCTGCAATCCGAGCCTCGGGTCGCTGAGGTGCCGGACCACGCCGATGCCGGACCGGACCCGGACCTGGAGGCGGCCCTGGGGAGACTGAACGAGGACGAACGCGAGTATGTCCGGCTCTGGGCGTGGGAGGGTCTGGAGCCTCGGGAGATCGCAACCGTGAAGGGGGTCACGGCCAACGCAGCGACCCTGAGACTCAGCCGGGCACGTTCCAAGCTGGCCAAACATCTCGAGCGACAGGATCGCCTTCGATCCGGACAAGAACGGGTTGAAGGCACACAGGAGAACCGATGACTGACGAAATGAGAGAACGGCTCGCCCGCCTCGATCCGATGCATTCCGGTGTGCCAACGGAACCGACGACCAGTGAGTCGTCACGACGTCTGTTGGAGGACATCATGAACACACCGATCAAGGAGAAGACCGAGCCGACTCCGGCTCCCCGGAGGACGCTGGTCTTCGGCATCGCCGCGGTCACCGTTCTGGTGCTCGCCGTCGGAGCCGGGCTCGCCTTCATGGGCGGGGACGAGGCTCCGGTGGCGTCTGCGCCTCTCGAGCTGACCGCCGGTGAAGAGGACCTCATGGCTATGTGCATCGCCTTCTCCCCCGAAGAGCTGGAGAAGGTGGCCGAGATCGCCTTCGAGGGGACCGTCACCTCGGTCGAAGGAGACACGGTCACTCTGACCGTAGACACCTGGTTCCGGGGCGGGGATGCGATCGAGGTCGTTCTGAACGCACCGCAGGGCCTCGAAGCGCTGATCGGCGGGATCCCATTCGACGTGGGCACCCAGTACCTGATCACCGCACAGGACGGCAACGTCAACTACTGCGGCTTCAGCGGCCCCTCGACCCCTGAGTACCGGGCAGCCTTCGAGACTGCCTTCGCCCAGGGCTGACACGCCAGAACCCTTCTGGGCGCATTTACCCCCGGTTTTTCAGGGGTAAATGCGCCCAGAACGTGTTTTCGGGCCCACTCGTCGGGGTGTCACCGGGCTTCCCGCTCGTTGATCATGATCACAAGCGTCAGGAGGAGGGCGAGCGCAAAGAGACACCAGGCGAGAACGTCCAGGCCTCGGGCCTCGGCGATCACACCGGTCACCCAGGGAAGGATCGTCCCTCCGATGGTCGCCGCCGACAGCTGATAGCCAATGGCGTGGGTAGACCGGTCCTGTCCGAGCCGGTGCGGAGTGACGGACACCAGCGTCGGGAAGATCGGTGCCAGACCCAGACCTGCGATCGGGAGGCCGACGACCCCAATACCGCCTGGGTCCAGCCAGAGCCAGCCCAGACCGAAAAGCGAAAGCACAGACCCACCGACGAGCATCGATGCCGGCCGAATCCGGTTGCCGACCGCGCCGGCGCCAAACCTCCCGATCGTGAGCCCGGCCCAGAAGGCCGCGACCCATCCACCGGCCACTGCGGTGGCGATCCCGCGAGCCTCGGTCAGCAGCGTGAATGCCCAGTACCCGGTGCCGAACTCGACGCCGGCGTACAGGAAGAAGATTGCGATGAGCAGCGCCGACCTTCGCCGACGTCGGGACTGCACTTCGGCGAGGTCTGCGTTGGAACCGGCAACCCAACGCCGTCGCATCAGCCAGAGGGCACCGGCGACCGCAATCTGCGCGAACATCAGCACGCCGTATCCGGCGCGCCACTCTCCGGAGACGGTCAACGAGGCGGTGATGATGATTGGCCCCAAGGTCGCCCCCACCCCGAAACAACCGTGGAGGAGGTTCATCGCACGCGCATCGAAGGCAAGCGCTGCGTGTGCGTTCATCCCGGTGTCGACCAACCCGCCACCCAGACCTATGAAGAGCGGCGCAATGGCCACTGCCCACCAACCCGGAGCACCCGCCAACCCTGCGAGGCCGACGACAGACAAGGAGGCACCGGCGACCAGGAGCGTCCCTGTGCCGAACCGATCGTGGAGCCGCCCGAAGGCCGCCGCCGCCGTCAGGTAGCCCACCCCTCCGGCGAAGATGAGAATTCCCAGATCAGAGATCGATCGGCCAAACGCATCGCTGATGGAGGGCCACGCCACGCCGAGCGACGCATCGACCGCCCCCAGCAGCACGAAGGCGATGAAGGCGACGCCGATGGCCGCGCGCATCGGGCGAAGTGCAGATGGTGTCCGGGGAGAAGCGTCGCGGCTCAAGGGTCGGGCATCCTAGGAGTCGTCGATCTGGACCGATACGCTGGCGGGATGCCATGTTCCTGGTGCCGTGAGCCGATGGGCTACGTACACGGCCACGCTGCATGCCTCAATGGCTGGTGCGCCATGTTCGGTCTCAACCAAGCCGAGTGCTGTGGAGGGGAGACGGCGGAGACGTGCCCGGCCCCCGATTCGGTTCTGTCGGGCCGATCGACAATCGACTGAGCGGTAGAGACCCGATGTTCGACTCAGTCGACGCCTACGACCGCTTCATGGGCCGCTACTCGATCCCTCTGGCACGGGTATTCGGCGAGTTCGCCGACACCCGGGCCGGACAGTCTGTGCTGGAAGTCGGTTGCGGGCCGGGTGCGCTGACAGGGGAACTGGTCCGGATCGTCGGCGACGAGGCCGTTTCCGCGGTCGACCCATCGCCGGCTTTCGTCACAGCCGCCCGTGAGCGCCATCCGGGAGTAGACGTGAGAGAGGCAGGAGCCGAGAGCCTCCCGTTCCCGGACGCGAGCTTCGATTCGTCTCTGGCCCAGTTGGTGGTCCATTTCATGTCCGACCCCGTTGCTGGTCTCTCCGAGATGAAGCGAGTGACCCGCCCAGGCGGGGTCGTCGCCGCTTGTGTCTGGGACTACACCCGGGACAGAAACCCGTTGACGATCTTTTGGAAGGCGGCCCGGCGGCTCGACCCGTCGATAGAAACCGAATCGAAGCTGGCAGGTACTCACGAAGGCGATCTCGCGGATCTGTTCGCGGCGGCCGACCTTCATGACATCGCGGACGGAGTACTGGAGGTCGCCGTGTCACACCCGGACTTCGACGACTGGTGGCAGCCTTTCACACTCGGCGTCGGCCCCGCTGGTAGATACGTGACCAGCCTGAGCGCGGATCAGAGGGAACGTCTCCGGTCGGAGTGCGTCAACGAGTTCCCCGACGGCCCGTTCGTCATCCGGGCGGCTGCCTGGGCAGCCCGGGCCCGTGCCTGAATCTCTACCTCTACGATCGGTTGGATGAAGAACCGAATCCTCGGGAAGACCGGTTACGAGATATCCGAAGTCGGCTTCGGGGCGTGGGCGATCGGAGGCAGTTGGGGTGACGTTGCCGAGACCGATGCGATCGATGCCCTCAACGCCGCCCTCGACGCCGGAGTCACGTTCATCGACACCGCTGACGTTTACGGCGATGGCCGATCCGAGCGGATCATCGCCAAGGTGCTGGCGGAGCGGGGACGGGAGGACGTGGTCGTGGCGACGAAAGCCGGAAGAAGACTCGATCCCCATGTTGCCGAGGGTTACACGATCGAGAACATCGAGACTTTCATCGACCGCAGTCGGGCGAACCTCCAGGTGGACACCCTCGACCTCGTCCAGCTGCACTGCCCGCCTACCGAGGTCTACTACGAGCCTGATCTGTTCGAAGGGCTCGATGGACTGGTGGCCGATGGAAAGATTCGCCACTACGGGGTGAGCGTCGAAAAGGTCGAGGAGGCCATCAAGGCGACCGAGTTCCCCGGGGTGGCGACCGTCCAGATCATCTTCAACGCCTTCCGGCTTCGGCCGGCCTCACTGTTCTTCGAACTGGCCGAGCAACGAGACGTTGGAGTCATCGCCCGCGTCCCACTCGCCTCCGGCCTGCTCTCGGGCAAGATGTCCGCCGACTCCAGCTTCGCCGCCGACGATCACCGCAACTTCAACCGACATGGTGAGGCCTTCGACGTCGGGGAGACCTTCAGTGGGGTTCCGTTCGAAGTCGGTCTCGAGGCCGTTGACCGGCTCCGAGACCTCGTGCCGGAGGGGGCAACGATGGCGCAATGGGCGCTTCGCTGGATCCTGATGTTCCCTGAGGTCTCGGTGGTCATCCCGGGAGCGAAAAACGCGGACCAGGCGAAGGCCAATGCCGAAGCCGCCGACCTGGGTGACATCCCGGTTTCGGATATGGAACGTGTCGCCAGGGTATATGCAGATTTGATAGAGCCTCACGTCCACCAACGCTGGTAGTGAGTCAGTGACCCGGGCGGCAGGCGCCGCCCGGGTCCTGCCCTTTCAGGATGTGGGGATGATCCTGGTCCGCTGTGTGATCTCGGGGCGGGGTTGGTATTCGGGATCGGTCAGATCGGCAACAGCCAGGAACCCGGCCAGAGCCTGCTGGTACGAGGTCCCCAATCGGGTGAACCCGTAGCCTTCGAACATGTCGTAGCCGTCGTTGCCCAACGCCAAGAAGTCGATGGTCGCGACGTCGACCGCCTCCACACCTCCCTGCAGCGCGCCGGCCACCACGTAGGGCACGCCGTTAACGGTGAGGTTCACTATGCGGGAGCCAGCGGGCGCCGCCGGATCGTAGGTCACGACAAGACCAGACCAGTGACCGAATAGGCCTTCCGCAGCCGGCAGGAGGGATAGACCGTGCTCGACCGCTGCCACCAGGTCTGCGGGGGCGACGTCAGGTATCACCGACACGAAGTTGGTGAACGGGGCGATGTCGAATGTGTCGAGCAGCGTGATGTCACCCGGGCCGATGATCGAATCGTTCCGGATCCCACCTCCGTTCTGGAGCCCGACGATGGGGCCTGACAGAGTGACTCCAAATTCAGGGGCACGCTCCTCGACAACTGAGATGAAGGAGTCAGCCATCAGGTTGCCCAAGTTGGTCTCACGGGTCCGCACGTCGGCACGGACACCGTTCAGAGCTGGCGCCCCCGTGGCAATGACCTCCTCGTCGAGGGCGGCCACGTAGTCGGCGACCGGATTCTCGACCTTGTGGAGCAGATACCTGTCCTGATCCAGATCACCGGTGACGGGAACCAGGTCCCAATCGAACTCTATGAGGGTCCCGTCCCGGTCGAAACCGAGCTCGAGACGACCGAGATCGAAATAATCGCCCGGCACGGTGACTATCGGGATGGTGGATCCGTCCTGAGTCACCGCAGTGCGCTCCTCGAGCAGTCGCTCTCCTCCTCCTCCCCCGATGATGGCGTCGATGTTCGAGAGCGACGCCGCCAGCTCCACTTCGTTGTCGAGGTTCTGGAGGTGGCTGGCCAGGAGGATTATCTCGATCCCGCTATCGGTCATCTCCTGTGCCTCGGCGTTGGCGATCTCGGCGAGGTTGGTGAGGATCTCGACGTCACCCGGTGAAGACACCTCGCGGAGTTCGGGTGTCGTGAGGCCGATGATCCCGATGCGGCGCCCATCGACCCTCAGCACCGTCGACCCCTCGATGCATCCCCGGTCCACGAGCTCTGCCAACGCAGGCTCAGCGTCGAAGATCAGGTTGGCGGACAGGAACGGCGTGTCCTCACACCTCGTGATGCCGTTGATGAACTCGGCGAGCACATCGGGCCCGAAGTCGAACTCGTGGTTCCCGATGGTGTACACGTCGTAGTCGATCCGGTCGAGTGCGATCGAGTCGTAGAAGGGAGCTCCCTTGTCGAGACTCGCCGAGAACTCCGGGCTGGCCAGGAAGTTGTCGCCTGCGGTCAGGCTAACGACGCCCTGCTTGCGCCCTCGATCCAGGTCACGGCGCTCGTCATCCAACAACTCGCCGAAGCGGGAGATCGATCCGGCCCCGGATTCGTCCGGCAACAGGTCCGACTCGCCATCGTTGTTGTGAAGCACGAAGAGCGTGTATGCCGGCTTCGGCTTCTGTGGCAATCGCTTCACGTTGATCGAGGCGACCAACGGGTCGTGGTCGCTCGACCGCTGGTCGGTCGCAGCGAACTCCGAGTTGAGGTGGACCGGGTCGAATGCCGTCCAGGGGCTCAGGTTCTCGCTGACCAGGATGTGGTCGAGGGACTGCGAGTTGCCCTCGAAGTTGTAGCTGTACCGCTCGTCGGGCCGCTGCCGCAGGGTCAGGTTCTCCATGTCCTCACTCAACGTCAGGAGTGGCGAGATGAACTCGAACTCGTTGAAGTCACCAAGGGTGACGACGTTGGCGTCGGCGTCGAACGAGGCGGCCAAGTAGGCGTTGACGGCCTCGGCCTGGGCTCGACGCTGGTCGAGACTCCCGTTGACAGCCGGGTCTTCCTGACGCTCGGTTGAGTTCTGCAGGGTCCCATACAGCGGGCTCGAGCCGCTCTTCGAGGCGAAGTGGTTGTTGACCACGACGAAGTCACGACGTTCGAACTCGAACTTCTGGACGAGTGGCGGGCGGGTGTCCCAGAACGGGTTGGCCGGGTTGGTCTGCTGGTCGGTCGGATCGACGACGCTGTCGGTCCCGCCAACGGTGTCTACCCGCTCAGGGTTCCAGAGGAAAGCCACCCGGATGTTGGCTCCGGGCGCCCCGCCACTGGTGTTGTCGCCGATGTAGGGATTGTCGATGAACTGGTAGTTGGGGCCACCGAGCGCCGCGATCTCGTCCACGAGCATCTGCAGCGTCTCGTTGGCAGCGGTGACCCCGTCGTCGGCTTCACCACTGTTGTCCTGGATCTCCTGAAGCGCCACGATGTCGGGGCTGCGCAGGTTGCGGACGATGTCCGTTGCGACCGCGGTAAATCGGCCATCGGCGACATCGGTGTCACCGTCACCATCGTTGGGATCGAGGTTCAGCACGTTGTACGAAGCGATCGTCATCCGATCTGGCCCTGGCTTCAGCCTGGTTCGCTCGGCACGGAGGCGCGATTCTTTCTCGACCGAGAACTCCTCCGTAGGGATCACCTCGTAGAACCCGAAGGCGTAGCCGACCACACCGGTGACGTCGCTCAGACGGGCGCCGGTGTCGACGATCGGGGCGTCCATGTCGAAGACGCCGCTATCGGGGTCTATCTGGACTCGCTCCGGGTTGTAGTCGTCAGGGCTGATGTTCAGCGTTCCGCGGCGGCTGTCCTGTGTGGCCCGCACCCCTTTGGGCAGGGTGTAGAGCTCGCCGAACTGCGAGGTTCCGGCGACAGTCGTGGGACTGTCGACGGTGACTCGCATCGCCTCCAATGACTCCATGAAGTCGAGACCGTCATCCTCGGGGTCGAAACTCCCGAAGGCATCGTCCTCGATGACATCCGTCGGTGGTTTGCGCCCCTTGGAGCCGATCACAACGGAATCTGGCGGTTCGTTGCCTGAGCTGTTGACGGTGGTCGAGGCCACCGAGATCTGTGTCGTGGACAGGTTCCCCGCCGCGGCGGTGAACTCGGACACGGTTCCATCGACTGTCACGTTGTCGCCTACGGCAACAGGGGTTGCTCCGCGGTCGAACACGAAGACCGCGTCGGAGGTGGCGATGTCGCCGTCACCGTCGACGTCCTGGAGGTAGAAGCCGGCTCCTGAGTCGACAGCAGTCACGATGCCGTTCGCACAAACCTGCTGACCGAGGAGGGGCGAGGTGTGTGCCGCACCCTGGATGTCATAGATGAAGACTTCGGTGCACACGGGTGGTGACGGGGTGACGTCGGGGCACTCGGTGGTCGCGGTCGAGTTGGCTGCGCCGGGGGTGATGCAGCGCAGGGCGAAGTCCACGTTGTTCACATCGGTGTCGACGCCATCCGTGATGCGGGAGAGCCCGGCGAAATTCGTAGCCGGATCGTCAACGAGACCGGCGCCGGACCCTTCGGTGTACGGCGCCACGGTGTCGCCCTCGTAGGACAGGGTGTCGACGATGGCCCCGTTGGCGAGTTCGACGATGGCGACCGCGTCGGGTGAGCCGTTTTGAACGGCGCCGAACGCTGCCGTGACATCGCATTCGGGCGTTGTCGCCTCGTTGAGACAAAGGACGTAGAAATCACCGGCAGCGAGGGTGCCGGTGAGCTCGACCTCGTCATAAACCGCTCCGCCGTTCCCATTGACCAGATCGACGCGGTAGGCGGAGAGGTCCACTGGATCGGCTCCGGAGTTGTAGATCTCGAGGAATTCTGCGGTGTCAGTGCTGTCCTGGTCGTAGTCGATTTCGTTGATCTTGAGGGCGGTGGAGGTTGGAACAGGGTCAGGGTCAGGATCGGGAGGGTTGGGATTCGGGCAGTCAGCCTGAGCCGTCGAGTTGGCCGCGCCGGGGGTGATACAGCGGAGGGTGAAATCGGCGTTGTTGCTCTCGGTGTCGGCGCCATCGGGGACACGAGACAGGCCAAGGAAGTCGGTGCCGCCATCGTCAGCCGTCGCGCCGGTGCCTTCGGTGAAACCGGTGACGTCACCCTCGTAAGAGAGGGTGTCGATGATGGCCGAGGTCTCCGCTTCGACGATCGCCAACGCGTCGGGGGCACCGTTCTGGACCAGGTTGGTGTCGGGGGACAAGTCCTGGTCGCATTCGGGTGTGTTGTCTCCGTTGGCGCACACCACGTAGAAATCTCCAGGGGCGAGGATGCCGGTGAGAGAGATCGCGACGTAGAGCGCCCCATCGCTCCCGTTGATCAGGTCGAGGCGGAGGCCGGAGAGATCGATCGGTTCGGTCCCGGCGTTGAAGATCTCGACGAACTCAGCGGAATCGGTGCTCGGTTGGTCGTAGTCGACCTCGTTGATCTTGAGTGGTGGTGGTGGAGGTGGTTCTTCCTGGGCGAGGGCCGGAAAGGCCGGGATCATGGCCGCCAACAGTGCGACGGTCGAGAGAACGGTGGTCCACCTGCGCATTTTCACTCCAGGATCTGCGGTCTAGATCGAGAAGGAAAATAGGGAGCCTTGTTGAACCCAAGGTGACGAACCCATGACTCCATCCCGAACAGTCAGCGACTGATACCCAGGTCCTCGAGGTCTAAACCAAGTTGCTCCGGTCATGTCACAGGAAACGGTGACTGCACCCACCAGGGGACGTGGGATGGGGTGATCGACACCACCCACTTCACCCACCAGAAGCCACGCCGATCGGGGGCGACGATCCGGGCTGGATACCCGTGACCGGCTTTGAGTGGCTCCCCACCGACGTGGGTGACGAGCCAGAGCCGCTCGAGATCCCGAACCGGGAAACGGCGGGCGTACCCGGTCTCGGAGCGGACCTCGATCGAGCGGCGGGTCCCCGCTTCGACGAGCCGGTCGAGCCGAACCCCGCTCCACTCCTGCTCCGAGTACCAGGCACTTGTGCAGTCGAGGACTGCATCGAAGCGATCGTGTGGCAAGGTCTCGATTTCGGCGAGAGTCATCGACCGACCCGCGACATCGACCGACCAGACCGAGGCGTCGATGTTTTGCACCCGATCGTCGAGCCATGACGTCACCGGGAGACGGTCGGGGTCGAACGACCCGCGCTCATGTGAGCCCGTGAACCGCCTCCGCCCTCCCGAAGCGCCCACCACGTCGAGGACCCCCTCTGCGCCAACCCAGATCACACCGGCCAGGGCTGCAAACCCGGCATTGCGGAGAAAGCCGCGCCGGCTCATGTCGACCTCACGCTTGAAGCTGACCGGGTGTGCCCGATAGTGCAACCACATCAGCACCAGGGCGATGAGGGCTGCACCAATGTGGACCTGCATCAGAGTCAGCGGCCCGATCCTTCCCCGATACCCGACCGCGTGCACGATCCCCGTCGTCACAGTGGCGAGCACGACGAAGAGGAGGCCAAGAGAAACCCATGTGCTCTTCCGCCAGCGTCGGAGGCCCCGCCGCACGATCACCTGCTTCCAAGGGGTGAGCAAGACCACGGCGAAGGCAACGACCCCGTGGTACACCGCCGGGTGTATGCCCCAGGTCGTCCCGGCCGTGTTGGCAACCAACCCGGTGACCATGGCGGAGGGGATCAGGATGAGGAGGGCGAGATTGGTCCGCCTTCCCGATCCGCTCTTCGGCTTCGGGGTCCCATTCATGCGTACTCGCATTATCCAGGCCGCGTGGCCGTGAGCGGAACGCCATCTCCCAAAGGCCCAATCGCTCGTGCCTCCAAAGTCGCACTGGTTCGTTCGAGACACAAAGGGCCATACGACTCTGGCCGAGCCGTGGCCGTGCGCGGAGGATAGGAACGCTGATCCGTATCAGCGGATGTGCTCGAGAACCAGAAAGGAGGTGAGTTATGGACCTCAAGGTGTGGGCACCGTTCGCCGACTTCGACAGGGAGTGGCGTCTCGACTTTCCCCGGCTCGTCCGTGAGGGGGCCGAGTTCCGCCCATCGATCGATGTCGTGAGAACCAACGGTCAACTCGTGCTGACCGCCGAGCTTCCTGGGATGGCCGCCGAAGATGTCGACGTCGTCCTGGAAGGAGACATCCTCACCGTAGAAGGACAGAAGTCCGACGAACGTGAGGTGTCCGATGAGGACCACTACATCCACGAGCGGGCGTTCGGTTCGTTCCGGCGTCGCATCACCGTTCCGGAGGGTGTGACGGCGGACGACGTTTCAGCCGACTTCGCGGATGGGGTGCTGACCGTCAGTGTCTCGATTCCCGACGAGAAGATCGAGGAACCGCGTCGCATTCCGGTCGGAGCGAAAGAGTCCTGAGTCGAACGGAATGGTGAAGGGCGGGCCGCAAACGCGGCCCGCCCTTCCATTCATGGTTCATGGAGTTTCCGTGCCCGCCTTTTCACGAGTGCGACGAAATCGGCGCGCCAACACCACACCGAGGATTGGACCAGCCAGGAGGACCGTCACGACCAGAACTCCCGCCAGAGGATTGTGGGCGAAGAGTTCACCGAGGCTGGTCTCGTAGCCGGTCGTGGGACCGAGGAGGATCATGAGGTTCAGGGCGGCCACGACCGCGACCAAGGCCCCGGCAACGCCACCGACCAACACGTCGACCAACCACCCTGATCTAGCGCGGTGCAAAGGAAGCCTCCTTCCGGATGACACGAATCTGAGATCGGGGTCCCGGACCCGGGACCCCGGTCTCACACCGATTAGATGATCAGGATCACCGCGAAAGTGATGGCGGCCCCGAGGGCAGCCAGCGCGAGAACCGTGCTGATCACCACCGGCGCCGTGTAGGCCTGATCATCGAGGTAGGCCATCCGAGCGAAGCGCCCGAATGCGGCCGCAAGCAGCAAACCGGCCCCTATGAACATGCCGAAGTACCAAGCCTCAGCAAGTCCACCGAGGAACCAATCGGCCGGCACGTAGTACATCCACGCACCGACTCCTGCTGCCAGGACACCGGCAATCCCAAGCAACCATTCGGTGGCATGGGAGCGCCGAGTCGGCATCCGGGTGACCTCCGCTACGGGTCGCTCACGAAGCGCTGTCACGAAGATCACCTCCTTTCGTTGGATGCGCCTTCTGGGGCATCCAAGGACGATGATGCACCGCACACTGGTCCGGACCTAGAGGCTTTAGTCCCAAATCGAGGCAGCAGGTTCCCTTCGATGAGGCTCACACAACCAGGGCGACAGCCCACCCGAGCCCCATGCCAACGCCATCCACTCGGGCCCCAAACGAAGTCGCGCCACCCGGTTTGGGGTCAGCGGACCAACGGGTACTTCGACGATCGAAAGGAGGTGGGTTCTGATGCAGCCCATACATCCCTTGGACAACCGACCAACCGAGAGCCGTAGTCACGATTTCGTGCAGGATTACGAGTCGGGCCCCGGCTGGGTCGCCGTACTCTCTCTGATCATCGTTGTGGCGTTGATAGTCGGCGCGATCATCTGGATCGGTAGCGGAGGCACCGCTCAAGAAGTCCCCACCCAGACTATCCCCAACGAAGCACCGGTCGATCCGGCCTCTTAGTCTTCACTCAGGAGGAACGTGGCCGACAAGGCGGACTCGAGGCCAGACCCCGATCTGGAGATGGAGATCGTCCGGATTCAAGAACGCCTCAGGGAGATACGAGACGAACTTCGGCGAGCGCGTCAGCCAAGCAACAATTCGACCGACGATCTACTCGAAGAAGAGCGTCTGCTCGTGGTGCGTCTTCAGGAGATCTCGGACCAAGTCGCCGCCCAGACCACCGGGCTGGCGGAGCGACTCGTGCGGCAAGAAGGAGCCGACCCGGAGGAGTTCCCGGACTTGCCTTCCGAGCCGGGTGATCCCGAGTGACCGCCATACTGGGGCGCCCCAAGACCGGAGGAACCCGTGGCCGACCTCATCTACCTCATCAACGCTTCACTCGACGGCTACATCGCCGACGAGAGCGGCAACTTCGACTGGGCGGAGCCATCAGACGATGCGCACACCTTCTTCAACGACTTCCAGAGGTCGGTCGGCACAGTCCTCAATGGCCGCCGCATGTACGAGACGATGCGAGTGTGGGACACCTTTGCCCTCGACGATTTACCCGACGTTCAACGTGGGTTCGCCGAGGCGTGGCGGGCCTCTGACAAGATCGTCTACTCGTCGACCCTCGAGTCCGTCTCCGAGCGGAACACCCGGCTCGAGCCGAGATTCGACCCCGAGGTGTTGCGGACAATGAAGGGTGACGCCGACATGGACATGTCCATCGCCGGACCCGAGCTGGCGGCTGCCGCCATCGGGGAGGGCCTTGTCGACCGCTACGTGCTGCGGCTACTACCGACGATCGTGGGAGGAGGAACGCCGGCCCTCCCCAAGGGTACGAGAGTCGACCTCGTCCTCAACACGACACGTCGTTTCGACGACGGGTCCGTGGTGCTCGACTACAGCCTCCGAAGCATCTGAATCGGGCCGATTACAACGATTCTCGCGACCTGAGCCCGGACAACAAGAGGGCTACTCCTCAGCTCGAAACAGCTCCCATTCGCCGGGCACGCCCTTGAGGAGGTGCTGACCGGTGCTGGTGAACCTGATCTCAGACCCGAACAGCAGGTCACGCACGGTACGTGACACCCAGACCTCACCAGCGCCGGCCAGGGCCCCGACCCGCGCTCCGACGTGCAATGCCAGTCCGGCGAGGTCGCCGTCGAATCCAGCAATCTCACCGCTGTGGACACCGACACGTACCTCGAGACCCTTCCTCCTGCTGGCCTCGATCAATGAGAGACCGTACCGAATCGCTGCCGACGGGCTTTCGAACGCAACGAGGAAACCGTCCCCAGCGTTATTGAGCTCGCGACCGGAATGCTGTCCCATGAGTCTCCGAGCCTCACCGCGATGGTCGTCGAGCAGATTGCGCCAGCGGTCGTCTCTGAGCACCGCGGCTTTCGAGGTGGAGTCGACCAGGTCGCTGTAGAGGATTGTCACAACACGGCGGCTGCCGTCCCCTCCGGTTCTCGTCCCCAGCAGAAAGTCCTCGATCTCGTCCATCAGGGGGTCGACGTCTGTCAGATAACCGGGGACTGCGTCCCCTATGACCTCGACGTACCGCCCGTTTGGGAGATGGTCGGCGAGCCATTGGATCCCCGACGCCGGGATGAACACCGAGTCGCGGCGGTGCAGCACGAGGGCTGGTGCCATCACCTGGGGCAGGAGACCCCTCACATCCGACTCGAGGGTTCGACGCAAGAGATTGCTCGCCATGCTCGGGGTCGCAGACATGCGTTCGAGACGCCTGAACCAAGTGTGAATTCGTTCATCGTCCGCAAGCGACGGGGCAATCATCGGGAACAGCATCGCCTGCCCCCAGCCTCCCGTCTCGATGGCATCGGCGACAGCATTGGTCACCTCTTCGTTGACGCCCCAAGGGTGGTCTTCGTCAGGGCGGCTAGAGGCGAGAGCCTCCCCAAGCACCAGTGCGCTCACCCTCTCGGGATGAAGAGCGGCAACCTGGATCGCCACCGAAGCTGCGTCGATCCATCCGACCAACACGGCCGATTCCATCCCCGCCGCATCCATCACGGCCAGAGCATCAGGCACCATGTCGGCGGAGCTCGGCTGATCCGGAGGCCGGTCGGACAGACCAGTACCGCGCTTGTCGAACAACGCAACACGACCCATCGCCGCGAACCGCTCGACAAAACGGCGTGCCTCCGGAAGTTCCCAGAGCACCTCGAGATGGGACACCCAACCGATCATGAGGACGATGTTCAGCGGGCCACTCCCGACGACCTGGTACGCGATGTCGACAGTGCCGGATCGGGTGAATTTGACGTCGGGGACTGCTGCCAACCGGTGGAGATTAGATCAGGTTCTGGGGGTTAGAAACAACCCTATTCGGGGTTCGCCGCTTCGCTGGCAGGAACCTCAGTTGTAGTCAGGCTTGGGGTCCTCCAGATCACCCTCATCCTCCTGGAGTTGTATGAGCTCGAGCATGTTGCGCTTGGCAACGGCCACACCGGCCCCGTCGATTTTGCTTGTCTGACCCGCCAGCTTCAAGTCGTCCTCGACGAGGTTGGCCGAGTCCCCATGGTCCTCGTAGGGCAGTTTGCATCCGCACGTGTAACACACGATTTGCCTCCCTTCACATGAGAGTTTCGCTGTGGTTACCCGACCGGATGGGCGCTCAATCATGGGGTGATTCGAGTTCGCGCTACTGATAGGTGACGTACACCGGCACCGGGGTTCGGTCGAGGGTCTCCTGTGGGGTGTAGGGGCCGTTGGGGTGGTCTCTGACGAAGAAGTTCTTCCACCCCCAACGCCAGTGATCGTCCTCGGTGCCCGCGGTGATGTTGTTCCAGGTCCCGTTCTTGCTGCTGAGGTTCCCTTGCCCCTCACCGTCCATCTGGATCACCACCTGCACCTCAGGCCGGTCGACGAGTTGGTCCCGGTCCTGGATCATGTCGTCACGGAACTGCTGGATGACGAGGAGCTTCTGTGGGAGCGCCTCGGAGTTGACCAGGTCGGCCAGCCAGTTGATCACCTGATTGATCTCTGCGGCTGTGACGGTCCCCCTCCGGTCGAAGTCGGTCTGTCCTGGCCATCCGCACCGCCATTCCGGGTCGATACCCACCCCAACGTGAGGAAGACGAAGGGTTTCCTCGTAGAACTGGGCGTGGGTGAGAAAGTCTTGAGAGCCTGGCTGGAGATCGAAGACGACGTACCCGCCCTCTTGTCCGGCGACATCCACCCCTTCCTGGAAGTCGTCGATCGGGAACAGATGAGTTCCACATCGGGGCTGGGCCACACTTGCGATGTAATTGAACATCGGAACGACATGGGCACCGTCAACGGCAAAACCGTCGAGCAGCCCGGGCTGGACAGTGCCCTGGCAAGGCGATGGGAGGCACCCGGTCTGAACGTAGCCGGTGAGGATCCCGCCGTTCCGCATGAGATGCAATGCCTCCTGGGGGGTGACCTGGCCCATGGCGCCCAAGGCAGGGGATGCCGGGTTGCCGTAGAACCCAACCAGACGACGATTGATGTGCTCGGGGAACAGATCGAAGCCACCTCCGGGAAGCTGTTCGCCGCGCGCCAAGGTCCGAAGCTTCCAATCGTCGAGGGTCGATGAGATTCCGACGGTGCGGAGGGTCCGCTCGGGATACCCGGTGACCGCCTCACCGACCTCCGGGTATCGAAACAAATCGCTGACATCCACCGGGACGACCGAGGCATCGGCCGCTTTGGCTGCCACCGTTGCGAGGAGAACTGTCACCGGGTCGGTTGCGTCGACGATCCACACAGGTTTGGAGCCGGTCGGTCGGGCAAGACCGGCGATCATCCGATCGACATCGCTGACCTGGGCGTTCGCCACATCCGGGAGGACCACGGCCTCGGCGTTCTCGATAGAGAGGACGGTGTCCACGACGACCGAGAACTCATCGAAGGGGTCGGTGACAGGGGCACCCAAAACCTCGCTCGCGACATCGACGGCGGTGTTGACGTCGTGGCGGATCTCCTCGGCGCCGGAGGGCGGGTTGACGACGACGGACCCCACCACGTGAACGCGGTCCGGAGTCAGTCGCCTCAGCTCCGCTGCCAGCTCGACATTCGGCAAGAGGAGGGGTGCATCCAGGGCGGCGGCCAGTTGCGCCGCAGCCACCACCTCGGACAGGCTGCCCTCGGCGACCACCACCACGTCGGGAGCACACAGAAAAGTCTCCCCTGACAGAGCGATGGCGTCGGTCGCCCGTGCTCCCGTGGCGACCGACGAAGTCCCACCTGTCGACTCGATGCAAGAGCTGGCCACGGTTGTCGAGGTGCTCGTGGTGGGCACCGCGGTGGTCGCGGGCACTGTCTCGACCGGCGTCTCGTTGACCAGAGCGGTGCAGCCCGAGGTCCACAGCGCCAAGACGACGAGGATGACCAGCGCCTTCGCACCGATACGACCGCCGGCGAACGCATTGTCCATGCCGCGGTCACGTTAGGTGTGCTCGGTAGCGTGCTTGGGTGACCGATCGTGATCCTCGTCCGCAATCCGCGCCGCAAGCGAGCATCCGAATACTGCTGATACTCCTTCTGGCAGTATTCGCAGTCGTCTTCCTGGTGTCACGCGGCGGGGGCAGCGGAGCCGACCCAACCACCCCGCCTATCGGAGCTGATACCACGACGACCGGACCCGGGGTCACGACCACCGCTCCCCAGACCGCGACCACGGGCCCGGATTCGACGACCAGCACCACCGCCAACGTCGCTCCGTTGGCGGGTCTCAGCCTGGAGATGATCGATGAGGACTACAACCAGCCGACCGCGGTCCGGGCACCTGCAGGCGATGACCGTCTCTTCGTGGTCCAGAGGGTCGGGGTGATAAGGGCGATCGACGCCAACAACGAGATGCTCGACCCGGCCTTCCTGGCCATCGACGACCGTGTTCTCGTCGACGGCATCGAGCAAGGCCTTCTCGGCCTGGCCTTCCATCCCGAGTTCGCCACCAATGGGCGGTTCTTCGTCTACTACGTCAACCGTCAGGGTCAGAGACAGTTGTCCGAGTTCACGGTCAGCGCCGACGACCCCAATCGGGCCGATCCAGAATCCGAGAGGGTCCTGTTCGCACTCGATCACCCTGAGAACGCCACCGACATCCGCCACTACGCCGGCGACATCCATTTCGGCCCCGACGGGTATCTATGGGTGTCCTCCGGTGATGGCGCCGACGCAAGAGGTCAGGGTCAGAACCCCGACACGATGTTCGCCGCCATCATCCGCATCGATGTCGACCAAGGCGACCCCTACGGCATCCCTGCCGACAACCCTTTCGCCGATGGTGGCGGGGCGCCTGAGGTCTGGGCGTATGGGCTCCGCAACCCCTACCGGTTCTGGATCGACCCGGTCGACAACTTCATCTACATCGGCGATGTCGGGCTTGAGACCTGGGAGGAGATCAACGCAGTCCCCATCGACGAGGGTGGTGGTTACAACTTCGGATGGGGAAACATGGAGGGGACGAGGTGTCTCTTCGAGTCGGACTGCAACCCTTCCGACTACACCCAAGCGGTCCTCGCCTATCCCAACTCGATCCAGAGCCCCGAATCAGATCAACCCGACGGTTGCGCGGTGACAGGAGGAGTGGTCTATCGAGGGTCGGAGATACCTGAGATCGTCGGCCACTACTTCTACGCCGACTGGTGCAACCAGATGATCCGCAGTTTCCGGCTCGTGGACGGCCAGCCAACCGAGATCACCGACTGGACCGGCGATCTGGGCGAGGTCGGTCAGGTCAACGGTTTCGGTATCGGTGGCGACGGCGAGATGTATCTGGTGACACATGACGGCGACGTGGCCAAGTTCGTGCCTCGCCGCTGAAGCAGACAACGGTCAGGTCGACTGGCCCAACGCGATCTTCGGTCGTCGTGGTCACCCTGCGTAGGCGGGGAGCCCACTCGGCTCGTACACGTGCAGGGTGATGCCGTTGGGAAGGCTCGAGAGTCGATCAAACCGAGTGCCATGTCCGGGCCGGTCTCGGGGAACAGTCGTGTGCCTTGTCCGACTACAACGGGATAGGTCAGCAGGTACATCTCGTCCGCTAGGTCGTGCTGAAGCAGCCCCTGAATCACACCGTCGACTGATACGAGGACGAAGACGCCTGGTGTGATGGTGCGGCTCTCGAGGACCGTTGCACGATCCCCGCCGTCACGTCCGGATACGCAAACGAGAGACTCGTCAGCTGCACGAGAACGCGGCGAAACGAGGTTGCGGCATCGCAGAAAAGCTATGACTGGCTCGGATCGACAGCGAGTCGGAATCGTTCCGACATCGTGTCGACTTCTCCCGCGCTTGTGTCGGAAACCACTGACCCCGCTCCAGATCGCTCAGGTCATGTTCGACTTTGACCGATTGGGGGGTATTACGGAGCTAGACGTTTGAAGGTGTGGCGTGGACGCGCGTGAAGCAGAGTTCGACTCTTTACTGCAGGCCGCCAAGGCTGGTGCCGACTGGGCTTGGGCCCGCATCTATCGCGACCTGGCCGGCCCCGTGACCGGGTATCTGAGAAGCCGTGGTGCAAAGGAGCCGGAGGATCTGACGAGCGAGGTCTTCCTTCGGGTGGCTCACGCGATCCAAGGCTTCACCGGGGACGCTGCCTCTTTCAGATCCTGGATCTTCGTGATCGCCCATCGCCGCCTGATCGACGAACGTCGTTACAACGGTCGTCGACCCCTGATGTCCGAACTCGATGGTGCGGAGAGGGTGACACCCGAAGGCGACGTCGAGAGCGAAGCTATCGAGCATTTGGTGACAGCCGAGATCGCCGAAGTCTTCCAAGCCCTGACCGATAGCCAGAGGGACGTCCTCGCATTGAGGATCATCGCCGGGCTCTCGATCGAACAAACGGCACATGTGATGGGAAAGCGAGCAGGCGCCATCAAGGCCCTACAACATCGGGCACTCGGCGCTTTGAAGAGGGCACTCGACGAGGAAAACGTGACCTTGTGAGCGATTTCGACGTTAACGACACTGACATGGCACCCCGCAGCCTGACCCCCCAGGACGTGGAACTCGTCCTTGGTCGGGAAGTTCCCGAGCAGGACAATTTGGCGCGGTTCGCGTCGGTCCTGAACTCGCTACACCACACTCGGGCGACCATTCCCACGGACGAGGCAGTGGCAGCCTTTTCCACCCGCGCCGCCGAGATCGTCCGAGCGAACCGGATTCATTCGTTCGGGACGCAGGCACCAACGAAGCCTCCCACCCAGGCGATTCTCCGGAAGCGACTGGTCGGAGCAGTGGGTGCCACGGTTCTCCTCACTGGTATGACCGGTGTCGCCGTGGCTGCAGACGCAGCTGCACCTGGTGATCCCCTCTACGGTCTGGATCGAGCCATGGAGTCAGTCGGTGTCGGTGATGGAGGTTCACCGGAGAGGCTCGCCGAGGCTCAGTCTTTGGTCGAGGGCGGGCAGCTCACCGCGGCGATTGCTCATGCGGCGCGGGCCGTGGACGCCAACAGCGGAACCGATAAGCAGGGTTTCTCCCCCGAAGCAGCAGAGGCGGTCGAGGCTCTCCGGAGCGCGGCAGAGCGTGCAGATCTCGCCGACGGCGAAGGAGACGACCCGAAGGTCAATGACTCGATCGCGGGAATCCTGAACCAGATCGCCGCGATGCTCGACAGCGGAGAACTCCAGCCATCTGAGATCGGTGCACGAATTTCCGAGCTGGCCAGGGAGATCGGGCGCGGTGGTGCAGACGAGAAAGCAAACTCATCGACTGAACCGGATCCGGGCAACGAGTCCCCCGGACCTCCGGCCGAGACGCCTGTTGGACCTCCGGACGACGCCCCTGCGGGGGCCTCGGCAGGATCCCCTTCCGGCCCACCAGAGGATGTCCCAGGGGCGGGGGCGGGCAGACCCTGATCCTCGGCCGGGCGTCACCCGGAGTGTGATGCCGTCGGACCGCGAGAAACCGAGCCTCGATCCTCCATCGGAGTAGCCGGAGGAAGCATTCATTTTCGGCGACATTCGAGCCGGCCCCACACACAAAAGGAGAGGGCCTGGTGGAGCCAGGCCCTCTCCTCGATTCCAGTCGTGTTGTCGGTTGTCGCTACGGCCGACCGGGATTGTCAGGCTTGCCGTTGGCGTCCCGCGGATGTTGTCCACCGAACTTCTGGAGTACGTGCTCGGGAGGCCCGCCGCCCTCGTTGTCCTCCGTCTCCTCGTCTGCCCCACCCTTGCCACGGTGGCAGTCGGTGGTGACTGTCGTGAAGCTGATCGACCCTTCGACGACTTCGGTTTCCTCCTCCGCCGGCTCCGTGGGCTCGTCCGACGCGGTGTCATCGACCTTCACCTGCTGGTCACCCTTCCCGAGTCCGGATCGAGCGATGTGTCGGACGATGCAACCACGGCCCTCGCCTTCGTAGTTCTCGTTGAAGAACTTGAGGAACATCCCGTGGTTGACCTGACCGGCGGGACCGGTTACGTCCCCTCCTTGGAACTCGCCGCAGACGATCTCCTCGCTGTCGGTGTCGCCGCCCTCCGAATCCCCTTCAGAACTCACTGTGATCAGGCCGGTTGCCGGGTCATAGGTGTAGGTGTAGGTGTCCGGGTTCTCGGGGTCGTCCCCCTCCAGCCCGCAGGCCTCCAGGAGAGCTGCGAACTGCTCTTCCTCGTAGCCTTCCAGGGTCTCCTCGAGCAACGCATCATCAGGCGAATAATCGAGTGAGGTGACATTCCAGATGAAGAAGTGATTCTCCTGGTCGTACCCGTAGTTGAGCACGGTGTCGTCGCCTTCGGCGGCGAGAGCCATTCCGGCCAAGGCAAACGCCGCGATGACCGTGAGACCCACTACCAGTCTCTTTTTCAGTCTTTCCATTGGGAGCAGCTCCTGAAGTTCGTTCCCAGCCACCCTTCATCACTGTTAACGCCGGAAACCGCAAGAGGGTTACGCCACCGGTCCCGAATCCCGACATTCGTCTGCTTCATCTGGAGCTGTCCGGCGTCTGCGGGCCGGCGTCGAGCAGGTCGTAGAGGGCCGAGCGCAACGCAAGTTCGCGCGGGTCATCCCAGAGATGAAAGCCCGAACGGTTCATCGCATACGCGAAACCGACACCAGTATCTGGGTCGGCGAATCCGAACGAGCCGCCGGCACCGGGTGTGCCATACGCCAGCCCCGCCGTGGATCCGAAGCGGAAGGCTGGGAATGGCTTGACATACCCCAACGAGAAAACGGAGTCGAGCCTGAGTACCACATCGGACAGACCTTGGGATGGAGGTTTCGCCGGGTGCGCCAGGGCATCCAGTGTGTCGGAGGTGATGCCCAGGGCCCGTCCACCGTTGGCCAGTTCCCCGTAGGCGGCTGCTATCCCCCTGACCTGTCCCGTCCCGTTGGCAGCCGGAACCTCTAGTCGGAGGATGTCACGACGGTTGTAGTTGTTGATCAGCCCAAGCACGCGTGGGTTGCCAAACGCCTTGTAGGTGACGCTCCGGGGATTGAGAAAACCGAGGACGAACTTTCGGGGCATCTCGCGGAGGTGGAGAGGCATCTCATACGGCTTGTACCCGTGAATCGTCGCCAGCCGCTCCTGAGGAACCGCATCGGGCAGCCCGATGTAGAACTCCAGACCAAGGGGGCGGGCGACCTCATCGGCGAAGTACTGGCCGAGACTTCGGCCCGCGGGGTCGACCCGACGGATCAGCTCGCCCTCGTACCAGCCCAGAGTGATGCCGTGATATCCGTGACGGGTTCCCGGTTCCCACACCGGCTTCTGGGCGGCCAACACCTCCGCCATTCGGTCGAGTGAGGCAAGGTCCTCGAGATCCAACTTGATGTCGATGACGGGAAGCCCGGCCTGATGAGAGAGCAGCTGACGGACCGTGACGTCTGCTTTGCCGGCTTGGGCGAACTCGGGCCAATAGGTGCCGACCCTCTCGTCGTAGTCCAGTTGGCCCCTCGAGTGCGCCACCGCGATCGCCAACGACGCAACCCCTTTGGTGGTGGAGAACACCGTGACCAGAGTGTCCTCCTCCCACGGCGCCTTCATGACGCCATCCCTGTACCCACCCCAAAGGTCGACCACCTTCTCGCCATCTTTGAACACGACGCAGGCGGCACCGACTTCATGGCCTGAGGCGAAGTTCGAGCGAAAGGCGTCGGCGACCGGCCCGTACCCTTCGTCGACGTCTCCGTTGATCAGGTCATCTGGCACGTTCACTCTGAGAACCACGTCACTCCTCGCACACAGCGTGGTGACGCTAACCCAACCAGTTCATATCGGTCGGTCGGGACGACCGACAACCACGTTTGCGCTGTGGCGGACAGTTGAGAACTGACTGCGACATCTCGTAGACACCACAACGCGATCCTCGTAGGAGTGGATACAGGTGTTGGGTCGGCTGCCGGCGGTCTCGGTTCGCTCAGTTTCTGGGTAGTGGAGCGGAGGTGGGCTCGACTCGCCCTGCTGGCAGCCTTCGTCGGCTATGTCGGTCTGATGATCGTGCTCGCCCCTCGTGGTGAGCCGGCTGCGCCGATCCTGATGGCCGTGCCCATCCTGGTGGCGGGCGCCTGGTTCGGTTTGAAGGTTGCCCTGGTCGTGACCGGCGTTCTCCTCGTTGTGACCGCGGTGATCCTGGAGACTGTCGGCGTGGGGGTCGCGGAGACTCTGTCCACCTATCGAGGACTCCCGATACTCATGCTGGTCATAGTCGGTGTGGTCGTAGGTCGTCTACACGACGTCTCGGTGGCCATGGCCAAAGAGGTCCAGCGGGCGAGGCTCGCCGAACATGACCTTCGGGCTGCCGAAGCCCGACTGCAGAACCTCCTCGACGCCAAGGACGAACTGATCGCCTCCGTTGGCCATGAGTTGCGCACGCCTCTGACCGCCGTTCTCGGCTTCGCCGAACTGCTGCGGGTCGGCGGCGAAACCGAAATGACAGAGAGCGATCGTCACGAAATGGTCGAATTCATTGCACGAGAGGCGTTCGATCTCACCGGCATCGTCGACGACCTCCTCGTCGCAGCCCGTCTAGAGGTCGATCGCCTCGATGTCACCAAGGTCCCGACCTCTTTGCGTTCTCAAGTCGCTCAGGTGTTGGAGGCGTGGGACAACACCGATCGACCCGGTATCGAAGTGACCGGAGACAACATTCGCGCAGTTGCCGACCCGGCCAGGGTCCGCCAGATTCTTCGCAATCTGATCACCAACGCCATCCGCTACGGCGGGAACCAGATCGCGGTGACCATCGACGCCGACAGCCAAGGAGCCTTCGTCGAAGTGGCGGACAACGGCAAGGGGTTGCCGATGAGCGAATGGGAACGGATCTTCGAGCCCCATTACCGCTACCAGCCTGACATCAGCAAGCCGGCCGGATCTGGTCTTGGACTCACCGTCTCCAGAGGTCTGGCCGAGAAGATGGACGGCAGCCTCACCTACAGATACGACGGCCAACAGAGCCGATTCCGACTCGTCCTGCCCGAGTTCGAGCCGACGCAGGACTCATAGGGGGCTTGCCCGACTGTTCTTCCCGCGTCTCTTCGGCGCCGACCCGCCCTTTGAACTCAGCCTGACCCCGTTTGGCGTGTCTCCATAGTGTCTGCGAAAGCTGTTCGTCATGTGCGAATGGTCGTAGAAGCCCGACTCGACCGCCACGGTTGCCAGGTCGTCTGCGCCCTCGAGGATCAATGACAGAGCGTTCGATAGACGAAGCCGCATCCGGCGCCTGGATACCGTCTCGCCGGTGAGCTCTCTGAATGATCGGCTCAGGTGGTGACTCGAATAGCCGACTGCGTGGGCCACCTCGGCAAGCCCGCAGTCCTCACGAAAGTGGACGGCGAGGTATTCGTCGACGCGCCGAACCGCTTCGTTGGGGCTGGCAGACCGTTCCGGGTAAGCCTCCGATAACTGGCTCAGGGCGTTGACGGTGAACTCTTCGAGTTCCAGAGCTCCGACCTCCCCATCCATGGCGGAGGTGACCAGTCGCCGCACACCGAGGTCCACCGCGGAACTGGTTGCGCCAGCCAGGACGCGGAATCGTCCGGAGAGTGAGAGGAAGGAGTCCGCCATCGCTGGCGACATCGCGATGAACGCGCTCGCATCGTGGCCTCCAAACGGGTGCTGCACCCGTCGCGATTGACCCGTGCTGAGAAGGATGCCCTTGGCAGCCGTGGCGACGACCTTCGACCCTTCGAGATCGATCACGAAGACCCCCGAGAGGGGAAACACCAGAGTGAACTTGTCCTCGACCTCTTCGACTTCGACACCATCCGACACGGCGCCGCACCGGGACAGCCCAAAGGCAAGTTGGTTGGTGGTCTGGAGGAGGGTGGTCTCCGGCACCGGAATATCGTACCGACGGCCCGAATTCGCACCGATTTCCAAGCCGGCGCCGCAACTGACACCGATGCTGTCACCTATGCGCCATACAACGATTGGGCTCTCAGATGAGGACGCGATCCGACAGCACGTGGTCTCCCTATTTGACGCCTATCTGGCCGGGGATCTCGAGACGCTGCGTGCTGGGCGGATCGAGGACTGGAAAGGATTCCAGATCAGGAGTACGAGGCTCGTGCGCGGCATCGACCAATATATGAAGGACCTGAGGGATGCAATGGGTGGTCTCTCGGTCGACAGCTACGAGTTCCTCGACTTCGAGATCGACATCGAGGGCGACCTCGGAATCGTCTATTACCTCGCCCGCGACTTCCTCAGTGCATCTGACGATGTGAACTCACCCAAAACGATCCTCATACGCAGCATCGACATCTACCGCCGGGTGAGCGGGAACTGGACCCAGATCGGTTCGAACATTTGTGCCGTTCCCGACTCGCGGTGACCGCTCCGGCTCTCGACCAGCGATTCCGTTTTGGGAGGCTTTGGACAGCCGCAGTCGCCTCCAACCTGGGTGACGGGCTGGTACTGGTCGCCTTTCCTCTACTCGCTGCCTCGATCACATCGGAGCCACTCGCCATCGCCGGAATCACAATCGTCGCCGGGCTCCCCTGGCTCATCTTCGGTGCGATCTCGGGAGCATTGGTCGATCGATTCGATAGACGGGTCCTCATGGTCTGGTTCGACTCGATGCGGGCAGTGGCTGTCAGCGTGTTCGCAGGAGCCGTCTGGGCTGAGGTCGCACCACTCTGGTCGCTGTACTTGGTAGTTGCGATGATCGCTGCCGGCGAGACAGTGGTGGACACATCGGCACAGTCACTCCTGCCCGCGTTGGTACCGAAGAGTCGACTCGACCTCGCCAACGGTCGGCTCTTCTCGACGATGATCGTGGCTCATCGGTTCGTCGGGCCACCCTTGGGCGGGTTCTTGTTTGCGGCGGCGGCAGTCCTTCCATTCGTTGCCGACTCGGCAACTTTCGCCGTCGCCGCCGTTCTCATGTTTGGCCTCCGCGGTCGATTCAGGCCCGAATCGGCTGATCTGACCATCCCCCAGCGGCTGGCCGGCAGCATCAAGGAGGGACTCGTATGGCTGTGGAGGGAACAGCCCATCCGAACCTTCGCCATCGGCGCTGCTCTCCTGAACATCGGGATCATGGCTGGGGAGGCCATTCTCGTGCTGTACGCGAGTGAGGAGCTGGGTCTGGGAGGGGTGGGTTTTGGCGCCCTGTTCGTCGCCAGCGCCGCCGGCTATGCCGCTGGGTCTGCCCTCGCTCCGCTCATGACCGCACGTCGCTCGAGATTGCGGATCGTCTCGCTCAGCGTCGGGGTGATCGCCATGTCCCTCTTCGGCATCGGGCTGACTCGTGAGTGGGCGGTGGCAACGGTGGGCCTGTTCGCCATAGGGGTGGCCAGCGGGCTCTGGGATGTCATCGCAGTCTCCTACCGCCAAGCGGCCGTGCCAGATCGTCTTCGGGGCAGGATCATGGCGGCCTACCGGATGATCGCCCACGGGTCCGTGCCGGTCGGCGCTCTCCTCGGTGGCCTGGTGGCGACTTTATGGGATCCGGGATCTTCTTTCGTCGCCGGAGGGCTCGTGGTGTTGGGCGCCGTCTTCTACGTGGCGATCCGGCTTCGCGGCGTCGAACTCGATCCGTCCAGCGTGACACCTCGCTGAAGCGACCATGTCCACCGATTCCCCCACTGCTTCCCTTCCAACCATCCGCGCACCCAGCTCACGAATTCGACTCGATGTACGACAGGGCCAGCTCGTTCGGCGGGCAGAACTGTGTCGCTGCAGCGAGGAGGAGCGGCCCGACTCCGTCGATCCCCGCTTCGAGGGGAGACCTCACGATCAACGCCTCCCCCGGCCGCCGATTCTCGAAGAGGTCCCAGATGCTTCCCGGGCCGGGATGGGGGTACGTCTCGATGTGAGACATCAACACACCGCTTGGCGACGGTGTCGCCACGAAAAGCACATACTGATCGTTCGGTGGTGCCGACCATCCGCCGCGACTGAGATACACCGCCTCACCGACGTTCGTGGAGGCCTTCGCCACCTCGGTCAGGAACAGATGCAGTTCGCCTACACCGGGCTCGGCTCCCGCCTGTTCTGGCGGGAGCGGCGCCGACAGGATGAGGGCATCAGCCTCCACGCTGTCATCTCCCCCGAACCGGCTGGCGAGGAGCAGCATCGCCGAACCTTCATCCCACAGCGCAGCTTCACGCCGGAACCCCTCGCCGACCTCCGATCGGGCGAGAGAACCGCGTCCCATGCGGCTCACCAGATCGACGTCGGGCGGCGTTCTGTGCGTCGTGATCGTCCCATCTTCGTGAAACAGGGACAGAAGACCACCCATAGGCAAGCCCAACAAGACCGTGGCGAACCGCTGCCCCGGCTGCACCAGATGATCCGGTGGGTTAATGGGCTCGGATTTGGACACCGGAGCAATGGCAGTCCGGGAGCCAACCCTTGTCAAAGGACGGGGCGTCCCCGGAACCCGGCGTTGCGCCATTGCCCATCTTGTTAGGTCGGCGGATCGTTCGGGTAAATCACTGACAAGGCGAAAGGAGAGCCATGACATATGACATCTACATGTATGAGGTCGCTGTGATGCCAGAAGGCGAGACCCCAGACATTTCTGGGTTCGAGGTCGAGGCGACCGACGGATCCATCGGTCACGTTGACGAGCACACTTACGATACGGGAGCCAGCTTTCTGGTGGTCGACACTGGTCCATGGATTTTCGGGAAGAAAGTCATGCTTCCAGCGGGTGTGATCCGCGAAGTAGACCTCGACAACGAGGTGATCTACGTGGACCGCACCAGGGACGAGATCAAGGATTCGCCCGTTTTCGACGAGACCACCTACCGCGACGAGACCTACCGGAGCGATCTGGGCGACTATTACGCCCGCAAGCAGATGTAGCCGCCTTCACGACCAACTCACAAGGGCCCTTTTCATGTACTTTCAACAGTGCGGCAGTCGACCCCTTGGTGGCGCCAAGAGCGTTGGCAAGGGGTCCTCGCCGAAGAGAACCAAGTATAAGTCGACGAAGCCTTCAAGCGCTTCGCCGGCAGAGTCAGGGCACCAACCTCAAGCTGGTCGAAGTGTGCAACGCAGCCGTCAGCGTCGCTCCATCAGAACGACCAGGGCCTCTCGAAAGCGGTCGACTGTCGACATGTCGATCTCGCCGTCGACCCTTGGGACGACTGCCCCCGGGCCGACCCAGACCTTCCATATCTATGTCTAGTTTGTGATCTCGTGTTCCACCATGGGCCTTCTTGGGACGGTAAGGAGACCGTGGCAGGGGCTACACATCGATCTTCTCGCGCAAATGAATGCCCCACGGTGCGGTGCGGGTCGTTGGACCCGAGCGCCCACGCTCGGGAAATGGAGTAATCGGCCGATCTGTTGCGTATGACGGGCGCACCAGAGACGCGATCATTGAACCAACGTGACTGATTACGACCATACAGCCCGAGTGACGATTGCCACGTCTGACGGTGCCCCGGCTGGGGCACGGAGGTTCCTGGGCAGCCAGCGAGCATCGTGGATGGATGACGACATGATGTCCGACACACTGTTGGTGGTGTCCGAAGTGGTGAGCAACGCCATCAAGCACGGGGGGGTCGGAGACGCCATAGACCTGATGGTGCGAATCTCGGGAGACGCCCTCTGGGTGGGAGTGACTCAGCCTCGCGACTTTGCAGTGTCAATGCCCTCGGAAAGCGGATATGGCTTGATACTGGTGGACGTCCTGTCCTCGCGCTGGGGAACCCTCGACTGGTCCGATGGGACGCTTGTCTGGTTCGAGATGGAAAGGAAGCGCGAAAAGAGTTGAGGGGACGAAGCGAAGACCGGAGATCGCGTCCCGTCTAGCGAAGACGACCGCGGATACGGGGGAAGTGGGTCGCCGTGTGAACAAAGCAGGTCTCTCTGTTGTTGTACCTGTTGAGACGAGTTTCACACTCCGGTTGGGAGCACCTGCGCTCTTCGTCCGTCACCTGCGGCTTCCTCCCCCGAGTCTTGGGGATCCGTCCCACTATTGCCGGTTGGTCTTGCATCACGCCTACGAGTTACCCGATCAAGTGGTTTGGGAATCGTTCTCCAGTCCCCTGACCAGAAAATACCTGCTGGCTATTGGGTAGACGAGACAAGGGCCTCACCGTCTTCTAGCGACTCGGTCCCCATGAGAGCTTCTAACAAATCCTCATGTGCGAGGGCCTGGAGAACCCCCTGAGCGCGTCTGAGTCCCAACTCGGGCCCTAGCTCCCAGATGAAATGTGACAAACCGTGGGCGAAACAATCGATCGCCTTGTCGCTTGGTACAGATTTCATAGACACCAATCTCTTGTTCACTCTGGAATACCCGGTGGATGGCTGGCGAAACCGTCCGTCGCCGAACAAAGGAGTGCGGGCGCCGTGCCCGCTAGAGGGTGAGTTCGGCGCGCATCCCTTCCAGAGCTGACTTGAGGATTCGGGATACGTTCATCTGCGACATCCCTACGAGTGCGGCGATCTCGCGCTGTGTCATGTCCTCATAGAAGCGAAGATAGAGAATCTGACGGTCCCGCTCCGACCGGGCAGCGAGGACTGGCTCGATATCCGCCATTTCGAGCATCAGATCGATGTTGGCGTCATCCTGGCCGAACATCGTGCCGCGTGATTCTGATGACTCCCCCTCGTCGATCGACTCTGGGCGATACGCCGCGGAGACCGCCGACGCCTCAACAACCTCTTCCACACTGAGTCCGACGGCATTTGACACCTCTTCGATGGTCGGGGGACGGCCCAACTGTCGGTGCAGATCCTCGCTGGCTTGCCGTGTCTCCAGGAATCGATCTTTCAGCCCTCTCGGAACTCGTAGAGCCCAGCCGCGGTCGCGAAAATGGCGTCTTATCTCCCCCAGGATGGTGGGTACCGCGTATGAGACGAATGGAACTCCATACTTGGGTTCGAACCGGTCAATGGCATTGACCAGCCCCACCATTGCAACTTGCACAAGGTCCTCGCGGTCCTCGCCTCGGCCGTCGTATCGGTTGGCCAGGTCAAAGGCAAGGTGCCTATAGATGTCGACGAGCTGTCGTCGCGCCTCGCGGTCGGGACGACGCTCGAAGATATCGATGTGTTCGATCTGCATCGACGACGGAGGTACCCCGGCGAAGACCAATTACAAACCAGGTCGCGAAAACTGACGCTAATCCGAAGCCGCGTGTCCCGCCGCCCCGCGAGCGCAGCGGGCATCGACCGGCCACCGAGGTTCGCCGCCTAGCCGTGACATCGAACCCACAGCGCTCCAGGCGCTGCCAATCGAATGAAACGTCCCCTCTCGACGCCGAAGCGGGCTTACCCCGAACGCTCCACCACGCCTCTCCATCCACCCGTTTCACCCCGACGGCTCTCGATGAACTCCTTGAACCGCTTGAGATCACCTTTGGTACGAGCCGCCATCAGGCCGGTCAGGTCGGCCACATGTTCGCTCAGGCCTTCGGGGTCGAAACGCATCTGCAGGGTCACTCTGGTCGTGTCGTCGTCTAGAGCATGGAAGGTAACGACACCCGATTGCTCAGGGCCTGACCTGGAGGTCCAAGCTATGCGCTGATCCGGAGTCTGCTCGGTTATCTCTGCCTCGAAGCTCCTCTCCACCCCGGCGATCTCCACCTGCCAGGAGAGATGAGTGTCATCGATCTGTTTCACCATCTCGACACCTTCCATGAACTCCGGAAAGTCCTCGAACTGGGTCCACTGGTTGTATGCGGTACGGACGTCCACTTCCACGTCGACCGACTGCGTTATCTCGCCCATCGCTGCTCCTTTGCTCATGGGTCTGGTCTTCAAGTACCCAACAGCTCCAGCCGCAAACGGGTCGCGACCTCCACGAAGGGACCATGCTGAACGGAGCGTCCAGCGCCAGCGAGAGGAAAGACGACGCGCCGTTTCAACAGCCGCAGCATCGGCAATCAATCGGTATGTCGATTCGGATTGGCCTGTCAGGATGGGGTTACGAACCCTGGTCGGGCAGCTACTACCCGCCGAATCTGCCCAAGTCCCAGTGGCTCGCGTTCGTGTCACGCGATTTCGCGACTGTGGAGGTCAACAGGAGCTTCTACTCGCTGCTACGCCGGTCTATCGGTTCCCGAGACCTTCAGATTTGCCGTCGAAGGCAGCAGATACATCACTCATCTGAACGCGCTTCGGGAAGTCGACGGACCACTCGCCAACTTCGTCGTGTCGGGTGTCCTCGAGTCAACAGACAAACTCGACACATGTCTGTGGCAACTGCCACACAGCCGCAGGATCGCACCGGATCTCATCGCGGGATTCCTGGCGCGGTTGCCTGGCTCCCTCGCCCAGGCCGCCGAACTGGCGACAGGCCACGACCATCGGGTATCTGGCTACGAGCCACCGGGCCTACTTTCGGCGCCCCTACGACAGCGGATACGGAGATCGCGCTCTCGACCACTGGTCGGACCGAATCTCAGAACTCGCGGAGCATGGCGACGTGCTCGTTTATTTCGACAACGACGGGCACGCTCACGCAACGCGCGATGCGCTCTCCCTGGCTCAAAGGGTTGCCGCCTGAAAAGCGACTTTCGAGCACTCTTCCGTTTCACCTCCTCTCCTTGGGGTATCTAGAAGCGGCACCGACGAAGGAGGCACCATGAACGATGCGCAAGTGACGGAGTTGCTGTACCAGGCACTGGAGACGGAGATAGGAGGGGTTGAGATCTACAAGAAGGCACTCGAGTGTGCCGTCAACGACGACTTACACCAGGAGTGGGAGAAGTATCTGTCAGAGACCGAGAACCATGTCCAGATCGTCACCGAGATGTTCGAACGGCTCGGACTGGATACCCAGACCGAGACTCCGGGACGGAACATCGTCCGCATGAAGGGCGAGGCCCTCGTCGAAGCCATGGAATCCGCCCTGGCCGAAGGTGACCCGGATGCAGCTCAACTGGTGGCCGCCGAGTGCGTAGTCGATGCAGAGACCAAGGACCATGCCAACTGGGAACTGATCGGCAGAGTGTCCGAGAAGGCAACCGGTGACCTCAAGAAGGTCCTAGCCGAGGCCTACGAGCAGGTCGAGGAGGAAGAGGACATGCATCTGTACCACACGATGGGATGGGCCCGCGAACTGTGGATCGAATCTCTTGGCATGCCTGCGCTTCTGCCGCCCCCTGAGGAAGAAAAGAAGGTGACCACCGCGATCGGAGCTTCCCGTGCGGAGCAATCCCGCGACGACATGCTCTGATCGATTTCTGGCGTCGAGGCTACGGAACGCGGTGAAATCGATGAGAACCAGGGAACGGCGACCTCAGCACACTGTCCGCAGTTATGTCGTTCGGTTCCGATCACCATTGGAGACAAAGACGATGACCCGAGTCTTCACCGACCGTCGCGATGCTCAGCGATTCGCCAAAACGGTCGGCGGTCGCATCTACCGGTGAGCGGCCTCTCAGGCCAGCTCACCAGACCCGGGTGGCGAGACCGCAGCAGCACCCACCAAACCCAGGTTTGGATGGAGGGACCCTGAGGTAAGTGGAGCCTGAGGTAAGCGGTTTCAAATGACTACAGAAAAGGTCTTCGAATCTGAAGACGGCCGACGAATCTTGGGGATATGCGTAAGCGAAGGACCCAAGACGTTCCGGATCATGCTCACCTGGCCCTACGACAAGGTTGGACACGTGATCGAGCTGAGTTGCAGCGAGGTCAAAGAAGTGTGCGCGATCGGATCGGTGCCCTTGGGCGAGAAAGTCAGCCTCCTCCACAGCCAAGCCGGGAATCCACGCTAAGAAGCTCGATCAAGATCTACCTCGGATCCGGTGGCAGGCCCCGTTGACGCGCTACTTCGGTGGCGAGGGTCTTGGGGACAACCAGACTCCATGCCTCGAAGATGATCTCAGCTAGCTCCTGACGATCGATGGCCTCGAGCCGCACCACGGCCCAGTTGTATCGCATGTCGGAGGGCTTGGGCATCATGAACTTGTCGGGCTCGGAGCCGACCAGCGCTTCCCGTTCCTCCTTCGGAAATCCGAACCCCAATAGCGTCTCGTCCCTGGACGCTGCCAGGAAGACGATCCGGCCCACCCGGTACTTGATCCGGCCACCCACCACAGCCTCGTAGGCTCTCGGCAGAGCCAGCGCTTCTCGCCTCACATCGCCAATGGTCAGCGGCCGCATCTCAGGAACGCTAGGCCCACGTACAGAGGATCGATTCTTGAGCCGACGAGACAAATACCGATACGGATCGTGCTCGAGAGCGCTAGGAACTTGTTAGTTCGGCGGAATGCTCAGAAGGTCGCCATACCCTTGAGTTTTGAGCGACTCACTTCAGTTGCGGCTCGATCTGATCCCCCTGACGATCGGAAATCGTTGTGTTGTCGATCGTATTTCGATCGCTGTGGTTCTTCTTCGCCGTACCAACGCGACCTCCGGCAGCCAGGCGGACCCCTCGATCACCATGTGGCTCACACTGGTGGTCGCCCTCTGCCTGATCGGGGCCCTTTTCCTATTCATGGGCTTGTACGAATGACCTCCGACAAGGCCCGGCCTCCCGTGGAAACCAGCGTGGTCCAGATCGCGTTGCGAGCCCTCCTCGGCACCCTCATCGGCACCGCAGCGGCTTGGTCGTCCCTGCCGAAACGGCCCAGGGCGTCGTGGCCATAGCGATTCCGATCGTTGCAGCCTTCACCAGTTGGTACGCGGGACGCGAAGTTGGAGCAGTTGCTGCGGTGGCCGGGGGGGATCTGGTTCGGATACGCCCACACCGAGCCTCGATTCCACTGGGAGATCTTCGACCGGGCCGACGTGATCCTCACCATCGCCGTCCTGGTGGTCGGCGCTCTCGCCAGCGAGCTCGCCCACGCCCGGCGACGACTACGAGACAACGAGTCAGCTCGCTGATCCGCAGTCAGCGGTCAGCTGCGCTGATAGATCTGCACCCCGTCTTCCCCGATGATCATGAAGTATGGCTTGGAACTGCCGAAGGCCACGCCGAGATGGGAGGGATGACCCGGATCTGCAGGGGTGAACGGGTTGATCATCGGCTCCAAGTCTGACGGCACGCCATCGGCGCCAATGGTCGCGTAGCCGGCTAGTTGGATGGACTCATCCGATTCGCTGATGCCTAGTAGGAAGACGTGTGTGACACCGTCTGCGCCAACTGCCACCTCGATGGTCGGGTGAACCGCTCCGGGTCCGACGGTTGACCGAACCGGGATCATCATCTCGATCGCTGGATCGGGCCGTGCGAATAGAAACCCGTCTTCGACTATTCCTATGCGATAGCTCGAACCATCCTGCCCGCGGAACCAATCGACTGGCTGCCACTCGGCTGTCGTCGGATCAAGGGACCATTGAGTACCTTCGAAGTCGAATCCGAAGAGGATCGAGCCGTCATCGGCCCGCGGAATCTGCGCACCCGCGATCGATGTCTTGCGAAGCTCGTTGCCCGATGAGATGAGGAACTCGGTCGAGGTTTCGTCGAACCTGGCCGCGACCACCGTCCCATCCGCCAGCACGCGAGGCAGTTGGTACTGGAAGTACACGCCGTCGACGAGATAGTCCTCGGGCAGATACACGGAGCCGACGTAGGAGCCATCGCGGTCGTAATGAGCCAGACGGTCCTTCGCTGCATCGAGAAACCACCACGAGCCATCGGGCGCCTGGGCGCCATAGCTTGGTCCCAGCATCAGATTCTCCCCACCGGGCGCACTTCCGAGAAGGGCCTCATCCTCCCCGTATGGGATCGTCACGACGAGATCCCAGCCGTTGGGGATCTCCGCGGTTGCCGGTTCGAGGGTCCATTCGTCAACCGGATCTGGCGAAGTGCCATTGGGAATTGTGGTGGTAGTCGACGAATGAACCGTGGTCGAGGAATGCGGCAACGTGGACGTCGTAACCGGGCTCGACAGCCCACTCGATGTCGTCGACGCCGACCCGGTGGTGGAGGCAGTTGGTGTCGCTGGCGAGCATGAGGCAAGAGCGAGCACAACCAGAACGGATCTGCGTGTCAGCTTCCAGAACCAGGGTCGACGCTTGGGGGCCGGCTGATCAATCGGGGTCACGGTGACCACCGGTTCCGTCCTTCTACACACATGGCACTCCTCGAGCAGCTGGACCCCGGCCGCGACCCGATGACGTCCAAACGACGGTCACATCAGCCCCGCCGACCTACGACCAGGGCGGCAACCGAAGCCGCGAGCACCCCCCATATGGCGAGCACGATATAGGAGGACGGCACCGAGGTCGTCACCATCCCGTCGGTGAGCGCGGCTCTGATCACCGTTGACATGTGCCAGAAGGGGAGCACATGGTGGACACGCTCCCACCAATCGGGGAACTGTTCGATCGCCACGACGATGGGACTGAACAACAACACCAGAAACAGGACGATGTTGGTGATCAGGCTTATCACTCTCGGCTCGGGAACCACATGCCCGAGGGCGTAACCCACCGACACGCCAATCCAAGAAGTCACCAGGATCGCCGGGATGATGCTCCACGAGATCGCAAGATCGACGTCGTAGATCGCGCTCGCCATGAGCAGGGCAAGCACCATTCCTGGGATCCCGAGAACGGCGAAGATCGTGAACGTGGCCATCGCGGATGACAGGCGAGGCACAGGGAGCGACCAGACGTAGTCGTAGGTGTCATGCAGCTTGTGTTCCATGATCGCGCTCGGAACCATCACGAATCCGATCGGGATCAAGGCGAGTGTCGGGATACCTGTCACCAAGAAGGTCACCTGGGAGGAGTCGAGATCGCCGAAGTAGAAGCCGTACATGAGGGTCATGCCCGCCCCCAACGCGAGCTGTATCACCAACCCAATCGTCAGATATGTACGCAGGTTCCGCATCTCGAACCGCAGCATCGAGCCATAGCCTTCCATCCACAGCTGCGTTCCCGCCCTCAGCCGGATGTCGGAGGCCACGACGGCGGTCATCGCCGGCGGCCCATGACCAGACCAGTGACGAGAGCCGCCATGACGGCCCAGACGGTCAGGACAAACCAGCTCCTGAACGTCGGGTCGACCAAGCCATCGGTCAACGAAGCCCGCACCACCACCGCCATGTGGTGGATTGGCAGGTACTCATGGAGACCGGACAGCCATCCGGGGAGTCGTTCCATCGGGAAGCTGACCGGCGAAAAGCCGATGATGAACAGGATCCCCAACTGGGTGAACAAGAGTGTGGCCTGGGGATTGTCGAGGGCGTGACCGACCGCGGAGCCGAGGAGGCTGCCACATGCCAGCGTCAAGATGAAGGCGGGCACGATCGAGGGGTCCAGAGACAGGTCCACGTCGTATCGCCACACCGCCGCCGACAGTGCTGCGACGATCCCTGTCACGGCTACCAGCGACGAGAGAGTCATGGAGGCGGCCACCACCGCACTCCTCGGCACCGGCAGTGATTGGACGTAGTCGTACGAGCCCTCCATCTTCTGTTGCGCGATCAGTTGCGGGGCAACAACCAGCCCAACGAGAATCAGAGACATCACCACCGCTCCAGTCGTCAGATACTGAGCGGTCGCCAGGTCGAGATCCGGTATGAGCAGGCCGAAACCGATCACGAACCCGGCACCCACGAGGATCTGGGAGACGATGAGGATCGGGTACAGCAGCCGCGAGCCAAAGATCTCCCACCGCAGCATGACTCGATATGCGCGCATCCAGGCGGCCGCGCCGAACCAGCCGGACGTGACCAGAACTGGTGAAGCAGCCTCTGCGGTCATGAGCTGTCGACGGTCACGTCACCGGTGAGCTTGATGTACGCGTCTTCCAACGAGGTCGCACCCAGGGCATACTCCTCGGCGACTCCCCGCGCCATGAGAAGCTGCGCCCACTCGATGCTGGCTGGGACATCGGGTTCGTTGATGCTGATCGCAAACCGATTTCCGACCCGGTGAGCATCCCGAACAAAGCTCGGCATGTCAGGGTCATCCATGCCCGGGGCCAACATCAAGAGCAAGCGCATTCGCCCTCGACACTCAGCTTTCACCGACGAGGGGGTGCCTTCTGCGATCAGGCGGCCCTTGTCGATGACCGCGAGCCGATCCACCGAGTTCTCGGCCTCGAGGACATTGTGGGTGACGAGAAAGACTGCTGAACCCTCGTCGGCAACCCGTCGCACATTCTCCCAGAGCAGACGTCGTCGTAGCGGATCGACATCGTTGGTGGGCTCGTCCAGGAACACGATCCTTCCCGGGCATACGGTTGACATGGCGAACCCGACCAGCCTTCGCACACCACCCGACAGGTTCGCACCACGCGCATGAGCCCAATCCCCGATCTGAAGTCTGTCGATGAGGAGACGAGCACGACGTTTGACGTCGGATCGTTCTCCCCCTCTGATCGACCCTGCGATCTCGATCGCATCGATCACCCGGAACGAGTCGATAGGCATCTGCGCTTGGGGCAGATAGGAGCAGAGTTGACGTGCGGCAGCGGGATCACGAACCAGGTCATAGGGGCCGAGGGTGATGCTTCCACGGGTGGGCTTGAGCAGCCCCATCACCTGCTTGACGAGCGTCGACTTGCCTGCACCGTTGGGGCCCAACAAGCCATAGACCTCCCCGGGTCTGACTTCGAGGGTCAGCCCGTCATTGGCAGGTCGGTCGTCGTCGCCGAATACCTTGACCAGGCTCTCGACCCGAAAGGTCCATCCGGACAACCCCCTCGCCGGAACTGACAGCGTCATGGCTCAGGGGCCTGTGCCGATCGTGATCGACCCGGCACTCGATTCGGCAAAGATGCGTCTCCCGGCGGATGGATCGGTACTGACACTGATATTCACCGAGCC